>CALBQR010000049.1 GCA_937899895.1 uncultured Alistipes sp.
CAACGTGCGTAGTCGGAACGAACGGATATAGGTTCTGATTTTACTCATTTCGGGACTGGTTTAGCAGTTCGACGTAGCCACGTAAAATCGAGTCAATCAACTTGTTAGACGACGGCCACTGCACATTGTCATTAACTATCTCACCACCACTCAACACGAAAAATCGTGGAAAACTGCGCACTCGGATATAGCGATCAAGCTCCGCCTGCGCTCGATCGTCGAGCCAATAGTTTGCCGCACGATTATCGGGCAGATCGACCATTAGTGCCCACTGCGCATAGGGCGATGAAACGCACAATGACACGAACTCAATCGACTCATTTTCAAGACGTTTCTCCATCTTGCGCAGATGTTTCATCTCGCGGAGGCAGGGCGGACACCACGTTGCCCAAACATCAACGTAGATCACCTTGGACCGCGACTCTGCAAGCAATCGCTCAAACGTATGCTCGGTAAATCGGCGCATATCAGCCCTTCCGCGGCGCTTTGCATCAAAACGTGCAATCACCTCATCACTAAGCAGTTGGCGATCGTGAATCAACTCCATAACCTCGACAAATGGCGAACGAGTATCCGAAATCGACATATTGAGCAGCATTGTACCGATCATATCGCACTCTTCCGAACTACTACAAGTCTTCGCAACTCGCTCGATAGCAGCCACATAGGCGTCTGCATAATCACGTTGTGCGCGCAAACCTCCAACCAGCCGATCGCACTCGATGTAACTATCGCGCACCACGTTAGCAACATATTCGACATAATCCGTACTGATGATTTGATCGTAATCGAACGGGAAGCGGCTCTTGTCATACAGAGTCGCAATCGACACACTGTCAGTCAATGAGTTACGGCGCAAATATTCGACCGCATAACCTGCATTTCGGTAGCGAATCTCACTCTCGGCCCAACGTTGCAATAGTGCAGGTGCGTCGCCCAATTCGCGCAACATTCGCCCTCGCTCGATCTCGATACTACGATCCAAAACTGCTACAAATTGCTCAGCCGACTCGACCCTATATGAGGGAGTAAAGCTACGGAAGTTCATCTTTCTCAGATAGTTATTCATTGCCGAATTGATCTCGGCATTTGCCCCCGCGAAGTGTGGCGTCCCATCGACAAATTCAACCGAAGCCTTCTGCTCCGGCGCAACAAGCAGGCGCGCAAGCACCTCACCCCCAGCGCACAACATCACCTCGGTCATCTGCTCGACAGGCACTTCGACCTCGAAACGCCCACCGTAACAATGGGCGTCGAGCGTGGCAATATTCATCTCCGCGTCGCCAAACCGAGCCACCACCGACCCATCATACGACGCGGCAATCGACCCCGAAATCCGAGCCACA
>CALBQR010000050.1 GCA_937899895.1 uncultured Alistipes sp.
TCGCGTTTCTGGAATATGTTCCTCTACGACCTGGGTTACGTATGCGAGGATGAGCCCTTCAAGAAGCTGGTTAATCAGGGAATGATTCAGGGCCGTTCGAACTTTGTTTATCGCGTCGTGGGTACCAATAAATTTGTGTCGCTCGGTCTGCGTGATCAGTACGAGACGCAGGAGATCCACGTCGATGTCAATATCGTTCGCAACGATGTGCTCGATTTGGAGGCCTTCCGCAAGTGGCGACCTGAATTTGCCGATGCCGAGTTCATTTTGGAGGATGGCAAATACGTCTGCGGCTGGGCAATCGAGAAGATGTCGAAGTCGATGTTCAACGTTGTAAATCCCGACTATATCGTCGAGGCTTACGGTGCCGATACGCTGCGTATGTACGAGATGTTCCTCGGTCCGTTGGAGCAGTCGAAACCGTGGGATACCAACGGTATCGACGGTGTGCATAAGTTCCTGCGCCGTCTGTGGGGCCTGTTCTACGACCGCTTTGGCGAGTTCAAACTGACCGACGAGAAGGCTACACCCGCCGAGTTGAAGACCCTCCACAAGACCATCAAGAAGGTGCGCGAGGATATCGAGAACTTCTCGTTCAATACCTCGATTGCGGCCTTTATGATTTGCCTCAATGAGTTGGGCGACTGCCCCAAGCGCGAGATTGTCGAGCCTTTGGTGGTGCTGATCGCGCCGTTTGCTCCCCATATCGCCGAGGAGTTGTGGCATACGTTGGGACACGAGACCTCGGTTTGCGATGCAAAATATCCCGAATTCTGTGCCGAATATCTCGTTGAGAATAGCCACGAGTACCCCGTTTCGATCAACGGTAAGATGCGCTTCAAGAAGGAGTTGCCGCTCGATATGTCGAACGATGAGATTATCGCTATTGTGCTGGCCGATCCCGCAGCGCAGAAGTGGACCGAGGGCCGCACACCGAAGAAGGTGATCGTGGTTAAGGGCAAGATTATCAACATTGTAATTTAACTCTACACATCCGAAAAACTATGAACTATAACCAACTTTTCGAGCAGATTCGCGCCAAGCAGAGCTTCTTGTGCGTGGGGCTTGATACCGATGTCCGCAAGCTGCCGGAGGCGGTGCGCGGTGAGGAGGATCCGATCTTTGCGTTCAATCGCGCCATTGTCGATGCTACGGCCGCCTATACGGTCTGCTACAAGCCCAATTTGGCCTTCTACGAGGAGCACGGTGCAGCAGGTATGGAGAGCTTCGAGCGCACTTGCCGCTATATCCGTGAGAAGTACCCCGAAATCTTCATTATCGCCGATGCAAAGCGTGGCGATATCGGCAATACCTCGGCAATGTACGCCCGCGCATTCTTCGAGCAGGGGCTGGTCGATGCCGTAACACTGTCGCCCTATATGGGCCGCGATACGGTGGCTCCGTTCCTCGAATATGAGGGTAAGTGGTCGGTTATTCTGGCTCTTACGTCGAATCCGTCGGCGGCTGATTTCGAGTTGCTTACGTTGGCTGATGGTCGCAAGGTCTATGAGCAGGTGCTACTGACTGCGTCGCAGTGGGGCTCGAAGGAGAACACGATGTTTGTGGTTGGCGCAACGCAGGCGCAGATGCTCGGCGGTATCCGCAAGCTCGTTCCTGACCACTTCCTGCTCGTTCCCGGTGTGGGTGCGCAGGGTGGCTCGTTGCGCGATGTTGCGGCACACGGAATGAACTCGCATTGCGGTCTGTTGGTCAATTCGTCGCGCGGTATTATCTACGCCTCGAAGGAGGCCGATTTTGCCGAGGTGGCGGGTCAGAAAGCAGCCGAAATGCAGGCTGAAATGGCCGAGCTGTTGGAGCAGTATCTCTAATTTTCGGACTGCTAAAAACCGATTTTTGCGCCGCCTTGCCTCGATTGTGGGCGGGCGGCGTAAATTTTACATATTGCTGATTATGAGAAAGATCAATGCTGTGAATTGGGCAGCGATGCTGCTCTGTGCGTGGCTCTGTGCGGGCTGCTCTGCACCGCGTATAGCTGTGCGCGAAAATCGTTTGAATATCCCTCGCGGAACGGTTACGATTGACGCTTCGGCGGAGGATTGGGGCGATGCGCGACTGCTCTCGACACTGACCAGCGCGCACGATCGTACGACACGCGACGGCACGCGCGTAGCACTCTGCTATGACGATGAAAAGTTGTACTTTTTGTTCGAGGTTGCCGACTCGGATCTGGTGATGGAGGCGGTAGAAAATGAGCGTCGAATTGGCGGTCAGGACCGTGTCGAATTGTTCTTTTCGTCGGATCGCAAAATGAGCTTCTATTGTGGTGCCGAGATGGCCGAGGCGGGTGTTCTTGATCACGGTGGAACGTTCTATCGTAAGAGTAGTATGGATTGGAATTTCAAGACGTTGCAATACGAAATCGAGCGCACCGAGGATGGTTATCTTGCCGAAGGATCGTTCGATTTGGCGGAGTTGCGCGAGCTGGATTTGATTGGTCGAAATGGTCGAATTTACCTTGGAATTTTTCGAGGTGATAAGCCTGCCGACGGAGGTCGTTTCCGTTGGTTCTCGTGGGTGGTTTCGGAGAGGCAGGAGCGTCCCGATTTTCACCACCCCTACGCGCAGGGCGTGGCCTATCTTCGATAACATATAGATCCGCCGTTTGCAATTATGCCGCGCCCGAAAAGCGCGGCATTTTTTTGTCCAATCTCAAAAAATGCAGGTTCGGCGACGGCAGGCAACAACTCTCGCGCGCGTATTATGCACGACCGCTAACGTGCATATATACAAAAATATAACCCTCGCGACCGGTTGGGCTATTGTCTGTCTGACCGTTTCGATCGTAATACGCAGTAAATCAATACGATATGCCTCGTTTTGCTTAAAACTAATAAACAAAACTTATTTCGCGGTAGATTTGATAAGAAAATACAATCGCAAAATCGACCAAAAACCGCTAAAACGCTGAAAAATCGGGCTGAAAAAGGTGAAAAAAGTTGGGCAAAATTGGTGGAAATAAAAAAAATGCGTACCTTTGCAGTCCCATTTTGAGATGGGATTGACGAAATATTAACAAAAATAAAGGACAAAACAGTAAGAAAATGCCTACTATTCAACAGTTAGTAAGAAATGGCAGAACGCACGTTGACTTCAAGAGTAAGTCGCCTGCGCTCGATGCGTGTCCTCAGCGCCGTGGTGTTTGTACTCGTGTGTACACCACCACCCCCAAGAAGCCTAACTCGGCTATGCGTAAGGTGGCACGTGTGAAATTGACTAATGGTAAAGAGGTGAATGCCTACATTCCGGGCGAAGGCCACAACTTGCAGGAGCACTCGATCGTTCTGGTTCGTGGTGGTCGTGTAAAGGACCTTCCGGGTGTACGTTATCACTTGGTTCGTGGTGCTTTGGATTCGGCAGGTGTAGACGGTCGTCTGCAGCGTCGTTCGAAGTACGGTGCAAAGCGTCCTAAGGCAGGTAAGGGTGGCGCTCCCGCAAAGAAGAAGTAAAAAAGACGAAATTTTTAACAAAGAGAAACAACAATGAGAAAAGCAAAGCCTAAGAAGCGAATTCTACTTCCGGATCCCAAGTTCTCGGACGTACTTGTTACAAGGTTTGTGAACAACCTTATGTTGGACGGAAAGAAGAGTATTGCCTATTCGATTTTCTACGATGCGTTGGATATCGTTGGCGAGAAGATGAAGGATGCTGACAAATCTCCCCTCGAAATTTGGAAGCAGGCACTTGAAAACATCACCCCGCAGGTTGAGGTTAAGTCGAAGCGTATCGGTGGTGCTACCTTCCAGGTTCCTACCGAGGTGAGAGCAGAGCGCAAGATTTCGATTTCGATGAAAAACCTTGTCCTTTATTCTCGTAAGCGCGCTGGTAAGTCGATGGCAGAAAAACTCTCAGGAGAGATAATGGCAGCATACAACCAGGAGGGTGCTGCATTTAAGCGTAAGGAGGAAATGCACCGTATGGCTGAGGCCAACAAGGCATTCGCTCATTTCAGATTTTAATGTAGAGGATTACGAAGATGGCAGCAAGAGATTTAACTTACACTCGTAATATCGGTATCATGGCTCACATCGATGCCGGTAAGACCACTACTTCGGAGCGTATCCT
>CALBQR010000051.1 GCA_937899895.1 uncultured Alistipes sp.
GTAAGTTGAAGGTTGGTGATAAGATGGCAGGTCGCCACGGTAACAAGGGTATCGTTGCCAAGATCGTTCGCGATGAGGATATGCCCTTCCTCGAAGATGGTAGTATTGTGGATATCGTACTGAACCCTCTGGGTGTGCCTTCACGAATGAACCTCGGTCAGATCTACGAGACCGTTCTGGGTTGGGCAGGCCGCGAGCTGGGTGTCAAGTTCGCAACGCCGATTTTCGACGGTGCAACGCTTGATCAGATCAATAAGTACACCGACGAGGCGGGTGTTCCCCGTAGCGGTCGTACCTACCTCTACGATGGTGGCACGGGTGAGCGTTTCGACCAGCCTGCAACCGTAGGTGTGATCTATATGCTGAAACTCGGTCATATGATCGACGACAAGATGCACGCCCGTTCGATCGGTCCCTACTCGCTCATTACGCAGCAGCCTCTGGGTGGTAAGGCCCAGTTTGGTGGTCAGCGTTTTGGTGAGATGGAGGTTTGGGCATTGGAGGCATTCGGTGCAGCCAACATCTTGCAGGAGATCCTTACGATCAAGTCTGACGACGTTATGGGTCGTGCGAAGGCTTACGAGGCGATCGTTAAGGGCGATAATCTGCCGCCCGCAGGTATCCCCGAATCGCTCAACGTACTGCTGCACGAGCTGCGCGGTTTGGCTATCAGCGTAAAACTCGACTAACGAGCCCAAGCTCAACAACAAACGATAATATATAAAGAAGAGCAAATATATGTCATTCAATAAAGACAATAAGAGTACGAACTTCAGCCGAATTACCATCGGTCTGGCATCTCCCGAAGAGATTCTGGAAAATTCGAGCGGCGAGGTCCTCAAACCGGAGACCATCAACTATCGTACCTACAAACCCGAACGCGACGGTCTGTTCTGCGAGCGCATCTTCGGTCCTGTGAAGGACTATGAGTGCCATTGCGGTAAGTACAAGCGTATCCGTTATAAGGGTATCGTCTGCGACCGATGCGGCGTTGAGGTTACGGAGAAGAAGGTACGTCGTGAGCGTATGGGCCATATCTCGTTGGTTGTGCCCGTTGTTCATATCTGGTACTTCAAGTCGCTGCCTTCGAAGATCGGTTACCTGCTGGGTATCCCCTCGAAGAAGTTGGAGGCGATTATCTACTACGAGCGTTACGTGGTAATTCAGGCCGGTGCCGCTGCCGAGCAGGGCATCGAGAAGTTGCAGACTCTGGCCGAGAAGGAGTATCTGGACGTATTGGCAGCTCTGCCGAAGGGCAACCAGCAGCTTGACGATAACGATCCGAACAAGTTCATCGCACAGATGGGCGCCGAGGCTATCTACACGCTGTTGCAGCAGGTAGATCTCGACTCGATGTCGTATGCACTGCGCCACAAGGCCAGCACCGAGACTTCGCAGCAGCGTAAGAGCGAGGCTTTGAAGTGCCTGAATGTAATCGAGTCGTTCCGTGCTTCAAATGGTGTGAATAAGCCGGAGTGGATGGTCTTGAAGGTTATCCCCGTTATTCCTCCCGAACTGCGTCCTCTGGTGCCGCTGGATGGTGGCCGTTTCGCAACCTCGGACCTGAACGATCTGTATCGTCGCGTTATCATCCGTAACAACCGTTTGAAGCGACTGATCGAGATCAAGGCCCCCGAAGTTATTTTGCGTAACGAGAAGCGTATGTTGCAGGAGGCTGTCGATTCGCTGTTCGACAACTCGCGCAAGAGCAATGCCGTTAAGACCGAGAGCAACCGCCCGTTGAAGTCGCTCAGCGACTCGTTGAAGGGTAAGCAGGGTCGTTTCCGTCAGAACCTGCTCGGTAAGCGTGTCGATTATTCGGCTCGTTCGGTTATCGTCGTAGGTCCCGAATTGAAGATGCACGAGATGGGTATTCCGAAGGATATGGCGGCCGAGCTTTACAAGCCGTTCATTATCCGTAAGCTCATCGAGCGCGGCGTGGTTAAGACCGTTAAATCTGCAAAGAAGATCATTGATAGAAAGGATCCCGTAATTTGGGATATCTTGGAGAACGTCATCAAGGGTCATCCCGTATTGATGAACCGTGCTCCGACCCTGCACCGTCTGGGTATTCAGGCATTCCAGCCCAAGCTGATCGAGGGTAAGGCAATGCAGTTGCATCCGCTGTCGTGTACGGCGTTCAACGCGGACTTCGACGGCGACCAGATGGCAGTCCATCTGCCTCTGGGTAACGCAGCTATCTTGGAGGCCCAGATGTTGATGCTCGGTTCGCACAACGTCTTGAACCCCGCTAACGGTGCGCCTATTACCGTACCTTCGCAGGATATGGTCCTCGGTCTGTACTATATCACCAAGCCGAAACCCGGCGCAAAGGGTGAGGGTCTGGTATTCTACGGTCCGGAGGAGGCAATTATCGCCTACAACGAGGGCCGTGCAGCTCTGCACGCAAAGGTTCGTTGCGTAGTCGATGATATTGACGCAGAGGGCAATCCTATCCGCGAGTTGAAGGAAACCACTATCGGTCGTATCCTCTTCAACCAGGTTGTTCCTTCGGAGGTTGGCTATATCAACGAGCTGCTGACCAAGCGTTCGCTGCGCGATATCATCGCTGTAGTGATGAAGAAGGCAGGTGCCGATAAGGTTGCAAACTTCTTGGACGACATCAAGGCTATGGGTTACCGTATGGCATTCCAGGGCGGTCTGTCGTTTAACCTCGATGCAGTGATCATCCCTGAGGAGAAGGCAAAGCTTGTCCAGAAGGGTTACGAGATGGCTGACGATATCGCCGAGAGCTATAATATGGGTCTTATCACCAACAACGAGCGTTACAACCAGGTTATCGACGTTTGGACCAAGATCAACAACGAGCTGACCAAGGCCGTAACCAAGACCTTGACCGAGGATATGGATGGTTTCAACCCCGTCTATATGATGCTGGATTCGGGTGCTCGTGGTTCGAAGGAGCAGATTCGTCAGTTGAGCGGTATGCGTGGTCTGATGGCAAAGCCCCAGAAGAGTGGCTCGGAGGGCGGTCAGGTTATTGAGAACCCGATTTTGTCGAACTTTAAGGAGGGTCTGTCGGTGTTGGAGTACTTCATTTCGACCCACGGTGCTCGTAAGGGTTTGGCGGATACCGCGTTGAAGACTGCTGACGCAGGTTACTTGACCCGTCGTCTGGTTGATGTTGCACAGGATGTTATCATCAACGAGGAGGATTGCGGTACGCTGCGTGGTCTGGTGGCAACGGCTATCAAGAAGAACGAGGACGTAGTCCAGACGCTCTATGAGCGCATCTTGGGTCGCGTGGCTCTGAACGATGTATATCACCCCATCACGGGCGAGTTGATGGTAGCAGCAGGTCAGGAGATTACCGAGTCGATTGCAGAGGCTATCGAGAAGTCGCCGCTGGAGCAGGTTGAGATCCGTTCGGTTCTGACTTGCGAGGCTCGCCACGGTGTCTGCGCGAAGTGCTACGGCCGTAACTTGGCTACCGCACGTATGGTTCAGAAGGGTGAGGTTGTCGGCGTTATCGCTGCACAGTCAATCGGTGAGCCCGGTACCCAGCTGACTCTGCGTACGTTCCACGTCGGTGGTGTTGCAGGTGGTACTACCGTTGAGACCAACGTTATCTCGAAGTACGAGGGTCGTTTGGAGATCGACGAGTTGCGTACGGTTAAGACCAAAAATGATAAGGGCGAGGAGGTCAATGTGGTTATCAGCCGCCAGTCGGAGTTCCGCATTGTTAATCCTACTACCGATATCACACTCTATACTCACGCTCTGCCTTATGGTGCAACCCTGTTTATGCAGGATGGTGCCGAGGTTAAGAAGGGCGATCTGATCTGCGAGTGGGATCCCTATAACGCCGTAATTATCTCGGAGTTCGAGGGTAAGGTTGCATTCGAGAATGTTATCGAGGGTGTTACCTACCGCGACGAGTCGGATGAGCAGACCGGTCTGCGCGAGAAGGTTGTTATCGAGTCGAAGGACAAGAATAAGAACCCCGTCATCAAGATCGTCGATAAGAGTGGCGTAGAGCAGAAGCAGTACAACTTGCCCGTTTCGGCGCACATCGTTGTTAAGGAGAACGCCAAGATCAAGGCTGGCGATATCCTGATCAAGATTCCTCGCGTCGTTGGTAAGGCAGGCGATATCACCGGTGGTCTGCCGCGTGTTACCGAGCTGTTCGAGGCTCGTAACCCGTCGAACCCCGCAATCGTATCGGAGATCGATGGCGAGATCACATTCGGCAAGATCAAGCGCGGTAACCGCGAGATCGTAGTAACGTCGAAGGATGGCGATGTTCGCAAGTATCTGGTGCCGCTGTCGCGTCAGATCCTGGTTCAGGAGAACGACTACGTGAAGGCAGGTATGGCTCTGTCGGACGGTGCAATCACTCCGAGCGACATTCTGCGTATCCTCGGTCCTACCAAGGTTCAGGAGTATATCGTGAACGAGGTTCAGGATGTATATCGTATGCAGGGTGTAAAGATCAACGACAAGCACTTTGAGGTTATCGTAAGTCAGATGATGAACAAGGTTCAGATTGAGGATCCGGGTGATACTCGCTTCTTCGAGAACCAGGTAATCGATAAGTGGGAGTTTATGGAGGTCAACGACGAGCTCTACGACAAGGTTGTTGTTACCGATGCAGGCGACTGCGAGGAGGTACAGCCCGGTCAGATCATCACCGTTCGCCGTCTGCGCGACCTGAACTCGGTACTCAAACGTAAGGATTTGAAGCTTGTCGAGGTGCGTGAGATCGTTCCCGCAACATCGAGCCAGGTTTTGCAGGGTATCACCCGCGCGGCATTGCAGACTTCGAGCTTTATGTCGGCTGCATCGTTCCAGGAGACTACGAAGGTACTGAACGAGGCTGCGATTATGGCGAAGAGCGACCCTCTGGCAAACTTGAAGGAGAATGTCATTTGCGGTCATCTGATCCCCGCAGGTACAGGTATGCGCGACTACGACAATATGGTTGTCGGCTCGCGTGAGGAGTACGAGCAGTTGGCTGCCGCGAAGTAAAATTCGTCAGCGAAACATATTTGAAAAAGACCGCGTTCCCGAAAGGGAGCGCGGTTTTTTTATTCAAGAGGCAAAATTATTTATATTGTCAATATAGAATTGGCAAAATCTCCGATTTAGACATACTCTCGCGGGCACGGTCGAAGGTCGCCACACAGCCCGCGAGTGTGCGTTCGCCGAAGGGCGCCCTGCCAATAATGGCGGGCGTTATTTGTTAAATATAAAAATAAAAAGCCACGCTTTTGGGCGTGGCTCATTTTTGAATTTTAATTCTGAATTTTGAATTCGAACGTCGGTTACAGACGCTCTTTGATTGCCTTGCTCTCGGCCTCGTAGCCGGGTTTGTCGAGCAGAGCAAACATATTCTTCTTGTAGGCCTCGACACCGGGCTGGTTGAAGGGATTCACACCCAGAATGTAGCCGCTGATACCGCACGCGCGCTCGAAGAAATAGAGCAGTGCGCCGATATTATATGCGTCAATTACGGGCAGCTCGATGCGGATGTTGGGAACACCACCGTCGCAGTGTGCCAACTGAACACCCAACTCGGCCATACGATTAACCTCCGAGATGCGCTTGCCAGCCAAGAAATTCAGACCGTCGAGGTTCTCCTCGTAGCTCTCGATTACGATCGAGTGGTCGGGCTTGGCAACCGAAATAACGGTCTCCATCAGCATACGCTCACCCTCCTGAATGTACTGGCCCATCGAGTGCAGGTCGGCTGTCAGCGTTACGCTTGCAGGGAAGATACCCTTGCCCTCCTTGCCTTCGCTCTCGCCGTAGAGCTGCTTCCACCACTCGGCAATGTATTGTAATTTAGGCTCATAGCTTGCCAAAATCTCGATTTTCTTACCCTCGGCATAGAGTGCGTTGCGCACGGCGGCATACTGTGCTGCGATGTTCTGCTCGTAGGGTACCTTCTCGTCGGTCGCCTTCTGCATATCCTGCGCACCACGTACCAACGCCTCGATGTCGATACCTGCGGCAGCCAACGGCAACAGACCTACGGGAGTCAGCACCGAGAAACGACCACCTACATCGTCGGGAATAACGAAGGTGGTGTAGCCCTCCTGTGTAGCGAGAGTTTTGAGTGCGCCACGCGCCTTGTCGGTTACGGCAACGATACGCTCGGCAGCCTCGGCCTTGCCATAGCGACGCTCCAACTCGGCCTTCAAAATACGGAAAGCGATAGCGGGCTCGGTGGTGGTGCCCGATTTCGAGATAACAACTACGGCCAGCTCGCGATCCTTAACGGCGTCAAGCAGTTCGTAGGTGTAGTCCTCGCTGATGTTCTGACCTGCAAAGAGAACGATCGGCTCTGTGCGGTCGCGTTTGAGCAGCGAGAAAGAGTTGCTCATAGCCTCCAATACGGCCTTTGCGCCCAAGTATGAGCCACCGATACCGATGCAGACGATCACTTCGGCCTTTGAACGAAGTTTGTCAGCCGAAGATTTGATTGCTGCAAGTTGCTCGGCATCAATCGACGAGGGAAGTGCTACCCAACCCAAAAAGTCGTTACCTGCGCCCTTGCCGCTTGCCAGCAGGGCGTTTGAAGCCTCGGCTGCGGCACGCAGTTCGGCACTGACCGTAACGGCAGCTTTCGAGGTGTCTAATTTAATGAAGTTCATCGTGTTATATAAGTTTTGTTGTTAATATTTTCATAGCAGTACGAGCCTTCACCTTGCGGTAAAGAATATCATAAACCATATCGGCAATGGGCATTTCGACACCGAAACGGCTATTGACGTGGCGGATACACTCCGAGGCGAAATAGCCCTCGGCAACCATTCCGAGCTGCAATTGTGCCGCAGCAACCGAGTGGCCGCGACCGATCATCATACCGAAGCGGCGGTTACGCGAAAAGAGCGAATAGCCCGTAACCAGCAGGTCGCCCAGATAGGCCGAGGCGCGTGTCTGTCGCTCGGAGGGGTAGGTCTCGGTTACGAAACGCTCCATTTCGATCGAGCAGTTGGCCAAAAGCACGGCGATAAAGTTGTCGCCATAGCCCAAACCCGCGGCGATACCGACCGCGATGGCGTAGATATTTTTCAGCACCGTTGCATATTCGATGCCGTAGATGTCGGTCGAAGAGACGGTGCGGATATAGTTTGTGGAGAATTTGGCGCGCAACACCTCCGAATTATCCTGATCGGTGCAGACTACGGTCAGGTAGGAGAGGTGTTCGAGTGCCACCTCTTCGGCGTGGCAGGGACCTGTAACGATGCCGATATGGCTGAACGGGATCTCATAGAAGCGGTTCATATACTCCGCTACGGTCAGATATTCGTCGGGAATGATACCCTTGATCGCCGAGATAATGAACTTGTCGGAGAGCGATTCGCGCAAAGGTTCGAGCGTCTTTTTCAAGAATGCCGAAGGGGTTGCAAGAATGATGATATCGGCCTCACGCACAACGTGGTTGATGTCGTCGCTGATGTCGATACGCGCCACGTCGAGCTCTGCATCGCTCAAATATTTCGGATTGTGCTCCTCGTTGATAATACCCTCGGCAACAACGGGGTTGCTGATGAGCCAGCTGACGCGCTTCTCATTTTCGCAGAGGATCTTTATAATGGCTGTGGCCCAACTGCCGTAACCAATCACGGCACAACGGGCGTTAGTATCTAATTTCAAACTCATTACGTGTTAGGAATAAATGTGCTACAAATTTAGAAAAAATTGCGCGAACTATGGCAATAATTCGACTACTTTTTTCTACCTTTGCGAGGTATAATAGAATATTCAAAAAAATAAAAAACAATAAAGTCGTGAAAAAGATTAAAAGTGCATTGATCTCGGTCTTTTATAAAGACGGATTGGACGAAATAGTCAAGACGCTGGCTGCCGGTGGCGTGAAGTTGTATTCGACGGGCGGAACACTCAAATTTATTGAGTCGCTGGGTATTGAGGCTACTGCTGTTGAGGATATTACGGGCTATCCTTCGATTTTGGGCGGTCGCGTTAAGACCCTTCACCCCAGCGTGTTCGGTGGTATCTTGGCTCGCCGCGATAACGCAAGCGACTTGGAGCAGATGGCCGAGTACAAAATCCCCGAAATCGACTTGGTGATTGTCGATCTCTACCCCTTCGAGCAGACCGTTGCAAGCGGTGCCGAGGAGCAGGCTATCATCGAGAAGATCGATATTGGCGGTATTTCGTTGATTCGTGCTGCGGCAAAGAACTACAAAGATACGCTGATCGTTCCCTCGGTTGTGCTCTATGGCGAGTTGCTCGCAATGTTGAAGGAGCAGGAGTGCTCGACCACCATCGAGCAGCGTCGTCGCTTTGCGGCTCTGGCGTTCAGCGTCAGCTCGCACTACGACAGCGCAATTTTCAACTACTTCAACCGCACGGAGAAGATCGACGCTATGCGTATGACCAACGACGGTGCGATGTCGCTGCGCTATGGCGAGAACCCCCATCAGGAGGCCGCTTTCTATGGCAAGATCGAGGATATGTTCACCAAGTTGCACGGTAAGGATATCTCGTACAACAACCTTTTGGATATCGACGCAGCAATGGGTCTGATCAGCGAGTTCTGGGAGGGTGAGCCTACCTTTGCAATCTTGAAGCACAACAACGCTTGTGGCGTGGCTACACGCGCGACGCTCTGCGAGGCTTACGAGGCTGCGCTGGCTTGCGACCCCGTTTCGGCATTTGGTGGCGTGCTGATCTGCAACCGCAAGGTTGATGTGGCTACTGCCGAGAAGATCAACTCGCTCTTCTGCGAGGTGCTGATGGCTCCCTCGTTTGAGGAGGAGGCATTGGAGATATTGAAGAGCAAGAAGAATCGTATCCTGCTCGATTTGAAGACTATCGAGCGACCCGAAATGACCTGCCGTTCGGTGCTGAATGGTGTAGCTGTGCAGCAGCGCGATGTGAAGGTCGGAGGCGTTGATACGGAGGCTGTGCAGAAGACCGAGAAGGGCGTAACGGAGGAGCAGATGAAGGATCTGATCTTCGCAAATAAGATCGTTAAGCACTCGAAGTCGAATGCTATCGTGCTGGCAAAGGGCTCGCAGCTCTATGCAAGCGGTATCGGTCAGACCTCGCGTGTGGATTCGTTGCGTCAGGCTATTGACAAGGCGAAGTCGTTCGGCTTCGATTTGAATGGTGCGGTGATGGCAAGCGATGCCTTCTTCCCCTTTGCCGACTGCGTTGAGATCGCTCACAAGGAGGGTATCGACGCTGTGATTCAGCCCGGTGGCTCGGTACGCGACCAGGAGAGCATCGAGTATTGCAATGCTAATGGTGTTGCGATGCTGTTCACCGGTCTGCGCCACTTCAAGCACTAAAAAAGAGTAAGAACAAAGAAAAATAGATAGAAAAATGGGACTTTTTTCATTGACACAGGAGTTGGCGATGGACCTCGGTACGGCCAACACCCTGATCATACACAACGGCAAAGTCGTAGTCGATGAGCCCTCGATCGTGGCGATCGACGTTCGCACACAGAAGGTCGTAGCGGTGGGTATGCAGGCGAAGATGATGCACGAACGTACCAATCCGAATATCCGCACAATCCGCCCGTTGAAGGATGGTGTGATTGCCGATTTTACAGCAGCCGAGATGTTGATTCGTGGTCTGGTCAATAAGGTGAAGACCAATGGCCACCTCTTCTCGCCCTCGCTCAAAATGGTGATCGGTATCCCTTCGGGCTCGACCAACGTCGAGATCCGTGCGGTACGCGACTCGGCTGACCGTGCAGGCGGCCGCGAGGTATATATGATTTTTGAGCCTATGGCTGCTGCGTTGGGTGCAGGCCTTGATGTTGAGGCTCCTATGGGTAATATGGTTATCGACATCGGTGGCGGTACCTCGGAGATCGCTTGTATCTCGTTGGGTGGTCTGGTTCATTCGGAGAGTATCAATGTTGCGGGCGACGTCTTTACCTCTGATATTCAGACCTATGTGCGCCAGCAGCACAATATCCGTATCGGTGAGCGTACAGCCGAGCAGATCAAGTGCGCAATCGGTGCCGCAGTGTCGGAGTTGGACGAGGAGCCCGAACCTTTCGAGATTACGGGTCCCAACCTGCTGACGGCTCTGCCCCAGACGGTAACGCTGACCTATCAGGAGATTGCATTCGCATTGGAGAAGTCGCTTGTGAAGCTCGATGCTGCGCTGATGAAGGTGCTCGAAGAGATGCCGCCCGAATTGTATAGCGACGTTGTGAAGAACGGTATCTACCTGACGGGTGGTGGCGCGTTGATCAAGGGTCTGGCAAAGCGTCTGAATGCAAAGACCAACCTTACGTTCATCGTTGCTGACGATCCTCTGCGTGCTGTTGTGCGTGGTACGGGTATCGCGTTGAAGAACGTCAATCGTTTCTCGTTCCTGATGCGATAAGTCGGTCGAACGAACAGGTAAAGAATTGAGAGGCAGGTGCATAGTCGATATGCGCCTGTCTTGGGTTAAATAAGCTGTTGAAATCGAAACAGAGTGAGAGATGTTAAAACTCGTTGAGTTTATCAAAAAAGTCTATCTGCCGTTGCTGTTTGTGGTATTGGAGATTGTGGCAATTCACTACTACGCCCACTCGAACAGCTATGCCGAGGCGCGTCTGCTTGCGACCTCGAATAGCATTGTGGGCGGCGTGTATGGCTCGATTTCGGGAGTGGGTGAATACTTTGGTTTGCGCAAACGCAACCGCGTGTTGCTGGATGAGATGGCGGCATTGCAGAACGAATTGACTCGCTACCGCGAGAGCGAGGTCTATAAGGAGCTGGATTCGTTGGGCGCAGAGGTAGAGACCAAATTCAGCTATATGACTGCCCGCGTGGTGCGCAATACGGTCAATCGTCAGCATAACTACCTTACTCTGAATAAGGGCCAGCGCGATGGCGTTGAGGCCGATATGGCTGTTATTACGCCCGATGGTGCAATGGTGGGCTACGTTGTGAGTTGCTCGGAGCGTTACGCTGTGGCAATCTCGATCCTCAATACCTCGTTCAATGCCAGCGGTAAGTTGGCGGGCGATGGCCACTCCGGCTCGATCTATTGGGAGGGCTTCGATGCCCATCGCGTGAAGATGCACGAGTTGTCGAAATATGCCCCCGTGGAGGTGGGCGACACGATCGTCTCGACGGGTTACTCGCACTTCTTCCCGGAGGATATTACGATCGGCTACATCGAGCATTTGGAGGTCGATGAGCCTACCTCGTCGTTTAAGGTCGATCTGCGTCTTGCGGCCGATATGACCCGCCTGAATGATGTGTTGCTGATCAAGAATTTCGATATTTACGAACTGACGGCATTGGAGGCCGAGGCCGACTCGCTGTTCAGAAATTGATTTTAAGAGAATCCGAAAGCCTATGATGCGTAAAATTATAGAGTATGCGCTGCTGTTCGTGGTGTTGGTGCTGTTGCAGATCTTTCTGTTCAGTAACCTCGAATTGAGCGTCTATCTCAATCCGCTGATTTACATTGCATTTATAATCCTTCTGCCCATCGAGACGATTCCGGTGCTGGTGTTGGGTCTGGGCCTGCTTACGGGCGTGGTGATGGACGTGGCAACGGGTGCGGCGGGACTGAATACGCTCGCAACGCTCCCCGTAGCCTTCTTGCGTGGCGGTCTGTTGCGACTGACCTGCTCGAAGGATAGCGTTACGGATGGCGGTGTGCCCTCGGTCTATCGTCTGGGTGTGTTGGGTTTTGTTCGCTATGTTGTGGCGGCGGTGGTTATGCACTCGCTGATCTACTTCACGATGGAGTGTGCGACATTCGACTACTTCCACCTGACACTGCTGCGCGTTGTGGTGAGTGGTGCGGTTACGGTGGCAATCGTCTATTTTGCATCGAAAATCTTTAATTCGCAAGTTGCACGCGTATTATGAGCGGAAAGAGAGAGGATGGCTTTGCGAGAATGAGAACGCTCCAATTTATCGTGTTGCTGATTGTCGGCACGATATTGGGTCGTCTGTTCTATATCCAGCTGGTCGATGACCGCTATAAGGATATGGCCGATAACAATGCTCTGCGCCACGTGGTGCAGTATCCGCCGCGAGGCGAGGTGCGCGATCGCAATGGCGAATTTATCGTGCAGAGCCGCGAGGCGTACGACTTGATGGTTATCGCCCGCGAAATCCCGAAGGAGGGCTTCGATACGATGCGTATGTGCCGCGTGCTGGGTATGGAGAAGGCGGAGCTTGTCAAGCAGCTGACCAGAGCCAAGAGCCGTTCGCGTGTGCCGATGATGATTACCAACCAGCTCTCGAAGGAGGTTAAGTTGCGTTTCGATGAGTGCAATTTCAGAGGTTTCTATACGGTTTATCGTACAATTCGCTCCTATCCGCGCCGTATTGGTGGCAATTTGATGGGCTACGTGGGTGAGATCAATGCCGATCAGTTGCGCAAGCGTCCCGAATATCGTGCGGGCGACTATATCGGTATCAGTGGCTTGGAGTCGGCCTACGAGGAGGTGCTGCGCGGTAAGAAGGGCGTGAAGGTCAATGAGATTGATGCGCACGGCGTGATTAAGGGCTCATTCCGCGACGGTATGTATGACTCGTTACCCGTGCCGGGTCGCTCGTTGGTCTGCACGATTGATGCCGAGTTGCAGGAGCTGGCCGAGGAGTTGATGGAGGGCAAGGTGGGCAGTGTGGTTGCTATCGAGCCTTCGACGGGCGAGATTCTGCTGATGGTTTCGTCGCCTACGTACGATCCGAATGAGCTTGTTGGTAAGAATTTGCGCCTGAATTACAATAAGTTGCTGCGCGATCCGCATCGCCCACTGTATAACCGCGCGGTGTCGTCGCACTATCCCCCCGGCTCGACATTTAAGTTGGTACAGGGTCTAATCGGCTTGCAGGAGGGTGTGCTCAAACCGAGTTACAGCTACCCCTGTAATGGCGGTTACTCCTATGCGGCTAATCGCAAGATGAAGTGCCACGCGCATCCCTCGCCGCTCGATCTGCGCCCTGCGGTTGCCAATTCGTGTAACGCCTATTTCTGCTACGTCTTCCGCAATATCATCGACAATAAAAAGTACGAGAGCGTCAAGGAGGGCCTTGATGTTTGGGCCGATTATGTGCGTTCGTTCGGTTTTGGTCGCACGCTCGACTCGGACTTTGCCAACGAGACACGCGGTTTTGTTCCCACGTCGGAGTTCTACAACCGCGTCTATCGCAACTCGTGGAAGTCGCAGACCATCATTTCGCTCTCGATCGGTCAGGGTGAGTTGGGCTGTACGCCGTTGCAGATGGCCAACTTGGCGGCAATCATCGCCAATCGCGGCCACTACTACATTCCCCATATCGTACGCTCGGTTGAGGGTGTCGATTCGCTCGAACAGCGATTCTATGAGCCTATCTATACGAAGGTTGATGCCGAACATTTCGAGCCGATTGTCGAGGGTATGTGGCAGGGTGTCAATGTGGCGGGTACCTCGACGCGTGCCGCTGTGGCAGGTCTTGATATCTGCGGTAAGACGGGTACGGCACAGAATCCGCACGGCCGCGACCACTCGACCTTCCTGAGTTTCGCGCCGAAGGACGACCCGAAGATTGCGATCTCGGTTTATGTCGAGAATGGCGGTTTCGGTGCTACGATCGCATTGCCGATTGCCAGCCTGCTGATCGAGAAGTATCTCACGGATACAATCACCCGACCGCATATGATCGACCAAGTTAAACAGATGAAAATCTACTATCCCAATGCTAAGAAACGATAAATATGGTCCGTCGCGTTCGGTCTTCTCGCTGTCGGTCGATTGGGTAATGATCCTGCTCTATGTGGGGTTGGTTGCTGTCGGCTGGATGAGTATCTGCTCGGCATCGTACGATGAGGCGGCAGTCGATCCCTTCGCGTTCTCGCACTTCTACATCAAGCAGGTGCTCTGGATCGGATTGTCGGCAGTAGTGGCTCTGGTGGTGATGTTGCTCGATGATAAATATTACCATATGCTGGCCTATCCGGCCTATATCGGCGGTCTGCTGATTCTTATCGGAACGTTGCTCTTCGGTAAGGAGGTCAATGGCGCGAAGGCGTGGATCGAGTTGGGCTTCTTTTCGTTGCAACCCGTTGAGTTGGTGAAGATTGCGACGGCATTGGCCCTGGCGCGTGTAATGAGCTCCTACTCATTCTCGATCAGTCGTTTGGGCGATCTGTTGCGGGTGGCGACGATCATTGCACTGCCGTTGTTGATCATCATTTTGCAGAACGATACGGGTTCGGGTATTGTGCTCTGCTCGTTTATCTTCGTGCTGTACCGCGAGGGTTTGAACAAGTGGCTGTGTATTCCGTTCCTGATGCTTGCCGCGCTGTTTATCGGCTCGATGGTGCTGACCCCGATGACGATGCTCGTGTTGTTGATCGTAGCCTGCACGGTGGGTGAGGTGTTGATGAATGGCGAGTGGCAATCGAGATTGATCTATCTGGCGGTGTTGGCACTTGTCAGCGTTGTGGTCTATCTGGTGTCGAACTATCTGTTCGGGTGGTCGTTGTCGGCCTATAATGCGCTGCTGGGAACGACGGCGTTGTCGCTTGTTGCGGTGGCGGTGTATGCCTATCGCGCCCATCTGCACAATATATTTATCGTGTTGGCTCTCTTCGTCGGCTCGATGATCTTTCTGCCGACAACCAGCTTCCTCTTTAACTCGGTGCTCAAAGAGCATCAGCAGAACCGAATCTACTCGTTCCTCGGCATTATCAACGACCCGCAGGGTATCGACTTCAATGTCAATCAGTCGAAGATCGCAATCGGTTCTGGCGGACTGTTTGGCAAGGGTTTTTTGGAGGGTACGCAGGTGAAATATAACTTCGTGCCGGAGAACCATACCGACTTCATCTTCTGCACCGTAGGCGAGGAGTGGGGCTTCTTGGGCTGTCTGGTTGTGTTGGCGATGTATTGCACGTTGATCCTGCGATTGATGCGCATCGGCGAGCGTCAGGAGGAGCCCTTTGGTCGTATCTATTGTTACTGCGTGGCCTCGATTTTGCTGTTCCACCTGATGGTGAATGTGGGTATGACAATCGGTCTGATGCCTGTGATGGGTATTCCGTTGCCCTTTATGAGCTACGGCGGCTCGTCGCTGCTGGCATTCACGTTACTGCTCTTTATTGCAATTCGTTTCGATGCTTCGCGCCGCCGTTTTGGTGTCGAGTAATGCGGAGCGACAGCCGAAGAGGGCGCGGTGCGCGGCCGTGAAAAGATAAAAGTGAAGATGCGTAAAGTGGTAAAAACGAACAAATAAGGCGGAAAAATAATATTTTTATCGAGGAATATTTGTAAGTATAACTTTTTTGCGTACCTTTGCACCGCTAAAAATCACCGTAATCGCGGTCGAAAGTATAGCAGGAAGGCCCATTCGTCTATCGGTTAGGACGCAAGATTTTCATTCTTGAAAGAGGAGTTCGACTCTCCTATGGGCTACTAAACAATTGAAAATAAGAATTAAAAACTTTATAACAGATTATGGCAAACCATAAGTCATCGGAAAAGAGAATTCGTCAGACCGCTACCAAGCGTGCTCACAACCGCCTGTATCACAAGACCGCTCGTAACGCAGTTAAGGCTCTGCGTAACACTAACGAGAAGAGCGCAGCAGAGGCTCTGCTGCCCAAGGTAAGCTCGATGTTGGATAAGTTGGCAAAGATGCACATTATCCACAAGAACAAGGCTGGTAACTTGAAGAGCAGCGTTCAGCTCCACGTAAACTCGTTGTAATTCGGGAGTCGCGTGTCGGGTCGATACCCAATGGGTGCGATCGACGATAATTTTTAGGGTGTCTGTTGCAGACACCCTTATTTTGCTTGTGTGAACTTACGTAGAATGGAACAAGAGAATAATACTATCCAAACAAACGAGATTGACGCCCCCACAATGACATTTGCCGAGTTGGGTCTTGATGAGCAGATGTTGCGCGCGGTCGAGGCAAAGGGCTTCGAGAGCCCGTCGCCTATTCAGCGATTGACGATCCCTGCACTGCTTGGCGAGGGTACGGACCTTATCGCGCAGGCGCAGACGGGTACGGGCAAGACGGCAGCCTTCGGACTGCCTTTGTTGCAACTGCTGACCCCCAAAGCGGGTCGCGTTCAGGCGATTATATTGGTGCCTACGCGCGAGTTGGCGTTGCAGGTAACCGAGGAGTTGATCTCGTTCAACCACGAAAAACGAGTGTCGGTAACGGCAATTTATGGCGGTGCGTCGATTGGCGAGCAGTTGCGTCGTCTGTCGCGCGGTGTCGATATTGTTGTGGGTACGCCCGGTCGCGTGCTGGATCATATCGGTCGCGGCTCGCTCGATCTGTCGTCAATCAGCTATATGGTGCTCGACGAGGCCGACGAGATGCTCAATATGGGCTTTATCGAGGATATCGAGGCGATTATGGCGGCGATGAACGAGGAGCGTCGCGTGTTGTTGTTTTCGGCGACGATGCCCGAACGAATTGTGCGTCTGTCGCAGTCGTATATGCGTGAGCCGCAGATGCTTCGCGTCGAGGCGCAGCAGCTGACAACCGACCTCACGGACCAGATCTACTTTGAGGTGCGCGAGAGCGATAAGTTCGATGCGCTGACCCGAATTGTCGATGTCGAGGCGGAGTTCTATGGCATTGTCTTTTGCCGCACGAAGGTTGCGGTTGATGAGATTGCAAACCGCTTGCAGGAGCGTGGCTATGCGGCCGAGGGTCTGCACGGCGATGTGTCGCAGGCACAGCGCGAGAAGATCCTGCGCCGATTCAAGGCCCGCCAAGCCAATATTCTGGTGGCTACGGACGTTGCTGCGCGAGGTATTGATATCGTAAATCTCTCACACGTAATTAATTACTCGTTGCCGCAGGATTCGGAGAGCTACGTGCATCGCATTGGTCGTACGGGTCGCGCGGGAAATGCGGGTACGGCGATTACATTCCTTTCTCCCGCCGAGTTCCGCCAGTTTGGCTACTTGAAACGCGACATTAAGGTCGATATCAAGCGCGAGGAGTTGCCCTCGCCGCAGGATATCGTGGCGATGAAACGCAAGCGCATCAAAGACGAGATGGCCGAGGTCATCGAGAGTGAGAACTACGTTACTTATACCGATATGGCCATCGAGCTGATGGGCGACTATACGCCGGAGGTGGCGATGGCGGCACTGCTGCGAATGGCCTTCAAGAATGAACTTGACGAGAAGCAGTATCCCGAAATTCGCTCGTTTGCGGTGGATCGTCGCGGTACGGTGCGTCTGTTCCTGTCGATTGGTCGCAAGGATGGTTTCGACGGTCGCAAGCTGGTCGGACTGCTCAAACGTGAGTGCGATCTGCGCGACAAACATATCAGCGATGTGAAGGTTGCAGATTGCTATTCGTTTGTAACTGTGCCCTTTACCGATGCCGAGGAGGTTGTGCGCCGACTGAATAAACTGCGCAAGGGCAAGCGACCCGTTGCCGAGATCACCGAGGGTGCGCGTTCGGAGAAGGCGCAGAAGCCGCGCCGCGAGCGATCGGCACGTGAGGAAAGAGCTGTGCGCGAGGTGCGTTCGACACGCGAAGAGCGCACACCGGCCGAGCGAGCTGCCGCAGAGGCATTTGCAGCGGAGCGAGAACAGGCTGTACGTGAGCAGACCGAACGCCCGAAGCGCAACTCCGCCCCTCGCCCCCAGCGCACTACGGAGCGTAGCAACGACACCTTCGATTGGAGCTATTTCGAGCGTGGTGGAAACAGTTGGGGCACGGAACGCCACGGCTCGCGCGGCAAGGGTGCCAAGCCCTCGCGCGGAGCAAAAGCGACGAAGGGCGGCAAGAAGGGTGGCCGTCGATAGCTCGCGCGTATGCCGCGTATGACAAAGTGGCAGACGGAATGCTCGACGCACGGCGCATTTTGGCATAAAACTGTGTCAAACGTGGTTTGGCATACCGATTGATATATATGTTCCTCGTAAAACAGAAAACTAACAAAAATCTAAAATAATCGAAACAATGAATGTAAAACCGTTATCAGACAGAGTTCTCATCCTGCCCAATCAGGCAGAGGAGAAGACCGCCGGTGGTTTGTATATCCCCGACACAGCAAAAGAGAAGCCCCTCGCAGGTAAAGTAGTGGCCGTAGGTCCCGGTACCGCAGAGGTGAAGATGGAGGTCAGCGTGGGCGACCAAGTGCTCTATGGTAAGTATGCCGGCACCGAGATTCAGGTCGAGGGCGAGAGCTATCTGATTATGCGTCAGAGCGATATTCTGGCTATTATCTAATCCGATTAAACTGAAAACAGACTATGGCAAAAGAGATTAAATATAACGTTGAGGCGCGCGAGCTGCTCAAAGAGGGTGTCGATGCGCTGAGCAATGCAGTGAAGGTAACGCTTGGCCCCAAGGGCCGTAACGTGATCATCGACAAGAAGTTCGGTGCTCCGCAGGTAACCAAGGACGGCGTTACGGTTGCAAAGGAGGTCGAGTTGGAGGACTCGTTTGCAAATATGGGTGCGCAGATGGTTAAGGAGGTTGCCTCGAAGACCAACGACGACGCAGGTGATGGTACCACAACAGCAACCGTGCTGGCGCAGGCTATTATCGGTGTAGGTTTGAAGAATGTAACCGCAGGTGCAAACCCGATGGATTTGAAGCGCGGTATCGACAAGGCTGTTGCTACGGTTGTTGAGTCGCTCAAAGAGCAGAGCCAGGCCGTTGGTCAGGACATCGCCAAGATCGAGCAGGTGGCAACCATCTCGGCTAACAACGACGCAAACATCGGTAAGCTGATCGCCGAGGCGATGAGCAAGGTCAATAAGGAGGGCGTGATCACTGTCGAGGAGGCCAAGGGTACCGAGACTCACGTTGAGGTTGTTGAGGGTATGCAGTTCGATCGTGGCTACATTTCGCCCTACTTTATCACCGATACCGAGAAGATGCTCGCGGAGTTGGACAAGCCCTTCATCTTGGTTACCGACAAGAAGATCTCGACGATGAAGGAGCTGATGGGCGTATTGGAGCCCGTTGCTCAGAGCGGTCGCTCGCTGCTGATCGTCGCCGAGGATGTTGATGGCGACGCACTGTCGGCATTGGTTGTGAATCGTCTGCGCGGCTCGTTGAAGGTGGCAGCTTGCAAGGCTCCGGGCTTTGGCGACCGTCGTAAGGAGATGTTGGAGGATATCGCAATCCTGACGGGCGGTATGGTTATCTCGACCGATAAGGGTATGAAGATCGAGGACGCTACTATCGATATGCTCGGTACTGCCGAGAAGGTAACTCTGAACAAGGAGAACACCACCATCGTAAATGGCGACGGTGCGAAGGAGGCTATCGAGGCTCGCGTTGCATCGATCCGCGCCGCTATCGAGATCTCGACTTCGGACTACGACAAGGAGAAGTTGCAGGAGCGTCTGGCCAAGTTGGCAGGTGGCGTGGCAGTTCTCTACGTTGGTGCTGCAACCGAGGTTGAGATGAAGGAGAAGAAGGACCGCGTTGATGACGCTCTGGCTGCAACACGTGCTGCGGTTGAGGAGGGTATCGTTCCGGGTGGCGGTGTTGCATACATCCGCGCAACGGCTGCTTTGGAGAATCTCAAAGGCGCAAACGAGGACCAGACAACGGGTATCAACATCGTTAAGCGTGCTATCGAGGAGCCTCTGCGCCAGATCGTTGCAAATGCAGGCGGCGAGGGCTCGGTAGTAGTCAATAAGGTTAAGGAGGGCGAGGGTGCCTTTGGTTACAACGCTCGCGACGACCGCTACGAGGATATGCTCGCAGCAGGTATCATCGACCCGACCAAGGTTTCGCGCGTGGCATTGGAGAATGCAGCGTCGATTGCGTCGATGTTCCTGACCACCGAGTGCGTGTTAGCGGAGAAGAAGGAGGCAAATCCTGTTCCCCCGATGCCCGCAGGCGGTATGGGCGGTATGATGTAACGGTCGCCTTACG
>CALBQR010000052.1 GCA_937899895.1 uncultured Alistipes sp.
TGAAACTTTCTCGGAAATTTTACGCATCTTTGTTGCACTTTGGTGCGCCCAAACGTATTACTTACGGACAGAAACTCGAAATGACCCCAAACGAATTTGACATATTTATCGCTACGCTTCACGATCGTATGTATCGTTTCGCCCACACGCTGCTCGGTGTGCAGGTCGAGGCCGAGGACGCGGTAGCCGATGTCGAAGAGCGTTTGTGGCGCCGACACGAGGCGTTGGAGCAACATCGAGGTGCGCACTCAATGGCAATGACGGCGGTACGTAACGCCTGCCTCGATCGCTTGCGTCGCCAACGTGAGGAGGTTCGAGAGCGACTGCCCGAAGTGGCGACTGAGGACTCTCGGAGCGATGTGCGCGAGGCTGTGCGCAAGGCCATTGCCCAACTGCCCGACCGTCAACGCGAGGTGATCCATCTGCGCGAAATCGAAGGTTACAACTGTCGTGAAATTGGCCAGATGTTGAACCTCGATGAGGCCAACGTGCGAATGATTCTCTCGCGAGGTCGCCGACAACTGAAAGAGATAATCGAAAAAACAACCGACTATGGACAAATCTATCGAACGCATTGATCAACTCGTTGAGCTGTGGCTCGATGGCTCGACAACCGACGCCGAGGAGCACGAACTGCGATCGCTCGTCGAGGCGTGTGGCGAGACTCTACCCGCTCGCTTGGCGTGGGTGGCAACCGCCTTCGAGGGCTACCGAGCATTGGCCGAGGAACGCAATCCGCAACCCGTCAAGTGTCAGCAACGCGCTCGTCGTCAGTCGATTCGACCCTTGCAGCGCGTGGTGCAGTGGGGATTGGCTGCGGCAGCAGTGGTGGCAATGGTGGTCGCAATTTCGATCGACCGCGAGCCCTATTGCTACATCAATGGCGAGGCGATCTACGACGCTCAAATAGCGATGAATGAGACGTGCTGTTTCGAACATTTGGACGAGTTGGACCAGACGATGCAGGTGCTGACCTTGCTCGAAAACCTCAACAACGAAAACAATTTAGATGTAAATAATTAACCCCACCCAAAACCGATACCGCTATGAAACGAATCATAATCATACTTGCAATGATATTTGCAGCCACCACGGCCGCCGCCCAGCAGCCCAACGAGGAGATTGTTAAAGAGTCCGCGCCCGACGCTGCCGCAACCACTGCGCCCACAACCTCAACGCCCCTTACCGACAGCACCGACATTGTGCTGCGTGCCGACACTCACACCGCAACCCTCGACTTGGAAGTTGGCGGCTTTGTGATCTCGATCGGTGCGCCCGAAAAGCCCGAACGACGCTCCGAGTTTGCCATCGGTGCATATAATATGGATATCGGCACGGTGCGCCTGATCGACGAAGGATATGCGGGTTACTCGGCTGACGAGCAGGGATTTATGGCACGTGGTCGCAAATCGGTGCACTTTGCCACAACCCTCTTCCGCTACTCGCTGCGCCTGAGCGACAGCCGCGTACCGACCAAGTGCTACTTCTACACCGGTCTGCGTATCTCGAACGACAACTTCTCGTTGCAGCCCGACCGCACACTCGGCAACGACGCCACGGGACGCGTGGTGCCCATCGCCCTCGACCGCGAGTACAAGAAATCGAAGCTCTTTGTCGAGCGTATCGGTATTCCGATCGGATTCAAAGTCCTTCATCGTCCGTCGGATCTATCGTTTGATGTGTCGGTAATCAACTCGATCAACTTTTCCCAACGTACCGTCTATAAGAAACCCAAAATGCGTAGCAACACAATCCGAGGTATCAACCCCTATCAGTGTGCCATTCGTGCGTCGATCAACTACTCGTCGTTCGGATTCTACACCGAGTACTCGTTTACGCCGCTGTTCCGCAAAGGAGTAGGTCCCTTGGGCAATATCTTCTCGCTCGGTGCAACGATCAATGTTGGTGGTGTGAAATTCTAAACTATTCGACTCATTATGAAACGTTTACTGTTATTAATAATGTTGTTGTTGCCGCTCGTCGGTGCGGCACAGGAGTTCAGTTACACCTCCTTCTTCAACCGCTACGAGAACAACAAGGAGTTCCGCACCGTGGTGCTCGGACGCAAGATGATGGAGATGATGAGCGAGCAAACCTCCGACCGCGAAATGCGTCGTACGTTAGCAGGCATCGACCACATCAAGGTGATCTCGACCTCGACCTACAACGAGAGTTTCGTTGCCGACGCCCGCGCCGTGATCAGCTCGTCCAGCTACAAGTTGGTGTCGTCGGTCAGCGAGGGTGGACGTGAGGTTAGTTTCTACGTGTTTAACTCGAAAGAGGGCAAAAACCGATTGCTAATGCTCTCGTTCAGCGACGATGAGTGGGTTGTTATGGGTATCTATGGGCAGTTCGACGTGCGCAACATTTCACGCTTAACCCAAATTCGACCAAAGACAAAATAGAGCACACTACAAAACCAGATTCAAGCACACCCCGATGAAAAAAGTTTCACGCGGGTGTGCTTTTTGTGTTACTATTTTGCTATCTTTGTGCAACTATAACTCTAAATACAAGAATGAAAACTGACTTCTTGGTTATCGGTAGCGGCGCGGCAGGTCTGTCGTTCGCACTCAAAGCTGCCGAAGCTGGCCACGTAACGATCGTTACAAAGGGCGAAATGGTCGAGTGTAACACTAATTACGCTCAAGGCGGTATCTGCTCGGTTACCTACGAACCCGACACTTTCGAGAAACATATCAAAGACACAATGATCTGTGGCGCAGGTATTTGCGATGCGGAGGCTGTCAATCTGGTCGTACGTCGTGCGCCTGAATTGATCGCCGATCTCATTGCGTGGGGAACACGCTTCGACCGCACTCCCGACGGACGCTTCGAGCTCAACCGCGAGGGCGGACACTCCGAGCACCGCATCCTGCATCACAAGGATCTGACGGGTGCCGAGATCGAACGCGCCCTGATTGAGAGCGTGCGCCAGCACCCCAATATCACCGTTTTGGAGCACCACTTTGCAATCGACCTGCTGACCCAGCACCACTTGGGCGAGTTCGTAACGCGCCACACGCGCGGCTTGGCCTGCTTCGGTGCCTATGTGCTCGATATGGATTCGGGCCGCATCGAAACGATGCTCTCGCGCTTTACGGTCGTGGCGACGGGAGGTTGCGGAAACATCTATGGCACAACGACTAACCCCATTGTCGCTACGGGCGACGGTATCGCAATGTGCCACCGCGCAAAGGCGATAATTACCAATATGGAGTTCATCCAGTTCCACCCCACGTCGCTCTACAACCCCGGTGAGCGTCCTTCGTTCCTGATCACCGAGGCGATGCGTGGTTTTGGTGCGATCCTGCGTCTGCCCAATGGCAAGGAGTTTATGGACAAGTATCACCCGATGGGCTCGCTCGCACCGCGCGACGTGGTGGCACGAGCTATCGACCGCGAAATGAAACGCAGTGGCGAAGAGTTTGTATATCTGGATGTTACGCATAAAGACGCTGACTCGATCCGTAGCCACTTCCCCAATATCTACGAGAAATGTCTCTCGCTCGGAATCGACATCACCAAGGACTATATCCCCGTTACGCCTGCTGCGCACTACTGCTGCGGTGGTGTGAAGGTCGATCTCAACGGTCAGACCTCGATCAAACGCCTTTACGCTCTGGGCGAGTGCTCTTGCACGGGTCTGCACGGTGCTAACCGCTTGGCTTCGAACTCGTTGATCGAGGCTGTGGTCTATGCCGACCAGGCTGCAAAGCACGCCATCGAACGCTTCGAGCGCACCGAGATTCAGGAGGGTATTCCCGATTGGAACTTCGAGGGCACGTCGAACACCGAGGAGATGTTGCTCATCATCCAGTCGAAGCGTGAAATGCAGCAGATTATGTCGAACTACGTCGGTATCGTGCGCTCGAACCTCTACCTGAAACGCGCAATGCGCCGCTTGGAGATTCTCTGGCACGAGACCGAGGAGCTCTACAACAAGACTACGCCCAACCGCGACCTGTGCGAGCTGCGCAATATGATTGCCGTGGCCTATCTGGTTATCAAGCAGGGCCGCGATCGCAAAGAGTCGGTTGGTTGCCACTACAACGTCGATTATCCGCAGGAGTCTTAACTCTTTGCGATGAGTCGGATTGGACTAAATAAAAAGCCGCACCCCGAAATTTAGGTGCGGCTTTTTCTATGTGAAGTTTGTTTGGGCAACCTTTCGGTCTTCGTCCCACTATCTACTGCTTGTTATTGTTGCAACGTTTGATGTCCTTCACGCGCAGCTGGGTCGAAACCGTGCCGCGATAGTGATTCTCGACAATCGTGTAGCAGACATCGACAGGGCGACCACTGCGGATCCACTCGAAGTGCGTAGGTTGCTGGAAAGCAATAGCTTGCAGCGTTGTGTTGGGCTTCTGACGTTGCATCAGATCCATACGTAGGTGCTCGCACTCGGCACCAACCAGACGCGCGTCGCCGTGGCTGCTGGCACCGCGAGTGATAAACACGGGTGCAGTATTGCCCGGTCCGAAGGGCTGGAAACGATTCAGGTCGCGGCGGAATCCCGTTGTGATATCGCTAAACAGCAACTCGGCGTCGATCTCGACCTGCGGGATAAGCATCTGTGGGTCGATATGCTCCTCGACGTAGGCGTTGAAACGGCGGGTGAACTCCTCGACATTTTCGGGCTTCATTGTCAGACCTGCGGCGTACATATGACCACCGAAGTTCTCCAACAGATCGGCGCACGATTCGACCGCCTGATAGAGGTCGAAGCCGGGAACGCTACGCGCCGAGCCCGTTGCAAAGCCGTTGCTCATCGTCATCACAACCGTCGGGCGGTAGTAGGTCTCGATCAGACGCGAAGCGACGATACCCACGATGCCCTTCATCCACTTCGGATTGTAGATCACCGTGCTCTTGCGGTTCTTCAAGTCGGGGTTCGACTCGATCAGTTCGTGAGCCTCGATGGTTACCGAACGGTCGATACTCTTGCGGTCCTGATTGAACGTGTCGATCATCGAACCGAAGTTCTCGGCCGCCTTTTCGTTGCGCTCAATCAGAAGATTGACCGCTGCGTGGCCACCCGATGGAGCTGCATTTTCATCCTCCTCATCGACACGCATACGGCCTGCGGCATTGATACGCGGACCAATCTTAAATACAATATCGTCGATTGTGATCGTGTGCTTTTCGAGGCCACAGATCTTGATAATCGACAGTAGTCCCTTACCGGGGTTCTCGTTGAGGCGTTTGAGGCCGAAGTGAGCCAGAATTCGGTTCTCGCCCGTAAGCGGAACGATATCCGACGCGATACTCACCACAACTAAATCGAGCAATCGCTCGACCTCCGAGAACGGAATGTTGTTGCGCAGGGCATAGGCCTGCACCAATTTGAAACCGACACCGCAACCCGACAACTCCTTAAACGGATATTGGCAATCGTGGCGTTTGGGATCGAGTACAGCGACCGCCTCCGGCAGATGGTCTGCGGGCAGGTGATGGTCGCAAATGATGTAATCGATACCCTTCTCTTTGGCATAGGCCACCTTTTCGGACGCTTTGATGCCGCAATCGAGTGTGATCACAAGGCTCACACCCTTGCTTGCTGCGTAATCTATACTCTTGATCGACACGCCGTAACCCTCGTTATAGCGGTCGGGGATATAGAAACGCAGGTTGTCGTGTCCTAACCTTCGGAGGAAGGTATAGACCAACGCAACGGCGGTTGTTCCATCCACGTCGTAGTCGCCATAAACCATAATCTTCTCATTGTTCTTGACGGCTCGCTCGATTCGCTCGACTGCGCGGTCCATATCCTTCATCAGGAACGGATCGTGGAGCTCTTCGAGGCGCGGATTGAAGAAACGCTCTGCTTTGTCCAATGTGTCTATGCCTCTTTGTACAAGCAGGTTAGCCAACACAGGGGAGATACCTAATCCGGTGGACAGCTCCGCCACCGCCTTCGCATCGCCCTGAGATTTGACTACCCATCTCTTCTCTATAGGCATAACGTTTAATTTTTATATATTTTAACATTCAAATTTTTCTCTAAACAGTTAATAATCTTCTCCTTCACCTCTTCAATGCTGACCGTGTGTCCCACTTCACTCTCAATCGAGCAGACACCGCGATCGACAAAACCGCACGGATTGATGTAGGTGAAGTAACGCAAATCCGTTGCGACATTGAGCGCAAAACCGTGCATCGTAACATAGCGCGACGAACGCACTCCGATTGCGCAAATCTTGCGTGGCGGGCGACCCTGCTCCTCGATCCAGACACCTGCGGCACCCTCCATACGGCCCGCTTTGATGCCGTACTCGGCTACGCAATCGATAACCGACTGCTCCAATGCCGCGATGTAATCCCTCAGGCCGATGCCCAACTTCTCCAAGTCGAGGATCGGATAACCGACCACCTGACCGGGACCGTGAAAGGTAATGTCGCCACCGCGATCTATATGAAAGAACGTGGCTCCGATCTGGCGGAGCAACTGCTCGGTGAAGAGAATATTCTCCTTGTGGCCACTCTTACCAAGCGTATATACGGGTCGGTGTTCGCACAGCAGTACGTAACCGGCCTCGGCGGGCAGATCTCTCTCCGCACAACAAACAGCATCGACCTCCGACTCATTGGTCGTTGCCGTGTTCGCTACATTACCCTTGTTGGTTGATGCCGCACTCTTTTGCGCCAGCAGACCATCGAACAGTGAGCGTTGCAGCTCCCAAGCCTGTTCGTAGTCGATGAGTCCCAAATCGAGGTACTCGGCGCGTGCGGTTTTCATCTCTATTCTCGGCATTTATCCAACGCGCGTTCGGCCATATACGACGAACGTACCAACGGTGCGCTGGCCACGTAGTCGAAACCTAAACGCTCGGCTTGGGCTTTGTAGTACTCAAATTTTTCAGGTGTAATAAATTCAGCAACCGGATAGTGCTCTTCGGTGGGTTGTAGATATTGACCCAACGTAACGATCCGACATCCTACCTCGCGCAGATCGGCGAGAGTTTCAAGAACCTCATCGTCGCTTTCGCCCAATCCGACCATAATGCCGCTTTTGGCTTTCACTCCCGACTCGGCGATGTGGCGCAGCGTAGCGAGCGAAGTTTCGTACTTCGCGCGCGCACGTACCAACGGCGTGATGCGGCGTGTGGTCTCGACATTGTGTCCAACCACATCGGCACCAGCCTCCAATACGATGTCAATCAGCTCCTTGCGACCATCGAAATCGGGGATCAAAAGTTCTACGGCAGTCTGTGGATTACGACGTTTGATAGCACGCACGGTCTCTGCCCAATGTTCGGCACCGCCGTCGGGCAGATCGTCGCGCGTAACCGATGTGATGACTGCATAACGCAGCCCCATCAGTGCGACAGATTGAGCAACTCTTTCGGGTTCCTCAGGGTCGGGAGGCAAAGCTCGCCCCGATTTGGTGGCACAGAAACGGCAGGCACGGGTACACACGTCGCCCAGAATCATAAAAGTCGCTGTACGGCGGCTCCAACACTCTGCCTTATTAGGGCACATACCACTGCTACAAATTGTGTGTAGGTGGTGTTCCCTGACGATACGTGCTACATCTGCATACTCTTCGTTTCCAGTGAGTCTAATTTTCAGCCAATCGGGTTTAGTCCTCGCATTTGCCTTGTCATAGACTTTCGGCATTTTAATTTATTACTTTTCCAATTGATGCAAAAATATAAATTTTTTCAAAGAATTCCTAATAAAAACGCTTTAAGAAAACTATTTTTCTAAAAATAAGCCTTTCTGCGCATAAATTTGGTTGCGTTTTTTGCAAATTGGGGCTGTTTTTGGTGTCGGTTTCGCTTTTTTGAAAGAGATTTTTTAATTCGCAGCTGAGGAGGAGTGGCCGTCGAAGAGTGATTAATCGTGTAGGCGGAGGTGTATTGTGGGTTGAGTGCTGTAAATCGTGAATCGTGAATTGTGAATCAAAAAAAGCCGCACCCCGAAGGGCACGGCCTAATTATGAATTGAGAATTGTTTCTCGACGTTCGGTTACTCCTCTGCGGTGCAACTACTCCTCTGCGGTGCAACTACTCCTCTGCGGTGCAGCGATCGACTAAATAGACAATCGACGAGTAGGGCACGCCAGAATTGGTCGCCAGACCGATCTCGCAGGTGCGCGAGTTCGAGTAGCCCGATGTGATACCCTTCTGCTCCACCTGCGGGCGCAACTTACGCAGTGCGTAGGCATTGACTTCGGGGAAGGTGAAGCCGCGATCGCCCGCGAAGCCGCAGCAACCGACCTCTTCGGGAACCATCGCGCTCGACGTACACATCTGGGCCAGACGCAGCAGACAATCGGTCTTGCCCATCTTGCGCATCGAGCAGGTGTAGTGCAGAGCGATCTTCTCATCTACGGGCTTGAATGTGAGGTGCTCGGCGCAGTGCTCCAAGATAAACTCGGCAGGCTCGTAGAGCTTCAAACCCTTCATTACGTTCTTCATTCGGTAGAGGCAGGGGCTCTGGTCGCAGACAACGGGGTACTCGCCATTGTTCGATGCTTTGAGCAGAGCCGCCTCCAACTCGGCCGACTTCTCGTCAGCCTGCTTGGGGAAGCCCTTGCTCTCCCAGATCGTACCGCAGCAGAGGTGTTCCATACGTTCGGGGTAGATCACCTCGAATCCCGCACGGCGCATCACGCGCTCCATCACGCGGTGCAGAGGCTCCTTGGTCGAGTCCATCGCCGAGGTACCCATCACCTGATTGATACAGCTGGGGAAATAGACCACCTTACGCGGGTTGGCCTCGTTCACCTCGCCCTGCTTGGGTCCGTCGGCACCGCGCGGCATTGAGCGTGTCCAGAGCGGAATCAGACCGCCACTCAACGTACGAACACCACGAGCCATAGCTCCAAAGAGCTGACTACCAAACACTACGCGCAGACCATTGACGCCCTTCAAACCCACGCGCATAGCCGACGTAATGGTCGAGAAGTTGTCGGCGGTCCATTGCGCGATTTTGTTCGTGGTGGGTGTCGCAGCGGCCTCGCGCAGGTCGTGTGTCAGGTGGCCCGTATTGATCTGTACGGGGCACGAGGTCGAACACAGACCGTCGCCTGCGCAGGTCTGCTCGCCATAATATCGGTACTCTTTCAGATATGCTTTCAGCAGTTCGGGATTTTCGCCCGATGTGCGCAGACGGGTGATCTCGCGCTGCGAGGTGATGCGCTGACGAGCCGAGAGCGTAAAGCCGCAAGTGAGGCAATTGACCTCGCAGAAACCGCACTCGATACAGCGATCGACATTCTTGTTGGTCTGCGGCATCGCTTTGAGGTTCTTCATATTACACTTCGGGTCGTCGTTGAAGATAACGCCGCGATTGAGGATATTGTTCGGGTCGAACAATGCCTTCAAATCCTTCATCACCTGCCACAGCTCCTCGCCCCACTCGTAAGCTACGTAGGGAGCGATGTTGCGACCCGTGCCGTGCTCGCCTTTGAGTGAACCGTCGTACTTCTCCACAACCAGACGCGCGATGTCGTGCAGGAAGCAGTCGAAGTGGTTCACGCGCGAGGGGTTCGAGAAGTCCTCGTTGATGATGAAGTGGTAGTTACCCTCGATTGCGTGGCCATAGATCACGCCATCCTCATAGCCATATTCGGCGATCTTGTGTTGCAGGTCGATCGTCGCATCGGGCAGTACCTCCATCGGGAACACAACGTCTTCGATCAGGCACGACGTACCCGGCTGACGCATTGCTCCCACCGAGGGGAACACGCCCGAACGCATCTTCCAATACTTCGAGTACTCTTCGGGTTTATCGGTAAATTCGATCGGCGCAGCCAGCTGTTCGGGGTGGATCAACGCATTGATCGCTGCGATGTTGGCATCGAGTTGAGCCTTATCGCGCGCCGTTGTTTCGATCAGCAGAGCCGTGCCATCTTCGGGCAACGTGTGGATAAAGGCAGGGATACCCTCCATATGCTCGATCGAACGGATTGCCAGACGGTCCAGCAGCTCGACACTGCCAACGGGCGAGCCCTTCAACTGCTGCACAGCCTCGCACGCCGTGCGCATATCGTTGAAGTAGAGCATTGCGCTGGCCTTGCAGGGCATAGCTTCGAGGGTCGAGAGGCGCACCAGGTCGATGAATGCCAACGTACCCTCCGAGCCGACCATCAGGTGGGTGATCACATCGAACGGATCGGTGTAATCAACCAGCGAATTCAGACCCAGACCGGTTGTGTTTTTGATGCTGTATTTCTTATGTACACGAGCCGTAAGAGCCTCATTGTCAGCTATACGGCGGCGAATCTCCTCCAAACGTGCAAGGAATTCGGGGTGCGTCTGACGGAACTCGTCGCGGCTGGCGGGGCTGCCCGTATCGAGCACCGTACCGTCGGCCAACACGATGCGCACAGAGTCGATCGTTTTGTAGCTGTTTTCGTCAGTTCCGTTCATACCGCTGGCGTTGTTGGCAACGATACCGCCAATCATCGCCGAGCGTACCGATGCGGGATCGGGACCGAGCTTGCGACCGTAGGGTGCCAACAGCTGATTGACGCGCGCACCGATGATACCCGGCTGAACCTCAACGTGTTCGCCCGTAGCGTCGATCTTGATACCCTCCCAATCTTTGCCCGTCAGTACCAGCACCGAGTCGGTAGCCGACTGGCCTGAAAGTGCCGTACCTGCGGCGCGGAAGGTTACGGGAATCGAGAATTTGTTTGCGGCAGCCACGATTGCGCGGATCTCCTCGGTCGTGGTGGCGCGTACGATCAACTTCGGAATCAGGCGATAGAAACTCGCATCGGTACCGAGTGCGAACAGACGCAGCGGATCGGTTATGAGTCGCTTGCGGTCGATCTTCGCTCGCAATAATTCGTCATAGAATGACTTGTATTGTGCGTCTAACATAGGTGTAGGTTAGTTTTATTTTTTAGTTTTCTTGTTTATTCGTTTTGGGTTGCCGAGCCTTCGTTTATTCGTTTTCGTTTGCCACAGCCTCCGACGGTTTCGACGCTTCCGACGCCGACTCGGTCGCAGGGACTGCAACGCGGATTTTGTCGGTCGAGAGTTCGGGAATTACGTCGATTGCAATCGGCTCCTCGGTCGGCTCTGCTGTCTGCTTTGCAGCCTGCTTCTCGGTCAATTTTTCGGTCTGCTCGGTGGCGATTTCGCTTGTCATCTCCTCGATTGTTTGTTGGGTTGTGGAATCGGTTATCGGCTCATTCTGCTCAATGCTGTCGCACTGCTCGGCAGCCACTTTGCGTTCGGGCAGCAGCGAGTGGTAATTGCCGATATTGATCAACGCGAGAGCGATCACAGCCACGATCGCCGCCGTAGCCACAATGCCGAATATCTTAATCTTCATCTTGCTCTATTGTTTTGGGTTCCAGAGTATTGTCCATATTTTCAAGCTCCTCGATTGCCGCCGCAACAACCGTATCTACGGCGTGAATTTCGGAGTAGTAACCTGCATCTTCGAGTGCCGTATTGCGACCGATGAAGGCTCTGATTTGCGCCTCCAACAGCTTGCGCGAACGGCGGATATCGCTCCACGCGGGGCGCACACCCCGACGCGCGGCATAGGCGACAAAGTCGTTCAGGAGGTTGCGATCGGCATCGAGCAGTGCTCGCAACTCGGCCGTCGTCTGCACCTTGTTCAACGCCTCGCGGTGGCGATCGCCATACTCGATCGTGTAGCGATAGAGGATATTGCGACCCACAACCTCGATGTAGTAACGGGTCATATCGGTCGTATCCATCGGGATAAAGCGGTCGGGCATAATACCTCCGCCGCCATAGACCGTGCGACCTGCGGGGGTGATATATCGCAGCGAGTCGGCAAAGCGGATCGAGTCGGCCGAGAACATCTCATTGTGGGCATAACGCTCGTAGATCTCGCGCTCGTAGCCCACTGCATCGCCCGTTGTGTAGGGCTTTTGGATCGAGCGGCCTGTCGGTGTGAAGTAGCGTGCCGTGGTGAGTCGCAGTGCCGAGCCATCATCGAACGGTATCTGCTGCTGCACCAGACCCTTGCCGAACGAACGGCGACCGATGATCACACCTCGGTCGTTATCCTGCAACGCTCCCGCCAGAATCTCGCTCGACGATGCGCTCTCCTCGTCGATGAGCACCGCCAGCGCGATATCCGTTGCGGCACCGTTGCCGTCGGAATACTCCGCTGTGCGCTTGCCGTGGCGATCTTCGGTATAGACGATCATTCGATTTTCGGGCAGGAACTCGTTGGCAATCAAAATGGCCTGATCCAAGAATCCGCCCGTATTGCCACGCAGGTCGAAGACGAGCTTCTCCATACCCTCGGCACGCAGGAAGATGATCGAACGCAGCACCTCGACATAGGAATTTTTGGCGAAGGCCGACAGACGTATGAAGCCCACCTTGTCCGAGAGCATAAATGCCGCATCGACACTCTTCAAAGGAATTGCGTCGCGCGTAACCGTCAGATTGATAGTATCTTTAATTGTCAATCGTTCGAGTGTCAGTCGCACCTCGCTGCCACGCGGTCCGCGCAACATCTTCACGATGCTGTCCTGCGGAACGCGCTGACCTGCCACTGCGCGATTGTTGATGCGCAGGATGCGGTCGCCATTCTGCACACCCGCCTTCTGGCTCGGTCCCGACGGCACGACATTGAGCACGATGACCGTATCGGTGGCCATATTGAAGACCACGCCGATTCCGTCAAATTCGCTTTCGAGCGGCTCATTGACCGCCTGCATCGCCTGCGCAGGGATATACATCGAGTGGGGGTCCAACTGCTGAATGAGCAATGGCAACACCTGCTCGGTGATCGAGTCCATATCGAGTGAGTCGATATACTCGTTCTGGATCAGAGCCATCGTGCGGTTGAGCTTGTCGTAGGGCGGGCGCAGGTGCGAGATCACGCGGCGGAACTGCGACTCGGCCGTGCTGCGACCCATCGACTGCCCGACAATCAGACCCACCGCCAATGCTACGGCCAGTAGCAACGGTATGAGGACCTTATTTCGGCTATTTTTGTACATTCTTGTTCGTTGTTACTTGTTCTTGAACGTGTAGCTCAAACCGACGCTCAACAGGGTCTGTGTCTGCACTTTAAGGTGCTGTGCGCGGTTGTAGTAGAGCTGGAACGAGATGTCGGTGGTGAAATACTTCGACGCTTTGAGCGAGATGGTATTCTCCCAACGAACCGTCGGGTGAACGGGCAGAATGGGCTTCTCTCCCTTCTTACCCTCGGCAACCCACTTATCGTAGGCCACTACGTAGTCGCCATAGTCGCGCACCTTGTTGTCCAGTCCGATGTTGGTCATCCAGCCGGAGAACGAATAGAGCGTAGTGCGGTAGCGGAACCACTCGCGCTTGCCCCACTTGCGGTCGAAGTCGATCTGCACCGACGAACCGCCCTCCCATTTCGAGGTCTTGTCCTTGTTTGCCAAGCCGTACAGATAGCCATTCTCGCGCACCAACTCGCTATTGACAAATGTAGCGTTCATTGCCAACGGTGCCAAGTTGATCTTGATCGGGAAGCCCTTCTTGGGGCACGAGTAGGTCAAACCGAGCGACACGTCGAAGTATGCCGGCGCAAACATCGCGCTCTTGCGGTGCTGCTGCTCCTGCTCGGTGCGCGACTTGTAACCCGATGCGAATTGGCTACGGAACTTGATAATCGAACTGAAATCCCAATTCTTCGAGAATTTGATTGCGGGCTTGGTTTCGAGCAGGAACTCGTCCTGATTCTTGAACCAGACCCCCTTGTTATTGACCGTTCCGTCGTCGAGCGTTGTTTCGACCTTCATACGGTTGTAGCCGAACTTTGCGTCGATCTTATTATCGACCTCGAACTTGCCCTTCTTGAAGTTGTGTTTGAGCAAAACCTTTGCCAGAGCCGCCACGGCATTATCACCTCCCGAATTGGCAATCCACGCATCGTTGTACGAGGTCATCGTGCCCTGAATCGAGGCCGTGAACTCGAACTTATTGCGCTCCTTGCGGATTGCGGCGCGCTCGGCACGATAACGGGCCTCGTTGAAATATTCGGTACTCATCTCCGAACGGGTTACGGTGTCTTTGTGATTGACCACCTCCTTCGATGTGGGACGAGTCTTGACGTTGTCGATAGTGAATTGCGCCGAAGCCTGCTCGATGGATATTGTCGCTACCAGCGCAAATAGAGAGTATAATGCTGTTTTTCTCATAATATACTTTTGTTTTTTAGTTATCTTATTTTTTGAATCCAATCGGATTGCGTATCGGCTCTCTTTTCTTAATCGACAGAGCCGCGATTGCCTCATAAATTGTCTCTAATTCTTGATGAATGTCCTCCGATAAATCATTTACAGCCGCTGCATTATCCTCATCGTTGCGTTCGAGCAGAGCGAGTTTTGTGCGAATTTCAGCCAATTCGGCCGTAACGATCGAAGTTGTCGAGATATAGTTGCGCATAGCTACAAATGCTCGCATAATGGCAATACTTGCCTGAACAGCAACCTTACTTCTTAATACTGACGCCAACATCGAAACTCCCTGTTCGGTAAAAGCAAACGGCTTATGGCGCAGACCCATCGTAATAGATTTGGTTATCACAATTTGTGATTTCCAATTTTCAATCTCCTCGTCTGATAGTTGAAACATAAAATCCGCAGGAAATCGCTCGATGTTTCGTTTGACGGCTTGGTTGAGCGCACTTGTCGAAACTTGATACAACTCCGCCAGATCGCGGTCCAACATCACTCGTTGTCCCCGAATCTCGTAAATTTTATTTTGTATTGTTTGCAGGTCGCCCATTTGTATTGCGTTTTCTATAAATAAACATTCGTACAAAGATAACTAAAACAATCGAGAAAATGGCCTCCGAGAGCGATAACTTGTAAAACTTTTGGCGCGAAATGTGGCACTTTATGCAAAATAATCGTAGCTTTGTATGGGGAAACCGCAAAAAGGTTGATCCCGAACCTCAAAACCACAATTCGTATGAAGTTTTTTGGAGCACACGTAAGCGCATCGGGCGGTGTCGAAAATGCCCCCCGCAATGCGGTGGAGATCGGAGCAACGGCCTTCGCTCTCTTTACCAAAAACCAACGCCAATGGCGTTCTGCGCCACTCTCGGCCACCTCGATCGAGGCCTTTGGTCGTGAGCTTGCCGCAGCGGGCATCGACCCGAAACACGTGCTTCCGCACGATAGTTATCTGATCAATCTCGGCCACCCTGAACAGGAGGGTTTGGAGCGTTCGCGCGAGGCCTTCCTCGATGAGATGCAGCGTTGCGAGCAGCTCGGTCTTGATCGACTCAATTTTCATCCCGGCTCGCACCTGAAAAAGATCTCGACCGAGGAGTGTCTGGATCGCGTTGCCGAGTCGATCAACATCGCCTTGCGAGCAACCAAAGGCGTTACGGCCGTGATCGAAAATACGGCGGGTCAAGGTTCCAATGTGGGCTTCGCTTTCTGGCAGTTGCGAAGGATTATCGACGGGGTTGAGGATCGCTCGCGTGTGGGTGTTTGTCTTGATACTTGCCACTCATTTGCAGCGGGTTACGACCTCTCGTCGGAGCTTGCTTGCGAGCGCACGTTCGAGGAGTTCGACCGCGAGGTGGGCTTTGAATATCTGCGCGGTATGCACCTCAACGATGCCCTGCGACCGCTGGGCAGCCGCATCGACCGCCACACCCCGCTCGGTGAGGGTCAGATCGGTTGGGATTGCTTCCGATTTATCGCCCGCGACAGCCGTTTCGACGATCTGCCACTGATTCTCGAAACTCCCGACGAGAGCCGTTGGGCGGAGGAGATCGCTATTTTGAATAAATTTGCAAACGAATGAATATGAAACGTTTAATGTTATTGGTTGCCGCGCTTGTCGTGGCATTTGCGGCTTCGGCACAGAGCCGCCTCGTTGAGTGTAAAATGGAGAGCAAACTGCTCGGCAAGGAGAAGGCCTATTCGATCTATCTGCCTGCGGGTTACGACAAATCGGACCGTGCGTACCCTGTTCTCTACCTGCTACACGGTGCAAACGGAACCCACACCTCGTGGCCCACGTCGGGCAATGCCAAGCGTATTATCGACGCGGTGATGAAGGAGGGTCGTTCGCTGCCGATGGTGATCGTAATGCCCGACGCTTCGGGCGAGGGCAAGGACTATAACGGTCTGAATTTCGGTTACTTCGACCAGACCAATTGGCCCTACGAGCGATTCTTTATCGAGGAGTTTATTCCCTACATCGAGAGCACTTATCGCATCAAGGCCGATAAGCGCACGCGCGCCATTGCTGGTCTGTCGATGGGCGGCTACGGCACGGCGTTCTACGCAATGCGCCATCCCGAACTCTTCTCGTCGGCTTGCCCGATCAGTGCCCGAATGAGTGGTACTCCATATAATAAAAATCGCTCATACACAGACGAATACATCACTACTCTCGACTCGCTGGCAGGTGTGAAATTGGCAACGGCACTGACCGACGAGCAGGCGAAGGCCGTTGGCACCGTGCGTTGGCGTGTGGATTGCGGCGACGATGACTATCTGTTCGACGGTAATATCGACTTCGTGCGCGCTCTGCGTTCGCATAAGGTTGCGGTTGAACTGCGTGTGCGCGATGGCGGCCACTCGTGGATCTATTGGCAGACCGCCCTGCCCGACATCCTGACCTACGTTTCGATCGGATTTATGGAGTAGCGGATTTGCAATTCAGAATTCAAGATTCAAAATTCAAGATTAGGCCACGCTCTCTGGGCGTGGCTTTTTCTTTGTCGCAAATAGTGCGCACCTTTGCAAGTTGGGGCGGTTGCCGAAGGCGAGCCCACGAAAGCGTGTCGAAGTCTTTGATTTCGCCCATTAAAATTTGATTTTTTGCAAAAAAATGTGAAAAAATCGCAAAAAATGCACCCTCGATGCAACGAAACGGGTCTATTTTGCGTCTATATATAAAAGAGTAATACCAAAAAACTAATCCAAGCCTATGAAACGAATACTTTTACTTTTTGCGCTCGTGTGCGCGGTCTTTGGCGCGTCGGCCCAATCGCCCGAAAGCGGCTACCGCAGTTATGTCGATTTGGGATATACGATTGCGGCTGGCTTCGATAGTCCTCAGGGTCATCTTGACCTTGCAACTTCGCACGGATATATCCATAATGGGTGTTTCTATGCGGGTGGTGGTGCAGCACTGACGTGGTTTGTGCCACAGGAGGTTGCGCTGCCCGTTTTTGGTGAGGTGCGCGGTTTTATTCCCAATAATAAGGGTTCGGTGAAACCCTATTTTGGTCTGCGAGCTGGCGTTTCGTGTGGTGTTGCTGATCTATTTGATGATGGTTGGGGCGGTGTTCCGATGGGTGTTGGTGCCTATCTCGTGCCGACATTCGGTGTTGAGGATCGCCGCTTTGATTTATCGATTTCTTATGTTTACCAACGCAACTATGGCTACAATGTCGGTGGCGGTATAATGCTCCGTCTCGGCTACCGATTTGGTAAGTAGAATTTTATTGTTGAAAATTAGGCCACGCCCCAGAGAGCGTGGCCTAATTTTGCTTTTTGAATTCTGAACTCTAAATTTTGAATCGCAAATTGTGACTTGTGAATTGTGAAACTTTCCTACCTTCCCCAATTCTCGCGGTCGAGGCTGCGGTAGGTGATCGCCTCGGCGATATGGGCGGGTGTGATCTGCTCTTCGTCGGCGAGGTCGGCAATCGTGCGGGCAACCTTGATGATGCGGTCGTAGGCGCGTGCCGAGAGGTTCAGTCGCTCCATCGCGCGCTCCAAAAGTGTGCGGGCCGAGGCGTCTAATGGGCAGTATTCGCGCAACATTCGACTATTCATCATCGCGTTGGTATGCACACCCTCAATGCCCTCAAAACGAGCCGTTTGTATCGCGCGGGCACGCACCACACGCTCGCGGATCGTAACACTCGACTCCTCGACGCGGTCGCTCGAAAGCTCCTCCAAAGCGACGGGCGTAACCTCGATATGCATATCGATTCGGTCGAGCAGCGGCCCCGAAATGCGATTCATATATCGGAACACCGCACCCGCAGGACAGGTACACTCTTTGGTCGGGTGGTTATAGTAGCCGCAGGGGCAGGGATTCATCGATGCGATAAGCGAGAAATTGGCGGGATATTCGACGCTGTATTTTGCGCGCGAGACGGTTATCTTCTTGTCTTCCAGCGGCTGGCGCAACACTTCGAGCATATTGCGGCCAAATTCGGGCAGCTCGTCGAGGAACAGAATTCCGTTGTGCGCCAACGACGCTTCACCGGGTTGTGGCGAGGTGCCGCCACCAATCAGAGCCACCTGCGAGGTGAGGTGGTGCGGTGCGCGGAAGGGACGACGAGCCAACAGCCCGCGTTCGCTGCCGAGCTTACCTGCGACCGAATGTATCTTGGTGGTTTCGAGTGCCTCGCTCAACGTCAGGGGTGGCATAATCGAGGGCATACGTCGTGCGAGCATCGTCTTGCCCGAACCAGGTGAACCGATCATAATGACGTTGTGGCCACCTGCCGCCGCGATCTCCAAAGCGCGTTTTGCCTGTGCCTGACCCTTCACGTCGGCAAAATCTTCGCTGAAACGATCCGATTCAGTTTCAAATAGTTGCGCCGCTTCGAGGTGGTGCGGCTCGATCTGCTCCTCGCCCGAAAGAAAGGCGGCAACCTCGCGCAACGAATTGACCCCGATCACCTCCAAACCCTCGATCACGGCAGCCTCCGCAGCATTCTCTTCGGGGAGGATCACGCCGCGCAGACCCTCCTTCGCTGCGCGTACAGCGAGGGGCAGTGCGCCCTTAATTGCACGCACCGAGCCATCGAGCGATAACTCGCCGAGAATCATATATTTATCAAGCAGATCGCACTCGATTTGTTCGGTCGCGGCAAGCAGTGCGACTGCAATCGGAAGATCAAACAGCGAGCCCTCTTTGCGCAGATCGGCAGGGGCGAGGTTGATCACGCTTTTGCGTGCGCTGATGCGGAAACCGCTATTCTCAAATGCCGCGCGGATGCGCTCCTGCGACTCCTTCACGGCGTTGTCGGGCAGACCGACAATAAACAGACCCATACCGCGCGTGATGTCCGTCTCGACGGTTACAACAACTGCGTCGATTCCTACAACTGTACCGGCAAAGGTCTTGACAAACATATCGTTACGAGTTTTTATTCTATTCTCTTCGTGCCACTCTTCGCGCCGAGTGCGACGCACTTTTTGCACGCCTACGCCTTACTCGGCGCGGCAGAAAACTCCGTTAAAACGGCTCCTCGGTGAAGGGCTGCGGGGTGCTGATCGTGCCGCCCTGCAAGGGTGCGCCTGCGGGTGGGAGGTCGAATTCGCCACTGCCAATGCCCGAAGCCAAACCACCTGCCAGCTCGCCCGTCAGACCGGCCATACCGCCACTTGCTGCGGGAGCTGCGGTGGCTGCGGGGCCACCCATCGCACCGCCACTAACGGGTCCGCCTGCACCCATCGAGCTATCGGCGTAGCTGTACGTCTCGTGTGCAGTGTCGGCATCGTAGTCGAGGAAGCGGGCCTGCTCCTTGCGGAAGCGGAGATTGATCGTGCCCACCGAGCCGTTACGATGCTTGGCGAGGATAAATTCGGCCATACCCGCGGTCGATTGTCCCTGCTCGTCTTCGGTGATGCCGTAGTATTCGGGGCGGTGGATAAATGCCACAATATCAGCATCCTGCTCGATTGCACCCGACTCACGAAGGTCGCTCAACTGCGGACGTTTGTTGCCACCGCGAAGCTCGGTCTGACGGCTCAACTGCGACAGTGCGATGATCGGCACATTGAGCTCTTTGGCGATCGCTTTGAGCGTACGCGAGATCTGTGCAACCTCCTGCTCGCGGTTGCCCTTATTCTGTCCTGACTCGGCAGCGGTCATCAGCTGCAAGTAGTCGATAATGATCAGCTGGATGTTGTTATGAAGTTTCAGACGGCGGGCCTTCGATCGGAACTCATAGATCGAAAGTGCCGGAGTATCATCGATATAGAGCGGTGCCATACCCAGCGGCTTGGTCGAAGATTCGAGGTGTCGCCACTGATCGGGTGTGAGCTTACCACTCTTGACTGCGGTGCCGTCCAGACCCGACTCGGCGATGATCAATCGCTTCATCAGCTGTTCGGCACTCATTTCGAGTGAGAATACGGCTACGGGGCGTTCGTGATCGACCGTGATGTTGCGGGCCATCGTCAGCACGAAGGCCGTTTTACCCATCGCGGGACGCGCTGCAAGAATGACCAAATCGGAGGGCTGCCAACCGAGTGTCTCGCGGTCAATGGCGACAAATCCCGACGGAACACCGCTGAAAGCCTCCTTGTTCTTACCTGCCTCCTCGATCGATTTAAGTGTCTTTGCCAGAACGCTTTTCGAGTCCTGCACCGAACGCTTGACGTGTCCCTCGGCAACGTCGAAGATCTCCTTCTCGGCAAAGCCGATCAGGTCGGTAACATCCATCGTCTCGTCGTAGGCCTGACGCTGAATCTCGGTCGCCGAGCGAATCAGCTCGCGCTGAACGTGTTTCTGCGCGATGATCTTGGCGTGGAATTCGACGTGAGCCGCCGAGCCCACCTTCTGGGTGAGTTGTGCCAGAAACGATGCACCACCCACCTCTTTGAGCAGACCCTGCGATTTGAGTTGCTCGGTAACGGTGTAGAGGTCAATCGGTTTGAGTGCGCGCGAAAGCTCCTCGATCGCCTTGTAGATTGTTCGGTGTACCGGCTCATAGAACGAGTCGGGCGAGATATATTCCTGTACGGCAATTACGCTGTCCTTGTCGAGCATAAGGGCACCGAGCACCGCCTCTTCAAGCTCTACGGCCTGCGGGGGCACGGTTCCGCCGATCTCGGTCAGCGCGTTGAAAGCCTCGCGATTCTTCTCTGTGGATGATTTGTACTCTTTTTTCGCCATTCTTCGTAGTCAATTAGAGGTGTAAAGGTATAAAAAATAGTTGGCAAATTCAAAATTCGTAATTGCCTATTTTGAATTGTGATTTGTTAATGAAAAAAGCCGCACCCTTTTCGAGTGCGGCTTTTCTATCTGTTGATAGTTGAATTTCCCGACTAAATCGAACGCTCCGACGAGGGGTTGCGGCGCAATTTACGCACCTGAATTGCAAGCAGTATGCCCGCCAAAATTGCCGAAGCGACATCGGCAATAGGCATACAGTACCATACGCCCTCGATACCCCAGAAGCGAGGCATAAAGATCAGCAGCGGAACGAGGAAGATCACCTGTCGCGTGATCGAGAGGGCGATTGCGCGTTGCGGTTTGCCGATGCTTTGGAAGAAGTTCGACGACACGATCTGGAAGCCGACAATCGGCATTGCCATCATCACCACACGCATTGCGTGGGCTGCCAGCTCGATCAGCTCGCGACCCATCGGGGTTGAGCCGTCGGCAAAGAATCCCGCAATCACGCGCGGCATCAGCTCGGCACAGAGGAAGCCCGTCGTGGTGATCGCTACACCCAAACCGATACCCATTCGGAGGATCTTCAACACGCGGTCGTAGAGCTTCGCGCCGTAGTTGTAGCCGACGATGGGCTGCATACCCTGATTCAGACCATTGACGAACATAATGAAGAGCAGGGCGATACGATTGACGATGCTGAATGCGCCGATATGCAGGTCGCTGCCATACTCTTTCAGGGCGTTGTTGTTGAGCATCGAAACCAGACTCGCGCACGACTGAACAAGGAATGGAGCCATACCGATCGAGATGATTTTCAGCGTGATATCTTTGCGCAGGCGGAAGATCGAACGTCGGAAATGGAGAAAATTTTTCGGGTTGGCGAAATGAACCAACTCATAGATCAGTGCGGTCGTTTGGGCGATTACCGTGGCGTAGGCCGAGCCTGCAATACCCCAATCGAAACCGAAGATGAAGAGCGGATCGAGCACGCAATTGACGCCCACCGAGATCAACATCACCACCATCGACTTTGTCGGGTAGCCCGTCGAGCGCAGTATGGCATTCAGTCCGAGGTAGAGGTGTGTAACCACATTTCCCCAGAGCAGGATCGTCATATATTCGTGTGCATAGCCGATTGTCGCCTCGCTCGCACCAAACAGAAAGAGCAGCTTGTCGAGGAACAACAGACAGCCCACCATCGTCGCCACGCCGAATATAATATTCAGCAACACTATGTTGCCCAAGATTCGGAAGGCGGCGGCTTTGTTGCCCTGCCCCAAACGGATCGAGGCCAATGCCGAACCACCGACGCCGACCATCGCACCGAAGGCCGCCGTGATACTCATAATGGGCATACAGATACCGAGGGCAGTCATCGCCAACGGGCCGACACCCTGACCGATGAAGATGCTGTCGGTGATGTTGTACAAGGCCGATGTTACGGTCGCTACAATGGCGGGCACAGCGTATCGAACGAGCAATTTTCCCAAATTGTCGGTACCTAACGAGAGGGGTGTTGTGTGTTGTTGCGCCATTGATTTATTCCTAACTTTCCTTTTCGGGCTGCAAAGATACCAATTTCAATCGAAAAATCTACAATCCAATCGAAAAACAGATCAATACGCAAATTAAAACGCGCCCCCGATCGAAGGGAGCGCGCCACTTTTTCCGAACGAAGTGGGTCTATGCCGAAGGCACTTTTTCCGAAGGGAAGTCTATGCCGAAACCTCTTTCCCCGAAAGGAGGAGCCTATGCCGAAGGCACATCGCCGGCAACGCCCTCGCAGTTCTTTGCCCAGCAATCTTGTGCGCGCAGTGTCTGCTCGATGATGTCGCGCACGCAGCCATATCCGCCCTTGAACTCCGACACGTAACGAGCCGCTTCGATGACCTCCGACGCTGCATCGGCCGGAGCAACGGGCACGCCCACCTCGCGCATACAATCCAAATCGGGGATGTCGTCGCCCATAAAGACAACCTCCGAAGGATCAAGACCTTCGTCGGCCATAAAGCGTCGCAACTCGGTGATCTTGTCGGTGCAACCGTCGATGAAACGTGTAACTTTGTAGTACTCGAAACGGCGACGCAACAGCTCGCCGCGACCGCCCGTAATGACGCAGACCTTGAAACCCATACGGTGGGCATAGACGATCGCATAGCTATCTTTGGCGTAGAATCTGCGCATAAAATCGCCATTGGGCAACGGCATAATGCCGCCATCGGTAAATACGCCATCGACATCAAATACGAATGCCTTTACGCGCGCAATATCCTCTTTGAAATTTCCCATTTGATTTAAGCCTTATTTTTTAATTGTTTATTTTCGTTTGTTGCTTGTTTGAGGGTGCGGTCGCTACTCGGTCGCTGTTGTTGTGCCCGAAGGCTGTTGCTCCGAAGTCTGTTGCTCCGAAGTCTGTTGCTCCGAAGGCTGTTCGCCCGCGTTGCCACTCTCCTCGTTGCTCACCTGCTTGTCGTCAAGCGCGATAAAGAGCTGATTCATCGGAGAATGAATGGCCGCCTCTTTGATCGCATCGAGCTGTCGGCTTACGCTACGCACCTGCTCACTCTCGAAGATGTCGATGCTCTCCTCGCCGTGCGTCTCGACCGCTGTAATCACGTCGTAGAGCGTAACCTGATGCACATCTTTGGCGGGTGCGTAGTAGGCCGCCTTATCGTTTTCGTCGCCCTTAACTTGCAGGATCAGCCCCGCCTGTTCGAGTTCGAAGATCACATCGCGCACGATACGTACGGGCAGTCGCAGCACGTGGCTCACCTGCTCCGACGATATCGGTCCGCGCTCCGAGGAGAAGGCTCGCACGATGACCAACATCGTCGCCAGCAGTACCTTGCGGCGATTGTCGTGGCTGATGTGGAGCGATTCGCGCTCCTGCTCGAACTTCGAGATATTTTGGTAGGCAAAGGCCAGCTCACCACCGAAAAGAACTATCTGCCAGCTGGTCTGCAACCAGATGAGGAACAACGGCAGCGCGGCAAAACTGCC
>CALBQR010000053.1 GCA_937899895.1 uncultured Alistipes sp.
CGGCTTCGGCTCTGCGTGGTGTGGAGTTGGAGTGCGAGGTGCTGTTGAAGGGCACACGTGTTGATGGCGTCTATACGGCTGATCCAGAGAAGGATCCGACCGCAACGAAGTTCGATGAGATTACCTTCGACGAGGTGCTCGATCGCCGTTTGAAGGTGATGGACCAGACCGCTTTCACACTGTGCCGCGAGAATAAGTTGCAGATCATCGTCTTCGATATGGACACCGAGGGTAATCTCGCGCGCGTTTTGTCTGACGAGAAGATCGGTACGTTGGTTAAACTTTAATTGAACGAAGATGAAGAAAAAGATAATTATTGCCGTGTTGGCTCTGCTCGCCATTGCGGCTGCTGCTATGGTGGGGATTAGCGCGCAACGCCTACCCGTAGATGATGCTGCTGTCGCCGTGATTGGCGATCAGTGCCCCTCGTTCACGGTTCAAATGCTTGATGGCGATGAGATTTCGATCGACTCGTTGCGCGGTAAGACCGTTCTGATCAACTTCTGGGCTACGTGGTGCCCTCCCTGCAATGAGGAGATGACGCGTGTCGAGAAGGAGATTGTTGAGCGTTTTGCCAGTGAGGAGTTTGTCTTCCTGCCCATTTCGCGTGGCGAGAAACCCGAAGTGGTTAAGACGTGGCGCACGAAGAAGGGTTACAAATTCGATATAGGTCTTGATATCGCAACCGAGATCTTCCCGCAGTTTGCCCGCACGTATATCCCTCGCAACTACCTGATCAATCCCGACGGAACGATCGTCTATTACGAGGTCGGCTACGATACTAAACTCTTTGACGAGCTTGTGAAGAAGATCGACGAAACGATCCAAGAAGCGAAGAAATAATTACTTAAAAACAGATACAACTATGACAGAACAAACCAAACAGATCCTCGACAATGCATCGTCGAAGATGCAGAAGGCGCTCGACTATTTCGAAGATGAATTGGCGAACGTACGTGCAGGCAAGGCCAGCACCAACCTCCTGAATGGCGTGATGGTTGATTACTATGGCGCTCCGACCCCCGTGTCGCAGGTTGCAAGTGTAACCGTTCCCGATGCCAAGACGGTGATTATCCAGCCCTGGGAGAAGAATCTGATTCGTGCCATCGAGAAGGCAATTATCGACTCGAATATCGGTCTTGCACCGTCGAACAACGGCGAGCAGATCCGCTTGACGATGCCCCCTCTGACCGAGGAGCGTCGTAAGCAGCTCGTTAAGCAGGTTCGCGGCAGTGCCGAGAATGCACGTGTAACCCTGCGAAACATTCGCCGCGATGCTGTCGATGCGTTCAAGAAGGCGCAGAAGGAGGGTATGCCGGAGGACGAAGCAAAGTCGGGCGAGGGCGAAGCACAGAAGGTAATCGACAAGTACTCGAAGAAACTCGATGCTATGCTCGACGCAAAGGAGAAGGAGATTATGACCGTGTAAATGGTTGCTTCTCAACGAAAAAGCCGCACCTTTCGAGGCGCGGCTTTTTTTATTGAATAATAATTGTATTACAACTTTTCGCCGTAGGCCAAATCGCCTGCGTCGCCGATACCGGGCACGATATACGACTTCGAGGTCAGCTCCTCATCGACTGCACCGCACCAGATCGTGGTGGTCTTCTCGGACATATGCTGCTTGACGTAATCGACGCCCTCCTCGCTGGCGATAACAGCCGCGATATGGGTGTGTTTGGGGATACCGCCCTTCTCGACCAGAGCCTCGTAGGTCAGCACGATCGAAGAGCCTGTTGCCAACATCGGATCAACCAAAATCAGAATCTTGCCCTCCAAACTGCCACACGAGATATACTCGACCTTAATCTTAAATTTGCCATCCTTGCTATACTTGCGGTATGCCGAAACAAAGGCATTTTGCGCATCGTCGAAGTAGTTCAAGAAACCCTGATGATAGGGCAGACCTGCGCGCAAAATGGTCGCTACGACAATCTGGTCGCTTATATGCATAACGCTTGCCTCGCCGAGTGGTGTTTCAACCACTTTGACGGTGTAGTCGAGCGTTTTGCTGATCTCGTATGCGGTTACTTCGCCCATACGTTCGAGGTTGCGACGGAAACGCATACTATCGACCTGAATGTTACGATCGCGCATTTCGGCGATAAACTTGTTCAGAATTGAGTTCTGTTCATTGAGAATGTGCAACATAGCTTATTGAAGTTTTTATAGGTTAGACGGCTTAATACAAGAAATTATTGAACGGATAACGACCCGCGTGAATCTCGCGCACCATTGCGTAGAGATCCTGACGCAGCTTGTCGATATTCTGACGATCGAGAGCCGAAATGAAGATACAGGGGGCATCGGTCGAGGCCATATAGGTTCGTTTCAGATCGTCGAGCGAGAGGTTTTCGCGCGTTGCGGGGGTTAGATCGTCTTCATCTTTCTTAATATAGGTATAGGCATCAATCTTATTGAAGATGATGAAAGTCGGTTTGTCGCCCGCACCAATCTCGCGCAGGGTCTGCTTCACCACATCCATCTGCTCCTCGAAACCGGGGTGCGAAATATCGACCACGTGCAACAGCAGATCGGCCTCGCGCACCTCGTCGAGGGTCGATTTGAACGACTCGACCAGCTGCGTAGGCAACTTGCGGATGAAACCGACGGTGTCCGAAAGCAGGAAGGGCAGATTGTCAAAGACCACCTTGCGAACCGTTGTGTCGAGCGTAGCAAAGAGTTTATTCTCGGCAAACACATCGCTCTTGCTCAATAGATTCATCAGTGTCGATTTGCCCACATTGGTATATCCAACCAGCGATACACGCACCATCTGGCCGCGATTGCTACGCTGAACAGCCATCTGTCGGTCAATCTTTTTCAGATCCTCTTTGAGCTTCGAGATGCGGTTGCGGACAATACGGCGGTCGGTCTCGATCTCGCGCTCACCCGCACCACCACGTGTGCCTGTACCGCCACGCTGACGTTCAAGGTGGGTCCACATACCTGTCAGTCGCGGCAACATATATTCGAGCTGCGCCACTTCGACCTGCGTCTTTGCATAGGCAGTCTGTGCGCGTGCGACGAAGATATCGAGGATAAGTCGCGTGCGGTCCTGCGTAAGGCAGGGTAGTGCCTTCTCGATGTTGCGTGTCTGCGAGGGCGAGAGCTCATCATCGAAAATTACGATGTCGATAGCGTTCTCTTCGCAGAATTGTGCAATCTCCTCTAACTTACCCGGACCCACGTAGATACGCGAGTTGGGCGAGGGGAGCATCTGCATAAAGCGGCGCACGGTTACGATGCCTGCCGTCTCGGCCAGAAACTCCAATTCGTCGAGATACTCCTCGGCCTGACGTTGCTTCGAGCGGTCGGTGATGACCGTAACGAGCACGGCGCGTCGGCGAGTATCGACCTCGACGTTCGGGACGGTTGCTGCGTTCGTATTTTTAGTTTTGTTTTCAGCCATTGGCTTCAATTGATATAATTGAGGACAAGAGAGTTAGATGTCCTACATATTTCAAAAACGAGGGTATCCCTCCAATGGGGACACCCTCATATAGTGAGTATTCTGCAATCCGATTACTGGATACGGAACTCTACGGGCAGAGTGTAACGTACACGCACGGGCGAGTTACGCTGCTTACCGGGAGTCCACTTGGGCGACGACTGGAGTACGCGAACAGCCTCATCAGCAAGTGCGCGGTCGGGGCTCTGCATAACCTGAATGTTGGTCAACGAACCATCGCGCTCGATAACGAAGGTCAAGGTAACCTTACCCTGAATACCGTTCTCCTGTGCGATTACGGGGTACTTCAACTTGCCCTGAACCCACGAGCGGAACTTCATCAGATCACCACCCTGGAACTTGGGCATCTCCTCTGCGATGATGAAGGGAGCATCATCCTCAGCTGCCTCCTCGACAACCTCGATGTTCTGTACGATCTCGATGTCATCCGAGAACTCGGTAAAGTCGAACTCGGTCTCGATCTTGGTGTCGTTGGTTACGACGTTAAGCACGTCTGACAGAACCTGCATCTCAACCTTCTTGGGAGGTTCGGGCGGCTTCTGATCCTGAGTAGTGATGTCGGTGATTTCCTCCTCGACGATCTCCATATTGGTTTCGATGATCTCAACGTTACGCTCCTTCTGAGTGTAAGCGAAAGCGGCTACGGTCAGCAGCAATGCGAAGATCATACCGATTTCGAGGAACAGACCTTTCTTGTTGTTAAGGTCGGCTTTGGGTGATTTTTTGATTTGCATTATTAATTAATTTTAATTGTTTTCGTCGAAAAACATCATTTGTTGCACTACAAATATAGTAACAATATCGGAAAAAAAATAGTTTTGCTCAAAAAAAACTCAAAAAATACATATATTTGCACTCGGCGACCCGCCAACAAGGCTATTTAAGTAGATTTTATGGAGCATTTATACGGTAAAACCCTTTCGGAGTTGCAGGCCATAGCGGCTGAATTTGGGCTTCCGCGTTTCGCAGCGGGGCAGATGGCTCGATGGCTTTACAAACGACACGTTACCGAGATCTCGGCAATGACCGACCTCTCGGCTGTGGCGCGTGCGCGACTTTCGGAGCGTTACGATATCGGTCTTATGCCTCCTCTGGCGGTGAGTGCTTCGGAGGACGGAACGCGCAAATACCTCTATGCAACCCAGTCTTCGGGTCGCCATATCGAGTCGGCATATATCCCTGATGGCGAGCGAGCTACGTTGTGTGTCTCATCGCAGGCAGGTTGCCGTATGGGCTGTCGTTTCTGTATGACCTCACGTCAGGGGCTGCATCACTCGCTCTCGACGCTCGAAATCTTGAATCAAATTGCCTCATTGCCCGAACGCGACCGACTTACCAATGTAGTATATATGGGTATGGGCGAGCCGCTGGATAACCTCGATAATGTCCTGCGCTCGCTCGAAGTGCTTACCTCGGAGTGGGGCTATGGTTGGAGTCCTACGCGCATCACCCTCTCGACGGCGGGTGTGTTGCCGTCGTTGAAGCGATTTTTAGACGAGTCGTCGGTGCATCTGGCAGTCAGCCTGCACAATCCGTTTCACGATGAACGTCAGCAGATTATGCCCATCGAGAAGCCCTATCCGATTGCCGAGGTGATGAAGTTGCTCCGTCAGTATGATTTTACCCATCAGCGTCGTGTCAGTTTTGAGTATATCGTTATGAGTGGTCTGAACGATTCGGCGCGCCACGTGGCCGAGTTGGCACGATTGCTTAATGGTGTGGCGTGTCGTATCAATCTGATCCGTTTCCATAAAATTCCCGATTCGCCCTATTTCAGCCCTCCGCAGTCGCAGATGGAGGCCTTCCGCGACGCGCTGATCCGCAAGGGTATTATGACCACGATTCGCCGTTCGCGTGGCGAGGATATCAAGGCGGCGTGTGGTCTGCTCTCGACGTTGGGAGTCGATAAAGATTAATGCGTTCGGCACTCGGTTACGTGTGTTGGGCACGTGTTTTGAGGACCGGAATGGGGTATTAATATATTCAACGTATGAAAAAATTAACTCTTCTAATCACACTTTTGTTACTTTCGACCGTTGCGCTTTTTGCAAAGGGCGGTGTCGATTTTTGTGAGGGAACGCTCGATGAGGTGAAAGAGAAAGCGGCCGCGGAGCAGAAATATCTCTTCATTGAACTCTATGCCACGTGGTGTCCGCCGTGCCGAATTATGGATCGCACATTGCAAGATGAGGAGGTCGGTGAATTTATCAATTCTCGCTTTGTATCAGCTCGTTACGATGTTGATAAAGCTACGGGCGCACTGCTCGCACAGACCAATGGCGTGCGCAGTATCCCGACCTGTTTGGTGCTCAATGGCGATGGTGAGATTGTGGGGCGTATCGTTGGTGCCAATTCGCCCGATAAATTCATTGCAGGTATGCGCCGCCTGCTCGCCAATGCCTCGAAAGCTGCCGAAAAGGAGTAGTGTGATCTCTGAACCGTGCCAAGTCGGAAGTAGTGGTGCCCATACGATGCGATATTTCGTTGTGGGGTAGTGGATTTTCCGAAAAATGTGCTATATTTGCACTAACGTACCTATTGTGCAACGAATAAAAACGATCATATATGGAATACGCAACCAAACTCAAAGAGTATGCTCCTGCTCCGACCGTTGAGGAGGTAGCCGAGAAGGTGGCAGCGGCTCGTGTGGCAGCCAAGGCAAACGAAACGATAGATGTCTATAAATTCTGCTATTCGGCCATCGACCTTACGACGTTGGCTTGTACTGATTCGGTCGAGTCAGTAACCCGTTTTGCGCGTCGCGCGGCAGAGTTCTATATCGACTATCCGCATATCCCGAACGTAGCGTCTATCTGCGTCTATCCTCCTTTTGTTGAGACAGTTGGATTGGCCGTAGATGGTACTCCGATGCGCATTACAAGTGTGTCGGGCGGTTTCCCCGCATCGCAGACGTTCCTCGAAGTGAAGGTTTTGGAAACGGCTATGGCGATCGAAAATGGAGCCGACGAGATCGACATCGTGATCAACGTGGGCGAATTGCTGGCGGGTCGTGTCGATGAGATGGCATCGGAGATTGAGGTGTTGCGTGAGGAGGCCGATGAGGTGGTTTTGAAGGTGATCATCGAGTCGGGTGCGCTGAAAACTCCCGAACTGATCCGTAAGGCTTCGCTGTTGTCGATGATGGCGGGTGCCGATTTCGTTAAGACCTCGACAGGTAAGATCGACGTAGCTGCAACACCCGAAGCGGCAGTTGTGATGTGTGAGGCTATCCGCGACTACTATGAGAAGACGGGTCGCAAGGTCGGTTTCAAGGCGGCAGGTGGCGTGCGCACTGCCGAAGATGCTGCGCTCTACTACACCATCGTTGAGCAGACTCTCGGTAAGGAGTGGCTCACTCCCGAATTGTTCCGTATCGGTGCAAGTTCGGTTGCCAACAATCTGATCTCGGCAATCGAAGGCAAGGAGGTTAAGTACTTTTAATTCAAAATGCAAGATTCAGGATTCAAAATTAAGCCGCACTTTTTGGTGCGGCTTTTTTATTAATTCAAAGGACCCAAAATTCAAAATTAAGCCACGCACTCAGCGTGGCTTTTTTGTTTGCCAAAAAGAATTGGCAAAATCTCCGATTTTGACACACCTTCGCGGGCTCGCCCTTCGGGCGACCCCCGCAGCCCGCGAAGGTGCGATAGCTATATGGACGGGTTTTACTTTTTTCTATACTCTTAATAGCAAGCAAAGTCAATAATTCTGAATTTTGAATTTAGCCCTGTTTGCCCAACAAAAAAATGACCACCCCGCGTGGGAGTGGTCATCTTCTCA
>CALBQR010000054.1 GCA_937899895.1 uncultured Alistipes sp.
ATGGGTGATATCATCGGCGACTTGAACAAGCGTCGTGGTCAGATCCAGGGTATGGAGCAGAAGGGTACTGCACGTGTGGTTAAGGCCAAGGTTCCCCTATCGGAGATGTTTGGTTATGTAACCGTACTGCGTACTATCTCGTCGGGTCGTGCAACTTCGTCGATGGAGTTCTCGCACTTCGAGGAGGTACCCGCTAACCTCGCAAAGGATATTATCGAGAAAGCAAGTGGCAAACGTAAGGATTTAGAATAATACAAAGATATGAGCCAGAAAATTAGAATCAAACTGAAGTCGTTCGACCACAACTTGGTTGACAAGTCGGCTGAGAAGATCGTAAAGACGGTAAAGAGCACCGGCGCAGTAGTTAGCGGTCCTATTCCCCTGCCTACTCAGAAGAAGATCTTCACCGTGAACCGCTCGACCTTCGTTAATAAGAAGGCACGCGAGCAGTTCCAGCTCTCGACCTTCAAGCGCATCTTGGACATTTATAGCTCGACTCCCAAGACTATCGATGCACTGATGAAGCTTGAGTTGCCCTCGGGCGTAGAGGTTGAGATCAAGGTCTGATCGACACACAATATCGTGAGGCATTAACGTGCCGAGCAGGTGGACAACCCACCGAAAGGTAGGTTGTCCAACGCTCGCCACGCGCCAAAACAACAGGGTGCGGAGCTTATTTGAAGGGCCCAAAACAATACGAGGGCGGCGAGAATAAGCAAGTACCAACGGGGCGCGGAGCTTATTTGAGAGGTCCCAAAACAGAGGGGCGGCGAGAGTAAGTAAGTGCCAACGGGGTGCGGGGCTTAGGGGTGGCGGCGAATAGAGTAAGTCGGAACACTTGAAAGTGTAACCACCGCGAAAGTCGAAACTGAGTAAGAGGGCTTGTGAATAAGGGCAAGCGAAACGAAATGGAGTAGGGCTTATATGGGGCGAAGTTCGAATGAAAAGAACAACGCTTATATAGAAAGCAGGAATCGAAAGAGAAACGCATATATATAATATATAGGTATCGCGCACCAAACAAAAACGAAAAACAAAACACACTTATAACAAACAAACGTAATTAGACAAAATGTCAGGACTTATTGGAAAAAAAATCGGAATGACTTCCGTTTTCAGTGCCGAGGGTAAGAACATACCATGCACTGTTATTGAGGCTGGTCCGTGTGTAGTTACGCAAATCAAGACTGTGGAGACCGATGGTTACGAAGCAGTTCAGGTTGCCTATGACGACAAGAGTGAAAAGCACACCAGCAGCAGTTTGTTAGGACACTTCAAGAAGGCAGGTGTAACTCCCAAGCGTAAGCTTGTTGAGTTCAAGGGCCTCGGTGAGGTGAACCTTGGTGATACTCTGACCGTTGACGCTTTCGCAGAGGGCGATTGGGTTGATGTAACAGGTATCTCGAAGGGTAAAGGCTTCCAGGGCGTTGTTAAGCGCCACGGTTTCGCCGGTGTAGGTGGCCAGACTCACGGTCAGCACAACCGTCAGCGTAAGCCGGGTTCGCTTGGTGCATCGTCGTATCCCTCGCGCGTCTTCAAAGGCAAGCGTCTTCCGGGCCGCACAGGTGGCGATCAGGTAAAGGTTACCAACCTGAAAGTATTCAAGGTAATTCCCGAGAGCAATTTGATCCTCGTAAAGGGTTCGGTTCCGGGTGCAAAGGGTTCGTACTTAGTAATTGAGAATTAAAGATGGAATTAGCAGTATATAACACCTTAGGTAAAGAGACAGGTAAGAAAGTAGTTCTTTCGGACGCTGTATTCGGTGTGGAGGCTAACGACCACGCTATTTATCTCGACGTTAAGCAGTACTTGGCTAACCAGCGTCAGGGTACTCACAAGTCGAAGCAGAAGAACGAAGTTGCAGGTTCGACCAAGAAGTTGAAGCGACAGAAGGGTACCGGTGGCGCACGTGCAGGTAGCATCAAGTCGCCCTTGTTCCCCGGTGGTGGTCGCGTATTCGGTCCCGTACCCCGCGATTACAGCTTCAAGCTGAACAAGAAGCTCAAGCAGTTGGCTCGCCGTAGCGCACTGACCTACAAGGCACAGGATAGCGCAATCACCGTAGTTGAGGACTTCGTAATGGAGGCACCCAAGACTAAGAAGGCTATCGAGCTGACCAAGAACCTGAACGTAGCAGAGAAGAAGGTATTGTTCGTAGTAACCGAGTCGAACCTGAATGTTTCGCTCTCGTGCCGTAACCTGCCCAACGTAAAGGTTATCAATGCAGCAAGCCTCAATACTTACGACGTGATGAATGCATCGGCCGTAGTTATGATGGAGGGCGCAGTAAATGTAATCAATGAAATGTTAGCTTAAAACATTGAGGAAATGGAAGTAATTATTAAGCCTATTTTGACCGAGAAGATGACGATTCAGGGCGAAAAGCTGAATCGCTACGGTTTTATCGTCGATACGAGAGCTAACAAGCTGCAGATCCGTAACGCCGTAGAGCAGATGTACAACGTAGTTGTAACTGACGTAAACACGATCAACGTAATGGGTAAGGCAAAGAGCCGTTACACCAAGGCTGGTCTGTTGGAAGGTCGTACTAACAATTTCAAGAAGGCTATCGTTACCTTGAAAGATGGTGATAAGATAGATTTTTACAGTAATATCTAAGAGAGATGGCAGTAAGAAAGTTTAAGCCGGTAACTCCCGGTACAAGACATAAGATTATCGGTACGTTCGACGAGATCACGACCTCGACCCCCGAAAAGTCGTTGCTTCGTGCAAAGAAATCAACTGGCGGTCGTAACAACGAGGGTAAGATGACTATGCGCTATATGGGCGGTGGTCATAAGCAGATGTATCGACTCGTTGATTTCAAGCGTGCAAAGGACGGTGTAGCTGCCGTAGTAAAGACTATCGAGTACGATCCTAACCGTACGGCACGTATCGCACTGATCTGCTACGCAGACGGTGAGAAGAGCTATATCTTGGCACCCAATGGTCTGAAAGTAGGTCAGACCGTAATGAGCGGCGCAGGCGTAGCTCCTGAAGTTGGTAACACCCTGTTCCTGTCGGAGATTCCGCTGGGTACGGTGATCCACAATATTGAACTCTACCCCGGTCAGGGTGCCGCAATGGCACGTAGCGCCGGTGCCTATGCACAGCTTTTGGCTCGTGAGGGCAAATTCGCGATTATCAAGTTGCCTTCGGGCGAAACTCGTATGGTACTCGTTACCTGCCGTGCAACCGTAGGTGTTGTATCGAACGTCGATCACAACCTGGAAAGCCACGGTAAGGCAGGTCGCAAGCGTTGGTTGGGCCGTCGTCCGCACAACCGTGGTGTTGTAATGAACCCCGTAGATCACCCGATGGGTGGTGGCGAAGGTCGCGCTTCGGGTGGTCATCCTCGTTCGCGTAAGGGTCTGTTGGCAAAGGGTTACAAGACTCGCAACCCCAAGAAGACGACCTCGAAGTTTATTATTTCAAAGAAAAAATAATTAAAAGAGTAACATAATGAGCCGTTCATTAAAAAAAGGACCATTTATTGACCCCAAGTTGGAGGCTAAGGTTGTAGCACAGGCCGAGGGCAATAAGAAGACAGTCATTAAGACTTGGTCACGAGCAAGTATGATTTCGCCTGACTTCGTAGGTCAGACGATCGCTGTCCACAACGGAAATAAGTTTATTCCCGT
>CALBQR010000055.1 GCA_937899895.1 uncultured Alistipes sp.
ATAATGCCCGCGATACGGCCGTTGTGGCGGCATCGATGTACGACGCGCCGGTGGTGATGGGCAGTGCGACGCCCTCGATCGAGAGCTTTATGAATGCCTATCGCGGCAAGTATGGATATGTCTCTCTCACAGAGCGTTACGGTGGAGCACAAATGCCCCGAATCATCATCTCGGATACGCTTCGGGCAGCCAAACGAGGCGAACGCTACTCACACTTCAACAAAGCGCTGCTGGATCGCATAGGCGAGGTTTTGGAGCGAGGTGAGCAGGCGATGCTGTTCCAAAATCGACGCGGGTTTTCGCCATACGTCGAATGCACCGAGTGCGGTCGCGTGGTCGAGTGTCCGCACTGCAATGTGTCGCTCACGTATCACCGTCCGAATACGCTACGGTGTCATTATTGTGGTCATTCTCAGCCACTTCCCGAGCATTGTCCTTCGTGTCGCGTGGCCGATGTAACGTTGCGTGGATTCGGAACGGAGAAGGTCGAAGAGGAGCTGACGCAAATCTTCCCGAAGGCTCGAATAGACCGCCTCGACCGCGACAGTGCGACATCGCAACGAGCTTACAATGAGATCATTAGACGTTTTGAAAGCGGCACTACCGACCTGCTTGTCGGAACGCAGATGATAACCAAAGGTTTCGACTTCTCGCGTGTGAGTCTGGTCGGGATTCTCAATGCCGACAATCTGCTCAACTATCCCGATTTTCGCTCGTCGGAGCGCGCGTTTCAGCTCATCACGCAGGTTGCGGGACGTGCCGGACGCCGCCAAACCGCGGGCGAGGTCGTAGTCCAAACCTCACAACCGCTGCACCCCGTGATTCGACAGGCTGCCGAGGGCGATTATTTGTCGATGGTCAATATGCAACTACGTGAGCGTGAGGCGTTTCACTATCCTCCGTATGCCCATTTGGTCAATGTTACGATGCGCCACCGCGACCCCTCGACCCTGCGCGAGGCGGCACGAAAGCTCGGCGAACGTCTGCGCGAAATCTTCGGCTCGCGAGTGCTCGGTCCGCAGTCGCCCCCCGTCGATCGAATCAATGGTGTCTATATTCTCGGTTTTATGATTAAGGTCGAGAACTCTCTCTCGTTCAGCCGTGCCCGCACGCTCCTCCGCAAAGAGATTGAAACAATCCGCCGTCGCAAGGAGTGGAGCACAATCAACCTCTTCTGCGATGTCGATCCTCAATAGCCTGAAACAAGCTGCGAGCGACCTTCAAGGGTTGATCTTCCCCGTTGTCTGTCCCGTCTGTGGCGACAAACTGCATCGGGGCGAGAAGCTCATCTGCAATATGTGCCGCAGCGATATGCCCCTTACAAATTTCGAGGATAAGGAGGCGAACGCTATGGAACAACGATTGTGGGGTCTGATGCCCGTCGTGCACGCTACGTCGCTCTTTTTCTATATCGAGGAGAGCCGTTTCCGCAACCTTATCCACGCGATCAAATTTCACGGCTCGTGGCGCACTGCGCTCAGTTTAGGCGAGTGGTTGGGGCTGATCCTTGCCCGCACCGAGCGTTTCGATGAGGTCGATCTGATTGTGCCCGTGCCGCAACACCCTCTGCGACGATTGCAACGTGGTTACAACCAATCGGACTACATCGCTCGCGGCGTTGCGAAGGCTATGGGGCGGGCTCTCGATTGCCATTCGCTCCGCCGACACCGATACAGCCGCAGCCAGATCAAACGCCCCAAAATGGAGCGTTGGGACAATGTTTTCGGGGCTTTCAGTGTGCGCAATGCAGATGCGCTGCGCGGGCGGCATATTCTGCTTGTCGATGATGTATTTACAACGGGATCAACCGTTTGTGCCTGCGCCGATGCGATCCTCAAAGCGGCTCCCGATGCCCGCATCAGTGTCGCTACAATCGCCGTTTCGCACCAAGAGGTCGGCAAATATCGTTAAATATCGCTAACCGACAGTCGATTATTAATATTCTGTATGGTCCGTTTTTTGGAGGTATAGTATTTTCGATGTACCTTTGTATCACACATCCAAACCAAGCACCGTGTATTACACGCCAATACTCAACAACGCAACGCAATGAAAAACATCGCATTCATACATCGAGCACCATTTCCGCACGGCGGAGCCGAGAAGGTTACGATCGACCTGACCTCGTGGCTTGTCGAGCGCGGTTGGAACGTCTTTATCATCGCCAAGTCGATCGACGAACGTCTGCCGAAATGGATGAGTGAGCACGAAAATATTACTTTCCTCTGCTATAACAGCTTGTCGCACAAGCAACTTGCCCGTTTTGTGGTCGAGATGAGCAAGCTCAATCAGTTCGATGTGATTGTGGTGCAGGGGTTGTGGTTGCGCCGTCTGGATATCATTCGACGAAAGCAGCAGGCCGCAATCGTCTATTGCAACCACGGTATGCCTTTGTGGCAGTGTATCAAGAAGATGCGCATCTGTGGTGAGCTTCGTGAGCGCACGGCGAAGTGGCCCGTTTTGGGGCACGCCATCGGTTGGTTGAGCTATCGTTTGAGCGACTATTTCCGCCGTCGCACGGTGCGTCTTTATCGAATGAGTTACAACAATAGCGATGTGATGACACAGCTCTGCGACGCCTATACACATACGATGTCCGAGGCGTTGGGTGTGCCGATCGACAACCGTCTGATTACGATGTATAACGCCCAGCCGCCCGCGCCGATCAAATATGCGACGGAGAAACGCCGCGAGGTGCTCTATGTGGGCCGAATGTCCTATGAGGATAAGCGCGTGGATCGTCTGCTCGATATCTGGCATCGTGTTGAGAGCCGTTTCCCCGATTGGCAGTTGCGCATCGTGGGCGACGGTCGCGAGAGGGAGAACCTCGAAGCGCAGGCTGTACGTCTTGGTTTGCAACGTGTTGAGTTTTGCGGTGCAACAGCTACGCCCCACCTCTATTACAATACGGCGTCGATCCTCTGCCTCACCTCGACCTTCGAGGGTTGGGGTCTGGTGCTGACCGAGGCGCAGCAGGCGGGAGTGGTGCCGATGGCATTTGCCTGCTCGGAGGGCGTGTCGGAGATCCTCTCGCCCTCGTGGGAGTGCGGTGTGCTGATCGAGCCGTTCGATTTGGATACCTATGCCGCAGCTCTGGCGCGACTGATGAGCAACGACGAACTGCGCGAACAGATTGCCGCCAACTGCCGCGAGAAGGTCAAGGCCTACTCGATCGAGCGCGTAGGCCAACGCTGGGAGGAGCTTCTCTCGTCGCTTATAAGCAGATAGATCGCCCCGACTCTGCGGGAGATCGCCACTTGGCAACGGATCGCAATTTCGCACCAATCCACAACACTGACCCCAAGCCCCGAATTTACAACAAAATAAGAAAGGAGCTGCCTCGACCGAATGGTCGGACAGCTCCTTTCTCCCTTTTGTGCGTTAAATAATGTTATGAATATAATTAGGTTTAAGGTGTGTTTCTATGTTGCCTATTCCATTACGGCAGCTTTGGTGAATTTGCCCTCCTCGAAGAGGTGCGGATCGCTCAACGGCTGGTACTCGTGGGGTACATATTCGAGCGTCTGCGCCATTGCAAACTTACCACTTGCAGTCGAGTAGATCACCACGATCAAACCCGAAGCTGCACTGTGAGGAATAGAATCGAGAGCTTTGAAATCGCCCGCAGCAACCAACGCCTCAACACGATTTGCATCGGCGATGTTGAAGGTCAGATCGTGGCGCACAAGACGCTCATTTGTAGGTGCATAGTGCGGACGTACCGAGTCGCCCCACAGCGAGTAGCAGATCATCGTAACACCCGTGGTGAGCACCAAAAAGCCCGCCATCATCAGGTATTGATAGAGATCGCTGTTCGATGCGAAGGGCTCGATATGGTTTGCGCCGATCATTGCGATTGCGGCGATTGCGGTGATCAAAATTCCAACAATGGGGTTGTAACGACGCGCAACAATAGCGTCGGGAGAGATGCTGTAAAGCACCTCGTCAATATGATTTTTCATTTTTATAAAAAGCGGTTTTTGTGAAATGGTTAATTGTGTAAAAACTCAATGCATCGGACATTATGATAGTGCCCGATTGACACGAAACTTAAAAACATTGTTAAGGATCAATGCCGTTGAGTTAAATCACAATTCTCCGCAGAGAATAGATATATTTTGTGCGTATTCTCGACGGAGAAAGACGAAGCAGACGGGCTTCGTTTACCGCTTTAAGATGGTGAGTTGATCTATTGACACTCTGACGAAACTCCCCAGAGAGTGAGTCAAAAGTTGTTTGGGTGCGATTTGCGACTGTTCGCACCACAGATCCCGAAACGCGGGCGACCAACGGCGCAGCGACACAATTCGAGTTTGCTTCGATGGCCATATGCAGATCGAAAGGATCGCTCTCGACGCAGAAAGCCATAGGCTCATCGCTTGGCAACGACACTCTGCGACGATTGCTGTTTGCCTCGGCCGAGAGACAGACAATCGTAAAGAGTACCGCAACGGCTATGTATCGTAAAATCTTTCGAGCCACGCTGACCTTCGTCTATTTGTTTCGGGTATAGTTCGTTTTTTTTGTTTGTCGGGGACTTTGTTCTCCACCCCCCCTGCTTTTTCGCTCCGAGCGGAGTGTCGGTCGCAATAGCTGCCGACACTCTCGTTGGAACGATTTTTGTAATTGTTGATGCCGATCGTTATGCCTCGGCAACCTTCTGCCAGATAAGTGCCGCAGCACCCAAAATCGCTGCGTTCTTATCCTGAATGCCCGAAGGGATAACGTCGATCTTGTTCTTCCAGATCGAGATCATCGACTCCTCCATATATCTCTTCGTAGGCTCGAAGATCAGATCGCCGGCCTTGGCAAGACCGCCAAAGAGAACGATCAACTTGGGAGCGGTGATCACAACCGCATCAGCCAATGCGCGACCGAGCTTCTCGCCCGTCTGGCGGAAGGCCTCCAAAGCGATCGGATCGCCGTGCTTTGCTGCCGTCGAGATCATCACAGCCTCCAAATCCTTGAAGGCAACATCGCGCAGCTCACTCGGAGCGTTGCTCTCGGCCAGCAGTGCATAGACCGTGCGCTTGATACCCGTTGCCGAGACGTAGGTCTCCAAGCAGCCCTTGCGACCGCAACCGCACTGGCGACCATCGCGCTCAACGATGACGTGGCCCAGCTCGCCTGCAAAGCCGTCGTGGCCGTAGATCAGCTCGCCGTTTGCAACGAAACCGCTACCGAGACCCGTGCCCAGAGTTACCATCAAGAAATCCTTCACGCCCTTTGCGTTACCGAAGACCATCTCGCCGATTGTAGCGGCGTTGGCATCATTTGTAACAGCAACGGGGATACCCTTGAACTCTGCCTCGATATCCTTTGCGATGTGGAACACGCGACGCTCATCGCGCGGATCGACCTCGTTCGGAGCGAAACGCCAGAGGTTGGCGGGGGTAACGATGTCGCCCGTATGGTAGTTGGCATTTGGTCCGCCGATACCGATACCGATCAACTCAAACTCGAACGAAACGCTATCGCAGAGTGCGCGCATAGCCTCGCAGAGAGCTGCGATGTAGTTCTTATAATCGGAGAAATATTTATATTTCTCGGTCGAGATAACCGATTCAGCGAAGATGTCGCCATTCTCATCGACCAGACCGAAAGCGGTATTGGTTCCGCCGATATCGATACCGATTGCCAATTTTTTCATAGTTCTATCTGTTTTTAGGTTGTTATTTTGTTGTTTTAATCTTCAAATGTAGTACAAATTTTACGGTCTGCCAATTATTTTCGGAAATTTGACGCTATCTTTGCATAAAATAATGCAATGTTCACGCCGAATATGAAACAAAAATCACTCTCCGAATTACTGCAAAATGTCGAAACCTATCTCGCTCAATCCGAGTTGAGTGGCGAACCGGCACAACTATATGCCCCGATCATCTACTCGATGGAGGAGGGAGGCAAGCGTCTGCGCCCGATGCTGACACTGCTCGCGTGCGGTATCTTTGCCGATGAGATTGAGGCGGCTATGCCCTGCGCGGCTGCTGTCGAGTTCTTCCATAACTTCACCCTGCTGCACGACGATATTATGGACAATGCCCCGATTCGTCGCGGCAAGCCCTCGGTGTTCCGCAAGTGGAACCAGAATATCGCCATTCTGTCGGGCGATGCGATGATCGTCTATGCCTACCGCCTGCTCGAAAAGGCTCCCAAGCAGCTTCTGCCGCAGATCTTTGAGGTCTTCAATGCTACGGCGATGCAGGTCTTCGAGGGTCAGCAGTACGATATGGATTTCGAGGGTCGCAGCGATGTGTCGATCGAGGAGTATATCCGTATGATCGACCTGAAAACGGCCGTTCTGCTTTCAGGCGCGGCGCGTATCGGTGCGATTGTCGGCGGTGCTTCGGCGGAGGATTTGGAACATATCACGCGCTTTGCCGATGAGTTGGGTTTGGCGTTTCAGTTGCAGGACGACCTGCTGGATAGCTACGGCACCGAGGCACAGCTCGGCAAGGCTATCGGTGGCGATATCCTCGAAGGCAAAAAGACCTTCTTGATGATCACCGCGCTCAACCGCTTGCACGACGAGGAGCGTTGCGAGTTGCAGTCGCTGCATAGTAACGAGGCTCTGCTTGCCGAGCAGAAAATTGCGCGTGCGCGTGAGCTCTTCGATAAGGCTGATGTTCGCACACAGACCGAGGAGCGCATTAAGCTCCATTTCGACCGTGCTCTGTCGGCTCTCGACGCGTTGAGTGTGCCTGTGGAGCGCACGGCACAGATGCGCGAATTCGCCCAGAGCCTTGTCGGAAGAAAGAAGTAAGAGGATAAAATCGAAGGGTTTTGCAACTCGTTGCGCACTGCTCACACGCACCTTCGGGGGCTGGGGCGGTCGCCGAAGGCGAGCCCCCGAAGGTGTGTCA
>CALBQR010000056.1 GCA_937899895.1 uncultured Alistipes sp.
GGTTGAAAATTCGCTACAACGCGAGTTCGCCGAGCGTTTGGGCAAGGCGTGTGGATATGAGGACTACCGTTTGTTCCTCTGTAATTCGGGTGCCGAGGCGAATGAGAACGCAATTAAGTTGGCTTCGTTCCAATCGGGCAAGGAGAAGGTGTTGGCCTTTTCGCGCGCGTTCCACGGTCGCACGTCGGGTGCAGTGGCAGCTACGGACAATCCGAAAATCGTGTCGCCGTTCAATCGCACGAAGAACGTAGAGTTTGTTGCGTTGAATGATTTGGCGGCTGTTGAGGCAAAGTTGGCCGAGGGCGGTTTCTGCGCAGTACTTATCGAGGGTATTCAGGGTGTAGCGGGTATTCAGTGCCCGACTGACGAATTCCTGCGCGGTTTGCGTGAGCTGACGACGCGTTACGGCGTTACGTTGATTTTAGATGAGATTCAGTCGGGCTATGGCCGTACGGGTAAGTTCTTTGCTCATCAGTGGGCTGATATTCGCCCCGATATGATCACCGTAGCAAAGGGTATCGCCAATGGCTTTCCGATGGGTGGTGTGCTGATCGGTCCGCAGTTTGAGGCGTGGTATGGTATGTTGGGTACAACCTTTGGTGGCAACCATTTGGCTTGTGCAGCGGCTTTGGCTGTGCTCGATGTAATCGAGAGTGAGCAATTGATCGAAAATGCCAATGAGGTGGGCGAGTATCTGCTGGCCGAGTTGCGCAAAATGTCTCGATTGAAGGAGGTACGCGGTCGTGGTCTGATGATCGGTATCGAGATCGAAGGCTCGGCTGCGGAGTTGCGTCGTCGCCTGCTCTTCGAGAAGCATATCTTCACGGGCGGTGCAGGTGCTACAACGGTGCGTCTGTTGCCTGCGCTGACGGTTGGTCGCAAGGAGGCCGATCGCTTCCTCGCTTCGTTCAGCGAATTGATTAACGAATAATAGAAAATTTAAGATATGAAAAAATTTACCTGCGTCGAGGATATTGGTGATCTGCGCGCGGCGGTGGCCGAAGCGAAGGAGATCAAGCGAGATCGCTTTGCATTCAGCGATTTGGGTCGCAATCGTACGCTGTTGATGATATTCTTCAATTCGAGTTTGCGCACACGTTTGAGTACCCAAAAGGCAGCTATGAACCTGGGTATGAACGTAATGGTGCTCGATGTCAATCAGGGCGCGTGGAAACTCGAAACCGAACGCGGTGTGGTTATGGATGGCGATAAGGCCGAGCATCTGTTGGAGGCAATTCCCGTAATGGCATCCTATTGCGATATTATCGGTGTGCGTTCATTTGCGCAGTTCCGAGATAAGGCAGAGGACTATGAGGAGCGTGTAATCGAGCAGTTCATTCGCTATTCGGGTCGCCCCGTATTCAGTATGGAGGCCGCTACGCGCCACCCGTTGCAGAGTTTTGCCGATCTTATTACAATCGAGGAGTATAAGACGAAAGATCGCCCGAAAGTGGTGATGACCTGGGCTCCGCACCCGAAGGCTCTGCCACAGGCTGTGCCCAACTCGTTCGCGGAGTGGATGAATGCTACCGATTATGAGTTTGTAATTACTCACCCGAAAGGCTATGAGTTGGATCCCAAGTTTGTCGGTAAGGCAACGGTGGAGTATGACCAGCGCAAGGCATTCGAGGGTGCAGATTTCATCTATGCGAAGAATTGGTCGGCATACGCTGATCCGAACTATGGCAAGGTGCTCTCGACCGATCGCGATTGGACGGTTGATGCGGAGAAGATGGCACTTACGAACACTGCCTATTTTATGCACTGCCTGCCCGTGCGTCGCAATATGATTGTAACTGACGAGGTGATCGAGTCGGAGCGCAGTCTGGTAATTCCCGAAGCTGCTAACCGCGAGATTTCGGCCGAGGTGGTTATTAAACGATTGTTGGAAAGCTTGAAGTAACGATGGGTAATATTCATCATATCAACGTAGTAAAGATCGGCGGCAATGTGATTGATAATGCCGATGCCTTGGCTCGATTTATCGATGACTTTGCCAAATTGCCTGCTCCGAAGATTCTGATTCACGGTGGCGGTAAGTTGGCAACGCGATTGAGTGAGAAGTTGGAGATCCCGACACAGATGATCGATGGCCGTCGTGTTACCGATCGCCAGACGCTCGATGTTGTAACGATGGTCTATGCCGGACTGATCAATAAGCAGGTCGTGGCAGGTTTGCAGGCGGCAGGTTGTAATGCAATTGGGTTGTCGGGTGCTGATGCGAATGTCGTGCCCGCAGTGCGTCGCTCGCCTGTGCCTATCGACTTCGGTTTTGTTGGCGATATTGACGCAGTGAAGATCAACTCGGATTTCATAGCAACATTGTTGGAAGCGGGTGTTGCTCCCGTGTTCTGTGCAATTACGCACGACGGAGAGGGCAGTCTGCTCAATAGTAATGCCGATAGTGTGGCGTCGGCTGTGGCGGTGGCAGCATCGCGTATCGCTCCTACGGATATGCACTTCTGCTTCGAGAAGTTGGGTGTGTTGTGCGATGTGGATGATCCCGATTCGCTGATTGGTGAGATTCGCCCCGATAGCTACCGCGAATTGCGCGAAACGGGTGTGGTAAATAAGGGTATGATCCCCAAAATTGACAACGCTTTCCGCGCTGTCGAAGCAGGTGTGCAGAGCGTTACGATCAAACATTCGGATAACCTGCTGTCGAACAAAGGAACGGTAATTAAACTTTAATTAATATGGGACAAGTGTCTGCACAAGAGGCTATTGCGTTGCTTGATCAATTGATTGCTACGCCATCTCATTCGCGAGAGGAGAATGTAACGGGCGATTTGATCGAGGCTTTTCTGCGTGCGCAGAATGTTGATGTGCAGCGTATCCATAATAATGTGTGGGCACGATGTCTATCGTTCGACCCGAATAAACCTACGTTGTTGCTGAATTCGCACCACGATACGGTCAAACCTTCGGCTGCATATACCGTTGACCCATATACCCCGTTACACCGCGATGGCCGAATCTATGGATTGGGTAGTAATGACGCGGGTGCTTCGGCTGTGGCATTGGCTGCTACTTTTTGCCGCTACTATCGCGAGGAACTGCCCTTCAATCTCATATTGGCTTTAACGGCCGAGGAGGAAGTTATGGGTGAAAAGGGTATGCGCGCGATGTTACCCGAATTTGAGCGTGTAGGCATAAAGATAGATATGGCTCTTGTAGGTGAGCCGACCGAGATGCAGGCAGCAGTAGGCGAGCGCGGCTTGCTTGTCTTTGATGCAACGGCGCACGGTCGTCGTGGCCACGCGGCACGTAATGAGGGTGAAAATGCTCTTTATAAGGCGATTGCCGATATCGAACGACTGCGTAATTATCGCTTTGAGCGTTGCTCGGAGTTGCTTGGCCCGATAAATATCGCCGTTACGATGATTTCGGCCGGAACGCAACACAATGTCGTGCCCGATGAGTGTCGATTTGTAGTTGATGTGCGCACGACAGACGCATATACCAACGAGCAGACCGTCGAGCTGTTGCAGGCGGCTGTTGAGTGTGATTTGGTGCCTCGTTCGACCCGTGTGCGGGCTTCGGCTATTGGCGAGGAGCATCCGATGGTCAAAGCCGCAAAGGCAATTGGTCGTCAGACGTTCGTATCGCCTACAACCTCCGATATGGCACTTATGCCCTTCCCGTCGCTGAAAATGGGTGTGGGTGTTTCGTCGCGTTCACATTCGGCAGATGAGTATGTGCTTGAAAGCGAGATCGAGGAGGGTATTGAGCTGTACGACCAACTGATTCAGAAATTGAAAGAAACGATATAAGATATGAAACTTTGGAGCAAGGGCTTCGAGCCCGATAAGTTGATTGAGGAATTTACCGTAGGTCGCGACCGCGAGTTGGATCTGCGATTGGCAAAATATGATGTCGAGGGCTCGATGGCGCATATCCGTATGCTGGAAAGCATCGGTCTGCTCGAAAAGGAGGAACTTGCAGTATTACTCGAAGCGTTGGAGGAGATTCACTCAATGGCCGAGCGCGGTGAGTTCGTGATCGAGGAGGGAATCGAGGATGTCCATTCGCAGGTCGAATTGATGCTGACGCGCAAGTTGGGCGATGTGGGTAAGAAGATTCATTCGGGCCGTTCGCGTAATGATCAGGTGCTGGTCGATTTGAAACTCTTTATGCGCGACGAATTGCGAATGGTGGCCGAGCATACCGAGGCTCTTTTCAATCGTTTGCAGCAGTTGAGTGAGGAGTATGCTGACGTGCTGATGCCGGGTTATACCCACTTGCAGGTAGCAATGCCTTCGTCGTTCGGTCTGTGGTTTGGAGCTTATGCCGAGTCGTTGGTTGATGATATGCAGATGATTGCAGCCGCTTATAAGATTGCTAACCAAAATCCTCTCGGTTCGGCTGCGGGCTATGGCTCATCGTTCCCGCTGAATCGCCGTATGACCACCGAGTTGCTGGGATTCGAGACGTTGCACTATAATGTAGTTGCGGCACAGATGAGCCGCGGTAAGACCGAGCGTGCAGCGGCGTATGCCATTGCTGCGTTGGCTTCGACGTTGGGTAAGATGGCGATGGATGTTTGTCTGTTTATGTGCCAGAATTTCGGTTTTGTGAGCTTCCCCGACGAGCTTACAACGGGTTCGAGCATTATGCCCCATAAGAAGAATCCCGACGTGTTCGAGATTATGCGCGGTAAGTGCAACCGCTTGCAGGCTGTGCCTAACGAGATTTCGTTGCTGACAGCTAACCTGCCGTTGGGCTATCATCGCGATTTGCAGCTGTTGAAAGATATAATCTTCCCTGCAACGACCGAGATCCGTTCGTGCCTTGATATGTGCGACTTTATGTTGCAGCATATCCGTATCAAACGCGATATTGTGTCGGATAGCAAGTACGATTATCTGTTTACGGTCGAGGACGTCAATCGTTTGGCGCTCAATGGTATGCCGTTCCGCGACGCCTATCGTGAGGTGGGTATGCAGGTGCAGCGTGGCGAGTATAAACCCACGCGCGAAGTTCATCACACGCACGAGGGTAGCATTGGCAATCTTTGCAATGCGGAGATCGCCGAGAAGATGTACCGCGTAATGGAGCAGATGAAGTAAGTTTCTATTAATTATAATTTCATCTACTTAATATTAATAGTACTTTTGTCAAACTAAACCTATTTACTAACACAAATCTCCTCTAATATTTCTTACACACTTATGGGACTCTTTGGAAAAATCACTAGAAATATTAGCAATAATATCCAACTGTTGTATGATGTAATACTAATTATCTTTTACGTTGTTATATTAGGAATTATTATCATTGGATGTGTATACTATGTCCCTCTCAAATCTGTGGCCATTGCCATATCGAGCGTTGTTTCTTTTATATTAGCATTGGTTGCCAATAATTCTTTTAGGAGATTTGCCTCTCGCTTCTCGGATCCTAACGATACAAACTCTTTGCAAAAAGAAATCGAGAAACTTCAACAAGAGATTGAAAAGCAGGAATCAGAAATGAGTAAACTCAATGATGAGAATCGTAATCTGCGAAATGAACTTGACACAAGCGAACAAACTAGACAGGCCTTTTTTCAGTCTAATTTCTGCGCCAAAGTTGTTATCAATGAGCCTAAATATACAGGTTATCTTGTTAAAGAAGAATCACTAGATTCTCTCAAAGACAATTCTGAACTTACTAGTTTAATCCCTAAACAAAACTTTTGGGAGAGGAATATTACCGAAAAAAATTACTCCCGTTCAATATTTTTGACTCAAAAAATTCAACACCAAGAGTCTATCGGATTTGATTTAGGAAAAATTAGTTTTGCAGTAGATGCAAAATCTGGTCTCATATATATGGTTGGAGTACAGTGTCAGGTTCTAGCGCCATATAAGCTACAAACAGATCAAAATGATATAAACCGTTGCTGGATTATTGCAGAGTCCAGAGAGGGTGATTGTAAAATAAAGACTGGGAATGAGCTTAAAAATCTACAAAGAACTTATGCTGAACAACAAGTTAAATTATATGAGGAGTATCTTACACGGAATAATACCACCTTGTCTACTATCATAACATCTCGTTTGCATACAATGCTAACCAATAAATACCCAAATCTAAGATTCTTGGAGAAAATGGGTGATGGACCAAGCTCTCTCAATTGGTTCTCACTCTCTTCCCCAAATAACAATGTTACTGTTATGGAGATTGCTCTGCAAATGCTCTCTGGTATAAACCTCCTAAGACAGCTTGATAGTGAAGTTAAAACAAATTAGAGTGCTCCTTTGGATATATTAGTTAATGTAATTTGTTGTACTCTTATGATATATTAATCTAAATAAAAGCAAACGCCCCGAACTTTAACCGTTCGGGGCGTTTGTTATTACTGAATAGCCTTATCTTCTGCGACGTTTTTTCGATTTTTTGATCGGAAATTTATGTGGCTGGATCAAGTTGGGGATGGGGCGAAACTCCAAACGCCCGAAGATTTTTTCGTAGGCTGTCAGAGGACGATCCGAGGGGGCGATGTTGAATGTTGTCAATGTGGGCAGTACTCGGCGCGCTCCAATATAACGTGAAGCGTAATATCGTTCGGTCGAGCGACTGATGATAACACCGCGGGAGGTGCTTGCGTGGATAAAGTCGAAATTGTCGCCCTCGTCATTGATGCAGACAACGATACCAACGTGCCCTACGCGTGTTTGTCCGCCACTGCGACCGGAGAAAAAGACCAAATCGCCAACAGCCCACGCCCCTTGATTAACGCTGTCGCCTTCGAGATATTGATCGCGCGAGGTGCGGGCCAAAGTGTAGCCGTAATGACCGAAGACGTATGATGTGAAACCGGAGCAGTCGAAGCGTTTGCCATTGCTCTGACCATATCCATACGGCGTGCCGATATATGTGCGTGCAAAACGAACAAGTGAATCGGGATTCACTTCGGGCACATCGCTCGTTGGCGCAGCCATTGCCTGAATCGACATCAATGTCGCCAGAATGGATATGAGAGCCTTTAATGGTCGCATTTTGTTTGTAAAATGAAACAATAAAGACACGGAGTAGAACAGTCCGTGTCTTTGTTCTCTGTTTAGCGAAGATTATCGGGTCGCTTGTGGCGAGTGATTACTCGTCGTCGTCAGAATCGCTGTCGGCGATATCTTCTGCGCCCTTAATCTCGTCGTCATCGTAGTAGTCGTTATCGTTGTCGTCGTCGATATTGTCATCAATTTTAACATCGATTTTTACCAGATAACTGATCTCTTCGGTCTCGAAAGGTACGGCGTAGAAGAAGTCGCCTTTCGGCTTATCGACACGCATCATTACTTCGGTGAAACCAAGGGGATATTTCTTTTTAAGCTCTTCCTGCAACTCTGTCGAGAGGTTGTGGAAGCTTGTTACAAGACGTTTTTTTGTTTGAATTACTTTAGCCATACAATTAATTCACGAAATTTTCCGCAATTATACACAAAAAATGAATATCAAGTACGGTCAGAAAATTTTTTTATTTGAAAATATTTACTTGTCGGGCCTTTTTGGCGATTTTCGGTATGAAATATGGCTAAAATTGGGGCGAATCTCGACAAAATTCGTAACTTTGTTATCTAAATATATCGCGTCAGATGAAGCATAAGATTGAAGAGTTGCGCCGTTGGCTTAACTATCATAACCGAAAATATTATATCGACAATGCACCGGAGGTGAGCGACTACGAGTTCGATCAGCGTATGCACGAACTGCAACGTCTCGAAGCCGAGTATCCCGAATATGATGATCCGAATTCTCCGTCGCGTCGCGTCGGTAGCGATTTGACGACCGAGTTCCGTACGGTCGAACATCGCTATCCGATGTTGTCGCTCGGCAATACCTATTCAATCGAGGAGCTGCACGAATTCTTCGAGCGTGTCGAGCGTGAGGTTGGTGCGGTCGATTATGTGTGCGAACTGAAATTCGATGGAACAGCCATTTCGCTGACATACGAGCAGGGTCGTTTGACGCGAGCCGTTACGCGTGGCGATGGCCGTTCGGGCGATGATGTAACGGCAAATGTCCGTACGATCCGCACCGTGCCTTTGGAATTGACGGGAGCAGATGTTGCGCCTCTGTTCGAGATCCGAGGTGAGATCTTTATGCCTTATAGCTCGTTCGATCGCCTAAATGCCGAGCGAGAGCAGGCCGGAGAGCAACTCTTTGCCAATCCTCGCAATGCTGCGGCAGGTACGCTCAAACAGCAAAATTCGGCCGTTGTGGCACATCGCGGATTGGATTGTACACTCTACCAAATAGTGGGCGAGGGCGTTCCTACGCAGTCGCATTGGGAGTCGTTGCAGAAGGCCCGTGAGTGGGGCTTTAAGATCTCGGATAAGATGCAGATATGCCACTCGGCAGAGGAAGTTGATAAATATATCAAATATTGGGACGAGGCTCGCCACTCGTTGCCTTTCCCGACCGATGGCGTGGTGATCAAGGTGAGTAGTTATGAGGCGCAACAACAACTCGGATTTACCTCGAAGGTGCCTCGCTGGGCAGTCGCCTATAAATTCAAGGCCGAGCAGGCTTTGACGCGTTTGGAGAGTGTCGATTTTCAGGTTGGGCGTACGGGCGCGATAACTCCCGTGGCAAATCTTGCGCCCGTGCAGTTGGCGGGTACGACCGTTAAGCGAGCTACACTGCATAATGCCGAGCAGATTGCGCAGCTTGACATTCGTCTTGGAGATATGGTCTATGTAGAGAAGGGTGGCGAGATTATTCCGAAGATAACGGGCGTGGAACTTTCGGAGCGCAAGTCCGATAGCGTGCCATTTGAATATATCACCCATTGTCCCGAATGTGGCACGGAACTGACGCGCTACGAAGGCGAGGCGAAGCACTATTGCCCCAACCAGAGCCATTGCCCACCGCAGATAGTTGGTCGCATTATTCATTTTATTCGTCGCAAGGCGATGGATATCGACGGCCTGGGCGATGAGACCGTTGAACTGCTCTATGGAGCAGGATTGGTGCGCGATGTAGCCGATCTGTATGAACTTAAAGCCTCGCAATTGGCAGTTCTTCCCCGTTTGGGTGAGAAGTCGGCCGAGAATATTATAAATAGCATCGAACGATCGAAATCGGTGCCCTTTGCACGTGTGCTGTTTGCGCTGGGTATCCGTTTTGTTGGTGAAACAACGGCGAAATATCTTGCGGCACACTTTGGCTCGATGGATGCCGTGATGTCGGCAACTATTGAGCAGTTGATCGAGGCCGAGGAGGTTGGCGAGAAGATAGCCCGCAGTATTATCGAATTTTTCGCAGATGAGCCTAATCGAACGATTATCGAGCGTCTGCGCGCGGCAGGAGTGCAATTTGAGGCGGAGGAGCGCGAACTCCACTCCGATCTGCTGGCAGGTAAGAGTGTCGTTATTTCGGGTAAATTCCGCCGCCATAGCCGCGATGAGTTGAAGGAGCTGATCGAGTTGCACGGAGGTAAAAATCTGGCGGCGGTATCGGCTAATGTCGATTATCTGATTGCTGGTGAAAATATGGGTCCTGCAAAACTGCAAAAGGCGACCAAACTTGGTATTAAGATGCTCTCGGAGGAGGAGTTCGAGGCGTTGATCGCTTCGGTGCCTACGCAATCTCAGTCCGTTGCGACCGCCGATGAAGAATCGGCGCAGTTCCAATCCTCTGCCACCGCTGTCGAAAAAACTGCGCCCCAACCCTCTGCCCCAATTCAAGGCGAACTATTTTAATTGTGAGTTGACGAGCAAGGACACAATTTTCGGGCTGCTTGCGCGTTACACATATATATAATTAGAAAAAAGAGATGAAGCGAATTTTAATTTTATTGTTGGCCTTGCTGCCTGTTCTGGCGATGGCTCAACGCGTTCCCGATAACGAAGATGTCTTGGCGAAGACGATTGACGCCTCATCGCCGTACTACTATCCCCGCCTTATGGAGCGATATATTCACGGTGATACAACGCTGACCATTGACGATTATCACTATCTGTATTACGGATTTGCCTTTGCTGATAACTATCGCCCGATGGAGAGCGATCCTGCGCGTATTGATGTTTTGGAGGTCTTTGTTGCGACCGATATGCCCGATTCGTTACAGTTGCTACGTGTTGTCGAGTCGGGCGAGCGAGTGATGCATAGCGACCCATTCTCGCCGCAAAATCTTAATTTTTTGACCTTTGCATACGGTAAACTCGGCAACCGACATATGGAGAAGGTATGCTATGACCGCTTTACGAAGGTGATGCAGACCATTGCCTTGTCGGGCACAGGCCGTCGTGAGGATTCGCCTTGGCACGTGCTCACTTTCCAGCACGCAGCCGATTTCACAGCTTGGCGTGGCGGTGAGATCAATAATCGCCAGGTGCGTAGTCGCTCGGTTGAATATATCCAGTTGAAAACGAAGGATATGGATGGAAATCGTGGCTACTTTTTCGATTTCAGTCGCGTCTATCTGAAACGCCCCGAAACCGAAAAACCGAAGGAAGAACGCAAATGGAAAATCAATGATCTGCCGATTAATTAACAACGGCACGGTTTGATATTTGATCGGCGAAAAATTTTGTAGTTTGCATTGTTTTTTGTTACTTTGCGATGTCAATTTGGTAATTATTTCCGATCTTTTGGCTTAAATAGCCGTAAGGTTGCGGATTAGGCACATAGCTTGAATTGGCAAAGTTTAACTCAAAGATGAAAGATAACACTATGGCTTGTAATCTATTAAAAGGCAAGAAAGGTATTATTTTTGGTGCGCTTAACGAAGAGTCGATTGCTTGGAAAGTTGCCGAGCGTGCAGTCGAAGAGGGCGCACAAATCGTGCTGACCAACACCCCGATCTCGATCCGTATGGGTACGATCAACCAGCTGGCCGAGAAGTGCAATGCGCCCGTGATCGCGGCTGATGCTACCTCGGTTGAGGATTTGGAACGTTTGATTGATGGCGCAATGGAGCACTTTGGCGGTCAGTTCGACTTCATTCTTCACTCGGTTGGTATGTCGCCCAACGTTCGCAAGGGTCGCGCATACGACGATCTCGACTATGGTTTCTTGTCAAAGACTCTCGATATCTCGGCTATTTCGTTCCACAAGGTGATTCAGGTGGCTCGCAAGAAGGACGCAATCAAGGAGTGGGGCTCGATCGTGGCATTGACCTATATCGCTGCCCAGCGCACCTGTTGCAGCTATAACGATATGGCCGATGCAAAGGCACTTTTGGAGTCGATTGCACGTAGCTTTGGCTATGTCTATGGTGTCGAGAAGCACGTTCGTATCAATACCGTATCGCAGTCGCCCACGCTTACAACCGCAGGCAAGGGTGTTGCAGGTCTTGAATCGTTGTTGGACTATGGCGAGCAGATGTCGCCACTGGGTAATGCCTCGGCAACCGATTGTGCCGACTACGTGCTGACCCTCTTCTCTGACTTTACGCGCAAGGTTACGATGCAGAATTTGTACCACGATGGCGGTTTCTCGTCGATGGGTATGAGTGCTCGTATTGTTGATACCTTTATCAAGGGCCTGAACGCCGAGGAGTAGCCACTCTCGCATACCTATATTAATTAAGGTCGCCTCACGCGGGGCGACCATTTTTTTGCTAAAATTAACGATAAACATTAAAAAATTAACGAAAAAGTTTGCAAACTCGGAAAATGTCATTACTTTTGCATAACGATAAACGATAAATAATTAACGAAAAAATATTATCAACCATTAAAACGTTATGCTATGAAAATTTCAAAATCCACTCAGCGACGTGTCGTTGCGCTCTTTGTTTTAGTCTGTTTGATGTTGTTGCCCAATCTGATTATCTCGGTCTTGCACGTCGTGCTTGATAAGGATTGGCGCACGACCAATCAAGTTACGCTTGTCGGTACGTTGGACGTCCGCCGTCCGAGTTATATGCTTGGCGAGGGCGTGCAGAGCCTCTACACTCCGACCGTTATCCGCGAAGCGACCGACGATTCACCCGCGATTATGGCCGAGCCGTCGCAGTATCTGATCTACGCCACCGAAGGCGATTATAAGATTGACACTCCTGCCAATAATGTGCGTAAAGTGATGTTGTGTATCTCAATGGTAGCGATATTTGTCTTGTCGATATTGCTCTTGGTGATTGTCTATCAGGTGATTCGAGGATTCCGCACGGGCGAATTTTTCACGCATAAATCGGTCATTATGGTGCGCGTGATGGCGGCTGTTTATTGCGTTGGCAGTCTGGTATGGTCGAATTTTGATGCGATTGAGGAGAGTATTGCGTCGGAATTTTGTGGAGCGTTACGCCCCGAATGCTTGGGCGGTGCTTATGTACTGAATACCAATTCGATTGTGATTCCGTTGGTGATGTTGGTTATCGCCGAGCTGATGAATATTGCTCGTATGCTGAACGAAGAAGAGAGTGCAACCCTATAAATGCGTAAAGAGATGATTGTAACTAATTTAGATGTGATGCTCGCGCGACGCAAGATATCGTTGCAGGAGCTTTCGGAGCGCATTGATATTTCGGTTGTGAATCTTTCAAAGCTCAAAACGGGCAAGGTGCGTGCGATTCGTTTCTCGACCCTCGACGCAATCTGTCGAGCGCTCGATTGTCAGACGGGCGATATCCTCGAATTTCGCCCCGACCAACCTGAGCCCGCCGACGAGAAATGTTAAATAATGTTAATTCTGCTTGTCGTTTCGTTGCCGCTGAAAAAAAACTCTCTATCTTTGCGCAAAGAACAAAAAACGAAGTAAGATACTATGAAACTACTGAAAATGTTTTTACTCGCGGCTGCAATGTGCGTGGCTGCGGGTTGCGAGGAGCAGTACGAGTTTAATGAAGACAGCCTTGCGCAAACTATCTGGAAGGGACACTACGAATGTTACAACGCTCTTGGCGACAGCGCTATGGAATGGTACGACTTTACGGTGCAGTTCACGACTGAGAGTACGGGTAAATATATCGACAGCGAAAGCCAAGTGAGCTATTTCGAATATGATGTCGAGGATAGACTGCTTACGATCGAGGGTGTTGGCACGGGAGTACTCGTCATTGATTTCAAAGGCTCGTGGATCGTGCATAGCTCGTCGAAAGAGTTGCTCGAACTTGTGCGCTATCAGCCCAATAAGGAGTTGATTACTCTCACCCGCGAGTATTAATCGACTACCACGCCCAAACTAAAAGGTCGCCCCTTGTGAGGCGACCTTTGTTTTCTGGAAATGTTCCGAATTATTTGAGTGGCGAGTCTGGCTCGCGGGACATTACCATATAGAATAGACGATCCAAAAGTGCTGGCGAGAACTTCTTGATAAAGTGCGTCAAACGGCCCTCGTACTCCATCAGACACAGACGTTTGCGACGTTTAATTCCGCGCATTACAATATGTGCCACCTGCTCGGCTGTCATCATCTTATCCTCGTTGCGAGGGGTTTCACCCTGTGAGGTGCCATCGGCGGTGAGTGCCGCAAAACGAACATTCGATGCGGTGAAACCGGGGCAGGCAACCATTACGTGCAGACCCTTTTTGAGATTCTCGATGCGAAGTGTTTCGAGGAAACCGGTCATTGCATATTTCGATGCTGAGTAGCCCGTACGTGCAGGCAGACCGTGCAGACCCGCAACAGACGAAATACCAACAATCGAGCCCTTCGACTTTTGCAGATAGGGTAGCGCGTACTTGCAACAATTCACTGTTCCCCAGAAATTTACATTCATCAATCGGTGAAGAACATTCAGATCGACATCGTCAAATATCGCTCGCATCGAAAGTCCGGCGTTGCAGATCAAGATATCAATGCCGCCAAACTCTTCGATGGCGCAGTCAATCAGTCGCTTGCAATCTTCCTCTTTCGTAACATCGGCAGCTGTGTATGCAGCTGCGCCTCCTGCGGCTTTGATCTCGGCAGCTACCGCCGCGAGTTTATCCTCACTTCGCGCACCCATTACGACATTCGCACCTGCGGCTGCAAATTCGCGAGCCAGAGCCAATCCGATGCCCGATGAGGCACCTGTTACGATTACGGTTTTTGATTTGAAATCCATAGTTTATATTATTTATTCGTTTATCTCTATTGAAAGGGTGTCGTATGCCAACTCAACACCTTCGGGAAGGCGTGGTGATGTTGTGGCGTGTAGCCCGATATCGTGCGACATATGGGTCAAATAGGCGCGACGGGGCTTCACTCGGTTGATCAACGCCAAGGCCTCCTCGACGGTAAAATGTGAGATGTGATCGCGCCAACGCAAAGCATTGACAACCAGCGTATCGACGCCCTCTAACTTGGCAATTTGCGACTCCTCGATCTGCTTGAAATCGGTCAGGTACGCGAGCTTGCCAATGCGGTATCCCGTAACCTCAAAGCGGCTGGAATGTTGGCCGTGTATGGGCACTATTTCAACGTCTTTGATACAGAACGGTTCATTTCGATTAATCGTATGTAGCTCGATTTCAGGTACTCCACGATACTTATCCTCGGCAAAGGCATAGTCGAAATCTTTACGCACACAAGCCGCCGTTTTATCCGTAGCATAAATATCGACACGATGAATTATCGGGAAATCGACGAAATTGAAGGCTCTCACATCGTCAATGCCGCCCGTGTGGTCTTTATGCTCGTGGGTGAGCAATATAGCGTCGATTCTTCGCACGCCCGTTCGCAACATCTGATAGCGAAAATCGGGCCCTGCATCAATAACCAATCTCACATCGCCAATCTCAACCATCGCCGATGTGCGCAGACGTGAATCGCGCGGATCGGTCGAACGACAGACCTCGCAGCGGCAACCGATTGTCGGTACGCCTTGTGATGTTCCTGTTCCGAGAAAGGTTAGACGCATAATGAAGTAAGGGTTAGTGTATCAAGTTGATGCAGATGTCGTGCAGCGAGATCAGTCCGAATAGATCGGCGATACTTATGAGCACAACAGCAATCATAAAATATTGCAAAAATTTTGTGCCCCAATGAATACCATAGTGTGAGGCGATGAATGTTCCGACAATGTTACCGAGTGCGTGCAACAAGCCGACAGCGTAATCGACCTGTCCGTGCAACATAAAGATAATGAGCGAGAATGGGGTAGCAACGAAAATTACGAAGCTCTTAATCACGTTTGCCGTAATAATATCGAGGTTCATCGTCGTCAGCGTAATTGCCAAGATCAGATACCCCAAGCCGATATATACATACCCGCCATAGAATCCGATCAGCATAAACCACAAGTAGTGCCACCAGCGAATCTCCAAGCCGTGTCCGCCGTGGATACGGGGTTTAGCGAAAAGCATATAGGCTAAAATTGCAAAAAGCACAATGCCCATACACCATTTGAAGATCGTTTCATTGATTTGAGTTGCTACCAATGAGCCTGCGATATTGCCGATAATTGCCGGAACAGAGAGCTTTAATCCGCTCTTGATATCGAGCAGGCGTTTTTTGATAAATACTGCTGACGAGGTGAGGTTCTGTAATACGATTGCGATTCGGTTTGTTCCGTTCGCCACTCCGATCGGCAGACCGAGAGCCATAAAAACCGTCATAGACATTATGGCTCCGCCACCGGCCAAAGTGTTGATAAAGCCGACCACGATACCTGAAACAATCAGTAGTATTATCATTTGCAGTGTCATCTTCTCAATCTTTTAATGCATCTTCAATTCGAAATCATCGGCATCGCGCTCAACGGGAAATTTCTCGCGAAACTCATTTAATGCCGCGCAGTCAATCTCTATACTCAACACAGATTCAGTAGCCTCTGCGCGAGCCATTGCTCGACCGCGAAAATCATAGACGACCGATCCTCCGCTATATTTAGTCGTTGGGTCGCTGCCAATGCGATTCACCCCAATCGAATATGCCACATTCTCGATAGATCTGGCTCGAAGTAGCGTATCCCAAACTTCGGCGCGTGCCGCGGGCCACGAGGCGGCGCAGATTATTACATCGTAATCGCCGCGATTGCGCAGCCAAACGGGAAAACGCAGATCGTAACACGTTGCCAAAAGCCACCTTACACCTCGCCACTCGACAACTTTTCGCTCCTTGCCTGCGCAATATCGGTCGCCTTCGCCGCCAATCGAGAACAGATGTCGTTTGTCATAAACGGTTATCTCGGTCGGCGTAACGAATAGATGTCTGTTGCGAAATTTCGTATCGCGTTCAACGATCAGGGTGCCGCTAATGGCGCAGTTGAATTTTTGCGCCAAAGTTCTCATCCACGCAACAATACTCTCTTCCTGCCGTGCAGACTCCGAAGGGTCAGACGCAAATCCCGTTGCGAATGTTTCGGGTAGTACATAAAGATCGCTTGCAGGCGCGGAGTCGAACAATCTGTCAATCGAGCGAAGGTTGTTTTCGACCGACTCCCACGCTATATCTGGCTGAATAAGCGATACTTTTACGGACATATACTCTTAAAGGTGAAACTTCTTTATCACAAATATACAAAAAATCCTCGAAATAAGTTATCTTTGTACGATGAAATCGACCCAATGCGGTCAATTTAATGATACAGATATGATAAAACCCGGTCGCTATCAAACACTCACCGTGAGCCGTATTTCCGACTACGGACTCTATCTTACCGACGGCGAGGAGAATGAAGTTCTGCTCCCTAATCGCTATGTCTCGCTCTCGGATAAGGAGGGAGATGAGAAGTATGTATTTGTATATCACGACTCTGAGGATCGTTTGGTTGCAACAACCGAGACCCCTTTGGCTACGGTTGGTCAGGCTGCTTGCTTGCAGGTGGTTGATAAGACGCTGCACGGAGCTTTCCTCGATTGGGGCTTGCAGGGCAAGGATCTCTTCCTCCCTAACCGCAATCAGCAGGGTGGTGTGATGGTTGGACATAAATATATCGTCTATGTCTATGAGGACAATATCACTTCGCGCTCGGTAGCGACGATGCGCACCAAGACCTATATTAATAATGATACGATTACGGTCTCACCGCGTCAGAAGGTTGAGATCCTGATCGCTTCGGAGTCGCCGATTGGCTATCGCGTGATTGTGAATGATCGCCATTGGGGTATGATCTACAAGAATCAGCTGTTTCGTTCTGTACGTATTGGCGAGCGAACAGAGGCATATGTCAGCCGCATTACGCCCGATGCACGTATTGATTTGAGCTTGCAACAGCAGGGTTTGGAGCAGGTGCGTGATTCGGCTGATGAGTTGGTGGCACTGCTGCGCAATAACGATGGCGAACTGCCCGTGAATGATGATACTGCGCCTGAACGAGTTCACGAAGTAACGGGAATGAGCAAAAAGATGTTCAAGCGTTCGCTGGGTATGCTGCTCAAAAGCGGTCGCGTTGAGATTACTGATAACGGCATTAAACTCAAATAGTTATGTCATCGAAACTGCAAACTGCCGAGCGTGTGTCGCACGCCGATAAATCGGATAATTATGTCTTTCAGCGTTCGCTGCTGGCCTATCATCGTGCGGCGGAGTTGGTTAGTGGTACGGTGCTCGAAATTGGCACGGGTAGCGGCTACGGAATCGACGTGATTGCGCCGTCGGCAACACGATTTATGACCATCGACAAGTTCGAGACCAAGATAGATACCTCGAATCTTGACAATGTCGAGTTTCAGCAGATGACCGTGCCGCCGATCAATTTTCCGACCAATAGTTTCGATTATGTGATCTCGTTTCAGGTGATCGAGCACATTAAGGACGATGTCGATTTCGTGGCGGAGGTCTATCGTGTTTTGAAACCTAACGGTGTGTTTATCGTTTCGACACCCAATGCTGCGATGTCGCTGACGCGCAATCCGTGGCACGTGCGCGAGTATCAGATTGATGAGTTTGATCGCCTGATGGGTAACTATTTCGCTGATATTGAGCGTTGTGGCGTGTTTGGCAATGAGAAGGTGATGAAATATTACGAGAAGAATCGTGCCAGCGTGCGCCGCATAGCGAAACTCGATTTCCTCGATCTGCAACACCGCCTGCCGCGTTGGATGTTGAAGATTCCGTATGATATTCTGAATCGCCTGAACCGCCGTTTCCTATTGGTGCGCAACCGCAAACTGACGACCGATATCGCGATGGACGACTACCGCATCGCCCCCGTCGCCGACGGTTGTTTCGACCTCTACTACATCGCCCGAAAGGTGGAGGAGTAAATCGCTCTTTATGAAATAAAAATGCGCAACCTACAACAGGTCGCGCATTTCTTTTTTTTATGCTTTTAGGGAACCTATCCGTAGATCTCCTTCTTGGCAGCTTTCAGCGTGTTGCGCATAAGCGAGATGATGGTCATCGGGCCGACGCCACCCGGAACGGGGGTGATGTAGGCGCATTTGGGGGCAACCTCGTCGTACTTCACATCGCCCAACAACTTCCAACCGCTCTTGGTTTTGTCGCTCGGAACGCGGGTAATACCTACGTCGATAACCGTCGCCCCTTCCTTAACCATATCGGCTGTAACGAACTCGGCCTTGCCAAGTGCTGCGATCACGATATCAGCCTCTGCTACAACCTCTTTCAGATTCGGGGTGCGGCTATGGCAGAGCGTTACGGTGCAGTCCCAACCCTTCTGTGAGAGCAGGTTTGCGATGGGACGGCCAACGATGTTGCTACGACCAATCACAGCGCAGCTACGGCCTGCGGTCGGCACGTTGTAATATTTGAGCAACGACAGGATTCCGTCGGGCGTTGCGGGCAGATAGGAGGGCAGTCCCGAAATCATACGGCCGGTATTGACGGGGTGGAAGCCATCGACATCCTTGCGAGGATCGATTGCCTCGATTACCTTCTGCTCCGAGATGTGGCGGGGCAGGGGCAGCTGCACAATGAAGCCATCAACCTTCGGATCGCAATTCAGCTCGTCGATACGCGCGAGCAGCTCCTCCTCGGTAGTCTCTTCGGGCATACGCAGTACGGTCGAAGTGAAACCGCACTCGTGGCAGCACTTCTCCTTGTGTGCTACGTATGTCTGGCTTGCGCCATCGTTACCTACCAAAATTGCAACCAAATGGGGTGCGGGTTTGCCTTCGGCCACCATAGCCGCAACTTCGGTTGCAATCTCACGGCGCATTGCCGCAGCAACCTCTTTACCATCGATAATAGTCATAGTCTTATTTAAGTTTTTTGAGTTTATTGTTTGCTCTGTTCGGCATAGTAAATTGCCTCCTCAATCTGAGGAACAAGGTTGCAATCCTTCAACATCACACGCTTCTCGCTATCAAGTAGATAGAGCGACGGGATGGCTTTCAGATCATACAACTCCTCGTCGCGCATACGTAATTTTCTGTCGTAGCTGTTGATCCACGATGAGGGAATATTGTGGCGATAGTTTAACCAAGCTGTGATATCTTCGTCGGGATAGATCGCCAACACCTTCATCACACCGCGCTCGATCATCTCGCTCAACATCGGCGAGGCTCCAATCTGCTCGCGTATAGCTTTGCAGGCGGGGCAGTCGGGATTGTTGATGAAAATCAACAGATAGTCCGCCTCGATGGCATACATACGACCCGTGCGACCATCGTGTAATGTATATACAAAGTCGTTAGCCTTCTCTCCAATGCGATTTTTCATTGCCATATTAAGCAACTCCTGCGGGCGAATCTTCTCTGCTTCGTCGAGTAGGGGAGAGGCAATCATCACTTCGAGTGTCGGGATCAGCAGCTCATCATTGCGGAAAGGCGAATTGGGGTCATAGAGATATTTGTCATTCAGCGAATTGAAATAGTCAAATACCACCGAATCGGCTTCGGCGCGATGTGTCATATCTGCAATTGCGGCTTTGGCAACCGATGGCTCGACGTATCTCAAAATGTCGATAAAGTTCGCATAAGCCTGCTCGGTGATGTCAGGTTTGTTGCAATATGTCGTATCGCTGAAATCGAAACGATCCCAGAAATGTTCCGCCAGATATTTAGCACGATCCTCGACAGGTACCATTTCGGGCACCGAGATAGATGGGAACGATATTTCAACAGTGGATTGCTCGGCTTGTTCGACCGATGAACTCTTCTTGCTCTTTTGACCGCAGGCGGTCAGTAATGCAAGCGCAATGAGAGTCGCTATTTTAAGTGTTTTCATATACCTTATTATTATAATAGTGCAAATGTACGATTTTAGCGCGTAAAATCAAACTCCGCATAGCGTATAAGTTCTGCTTATGCTTATATAAAATAATATGATTGCAGATTTATTGCTATTTGCCATTGTAAAATAGCGAAAAAAGTTTATTTTTGTACTCGGAAAAGCAAACAAATCAAATTACACACATAAAACTATTACGACTATGAAAAAATGGAAATGTACCGTATGTGGTTATATTCACGAGGGCGATTCGGCTCCCGATAAGTGTCCTCTTTGCAAGGTTGGTGCAGATAAGTTTGTCGAGGTTGTAGAGCAGGAAGGCGATCTTCAATTCGTTGATGAGCACGTTATCGGCGTTGCCAAGGGCGTTGATGAGGAGGTGCTTCAAGGCTTGAAGGATCACTTTATGGGTGAGTGCACCGAGGTAGGTATGTATCTTGCAATGAGCCGCCAGGCTGATCGTGAGGGTTATCCCGAAATTGCAGAGGCTTTCAAGCGTTACGCTTGGGAGGAGGCAGAGCACGCAGCAAAGTTCGCAGAACTGTTGGGTGAGGTTGTATGGGATACCAAGACCAACGTTTATAAGCGTATGATGGCAGAGCAGGGTGCTTGCGAGGACAAGAAGCGCATTGCAACTCGCGCAAAGCAGCTCAATCTGGACGCAATCCACGACACCGTACACGAGATGTGTAAGGACGAGGCTCGCCACGGCAAGGGCTTCGAGGGCTTGTACAAGCGTTACTTCAAATAGTGGGGTAGGCCACTCAAATTCAATCTCCCGAATCTTTTAGGTTTGGGAGGTTTTTTATTGTGTGAGTGGTTATTTGTGCCGATAAAATATTTCTCTTTAATTAGAGGGGGGAATTCCGTAAGTGTGCAGAAAATGCAGATTTATTCAAGTAGATTATGTTAAATATATTCTGCGCGAATTTTTAGGTAGAGAGATTAATACAAAGCCCCTATGGGATGATGATAGGGGAATCCTTACGAGCATAAGTTTAATTGCAGAACATTGTTATAGTCTCCTTTTGTATTCTTTCTTTTCCGCGACTTCAATAACTTTCAGAATATTTACAATCGAATGGATGACAGAGGATCGCAAACAACAGACTTTGAAAATAATGGAGATATCGGCTCGCCAGAATCAGATGCGGATTACCTTAAAAAATATACACGGATAAGATATAATAATACTTTCTCACCTATTATTTAACATAATGTAAATATTATTCCAAACAAGAAAAATGTATGTGATGCGAAAATCTACTCTCAAATGTTCTAATTGCTACTAATATTGAAGGCCTCGAACGACTTGTCCGAATACAGAACGATTACACGTTCAATCGTTTTATTTACATTCTGATTATTGGCAAAAGGTAGTTCAGTCGGCGTTGTTCTTTTAGTCGAATTATTATTGGCAACAGTCGAATCGTTGGAACTATTATTTTGACGATGTTCAGAACTGCCGGCCTGTATTGTCGAAGTTGATATTGGCGCGATAACCTGATTATCTTTCAACGCTGCCAACTCGTCGCTCTGACGATACATCTGGTCTGAATCGAGTAAGAGCCAGTCCGGATTTAACGTTGGGAATCGACGCAGGATCTTTACCAAAAAATCGAAGCTTGGTTTGTTGCGACCAGAAAGAATATGAGAAATACTTGATGGCTGAATTTCGAGTATTTCCGCCAATCGACTCGACGAGAGTTTCTCATACTTCATTAATTTCAGTAGTTTTTCGCGCATAATGGTAATTTTTTACAAATATAAAACTTTTTTATTTGTAAAACAAGCCAGATTACACTTTTGTAAAGAAGTCAATTGTTCAAAACTTTTTCACAATTGTAATTAGCCCAAATCTGCTCCTGTGCAATATGACTCCTAATATCGAGTATAGATTTAAGTACTGCTTGTAAATAGCTGATATTAAATGTTTTTATTGCAAATATTAGTTGTTTATTGATGTAGTTGTGGGATATGCCTCGCGTATGGTTGTAACGGTAATCCTTTTATTTATATATTCCGCGTAAATAACTGGTTTTTAGTGTACATATGGTTGTATATTTCAAATATTTACCTTCTCTGAATCGCGTTAGTTGAGTGCTTTGTTGACTTCTGTGGCTATTTGTATTAATTTTTACAAGGTGCAAATATTAACACTATGTCCCATTGTTACATATGTGTAAAATGAAATATTTACATCTTTACAAAAGTAATAAAGCCCTACTCTACTGTTGAAAAACAATCAAATTTTTATTCTTTATTTAGAGTTGATCGGTAAGGATTGTTGATAATTATGTCGATTCTTATATTATGTTAAATATATAAATAAGGGGTAGCCTTAAATATGGCTACCCTGCTAAACTATAATGAGTTACGTGCTATTTATCTGTCTCTAAAATTGCAATTCGGCTGCAATTTTTGTAAATTCTTCTGGCGTTAAATTGAGCTTTTCTTTACGGAAATCGACGTCAGATTCGGTGTTCATAGGGATTAAATGAATGTGAGCGTGTGGAACTTCGAGACCAAGAACCACCATTGCTACCTTTTTGCACTCTATTTTACATTTGATTTGCTCAGCTACCCTCTTTGCGAATACGATCATCTTCTCCAAAGTCTGATCTTCGAGGTCAAATAGGTAATCAACTTCTTGTTTGGGAACAACGAGGGTGTGTCCCTTCATAAGTGGGTTGATATCAAGAAATGCGTAAAAGTTTTCATCTTCTGCTACCTTGTAGCTCGGAATTTCTCCTGCGATTATACGTGAAAAAATTGTAGCCATAGCTTATTAATTTATTGTTCTATTGGTCGAATTTTGGTTTGAGTATTTCGGCGTAAATAACAGCCTTTGCCAAGTCAAACTCCTCGCATATTTCCGAAGATTCGTTAGCGGATGCTGCGCTTGCGTTTTGAGTCTGTGGCTTTGCGGTGGTCGGTTGATACGCTGGCTTCGCCTTCTTGGGCTGCGGCTTGGGCTTGCGAACTTGTGGTGTCGTCCCCTCACCTCGCATTGGTTTGCTCTCAAATTGGGGCCTATTTTGCGCAATACCACCTTCGATATTCCTTGCGTGGCGATTTTGTTGAGCCTCGATTGCCATTTCCCTTGTTTTGATAATGTGTTCTCTAATCGCCTTTGCCAGAGGATCCGGCTCGTCATCGATTATATGATCGAAACTATGTGGCTTGTGCTTCGTTTCGCGCGCGGGAATGGCCTCCTCGCCCGAAAAATCGTGCTCTGCATCGAAACTTTCGGTTGTGCTATCGTTATTCTGCATCTTATCGGCACTCCTATTTATAAGGCGGCCGATTATGATGATAACAGCTGTTATGATTGCAAATATTGACGAGGAACTCATATGTGTATGCTTTTTTAGTTCAAGTTACGTTTAACGACCTCGATACCCTTGATCATTCGGATCTTGTCCATAAGGCTGTTAAGATCCTGTATATCCTTGATATAAAGGCTGATATTACCCTCGAAAATTCCATCGTGGCTTTGGATGTGAATCTCGCGGATATTGATGTTGAATTCATCCTTAATCAGCTGTGCCAGGTCGAGAATGATACCAATGCGGTCAATGCCTCGCAATTCTATCGACGAGAGGTATGAAACAGCCTTATGCTGCGACCATTTAATCTCTTCTTTTACAATGTTTTTGCCATATTGAGCACCAAGGCGTGTAAGCTCATCGCAGGTGTTCTTGTGAACGAAAATACGACCTGTTTCGGGGTCGCGATAGCCTACTACCTGGTCGCCGGGAATAGGTTTGCAACATTCGGCGATGACAAATTGAGGCTCGATCTCCGAGGTGTCGGCGCCAACGACCAGATTGTTGCGCTTCTCCGGATTGTGACTGTTTTCCGGCAGATCCTCGTCGTTCTCGCTGTCGTTAAGGAAGAGCGACCAGAATTTCAGTATCTTACGCGCGGAGTTTTGTCGTAGAACCTTTTCGAGATTGTCGAGATTGAGGATTCCCGCGCCTAACTTGCTGTAAAATTCATCTTTGGTGTTGCACTCGTAAGCAGGCAATACCTTGACAAATACGCGGCGGCTGGGGGTGATGCCCATATCTTTCAGGCGATCATCAAATGCCTGCATACCTCTTGCAATGTTGTTTTGACGATCCTTTTTGAGGTAGTTTTTGATCGACTGCTTTGCCTTTGTAGTGGTAACGTGATCGAGCCACTCGGCCTTCGGGGTAACGCTGTCCGAAGTGATGATTTCGATCTGGTCGCCACTGTGGATTTCGCTGAAAATCGGCTTGATGACGTGGTTGATTTTTGCTCCGATCGCCTTGTGTCCGATCTTTGAGTGAATGTCGTAAGCGAAGTCAAGAGCGGTTGCACCGTGAGGCATTGTTCTCGCTTCACCTTTTGGGGTAAATACAACAATTTCAGAGGTATATAGCGATAACTTAAAGTTATCCAAGAACTCGACCGCATTCTCCGTAGAGCCGCTTAGGGCATCACGAATCTTGCTCAGCCAATTATCAAAAGCATCCTCATTTTGAGATAGTGTTGCGTGCTTGTACTTCCAATGTGCAGCGAAACCTCGGTCGGCAATATCCTCCATTCGCTGCGTGCGAATCTGTACCTCGACCCAAATTCCGTCATTACCCATTACTGTTGAGTGTAGGGCCTCGTAACCATTGGCCTTCGGCATACTAATCCAGTCGCGCAGACGGTCCGGTTTTGGTGCGTAAATATCTGTGATAGAGGAGTATATCTGCCAACATTGGGTCTTTTCGGATGGGAATGGCAACGCCTTGAAGACGATACGGATGGCAAACAGGTCATATACCTCCTCGAATGATATCTGTTTGCGCTGCATTTTTGACCATATCGAATAGGATTTAACATTAAAATACGACAAAAAAAGCACGCATCCATCGGAATGCGTGCTTCAATATGAATTATAAGCTCAAATTACTTCTTCATAATTGAAGAAACATCAACGCCTGCCGCCTCTGCAACATCACGAGGAGACTTGGAAATCATATCTCCGTAGAATACTTCACCATCAATGATTACAAAAGGCTTGATGCAAAGAACATCATCTTCGTTACCTTTGGGGATGTTATAAACTACAGCTGTA
>CALBQR010000057.1 GCA_937899895.1 uncultured Alistipes sp.
CGGGCTTGCGTGTCACGGAATCATACTCCATCGTAACCTGACTCTTCGAGTCGGGGCGCAGGTAGGTCATAACCTCGCCCTCACGACGAATTACGGCCAACTCCTTCAATATAACATGCGAGAGGATAAGCGTTGCGGGCATATACTCGCGGGTCTCGTTGCAGGCATAGCCAAACATCATACCCTGATCACCAGCACCCTGTGCATCATCATCCTCACGCTCAACACCCTGATTAATATCTGATGACTGCTCGTGAATTGCAGAGAGTATTCCACACGAAGCGGCATCGAACTGATACTCGCTCTTATTATAGCCGATGCGGTCGATAACACGGCGTGCTACGGACTGAATATCAACGTATGCCGATGACTTAACCTCGCCTGACACTACGACCAAGCCCGTAGTACACAAGGTCTCGCAAGCTACCTTTGACTGTGCGTCATGACGAAGGAATTCGTCGAGAATAGCATCTGAAATCTGATCTGAAACTTTATCGGGATGTCCTTCTGAAACCGACTCCGATGTAAATAAAAAACCCATTGTTATACTGCTTTTTAAGTTAAACGTATAAAATGGGAAAAATTGGCTGTTTGGAATAAAAAACGTGCTGTTTTAGCGATTTTTTATTGTGGTTGCAATCAGTCCAAATCTTTCCACATTGTCATTTTCGAGCCGCAAAGGTAACGCATTTTTTGATTAATTCACAATTCACAATTAAAAATTCACAATTATTTTGCCTTTTCGAGAGTTTCACCTCGCCCACCAATGATCAGAATCAATTGCCACAAAGAAAAACCGCGCCACAAAAGCGCGGTATAATCTTGAATCTTGAATTTTGAATTAGAATGGGTAGCCGACACCGAAATTCAGAGCCGTATTCTTCCAGCGGAAATTGTGTATCCAACGCTCGCCCATCGGCTGGTTGGGGTCGTAGAGACGGATACCCCAGTCGAAACGCAGAATCGCAAACGAGATATCGAGGCGAATACCCAAACCCGTATTGAAACCTATATTCTTATAGAAATCGTTAAATCGGAACACCGAGCCTTCGGGATATTCGCGGTTCTTCTGACCGATCATATAGACGTTACCCGCATCGAAGAAGACCGCGCCGTTGAACATACTCCAAATCGGGAATCGGAATTCGAGGTTGGCCTCGATCTTCATATTACCAACCTGGCTCGGATAGATCTTCTGCTCCTCGCTGATCGCCACCCCACCCGGACCGAGCGTACGTGCCGCCCAACCACGCATCGAGTTACTACCACCCGCATAGAACAGACGGTCGATCGGAATTTCGGTCGAGTTGCCATAAGCCAGACCTGCACCCGCGTACAAACGATATGCAATTGAGGTCTTTGCACCCAGCACCTCGCGGCGACTGAACGAAAGGTCCGTTCGGAAATATTGCGAATAGCGGATGCCAAAAACGTTATAGTGGTCGCGATTGGGTTCGGGCTTCGAGAGCAGGTGCGACAGCGCGCCCACCAGATTGCCCGCAGTCTCCCAATTGAAGCGAACATTCGAGGCGTTACCGTGGATGTCTTTTATCTGGTTATTAAACACATACGAGCCTGAAATACCAGCGATCAACTGCTGCGAATAACTATTGCGCAGATAGGGGTTTTGCAGACGATCGAGGAACTCTTGATCAATATAACCCACCTTAATCAGCGTCAAATCAATCGGTCGCAGAGCGTAGTTCGAGTAACGGCCATTGCCCCACGTGTAGCTCCACGAGGCACTCGACAGTACGCGCTGATAGTAGGGGCGATCCTGCGAATTGATTGACAACTCGACCTTGGTACGCGGATTCGAGATTGAGGCCGAGCGGCGGATATTAAACGGAAGGATAAATCGAGGGAACGAGAGCGAGGCCGATCCTCCGATCTCAAAGGCTCGTTTGCGCTTTGCCTCTGCACCCTTCATAAACTCATAACCGAGCGAGAACGAAAGGTCGAGCAACTCCATACCCTTGAAGATATTGTGGTTCTGGTAGCCGACCGTACCGCGCAGTCCATAGAAACTCGACGTCGTCGAGCCCTCCAACTCAACCTTATAGCTCTGACGCAGAGCCGGAGTACAGAAAATATTGCAATTCAGATAGCCCTCCTTGGTCGAGAGCGAGTGATCGACATTCGTATTATTGGCCCCGATAAACGACACCTTCGTATCGAGGTTGGTCGCTGTATCCTCCTCAAACTGAATATTGGCACTGCGATAATAGCCCACACGCATAATGCGGTCGTAGGTATCCTGTACGCTCTGCGCACTGAAAAGGTGGTTGGGATAGAGGTCAATGGTCTGGCGCAACACCTTGGGGCGTACGTTCAGCTTATCGTCGTAAATGATATTCAGACCGCGATACTCAACTGTATCCAATCGGTGAATAAAGCTGCTGTCGCTACGCGCTACGGTCGGGTCGTAATTGGCAAAGAGATTGACTCGGCGCAGACGATAGACCGTATTGTTGTTATACATCGGGCGACCGAGCTCGTTATATCCCGACAGATTTTGGCGCACCACAACCGTAACATCGGCCCGATAGTCGCCAACGGTCGTATCGACCTCATAGAGAATGTTGTTAATGGTGAAGTTGAAATATCCATTATCGCGCAACATCGTACTAATACGCGAACGCTCCTTATCCAGCACCGTGAAGTCCAACACATTGCCACGATGCAGCAGCGACTCGGTCGTATCACCAAGAATGATCGGTTCGAGGAAGCGATCACGGAAACGATAACGGATATTGCCTATACGATATGGTTGTCCCTGCTTGGTGCGATAGGTTACAGTGGCGCGACGACGCGAGGTGGTATCAATCGAATACGAGGCCTTGGAGTTGAAATAGCCACGCGAGTCCATAAAGATCTTGATGTTCGACACCGAGCGTTCGGTCTGCAACGTATCGAGATAGACGGGGTCCTCGCCAATACGGCGTTTAAGATTATTCCACCAATTATCCTTATCGGGATTGGCCGAGAAGTAGGTCCAAAGATAAAAGTTCGTTCCGAGGAAACGCTTGTTGGGTTGTTGGCGAATGTAACGGTCAATCTCATCAGCCGAGATTCGCTCATCGCGCGGAACGCTCTGATCGGTTTCGATCTTATTCTTATGAAGCAGATATTCGCCCTGCGGAATATGGCGCGTAACGCTACATCCCGCAACAATCGTTGCGAGGGCAAGCAGGCCTATCAATCTACTCCAAAATTTCATCTCCTTATTTTGTCGTGCTCCTTTGCTCTCTATTCTTTATCATCGAGGAAACCCTGTTCGCGCAATGTTGCCAAATATCGCTCCGAAGATGCCAGATTCTCGGCAGCAGGATAGCGGAACTCCGTGAAAATTCGTGCCAGATTCTCCACTCCGTAGCGATTCAACTGCTCCATCGTCTGCGTCGAGGTCTCGCGTTCGGCCCACAACTCGTCAATTTCGGCCGAGGTAAAACGGTTATATCGGTCATAATGCACAACAGCCTCCATCGGCAAACGATCGCTCAAAGGGGGCTCCTCGGCGGGATAACCCACAGCCAATACCGCCGCAGGAAGTACGCCTTGCGGCAACTCCAACAGCTCGACCAATCGGTCTGCCGAACGCAGAACGGTGTCGATAAAACAGATGCCCAAGCCATAAGACTCGGCCTGCAACGCTGCATTCTCGGCCGCACGCAAAGCATCAGCCGTAGCGTGAGCATACCACATCAGATTATCGTATTCGGGATTGGTATCGCGCTGACGACACCACTTCGAGAACCGATGAACATCAGCACAAAATACCAACAGCACGGGGGCCTCCATCGCCGCCGACTCGTCAAGGCTGCCCATCGACAACTCGGCACGCACACGGCGGTCAATTGTTACGATAATGCTGTAAAGCTGCATATTACCGACGGTCGAGGCGTGCGTAGCCGCTTGCAGGATATCGGTCAGCACCTCCGGCGCAATCTCGCGCGAGAGGAAACGGCGTACCGAACGGTGAAGAGCGATCTCTTTTAGCATAGCTGTTTGCTTTTTATCTAAAAGACAAAAGTAATAAAAACTTTCGATAAGTTGGCCATATTCGCGCGCTTCGGTCGATTTTTTTCGAGCCGAATGTATCAACTTTGCAAAAAAATTGCTAACATTGCACTACAACTTTTAAGGATAGAACATTCTACACGAATGAAACAAATCAAAGACAACCGCTCTTTTGACTCGACTGCCGATGGTCGAAAGAGCCACAAACTCGATCCGATTCGTAAAAGCGGCAAGGAACGACACAATCTCTACGACCGTTTCGACGACGAAGATGATGAGCTGATGGACTACCGCCCCCGCGAATCGGCCCGCGACTATTACGATGATGGCGATGAGGAGTAGAGGGACAGAGCGCATACAGCCGCCTCGCCCCACTCTTCAAAAAATCGCAAATTGTGAATTTCTGATATGGCTTTAACCGAAAAATTTATAATGGCAGGCGATACTGCCCTGCACATCGCAGACTCGCAGGTTGGCGAGCGTTGCATCGTACTCTTGCACGGCTATCTGGAATCGATGACCGTATGGGACGAGTTTGCATATCTGCTCACACCTCACACGCGAGTGATTACGCTCGACCTCCCCGGACACGGCATCTCGCTGGTTACGGGCGAAGTACATACGATGGAGTACCTTGCCGATACGGTTGCCGATGCGTTGGATGCGCTTGGCGTGGAGCGTTGTACGCTTGTCGGCCACTCGATGGGCGGATATGTGGCATTGGCGTTTGCCGAGCGACACGCCGACAAGTTGGCAGGCTTGGTACTACTGCACGCAACGCCCAACAGCGACACCGAAGAGAAGGCTGCCGACCGTCAGCGCGAAATCGATGCAATCGTGGCAGGGCGCAAGGAGTTGCTGGTGCGCAAGGCTGCGGCGCGTCGTTTTGCCGAGCAGAATCGCAAACGTTTTGCCGATGAGATTGAGGATTGTATCGAGATCGCTCTGCTGTGCGAAGACGAGGGTATCGTAGCCATTGTACGCGGTATGGGCACACGCCCCGACCGCAACGAAATGCTCTCGAAACTCAATGTTCCTCAACTATTTATATTTGGTCGCAATGACGACTATATTCCCACTGAACGTGCCGAGGCGGTCGTAGCCCGACACCCACGGGCCAAGGTGGTTTGGTTGGAGCAGTCGGGACATATGGGCTTCATCGAGGAGGCTCAACTATGTGCCGAAACAATTATTAATTTTGCCCGTTGATTATGAGTGAAGTAACTATCGAGATTCTGCGTTCGGTATCAGAGACCGACACCGAGCAGATAGCCGCATTGGTAGCCCAGCTGACATCAAAAGAGATCGTTCCCTCGCGCTTTTCGGAGGTGGCTCGTTCGACCGACGCAACGCTCTTCGCTGCCCGTCGCGACGGGCGCATCGTAGGCGTTCTGGTGTTGGCACTCTACCCCACTTTGACAGGTCGTAAGGCGTGGATCGAAGATGTAGTTGTCGATAGCGCAGAACGTGGCACGGGCATCGGTCGCGCACTTGTCGAGAGGGCCGTTTCGGAGGCCTCGGCTCGCGGTGCAGCAACCATTGACCTCACTTCAAATCCATCACGCAAAGCGGCACATCGTCTCTATCGCGCCTGCGGATTCACCGAGCGTGCCACAACGCCCTTCCGACTGAAACGCTAAAATTATAGCGTCAAGATGCGCATTTCTCATAATAAATATGTATATTTGTGGATTAATTAAACTTTCGATAATAATATGGCAATCATTAGAAAAGTTCGTGGCTACGAGCCCGAAATTGGCGAAAATACATTCTTGGCCGAAACCGCAACAATCATCGGTAACTGCAAAATCGGCAAGGGATGCTCGATCTGGTATGGCGCCGTGCTGCGTGGCGATGTGAATGCAATCACCATCGGCGACCGCACAAATATTCAAGACGGGGCAGTGATCCACACCCTCTTCGACGGCTCGAAGAACCCCTCGCAAGCACACATCGGCAACGACGTTTCGGTAGGCCACAACGCAACGATTCACGGCGCTACGATCGGCGACAGCTGCCTGATCGGTATGGGCTCGACCATTCTGGACAACGCCGTAGTGCCTTCGGGCTGCATTATCGCTGCAAATGCGTTGGTACTCTCGAACTCGAAGCTCGAACCCAACAGCGTCTATGCAGGTGTGCCCGCAAAGAAGGTCAAGGAGATCACTCCCGAACAGCGTAAAGAGATCGTCGAGCGCACAGCACGCGACTATATGCTCTACGCAAGCTGGTACACCGAAGAGTAACCGCGCTATGCAGGAGAAAAAGCCATCGTTCATCGAAACGTATATCATTACGATTGCCGTAATGATGATGGCACTCTGTACGGGTTTGCTACTATACGGGATACTCTCATAGAGAGTGATATATCTCCAAAATAGAGCGAGCCGAATCCAAATCGACAAAACCGAAACGCTATGATCAAATATACGCCCAAAAGCCGCATTATATGGAGCAATATTTTGCTCTCGATAGCCGTCAGTCTGTTGATCAACTTCTCGTATCTGCTGGTGCTTTTCGAGTCGCATTCAAGCGATAAGGATCGCCCTCAATGGGTCGAAGAGTATGATGCACGCACCGTTGAACTGCCGACCGAAGGCACACTGCATATTATGCCCGATGGCTACGCCTATTTGATTATGGACGAGGGGAGTCCGATTGACTCGATATATGTCAATTCGGGCCGCATTTGGCGATACAAACTCAATGAGGGCGACCGTATGAAGGTTACGGCACTCGAACCCGAAGTTGAAGGGGCACACTACTCACTATTTACAATCTCGAAGCTCAACGGTCAGGAGTTCGACTACACCTCGCGTTTCGACAAGCCCAAAACCGATTCTCGAACGGCTCTGCAAATTATCTGCTATGCACTGCTTATGTTCGTCGTGCTCTCGATCGTAACACGCAGCACCACCCGCAAAGGCTCGCTGTGGAGTCGCTATTTTGTACCCTATTCGCTCAGCCTGCTAATTGTAGTGGCATTCTTCTTTGCAGCTCCGATATTGGGTATTAAGGCCGATGTGCCGCGTGGCGGACTCGATATTGTGATGATGCTTAAATGTCTGTTCATCTATGTTGTTGCAGCTCTCTATGCCCGCATCTACGACCTGCTCTATCAGCGTCAGCGTATGGAGATCAAAAATGCACAGCTCAAAACCGAGAACCTCTCAACCCGTTACAGTGCATTGATGAGCCAGATTAGCCCGCACTTCTTGTTCAACTCGCTCAACTCGCTCTCAATGCTGGTACGCGAAAAGCATAACGACAAGGCTCTGACCTACATCGAGCGTCTGTCGTATGTCTTCCGATATATCATTCAGAACGGGCAGAATACCCTCTCGACCGTATCCGACGAGTTGCAGTTCATCAACTCGTATCGCTATCTGTTGGAGGTACGTTATGCTGATAAACTCTTCTTCGACATAGATATTGACCCGACCTATATGTCGCGACAGATGCCGTCGCTGGCTCTGCAACCGCTTATTGAAAATGCCGTTAAACACAACTCTATAACTCGTTCAAAACCACTTACAATTTCGATCTACACCAAAGATGGGGCAATCGTCGTTGCAAATCCCATAATTCCGAAGATCGAGTCCGAGATCAGCACAGGTATCGGTCTGCAAAACCTCTCTTCGCGTTGGCAGATGATCACCGGACAGGAGATTGAGGTGATTCGCACCGAGAATGAATTTATCGTGCGCCTGCCCCTCTCCAACGACAACAACGAGGAAAACTAAACACCAACAGAAGAAGAAATGAAGACACTGATCATAGAGGACGAGACCGCTGCTGCGGTCAATCTGCGCGCACTTTTGAATGAGGTCGATCCCTCGATCGAGATCATCGAGGTACTTGAAAGTATCAGCGAGTGTGTCGATTATCTGCAATCGAACCCGATGCCGGAGTTGATCTTTATGGATATCCATCTGGCGGATGGCGAATCGTTCCGAATCTTCAACCACGTCGATATTACCTGCCCGATCATCTTCACAACGGCATACGATCAATACGCCCTCGAAGCCTTCAAGGTCAATAGCATCGACTACCTTTTGAAGCCCATTTCGCCTGACGATCTGCGTCGCGCAATGGACAAGTTGCACCGCCTGTCTGCCCCCGAACGCAGCTCGATGATCGAGCGCACGAGCGCAATGGTTGCCGAGCAACATCAAGCACAGCAGAATATATTCTTGGTGCAGGTCCGCGACCGCATACGCCCTCTGAATGCCGAGGAGGTAGCCTTCTTCTATACTGCTGATGAGCGCGTTACGGCTCACACCTTTGCGGGCGAGGTTTTGACGATCGACCGCACGTTGGAGGCTCTGTCCAATTCGCTCCCCGAAGCAGATTTCTATCGAGCCAATCGTCAATTTATCATCTCGCGCAAAGCACTGAACGATATTTCGGTGTGGTTTGGTAGTCGTTTGGCACTCAATTTGAGTGTCAGCACCCCCGAACGCATCGTCATCTCGAAAGCGCGAGTGCCAAGATTCAAAAAGTGGCTCACGGGAGCCGAATAGTGCGACCGAGAGCCAAAGGGGCGACAATCAGTTGTTAAGCTGCTTTTTCACGTGCCGAAGCGTTCAAATGTTAAAACGATTCACCTTTAACAATTAAACGCTTTATGAGATTATTTTCCTCTATCTGGCTGCTCGCAGCAGCACTCCTGACCTTTGGTCCTAACGCTTCGTATGCCCACGAGGGCGACGATCACCACAAACACGACTCGATGCGACGCGAGCACAAAACCGAGCGAATGGATAAACGCGGTGATGAGATGGCCAAACGTCTATCATTGACCGAGGTTCAGCGCAAGGCCGTACACGAGTTGAACAAACAACGCGCCGAGGCCTTTCACCTTGCCCGCCACAATTCGTCGCTCAATGCCGCCCAACGACAGGCTCAATTCGACGAGGTCGATTCACTCTACCGCATTAAATTAAAGAGTATTCTCACCCCGCAACAATACGAGCAGTGGCAAGCCGAGTACAATAGTGCCGTAATGCCTCGCGGCAAAAATGCCCGCCACGACAAACGCTACAAGCACTCTGCCGACGCCTGCTGCAAAGGTCAATGCACAACAAAAGAGAGTGGCAAACGACCGATGAACAAGAAATAGACAACCTCATACATTCTATTATATATAGATATAGAACAGCACCGGCCTCTGATCAGAGATCGGTGCCGTATTTTTATGTACAAGGATTATTTTAGAGGTACATTATCGCCACCATTGCGACAAAAAAGCCACCGAAATAACCTGCGGCGACTTGGCTGGGAAGGTGTGCGCCGAGATGCAAGCGAGCCGTTGCGAGGACTCCTGACAGCAATACCGATACGACCAAAGCCCAGAAATGTTGGCCTGCGCCTGCGATATTCAGCAGTAAGAACATCGCCGTAACACCGCCCATACAGATCGAGTGCAGGCTAATCTTCCAGAAAGGTGTAACGACCAATGCCAGCAGTTCGCAGCAAGCCGCAGCCACCACAAACTTACGCACAACGGCAACTGCCGCCACATCTGAAAGGGTTATGGCGCACAGGAAATAGCTTATAACGCCTACCAAAAGCGGCAACACTCGCGAACGTTGCGAGTGCAGGCCGAAATTCTTCAATAGCCCCAATGCTCGCAGGAATCCGATCGAGAGCATCGGCAAGATCGCTGCATAGAGCAGTACCACCCACGCAAGATAGCCCTTGACATTTGCCGGCAGACGCGACAGATAGCCATCTGCAAGCAACATAAAGCCAATCACATAGAGCGGCACTACGAACGGATGCAGCAACCACGACACCGTACGCGAAAGGCGGGTTGCCCACGATGAATCGTGAGCAATCGACGGCTCTTCGGTCTGAATCGGTTCGACGTTTGTATCTCTATTTATATCTTGATTCTCTATCATCTGATTCTTAAATCTGTTTGCGCAAACGCGCTACGGGGATATCCAACATCTCGCGATATTTAGCCACCGTACGGCGGGCAATGCGATAGCCCTTCGCGTTGAGAATATCCATCAGCACCTCATCGGTCAGTGGCTTGCGTTTATCCTCTTCGGCAATGCACTCCTGCAAAATCTGCTTGATCTCATAGCTCGAAACCTCCTCGCCACTCTCGGTCTGCATCGCCTCCGAGAACAACGATTTGAGCGACAATATACCGAAATGGGTCTGCACATATTTGCTATTCACCACGCGCGAAATGGTCGATACGTCCAATCCCGTGCGGTCGGCAATATCTTTGAGGATCATCGGGCGCAGGCGACTCTTATCGCCATCCTTGAAATACTCCTGCTGATAATCCAAAATCTCGCGCATCGTATGCATCAGCGTATCGTGTCGCTGCTTGATTGCCGAGATAAACCACTTGGCCGAGTCGATTTTGCTCTTAACGAACTGCACCGCCTCGCGGTTCTCCTCGCTCACCGTGCCATCGGGCGATGCCATTTCGCGCATCATCTCGACATAACGACGATTGACCCTCAATTCGGGCACGTTGTACGAATTGAATTGAAGATCGAACTTACCATTTTGATAATCCAACAAGAAATCGGGGATGATATATGGTGCAGCATCACCCGTACCCTCACTGAAACTACCACCCGGTCGGGGCGATAGGCGACGAATCTCGGCCGCTGCCTCGCGGAATTCATCCTCGGTGATGTGCATTCGCGAAATGAGTTTCTCATAATGCTTTTTGACAAACTCGTCAAAATGGTCGGTAAGGATCTTGCGGGCAATCCGACGGGCACGCGAGGTCATCGGCAACTGATTGATTTGCAGCAGCAGACACTCCTGCAACGAACGCGCACCAATACCCGCAGGCTCCAAATCCTGAATCACCACCAGCAGCCGTTCCAGCTCCTCGATCGACGCCTCCACGCCTACGGCAAAGGCCAGATCATCACTGATAGCCTCCATATCGCGGCGCAGGTAGCCATCCTCGTCCAAGCTCCCGACCAGATATCGCGCCAACGTCATCTCGTGCTGCGTGAGGTTGCGGAAACCCAACTGCTCGATGAGCGACTCCTGCAACGAACGGCCGCCCGTAATATAGACAGGTCGCTGCTTATCATCCTTCGAGCGGTTATTGATATGTGCTTTATACGAGGGGGTATCGTCCTCCTTCAAATACTCTTCGACAGAGATGCGGGCAGGCTGATCGTCATCGTTCTGCTCCGGCTCCTGCTCTTCGAGAACTATATTAGACTCGATCTCCTCCTTAATGCGCGAGTCGAGCTGCGCCGTCGGCAACTCCAAGAGTTTGATCATCTGGATCTGCTGCGGCGATAGTTTCTGTTGCAGGGTTTGAACCTGTCGTTGATTGATGTGTGCCATAGTTTTAAGACCGTGTTTCTAAATAATTTTACAACCAATTAGTTACGCGGGTCTCTTCTCTATTCGCGTGGTAGTAGATAGATGGTGCGCCACGTCTCCGCAGCGCACTATCATTTTCATTCTTCGCTTTTCGATTAGAACTCTGCGTTCTTCGGCGTGCGCGGGAAGGGGATCACGTCGCGGATATTGTCCATACCCGTTACGAACAACAGCAGTCGCTCGAAACCCAAACCAAAACCGCTGTGAGGTGCCGAACCCCAACGACGTGTATCGAGATACCACCATACGTCCTTCTCGTTCATACCAAGCTCCTCGATTCTTGCACGAAGTTTGCCATAATCGGCCTCACGCTCCGAACCGCCGATAATCTCGCCGATTTTCGGGAACAGAACGTCCATTGCGCGTACCGTACGACCATCTTCGTTCATTTTCATATAAAAAGCCTTGATCTCCTTAGGATAATTGATCAAAACAACGGGACGCTTGAAATGCTTCTCAACCAAGTAACGCTCGTGCTCGCTCTGCAAGTCGCAACCCCACTCAACGGGGAACTCGAACTTCTGACCGCTCGCCTTCAAAATCTCGATACCCTCGGTGTAGTCCAGACGCTTGAAGTCGTTCTCGACAACGAAGTTCAGACGCTCCAACAGCTCGTTGTCCCACATCTTGTTCATAAACTCCAAGTCCTCCTTGCAGTTATCCAGCGCATAACGGATCAGGTACTTCAAGAAGTCCTCGGCGAACTCCATATTATCCTCCAAGTCGTAGAATGCAACCTCCGGCTCGATCATCCAAAACTCGGCCAAGTGGCGCGGAGTATGCGAGTTCTCAGCGCGGAACGTAGGACCAAAGGTGTAGATCTGGCCCATCGACAGCGCACCCAGCTCACCCTCCAACTGGCCCGAAACGGTCAGGTTGCAAGGCTTGCCGAAGAAATCCTGCGAGTAATCAACCTTACCCTCCTCGGTTTTGGGAATGTTGTTCAAATCGAGGGTCGTAACGTTGAACATTGCGCCTGCACCCTCACAGTCCGAAGCGGTGATCAGCGGCGTATGCAGATAGTAGAAACCTCTATCGTTGAAATACTTATGAATTGCGTAAGCCATTGCGTGGCGGATACGCAGAATTGCACCGAAGGTATTGGTGCGAGGGCGCAGATAGGCAATCTCGCGCAAGAATTCGAGCGAGTGGCCCTTCTTCTGCAAGGGATAGGTCGAATCGGCCTTGCCGTAGATCTCGATCTCCGAAGCCTGAATCTCAACGGGCTGACCCGATCCAACCGACTCAACCAGACGGCCTGCAACACGCAAGCAAGCACCCGTAGTGATATCCTTCAACAACTGCTCGTCAAATTTAGCCACATCGGCAACGATCTGAATATTAGCCACACACGAGCCATCGTTCAGAGCGATAAATGCAACGTTTTTGTTACCGCGCTTGGTGCGCACCCAGCCTTTTGCAACGACATCGATGTCGCGCTCAACGGATTTCAACAAATCCGCAATTTTGGTTCTTCCTCCGCTTAACATAGTGAGTTTCTCGTTTTTATATTTTTATTGTTTTTGTTTTCGAGTTTGATTGAACTGCAAATATCGTCAAAATTTTTCGAATCATCGCTATTATTTAGACATTTTTTATCCGCGCGCGCGATTTTCGAGAGAAATTACACCACTTCAAGGATTGCCTTTGGCGACCATCCCAGCCGCAGGCGTTGCGTAATTGCCGACAAACAAAAAGCCGCGCTTGCAGGGCACGGCTTTAATTTTGCATTTTGAATCTTGGACTTTGCAGCAATCTTCGATTACAAACCTCCCATAAAATCGACCACTGCACGAACAAGTTTCGCGGCAATAGGGCGCGACGGGTCCATATATGTTGCCATCTGCTGTTGCGGATTTGTGGTCGGACAGATCTTCAACACGTGATTCATATCGTCAATCACAACCATACGTGCCATACGTTGCGCCATAAACAGTCGCGCCGCATCAGCCGTCTCGACCTGAATATCGGTCGTGCCCTGCACGATCAACAGAGGTACTCGCAACGCACGCGCCTCATCGGCAGGGTTATATCTCATCTCCGAAATAAGGAACGGCTGCACACTTTTGCGGAACAAAACGGCCAATTCGGCAGGCGCATCCTCAACCATACGACCCGCTTTCAGCTCGTCGATAATACGATAGCACTCCGTTTTGTAGGGTTCAGGCTGTGTGGCCAACTGACGGCGCAGAGTCTGGTCAATCGACTCACCGGGACCTGCAAGCGAGATTACTGCCACCACTTTATCGGTACGTTTTGCCGCCGCAAGAGCGATCAAGGAACCCTCGCTATGACCGACCAACACCACTCGATCGAAACGGACATCTGCGACCAGATGCTCCACCCACGCCACTGCATCATTGATATAATCGTCGAAGGTCAGTTCCGACTCGGAGATCGCCGCAGAGGCACTTGCTGCAATAGCTCGTTTATCGTATCGCAATGCGGCATAGCCATTTGCTACGAGTGAATCGGATAGCTGTTTGTAGCAATCGGTAATCAACCCCGCCGCACGATTATTGCCGTCGCGATCGGTCGCACCCGATCCCGCAATAATCAGAGCAACAGTGCGCGAGCCCGATTCGGGAAGTGCCAATGTGCCATACAGATCGCACTTTTCAACGCGAAGTGCCATAGGCTCCTCGGCCGCCACCGAAACGACCGCCAGCAGTGCCGCTATCAAGAGAAATATTCGTTTCATCGTCGTAATAAGATTCGGTTTAACTTCTCCACAAAGATAGCGATTTTTCCGATACGCAACCACCTATATTGCAACTATTTTACAACACCCAGACGGATTGCCCGCCTTATGTACCAATCCTCTACCGCTCACGCACTTTCGCGCAACAATCGCAACTCGCCGTCAAGGCTTTCAATGGCGACGCTATCGCCACGCTCCACCTCGCCGTTGATGATCATTCGCGCCAACGGCTCCTCGACACGTTCGAGAATCGTTCGTTTAAGCGAACGCGCACCATATTGAGCATCGTAACCAACCTGCGCAAGGCTTCGCTTCGCCTCAATAGAGAGATTGAGAGTTATGCCCAACGACTCGGCACGCGAGATCAATTGCCCGATTTCGATATCGACAATCTGCTCGATATCCTCCTTTTCAAGACCTCGAAAATAGGCAACTGCATCTATACGATTCAGAAATTCGGGAGCAAACGTAGCCGCGAGAGCCGAATCGTACTCCGCACGTCGATTGCGCTGCTCACTCTCTCGCAACAGACTCTGCGACAGCGTACTATACCCTATCCTTGCACTACGCGACGAGCCGCCGCGAGAACCGACATTCGAGGTCATTATGATAACCGTATTGCTAAAATCGACCTTGCGACCATTGCCGTCAGTCAATATTCCATCGTCAAAAATCTGCAACATCAGATTGAAGATATCCGAATGAGCCTTCTCGACCTCATCGAACAACACCACCGAATAGGGACGACGACGCACCGCCTCGGTCAGCTGGCCACCCTCTCCGTAGCCGACATAACCAGGAGGCGAGCCTATCAATCGTGCGACGTTATGTTTTTCACCATACTCGCTCATATCGAAGCGGATAAGCCCTTCGCGTCGGTCAAACAGGTCGCGAGCCAACTCTTTGGCAAGCAACGTTTTACCCACTCCCGTAGGTCCGACAAACATAAACACTCCCATCGGCCGCCTACCGTCGCGCAAACCTGCACGACTACGATGGATAGCTCCAACAACTCGTTCAACAGCATCGCGCTGACCTACAACCCGCGCATTAAGACGCTCGCTCAACCCTTGCAGGCGGTTACGATCGTCGAGCGACAGTTGCTCGATAGGCACCCCCGTAACCGATGCAACGACCTGCTCAATCTGCGCGACATCGACCGTCGCCGGATTGAGTTGCATCTCTCGTTGCCATTGCGCACGGCTCTCATTCAACTTCGAGGTCAGAGCCAGCTCGCGTAATCGCGCCTCGGCAGCACGCTCATAGACAAGTTCCTCAACCGCTCGGCGACGAGTAGCGGCAGCCTCTTGCAATCCGTGTTCAATAGCGGCAATCGACGAAGGTTCGGCCATTGCGCAGAGATGTGCCTCGGCCCCCGCTTCATCCATAATATCAATCGCTTTATCAGGAAATTGACGATCCGAAAGATAGCGGTCGGCAAGATCGACACACGCACCGAGAGCCGCATCGGTATAACGCACCGAGTGATGTCGCTCATATCGTGGTCGAAGATTTTGCAATATCTCAAAGGTCTGTTCGCGTGTAGTCGATTCAACCATAATGCGTTGGAAACGGCGTTCGAGAGCCGCATCGCGCTCAATCGAGGAGCGATATTCGTCGAGTGTCGTCGCCCCGATGCACCGTATCAGACCTCGCGCAAGGGCTGGTTTCAGAATATTTGCCGTATCGAGTCCGCCCTGCGTACTCCCCGCACCAACAATCGTATGTATCTCATCGACAAAGAGGATCACATCCTCGCGGCGCGACAAATCCGCAAGCAGCTGCTGCATACGCTCCTCAAACTCACCTCGAAATTTTGTCCCCGCAACAAGCGTTGCCATATCAAGCGAAAAGATCCTCTTCGAGCGCAAGGCAAAAGGCACATTTCCCGCCACTATGCGCAGAGCCAAACCCTCTACAATAGCACTCTTGCCGACACCCGCCTCACCAATCAGCACGGGATTATTCTTCTTGCGACGGCAAAGTATCTGGATCATCCGCGCAATCTCCCGATCACGCCCCACAACGGGGTCGATATGTCCCTCCTGCGCCATACGCGTAAGGTCGGTCGTAAGTTTTTCGAGTATCGACGTGCGGCAATCCTCACCACTGCGCATATCACGTTCAAGCGACGAGAGATCGAGAAGGCGACGCGGTTTTTCGTCGCGGATATCTGCTCGCAAATCGTACCGAAGATCCTCTTCAACAGCCAAACGCGACATCAGTTCCGCGACTGCACGATGGGTGATATTTCGACTGCGAAACGCCTGATAGGTCAGCGTCGTGCGGTCGGAGGTTGCAAGCAACAAAATATGTCCCGTATTAATTACGACATCAACGGGAGAGGTAGCCGCCAATCGCTCCGAAATATGTGCAAAAAATTGAGTTCGGGTACTATCTGTTTCGGCACTTGAAACGACCACAGTTTCACGCAGTCGGATCTCGATTTGCGAACGCATCTGCGCCAATTGCCACTCCTCGACAAGCGAACGGACAAGCAACTGCGCGTGGCTGCCATCTGCATCAAATGCAAGCAGCAATAAACGATCAATCAAATAGTTAGCAAAGTTGTTTTTCTCGGCATCGAATGCCGCTCTGGCAATAATGGACTCCAGAGTTTTGGTAAGCCTGAAATTCATACTGTCTAAAAAAAGGTTTAATGTATCGCCGAATTGGTCGGCGCACATATAACGCAGGGGACAGTACAAATATTGTATTGTATTTATCGCGGCCACTCGCCGATCTCCATATCGCGGATATCGCCGCCATCGAGCGTAAATCGCAAAGCTGTGCGAACCTTATGAAAACCATAACGCCCCGCCGCTCCGGGGTTGAGATGCAACATCGAGAAACGCTTGTCGTAGATCACCTTCAAAATATGCGAATGACCCGCCACAAAGATCGTTGGGCGCACCTGATAGATATGTGCCAACGCACGGCGGTCGTAGTGATCGGGATAGCCGCCAATATGGGTCATCAGCACCCGAAAACCCTCAACATCAAAGACCGCGACCTGCGGATAGACACGGCGCACCTCATAGTCGTCGATATTGCCATAGACCGCGCGCAAAGGTTTGAACGCAGCGATCTCATCGGCTAACGCCAACGAGCCGATATCGCCCACGTGCCACACCTCATCGACATCGCGCAAGAACTCGCGCAACGTCGCATCGAATGTGCCGTGAGTATCCGAGATCAGCCCTATACGTTTCATTTTTTCGAGGGTTATTGTTTATAGAAATTCATAAACCGTCTTTTGGACATACAACTCGCCCGCCTCCATTACGATCGAGGGGAACTCCGCGCGATTGACCGCGTCGGGCAGAGCCATACAGTGCAGAGCCAAAGCCGAGTGGTCCTCATACTCGCGGCCATCGCGTTGCGCACCACTGCCACTCATCGCATTGGCCGAATAGAGATGCAACGATGGTTGCGACGAATAGACATTCATCTTGCGACCAGACTGCGGATCTGTCAAGGTCGCCACGTGCGCCAAAATCGAGCGTTGCCAGCCATCGACCGCCAGCCAATGATCCAACCCTCCACGCTCGCCAATCAGCCCGTCGAAGGTATCCAGATCGCCCACCTCGCGCTCCGAACGAAAATCGAGATCGGTTGCCTCAACCGTTGGCAACTCGCCCGTAGGAACATTATCGCCACGCATTGCGACGTAGCGCGACGCATTGACCTGCAAGCGATGGCGAGCAATCGAGGCGGGAGTAAATTCGCCCGAAAGATCGAACATCGGAGCGGTTGTAATGTCGATCGGTGTCGCACCATCGGCCTCTGCTACGACGGTAACTTCCAAGCGGTTATCGTCGTCCCAATCGTAGATCACCTCTGTACGCAAACCAGACGGATAACCCTCATCACCGGCCGCACTCTCCAACGCAAAGACCACACGATTGACCTCTGTACGAGCCTCCCACATACGCGCTCCAAAACCTTTGCGACCACCGTCGGCGTGGTGTGGAGGTCGATTCACCGCCAGACGCGAAGTCTGATCGCCAATCACCAAACGACCGCGCGAAATAACACCACTCGTGCGACCGATAATCTTACCCATTCCCACCGTATCATCGACATACTCTGCAAACGAGTCATACCCCGCCACGACATTGGTCAGCGAGCCATCGGCATTTGCCAAACGTACGCCCACAAGTGCCGCACCGGCATTGGTCAGTAACACTTCGCTACCCGACGCATTGCGCATTGTATAGAGTAAGCCACCCTCGCCCTCCGGCGAGAAACCCCAAAGATTCTGTTCTATTTCCACCTTTTCTTTTCGTTTATACACAACAAATATATGTGGTTTTTCCGTTATAGACAAGATTAAGCGACAAAATTTAGGCGCGCGCGTGATGTACCTACAAACAAAATCGCTATCTTTGTAAATTCGTAAAACTGTATTTGAAGATATGAAAGCAAATTGGAAAGATAAAATCGCTAACCTCTGGCGCAAACATCGCCTATCGCTACGCGACGAGCGCGACAACCGCGAAAAGTGGCATATGTACATCTCGCCATTGAGCATCGTGGCGGGTATTCTGGCATTGGCACTTGTTCTCTTTATCGTCATTCTCTCGTCGGTGGCCTACACCCCGCTGCTCGAATTCCTGCCCGGTTATCAGGGCAACCGCACCCGAACGATCCTGCTCGAAAATATCGTACGACTCGACTCTATGGAGCGTCAGCTGAACCAAATGAAGGTTTATAGCGACAACATTACACTCATTATGGAGGGTAAGACGCCCGTAATGCGCAGCCTTACAGAGCAAAACCAATCGACCGCCGACAAATCGCTCGTAATGCCTTCGGTCGAGGACTCGATACTCCGCGCACAGATCGAGAGCGATGGCGAGTACTCGATTGCTCCGCAGGGCAATGGCCGCCGCAGCGTACGCGAATCAATGCAGTTGGTTTCGCCTTTGGCGGGCGGTGTGATTGTCAATAAGTTCAGTCCCAAATCGGGCAATCTCGGCGTGAGCATCGCCTCGACTGCCGACACGCAGGCAGTGGCTATCGGTGAAGGCACCGTATTGCTCAATATCTGGTCGCCCGAAGATGGCTATCTTGTACAGATTCAACATCCGAACAGTATGATCTCGATATATCGCAACCTGACCCAATCGCTTGTCGAGGTGGGACAGAAGGTCAAAGCGGGACAGGTGATTGGCTACAATGCCGATGCTACGGCCGAGGGCAACACTCCCCGACTGCTCAATTTTGAGATTTGGAACGATGGAAAGCCCGTCGATCCCGAAAGTTACATCGTATTCTAAAATTCGATTATGAAACAACGCATAGCACTCTTGGGTTCAACCGGCTCGATTGGCGTACAGACGCTCGATATCGTGCGCGAGAACCCCGAACAATTTGAAATAACGGCACTCGTTGCTAACCGCAATTGGGAGCAACTTGCCGCACAAGCTATTAAGTTTGACGCCGATTGCGTGGTGATTGGCGACGAGCAATATTACACCTCGCTCAAAGAGGCCCTCGCCGCGACCGACGTGAAAGTCTATGCCGGAGCAAAGGCGATGGAGGAGGTCGCAGCGGCATCGAACGTCGATGTGGTGGTCAATGCGCTGGTCGGTTACGCAGGTCTGCTGCCGACCGTCGCCGCCGTAAAGCAGGGCAAGAAGATCGCCCTTGCAAATAAGGAGACGCTGGTGGTTGGAGGCGAGTTGGTGATGCGTCTTGCAACGGAGCACCGCGCACCGATTCTGCCCGTCGATTCGGAGCACTCGGCCATTTTTCAATGTCTGGTCGGCGAGCAGTCGCCCGTGCGTCGATTGATCCTCACGGCGAGTGGTGGCGCCTTCCGCGATACTCCGATCGAGGATCTGCACCGAATGACTGCCACCGAAGCTCTGCGCCACCCCAATTGGTCAATGGGTGCGAAGATCACTATCGACTGCGCAACAATGGTCAATAAAGGCTTCGAGGTGATCGAGGCACGATGGTTGTTTGGCACGCCTGCCGACCAGATTTCGGTACTGATTCACCCGCAGTCGATCGTTCATTCGATGGTCGAATTCGAGGACGGAGCGATCAAGGCGCAGCTTGGCACGCCCGATATGCACCTGCCGATCAGCTATGCACTCTCGTTCCCCGAACGCAAAAACCGTCCGACGGAGCGTTTCGATTTTCTGGCTAACCTTCAGCTCACCTTCCGCGAGGTCGATCGTGTGAAGTATCCCGCGTTAGACGTGGCATACGACTGCCTGCGTCGCGGAGGCACAGCAGCCTGCACGATGAATGGAGCCAACGAGGTGGCGGTGGCAGCCTTCCTTGCGGGTCAAATCGGGTTCTTGGATATAGTGCGCTCGATCGAGCAATCGTTGGCACGTGCGACGTTCATTGCTCGACCGACACTCGATGATTATGCACTCGCAGACGCCGAGGCGCGCGCTTTGGCTCGCGAGATACTTGGGCTGTAACACACGCGCATTAAAACACGAACAAAGTAAAACACATTATGGATATTCTGATTAAAGTAGTTCAATTCTTTATGAGTCTGTCGCTGCTGGTGATTATTCACGAGTTGGGACACTTTTTGGCCGCACGTATGTTCGGCATTCGCGTCGAGAAATTCTATCTGTTCTTCGACCCGTGGTTCTCGATCTTCAAGTTCCGTCGCGGACAGACCGAGTACGGTATGGGTTGGCTGCCGCTGGGTGGCTACGTCAAAATCGCAGGTATGATCGACGAAAGTATGGACACCGAGCAGATGGCAGCCGAGCCTCAACCCGATGAGTTCCGCTCGAAACCCGCTTGGCAGCGATTGATCGTGATGGTTGCGGGCGTGGTGATGAATGTGGTGTTGGCATTTTTGATCTATTGCGGTATCTGCTACCATTGGGGCGAGCCCTATCTGCCCGTCGAAGATGCACAATGGGGTTTTATCTGGAACGACGAGGGCCACGCACTCGGATTCGAGGATGGCGACAAGGTGCTCTCGATCGGTGGCGAGAAGATCGAGGAGGTTGATCAGATTGTCAATGCTCTGCTGATCACCTCGGAGGATCGTGAGGTGGTTGTCGAGCGTGAAGGCGCGGAGCATAGCTTTACGATTCCGTTGGAACAGCTTGTCGAGATGCGCCAGCGAGAGGGCTACAAGGGTATGTACTCGATGCGTATGCCCTTCGAGATTGATAGCATCGATAGTGAGTCGGCCCTCGCAGCAGGATTGCAGCGTGGCGATCGTCTTGTTGCACTCAATGGCGAGAAGATGCTCTATTTCGACCAATATATGCGAGCATTGCCCGACTTGGCAGGCCAAAGCGTGATGCTCGGTATCGAGCGCGATAGTGCAGATGTAGTTCTCTCGCGCGAGGTCGAGGTAACGCTCTCCGATGAGGGTAAAATCGGCGTTTTGGCTCGCTATCCGTTCGAGGTGCGTATGCGCAACTATACCCTTTTGGAGTCGATCCCCGCAGGTCTGCGACTGACGGGCGAAGAGATCAGCGGCTATTGGAAACAGATCAAAACAATCGTGGTCCCCGAAAGTAAGTTGTACGAGGAACTGGGCGGTTTTCTGTCGATCGGCAACGTCTTCCCCGACGAGTGGGATTGGGAGCGTTTCTGGCGCACAACGGCACTGTTGTCGGTGATCTTGGCGGTGATGAATATTCTGCCCATACCCGCACTTGACGGCGGCCACGTGCTGTTCCTGCTGTGGGAGGTTATCACACGACGTAAACCGAGCGATAAGTTCCTCGAATATGCACAGATGTTCGGTTTGGTGGTGCTCTTTGCGCTACTTTTGTACGCTAATGGCAACGATATTTATAGGTTGTTTATCAAGTAGTTAGAAAATATTTGCAAAAAAAAGTTGCATTATCGTGGCACAAAATGCCCTCGCCGAACGTCTATATAATAAACAGACTAATTTAACTTGATTATGAAAAGACTTTTTCTCCTTTTGGCGATTTGTTGCGTAGCGGTGGCTTGCGAGCAAAGCGAAAATTCGTTCGTATTTCCCGAAGTAGACGAGATTAATGCAAATACAGCCGACGGCATATATCAAATAGCGACAAATACAACTTACGTCCAATATGAAAATGGCAGACCTATTAGATTTGGGCGACCCGAAGATATTGACAGCTACTACCCCTCGACCATAAATGTGTATGGTTACCTCCGAGTCGAAGATGGTAAGTTAGATCTTTTGCACGAATATGAGTGCAAAGAGTGTGGTGCCAAAAAGATATTTTGCTGGGAATATTACCACACCTCCATTGATTTGCAAAATAGATTAATTTGGCAAGATGCTATGGAAATTTACAAATTAACCAATGATGATATTATTCTGATTGAACCTATACAGGAAGCTATCGAGCGTTGTAAAGATGATAAAAATTTTTGGCGACGATACGATGTTTATAAGCGAATTGCCGAAGATGAAAGATTCAATTCAATAACTTTAATCAAGCACAGCGATAATCCGCTTGAACAAGAAAGACCCGATTTCTGCGAAAATAACTATTGCAAAAATCAATAACCGCACCGAACGTCTATATAATAAACAGACTAATTTAACTTGATTATGAAAAGACTTTTTCTCCTTTTGGCGATTTGTTGCGCGGCAGTGGCGTGCGAGCAGACACCCGACTATCTGAGAGCAGATATTGAGAAAAACGTTAGCGACGGGTGGTATAGGTATGCCGGAATGAAAGGCATAAAGTATGTAAATGGAAAGGTAGACCAGATGAGCAATGTACCAAGTTATAATGGAAAGCACACGGAGGTCTATTACAAAGTCGAAGATATGAAGATCACAAGATACAACTACGCAAAATGCGATGGTTGTGGCGAACAAGTAGCTTCCACGGTCAGCGTATCTTACGATCTCAAAAGTAAGACAATCGAAAATGAAGAGCTGCTCCAATTCAACGAAGATGCAATTATCTATATCGAGCCGCTACAAGTAGCTATCGAACGTTGCAATGATGACAAGGATTTTTGGCGTTCGTACATCGTTTATACTCGTAAAACTCCAAGCGACGAAGAATTGCAAGCATTCAACAATGCCATTGAATCAAAGAATGGGATCTGGGATTTTTTCAATTCTCACTCAAATTGCAAAGTTCAATAACCTCACCGAGCGACCCTTTTGCGGGGTCGCTCGTTGTTTGTGTGGGCAAAGATTGGCGCAGCAGGCAATAGGGACAAGTGGAGTTTATGGACTTTTTTATGGTCGATTGGGGTCGATCGATACATAGTATCGAAAAATCTAGTATCTTTGCGCACTAATCACGAAATTATCACCGTATGAAATTTAGACATCTGCTCATTGCGCTGGCACTGATCGCGCCATTTCTGTTGCGCGACTACACCCTCAACAACGAGCTGAAATATATAAGCATAGCCGAGGAGGCTCTGCGCGACGGAACGTGGTTCTCGTTCTACAACCACGGCGAGGCGTATGCCGATAAACCACCCTTGTACCTCTGGATCGTAATGCTCTCGAAGTTGCTGTTCGGGTCGTATCAGATGTGGTTTATTGCGCTGGCGAGTGTGCTGCCCGTCGCAGGAATCTTGGCTGTGATGGGTCGCTGGGTGCGCGAGGAGATGCCTTCGTTCGACGCAAAGGCTGCCGACCTGATGCTCGCCACGACGGGGATGTTCCTCGGTAGTGCGTTGGTACTGCGAATGGATATGTTGATGTGCCTGTTTATCGTGCTGTCGATCTACACCTTCTGGCGACTCTATCGAGGTACGGCGCGGAAGTGCCACTGTTGGTTGCTGCCCGTATGGATATTCCTCGCTACATTCACCAAAGGCCCCGTGGGATTTATGATGCCCGTGCTGGTGATTGCGGTTTTCCTTGCGGTGAAGGGCGAAATCCGAACTTTCGGACGATATATGGGCTTGCGTCAGTGGGGACTATTGATCGGCTTGTGCGCTGCGTGGTGGTCGCTGGTCTATATCGAGGGCGGTGCGGAGTATATCAACAATCTGCTCTTCCACCAGACCATCGGGCGCGGTATCGACTCGTTCCACCACAAACGCCCCTGGTGGTACTACATCGCACATATTCCGCAGTCGTTTGCGCCGTGGGTATTCCTGCTCGTGGGCGTGTTAGGCGTCGGTGCGTGGAGAAAAATGGTGCGCACGGATCTCGAACGACTCTTTATGGTGGCGATCGTGGCAACGTTCGTAATGCTCTCGGCATTTAGCTCGAAATTGGATATCTATTTGGTGCCGATCTACCCCTTTGTGGTCTATTTGGCGATGATGTGGTTGCCGCAATTCGAGAGCAAACGATGGGCAAAGTGGGCTGCGGGATTCGCCCCTGCGGTATTTGTGCTGTTGCTGCCCGCTGCGGTGGTGGCCGATGTGTGCGGATTGATCCCGATTGAGTACGAATCGCTCGCGTGGGGATATGTGGCTCTGGCGGCGTTGTTCGTCGCGTCGAGTGTGGCTCTGTGGCAGTTGTGGCGCGGCGAGGTGCAGCGTTCGATCGTATGGTGCGGAGGTGGTCTATTGGCAATGATCGCACTCGCAACACCCGCCATTCCGCAATTCAACCCGCAGTTGGGTGTAGGTGATCTCGCGGCAGAGGCCACCGAGGTAGCCCAAGCAGAGGGCATTGAGCACTACGCATTCTATCGTTTCCGTAGCGGACAGAATATGGACATCTATCTCGATGCTCCGTGTGAGCCGATCTACGACGTTGAGCAACTCGACAGCCTCGACTGTCTGCCCCACCGTTCGGTGCTCTTCATCGGGTGGAAGGAGCCTCAACGCGACTCGCTCTTTGCCGAGTGGCTCGAAGGACGCGAGCAGACCGTTGTGGGCAACCGCTCATTCACCATTGTAGGCAAACGAAAACTCAGAATCAAATTGCGCGAAGAGGTTAAGCCGCTCCGTTTGCAGATTGATTCCACGAAATTGAAAACAATAAATTAAGACAATATGAACAAGACACAAGAATATGAATTGACTGTCGTAGTGCCCGTCTATAACGAGGTGGAGAGTCTGCCTCGCGTCGAGCGTGCAATGCGCGAATGGCTGCCGACATCGCCCGTCAAGGCGTGTGTGCTGATGGTCAATGACGGCTCGAAGGACGGCTCGCTCGAATTGATGCGTGAGATCTGCTCGCGTAACGAGTCGATGTTCTACATCTCGCTGGCCGAAAATGGCGGTTTGAGTGCCGCTATGAAGGCAGGTATCGACGCTACCGAGTCGCGCTACGTGGGTTACATCGACGCCGATCTGCAAACCACGCCCGAAGATTTCAATCTGCTGTTGGAGCACGTGGCCGACTATCAGTTGGTAATGGGTATTCGCGCAGGTCGCAAGGATAGTTTCTTCAAAAATCTGCAATCGAAGATTGCCAACGGTTTCCGAAATATGATGACCCACGACGGTGCGAAAGATACTGGTTGCCCGCTGAAAGTGATGTGGACCGACTACGCCAAGCGCGTGCCCTTCTTTACGGGTATGCACCGCTTTCTGCCTGCACTGATTCAGTTGCAGAAGGGTCGTATGATGCAGATCCCCGTGCGCCACTTCCCTCGCACCGAGGGTGTGTCGAAATACCACCTCTGGAATCGCCTCATCGGCCCGTTCAAGGATTGCTTCGCATACCGCTGGATGCGCAAACGCTATATCAACTACTCGATCGGCGAAGGTAACGTATGACATCGTTCTTGATTGATTGTTTGGGCTACTTGGCGCAGGCGCTCTTCTCGGCTCGATTCTTCGTGCAGTGGATAATGAGCGAGCGCGCCAAACGGGTGCTCTCGCCTACCATCTTCTGGCAGATCAGTATGGTGGCGTCGTGCGTCTTCTGCGTCTATGGGTGGCTGCGCAACGACTTCTCGATCATCGTCGGACAGCTGATCACCTACTACATCTACATCTGGAACCTCAACGCCCACAACTCGTGGAAGAAACTCTGGTTGCCACTGCAATGGGTAGTGATCTCGATACCCGTGGCGGGTGTAGTGTGGCTACTGTCGAATTGGGAAGCTGCCAGCGCACATCTCTTTGCGCAAAGCGACCTGCCCGCGTGGTTGATAGCAATGGGTACAACGGGACAGATCATCTTTACCCTGCGATTCGTCTATCAATGGCTCTACTCGCGCCGTAAGGGAGAGTCGGTGTTGCCGTTGGGCTTCTGGCTGATCAGCCTTACAGGCTCGGCGATCATCATCACCTATGCGTTGTTGCGCGGCAATATGTTGCCGTTGATTTTAGGACATCTGACGGGCATATTCACCTACTCGCGCAATGTGATGATCGAACTGAAAAATCGAAAGAAATAGCTCGCTAAACGACAAAATAAAAGGCCACCCTCGCGCGAGAGTGGCCTTTGTTGTATCGGTTGAGTTCGATTAGAACTTCACTATTCCGATCTGATTGAGCAACACGAGCAGAATACACGTCGGAGCGATCCAGCGCAACAAAAAGACGTAGGTCTTAATACCGATAAAGCGCGCTGTGCCGTAGTTGGTAATCTCATTTTTGAGCAGTGTCTGGTCGATCTTCCAACCCACAAACAGGCAGGTGAATATACCGCCAATGGGCAGCATAAAGTTTGCCGTCAGATAATCGAAGAAGTCGAAAATCGAACGACCACCGATAGTCCAGCCACTCAACACGCTGAACGACAACGAGCACACGACACCCAACACCAACATCGCCGCTGTCGAGAGCCACGCTGCCGAGTTGCGTCGCACGTTCCACTGTTCGCTAACGTATGCCGTAACAACCTCGTGAATAGAGATTGTCGATGTCAGTGCCGCCAACGCCAACAACAGGAAGAAGATCGTGGACCACAGCCAGCTAAACGACAGCGTATTCAGGATATTTGGCAAGGTAATGAAGACCAACGAGGGGCCTGCCGTGGGCTGAATTCCGACGCTGAATACCGCAGGGAAGATCATCACCGCCGCCAGCACCGCCACAAGCGTATCAATCAGAGCCACACTTACGGCCGTCGAGCCGATCTTGGTCGAGTCGCTGAAATACGACGCATAGACAATCATACAACCCAAACCAGCCGAGATCGAGAAGAACGACTGCCCCACTGCATTGAGGAAGGTCTGCGAAGTAACCTTCGAGAAGTCGGGCGTGAAGAGGAATTTCAGGCCCTCCATACCGCCCTCCATCGAGATCGAGCGACCACACAGCACCAGCAGAATCACGAACAGCATCGGCATCATCAGCTTCGACGAGCGCTCGATACCCTTCTGCACACCGAGCATAATGATTGCGTGGGTGATGAGCATAAAGCCGACCGTTGCGAGGGTGGGTTTCCACGGATTGGTTACAAACGAATTGAAGTGCGCCTCATACTCCGCAGGGGTTGAGAATTGCGCCAACGCACCCGAAGCCGACTCCCAAATGTAGTGGAGTGTCCAGCCCGCAACTACCGAGTAGAAACCATAGATCAAAAACGCTGCCAGCACACCATTGTAACCAATTGCTACCCACGGAGTTCGCGGAGCAAGTTTGCGATAAGCACCTACGGCGTTGAGGTGGGTGTATTTGCCGACAAAGAACTCGGCCGTCAGCACGGGAATACCCATAATGAGCAGACAGAGCAGATAGATAATAAGGAACGCTCCTCCGCCTCCCTCACCTGCAATGTAGGGAAAACGCCAGATGTTACCAAGTCCGACGGCACTGCCGACCGACACGAGTATTACGCCTAATTTACTGCCAAATGTGGCACGTTGATTTTCCATAACTAACCTAATATTTTAGTCCATTTGATTGCGATGATCGCGCAAACAAACGGCGCAAATATAGCAAAAATTTTATTTCAGATAGTAAAATATCGGATATTGCTACACGCTTCAAAGGTAAATTGGTCGCTGTGAGGGAGGTTTGAAGATGTTTTTTGCATAAAAAACACATCCCGCCTCCTTTGCAGGAAGCGGGGTGTGAAGCTATTGAGTGAAATATTCGTTTAGAATTCCAGCGGAGTATATTCCAGACCCCAAGCCTCGGCAACGCTCTTATAAACAACCTTGCCACCGATGATGTTCAGACCCTTCTTCAACTCCTTGTTGTCGCGACAAGCCTTCTCCCAGCCCTTGTCTGCCAGCTGCAATGCGTAAGGCAGAGTAGCGTTGGTTAGAGCCAAAGTCGAGGTGTAGGGAACTGCACCGGGTATGTTGGCAACGCAGTAGTGCAGAATACCATCTACGTAATAAACGGGATCCTCGTGGGTAGTGGGGTGCGAAGTCTCAAAGCAACCACCCTGGTCGATAGCCACGTCCACCATCACCGTACCGGGTTGCATATCTTTCAACATATCGCGGGTAACGAGCTTGGGAGCCTTTGCACCGGGAATCAGAACCGAACCGATAACCAGATCGGCACGCTTCAACTCCTGACGGATATTGTACTCCGACGACATCAGCGTCTTCACGTTCTTGGGCATTACGTCAGCCAGGTAGGTCAGACGACGCAGCGAAATGTCGCAAATCGTAACGTCAGCACCCGTACCGGCAGCTGTGCGAGCAGCAGCAGTACCTACAACACCGGCACCAATTACGAATACACGTGCAGGCTTAACACCCGGAACGCCACCGAGCAGGATACCCTTACCGCCACGAGGCTTTTCGAGGAAGTAACGACCCTCCTGGGTTGACATACGACCTGCAACCTCCGACATCGGGATCAGCAGAGGCAGCGAGCGGTCGTCGCGCTCAACGGTCTCGTAAGCGATACAGATTGCACCGCTCTCGATCATAGCTTTGGTAAGGGGTTCGCTACTTGCGAAGTGGAAATATGTAAATACGACCTGATCCTTCTTGATCAAACCATACTCAGGAGCAATAGGCTCTTTAACTTTGATGATCATCTCGGCGATAGCATAAACATCCTCAATAGTGGGTAGGATCTTTGCGCCGACTTTTTCGTACTCGCTGTCGGGGAAACCGCTATTTACACCAGCAGTTGCCTGTACATAGACAGTGTGGCCGCGCTTAACAAATTCTTGTGCGCCAGCGGGAGTCAGACCAACACGATTCTCGTTGTTTTTGATCTCTTTGGGAATACCGATAATCATAATTTTGAAGTTTTTGTAGGTTATATTTTATTGTTGTTTTGTTGTCGCGCGGGATTTTCGGCCCAACGTGGACGCGCCGAAATTGTTATTTTTCAGTTTGCCGACATCAAATTTCTAAAAAAATCGTTAGAAATGCAAGAGTTGCAGGCGATTTTTTTCGATTGTAAGGGTAGATTTTCTTATTTACGACAATATAATCCAAATTATGAGGTCGGGGCTGTCGCCAAAGGCGGGCCACAGCACTATGCGATTTCCACACAGATTGCATAAATGAAATTCGCAAAATAAAAAAGCCGCACTCATAAGGTGCGGCTGTAATTGGTGGTCTGTTTTATCGGGTTACTCGATTTGCGAGTCCTTCAAACCGAGGAAATAGAGTACGCCGTCGATACCGATTGACGAGATTGACTGGCGAGCCGTAGCCTTCACCTTCGGCTTTGCGTGGAAGGCAATACCCAAACCCGCTGTGCCGAGCATAGGCAGGTCGTTTGCTCCGTCGCCCACCGCAACCGCCTGGGCAATGTTGATACCCTCAAATTGGCACAACAGACGCAGCAACTCGGCCTTGCGCTTGCCATCGACAACGTCGCCAACGTAGCGACCCGTCAGTTTACCATTCTCGATCTCCAACTCATTGGCATACATATAATCAAATCCGAAACGCTGTTTGAGCGAGTTGCCGAAGTAGGTGAAACCACCCGACAGAATCGCGGTCTTATAACCCACACGCTTCAAAATGGTCATCATTCGCTCCAAGCCCTCGGTGATAGGCAGATTGGCAGCGATATCCTCCATCACGCTCTCGTCAAGGCCTTTAAGCAGAGCCACGCGCTGGGTAAAGCTCTCACGGAAGTCGATCTCGCCACGCATCGCACTCTCGGTGATTGCGCGAACCTGCTCGCCCACGCCTGCGCGATCAGCAAGTTCGTCGATAACCTCCGTCTGAATCAGCGTCGAATCCATATCGAAACAGATCAAACGGCGCGAACGACGATAGATATCGTCCTGCTGGAACGAAATATCGACACCGAACTCATCTGCCATATGCATCAATTGCGACTGCATCGCATCACGATCCTCAACCGTACCACGCACCGATAGTTCGATACACGATTTAGGCGTACGCGCATCGGGTTCGAGGGGCACACGACCCGTCAAACGGCGAATAGCATCGATATTGAGCTTCTGTTGGGTAACGATCTTTGTCGCCTCGGCAATCTGGCGAGCCGTAACCTCACGACCGAGCAGAGTAATGATATTGCGATTCTTACCCTGACGCGCAACCCACTGCGAATAGTGATCCTCATCAACGGGGCTGAAACGGATATTGATATCCAGCTCGTAGGCTTTCAGCAGCAGGTCCTTCATTATATCGCCCGAATGGTCGGCGGTAGTCTTGAACAGAATACCGAGCGAAAGGGTCTGGTGAATATTAGCCTGACCGATGTCGAGGATGTAGGCGTCGTGGCGCGCCAAGATGTCGGTGAGTGAAGATGTAACCCCAGGTTTATCGATGCCTGAAATGTTGATTTGGATAATTTCTGCCTGTTGCTCCATATGATTGGTAAATTTGTCTTATCGAATTTCAAAGTTACGGATAATTCACTACTTTTGCAACCCCCAAAACGTAAAAATTAACAAAAATTTTTAGCAACAATGTATTTTTTAACAACTACTGATTCATTGAAAGTGATTCTGGCCGACAGCACCGTAACCGAGCAGGAGAAGATTGAAGCCATCGGCTCAACATTGAAAAATATGTCATTCTCGGATATCGTATCTATGTTGATCGATTGGGGTATCGAAATCGCAGCGAAGATTGCCATTGCATTGGTAATCTATTTCATTGGTCGCTGGCTGATTGGCCGCTTGGTAAAGTTGGTCAATAAGGTTTGCGAGAAACGCGATGTCGAAATCTCGTTGCAACAGTTCTTCAAGAATATGATTAAGGTGGTGCTCTACATCTGCCTTGCATTGACCATTATCGGAATACTCGGTATCAACACCACCTCGCTCGTTGCAATGTTTGCTTCGGCGTCGTTGGCTATCGGTATGGCATTGAGCGGCACGATGCAGAACTTTGCCGGTGGCGTAATGATTCTGTTGCTGCGGCCCTACCGCGTTGGCGACTATGTCGAGGCGCAGGGTCAGGCAGGCACGATCAAGGAGATTTCGCTGTTCAACACCATCATCACTACCGTTGATAACAAGACAATCTACGTACCCAACAGCTCGATTTCGACGGGCATCATCAACAACTACTCGCAGGCTGCAACGCGCCGTGTTGATTGGAATATCACCATTTCGTATGGCGATGACGTAGAGGTTGCCCGCCGCGTGCTGATCGAGATGATCAGTTCAGACAAGCGTGTTAAGCAGGATCCCGCACCGGTTGTCTATTTGACCTCGCTGAGCGATAGCGCAGTGAATATTTCGGCTCGTGCGTGGGTCAATAACGCCGACTATTGGGGCGTATTCTTCGACATTAACGAGCGCATTTACAACGAGTTGCCCAAGCACGGCTTGAACTTCCCCTTCCCGCAGATTTCGGTACATATGGAGAAGTAACCGTTTGCGCATTTATCTGAAAACAGAGCGACACCGATCCTGCAACTGCTGCGGATCGGTGTCGTTTTATTGTGTTAATCAATTTATTTGCGTATCTTTGCACCGAAATTAAAATGATAACAGAACTAAACAAGAGATAAGTATGGCATCGTCGAACTTTGTGGATTATGTCAAGATCTTCGCCCGATCGGGACACGGTGGTGCAGGATCGGCTCACTTCCGTCGTGAAAAATTTGTCGCTTTCGGTGGCCCCGATGGCGGTGATGGAGGCAAGGGCGGCAGCATCATTTTGCAGGGCGATAGCCAATATTGGACTCTTATTCACCTCAAATATCAGCGACATATCTTTGCCGAAGATGGTCAGTGCGGTTCGGGTGCCCGTTCGTCGGGTAAGGATGCGCAGGATATCATCGTGCGTGTGCCGCTGGGCACCGTTGCCCGCGATGCCGAGACAGGCGAGATTGTCGGCGAGGTAACCGACGATGGCGAGCAACTCGTACTGCTCAAAGGTGGCCGAGGAGGTCTGGGTAATTGGCACTTCAAGACCGCAACAAATCAGGCTCCGCGCTATGCACAGCCCGGTGAGGAGGGCGCAGAGGGTGCATTCATTTTGGAGTTGAAGGTGCTGGCCGATGTAGGTTTGGTCGGTTTCCCAAATGCCGGCAAATCGACTCTGTTGTCGGTAGTTTCGGCTGCGAAACCGAAGATTGCAAACTACGCCTTTACAACGCTCGAACCCAACTTGGGTATCGTTGCCTGCCGCGATAACCACTCGTTCGTAATGGCCGACATCCCCGGTATTATTGAGGGTGCGCACGAGGGGCGTGGTTTAGGCACCCGTTTTCTGCGCCATATCGAGCGTAACTCTGTGCTGCTGTTTATGATTCCGGCCGACAGCGACGACATTAAGAAGGATTATGATATTCTGCTTGGCGAGCTGACACAATACAACCCCGAACTGCTTGATAAACAGCGTTTATTGGCAATTACCAAGTGCGATATGCTCGACGAAGAGTTGATGGCCGAGATGCGCACTCATCTGCCCGAAGGCCTGCCGACGGTGATGATTTCGTCGGTTACGGGTATGAATATTCAGCAGCTCAAAGATATGCTGTGGGAGGCTCTGCACAAATAGCTAACCACACATTCATTATAAATAAAAAAGGTCTGCTTTCACGGCAGACCTTTTTTATTTATACACCATTAGACGCTTTATCTCAAAATCAGAATCGTTCGCCCTCCATATTTGTTCGATAGTAGTCGAGGATACGCAACTGATAGCGGCCATTAAAATAGCTCAACAGCCCCTCGATCGAGCCACTTCCCGCAGGAACGGGCACACACATAAAATCGACCGAAGGCGAGGTATATACATCGAGCGTATCGCCTGCACGATCAATCAAATGGCGGGCCGACGCCTGTATATTGGGATATTCGAGCGTACCGCCCGCAAGCGTATCGCACCAACCGCGACCGACCTCCTCGGCAATAAACTGCACATCATCGAAACGCACCTGCGTAGCTACATATCGTTGAGCGCACTCCCCTATTGTCAATCTTTGAGCCGTAATCTGCACCTGATCGACCGAATCCAAAAGCAGATAATAACCGACATTCGCTTCGGGAATATAGGCCACCTCATAACTCTCTTTCGGCTCTGCACCAATCTGAATCACTCCGCCATACGAGCCAAGCCACAAATCGTAACAGCGCAACGATACCTGACGACCCACCCAATAGCGGCGATACAGATTATCTACATCGAGCAGGATGGTAATTCCGCCCGTAGAGTCGGCTATGCATAGTCTATTGCGCAGATTACCGTTACGATCGTTGGCAACGACACGACCCGTAATATATTGACTGCCTGCAATGCGCGTCGGGCGGTTGCGATAGAGCGATTTCAGATACTCGATCGACACCCGTTCGGAGTCTTGATGCGGATTAAACTCCAAAGGATTATCCTCGCGGCAGGCAACAAACAGAGCCAACGACAACAGACTAATAAGCAACGCCCTTCTCATCGTTCATCTTGATTATAAATACTTTATTACCACCCGACACTTCACCATAATAGAGCACACCCGTTACAGACACGCGCTCATCGGGCAACGGATGATCGGCATAGAGGGCGTACGACGATGTTTCGACATAGATCGAGTCGCCCTCCGCCGTACGGAATTTGCGATAGATGTCGTAACGACTACCCGCCCACGTCTTATCTGGCTCATCGGCCAGCAATCCCTCAACCTTGACCAGACGACCACACGTGCGAGGAGTCAATTCGCCAATCTTAAAGAGCGCAGGGGTTACCTCCGAGAGCGACGTAGTGCGATAAACGTAACGATCGGCAATGGCCTGATGCGACATATAGGCCGTCGAACGATAATCCCACATATCGGGCCGCAGACCTACTCGCAACACGCCCTTATACTCGTCGATTGCCAACCCCTGCAAACGCACAGTAAGTGTCGCACCAACGGGATAGGTACGATAGAGATAGTCCATTCCGAGCATCAATTCGAGTGCGCTCGTGCCGTCGTCGATTACCAACGTGCGGTAGAAATTACCTGCCCGATCGCTCGAAACAACACGCCCCTTGACAATGATATTTTCGGGGATAACCGTCGCCGCGCCAAACGAGTGGCGAATATCGTAAAGGTCGGCATTGGGCACAAAATCGGGCTCGGCAAACTCCGTAATCGGATCGAAGCGATCGTAATCACAACCCACCGCGACAAGCACCAATAGCACAAATATAATCAGTCGTTTCATCGCTCTATCGGAATTTGTAGGTTAGTGAAACATTGAACGATATGGGATAGGCGTAGGTATATCGTTCGGGCATCGGGCGATAGTGAATGTTCGCGCCCGTACCTTGACGCAGGATACGCGAAGGCTCATAAGCCGAATAGACCAAGTTATTATCGCTCAAAATATTACGCACCGACGCAACAAGCGTCAGACGCGACTGCTCGCCACCAATCGCCCACGAGCGCATAGCCGAGACACCAATCAACAGAGCATCTTTCAGCCGTTTCTGCTCGGTCATCTCGGCGAACTCTTCGGGCGAAAGGGTATGTTCGGTGATGCGTGTCATTCGTCGAATAGGTGTCGGCGCGACATAACGCCCCGAAGCATAGGCAGCATTGAGATCGACGCGCCAACCAAACGGCACAGAGTATCGAAGGCGCAACAAGGCTGTCAGTTGTGGTGTCGCGGCTGTTTGCAGACCACTCATATAGCTTTTGGCACCCTCGACAATCGTGCTGTTATCGCTATCGGAATAGAGCGCAACAACGGGATTCGTGGCATAGCGATAACTGCCGAGCGAGAGCGCACCCTCCAACCATAAGCGCGGCGACAAAGCCACCGAAGAGCTGAACTCTGCGCCGAAATTTTGCAGCGTAATGCCACTCACCACAGCATCGACATAGTTATACGAAAGGTCGTCAAAGAGGCGCATCGTCTCGGTGCGATTACTCTCCGAATGGTAGAAACCTTTAACCGTCGCCGAAAAAGAGGGTGCATTGTAGGCATAGGCCACCTCACCCTGCAAAGTAACAGCACGCGGATCGACATCGGCAAGGGCGTTATTATATGCAGGTTGTAAAAGTAGTTGCGAGAGAGGTTGCAACTTGCGGGATACGGCAACCGCACCCCACACACGATGACGCGCCGAGAAGGTATAATGCACCGTGCTTTTCACCTCTGCATCGACATTATGAAGGCGACGCGACAGACCGTAAGAGCCACTACCCGCGAAGAGTTGCTTCTCATAAAGACCTTTACGCCACGAGGTTACCGATTCGACCTCTCCACCGACATTCAGTGCAAAGCGATTGGTATGATAGCGCAGTATAACACGCCCGCCAAAACGATAATCAATCAGACGATAGCGATACCCGAACTTATCACCCAACTCCACGCGACGATTGGGATTGCGTAAATCGTTTTGCAACGAAGAGCCGAAACGCTCATCATCAACCAAAAACTGATCAATATCAATGATATATTCGCCACCGAGCAGGTCGCGCATACGTTTGTAATACTCCGTATTGTTATATTCAGCCACGACAGCTGCCACAAGCGATGCGTTACGCGCCACATCGAACTCACCACCGGCCAATGCCCGCACTTCCGTCGGGGCTTCGGTCAGATCCTCGACAATATAGACCGATCGCCCACCCGTCATCGCATTGCGGGCATATAGTTCCTCCCAATTAATCTGCGTATAACGTGCATCACGATCGCGCCACAACTGCTCAACGGCATCACCAACAATCTCCGAATCGAAATAAGAGGGCAACAGTCGATAGTTATCAGGTGTCGGGATGCGGGCATCGTACCAGTTCAGGTTGCTGATCGAGCGACGCCCCGTCCGACCATAGAGCGTGGCGAACCAATGTTGTGCGCCCTTCGTGTGATTGAACGACACAGCCACCGACGGCAGCAACTCGCGACGCACACGACTACTGCGCTCCTTGCCATTGTGAAAGCCCCACGAAGGATTATAGAGGCGGTCGCCAGTCAGTTCAAACACCTCGGCCGAAGATGCCGAACGAATACCGCGCTGCGACGGTGCAACCATCGCCACCAGCGACAACGAGCCACCTTTCAGTTGGCGCGTAAATGCCATTGCAGCCTCGATACGCTGTGTAAAAACACCCTCAACACGCATATCACGACCTCCCTCGCCCGACAATGAGAGGGCATAGCTCCACTTCTCACCCAAAGGGCGAGCGTCATACAGTCGCACTGTGAGCAGTTTATTGCGATCGGTTGCAGAGATTGTTGTGGCCGTACGACGTAACCCGAATATTGAAGCTGCGCGGAAAGAGCTACTGCCGACAAATCCGCCCATTGAATATGGAGCGAACGAGATCCCGTCAGTACGCACCTCCGAGCGCAACAGACGACGAAGCATATATGAGTCGCGGCTGTCGATTGACACACCGTCAAGTTCGGATATCTGATCCGCAACACCTCGTCGCTGGAAACGGATAGTAGAAAATTCATAGCGGGTCAATTGATCGAAAAGGTTATCATCATCGCCCACAGGAAGATAGAAAAGCGTAGAGTCGATTTCGATTTCGGGCAGCTGCTCGTGCGGATATGCAAAGGGATAGTAAAGGCCGTCAAGCTCTTGTGCCGATACACTCTTGACGGCAAACAACATTACAAAACATAGGTGAATAATACCTAAATATTTCATTCCTACTCCTTTTAATAGGCAAATTTAGGTATTTTCCCGTAGAGAAGATTAGAAAGGCCGTAGAAATTGGCAAGAATTATCCGAAAAATTAGTATATTTGCGCTCGGCTATGGTAACTAATGTGCATAATTGGATTTTTCGTGCGGTCTTCGCGCTCTGTGCGGCGGCCGTAATGCTCGCCGCAATGCCTCACCATCACCACGATTCGAGTGAGGCGGTATGCTTCAATCCTATGCACTGCTTCACCCATAGCGGCTCTCACAACCACTCGTGCGATCACGACCATTGCACCGCCGAGCACGACTCGACGGGAGAACCCTCGTCGTGTCATCTGAAAATCGACGTGGCAGAGGTAATATCGAATCTTTCAAAACAAACGCTACTGCCTCCCGTGCAGTTGCAGACAATCATTGTCGAACCGTTAGAATTGCTCGCGCTGGCGCGGTGTGAAGCCGACGATGTGGTCAATCGACCCAATTTATCGCCCGATCCTGCCCAACGCATAGTGCGTTATATAGCGCGTGCCCTACCGACACGCGCCGCAACCGAGCGTGCATAATTAATCCGAGCCGATTGTTCGATTGGCTCGCTATCCCGTTTTAAGAACTAACCCTATTCAGTCCGTGCGAACAGAAGGTCCGTACGGCAAAATTACACATATACCAACATCTATGAAACAGATATTCACAGCCATCTTGGCTCTGGCCGTAACCTTTTCACTCGGCAGTTGCGGCAACCACACCTCGAATGAGGAGCACGCACACGACCACTCGGCGCACGCTCACGAAGAGCACGACCACTCTACTCACGACCACTCTACTCACGACCATTCGGCACACGCTCACGAGGGCCACGACCACTCTGCGCACGCAGCCGAGTCGGAGCATAAGCACAACGAGAACGAGATTACATTCCCCGCAGAGCAGGCTGCACGCACCGACTTCAAGGTCGAGCAGATTCAGCCCCGCACATTCAATCGCGTAATCCCCTGCACGGCACGTATCTTGGCGGCACAAGGCGATGAGGCGGTAATGGTTGCCCCCATTTCGGGCGTGGTTTCGTTCGGTGGCAAGCGTCTTTCGACCGGTGCGCAGGTATCGCGCGGTCAGTCGCTGTTTGCTATCTCGTCAAGCAACTTGGCATCGGGCTCGCAGGTGGATAAGATCGCCGCAGAGTATCGCCGCGCCGAGGCTGAATACAATCGTCTGAAAAAATTGGTCGAAGATCAGATCGTTTCGCGCAGCGACTTTGAGGCTGCCGAGAGCGCGTATCTGAAAGCAAAGGCCGAATATGATGCCGTTGCAGCTCACTCGTCGGATAAGGGCAGCAACGTAGGTGCCCCGATTAGCGGCTACATCACCTCGCTCGCAGTTGGCGAGGGCGACTTTGTTGAGATGGGACAGCCGCTGGCAACCATTTCGCAGAATCGTCGTTTGCAGTTGCGTGCCGATCTTCCGCAGCGTTATTACCGCGAGTTGCGCACCATTACTACTGCCAACATCGTCGATCCCGCAACGGGCGAAAGTTACCGCCTGGCCGATTGCGGCGGTCGTCTGCTGTCGGTCGGTCGCATTGCCGATAGCGGTTCGACTCTGATCCCCGTAACCTTCGAGTTCGACAACCGCAACGATCTGCCGCAGGGCGCGATTGTCGAGGCTTATCTGGTTGGCGCACCCATTGCCGATGCTCTGGTTGTTCCCGTAACAGCTGTAACCGAAGCACAGGGTCTCTATTACGTATATGTACAGCTCGATGCAGAGTGCTACGAGCGTCGTGAGGTGTCGCTCGGCGCATCGAATGGCGAAGAGGTTCAGTTGCTCGCAGGCATCGCAGCAGGTGAGCGTGTAGTTACACGCGGCGCTATCAACGTCAAGATGGCCGCAGCTTCGGGCGCAATTCCCCACTCGCATCAACACTAAAATTCGACCACTATGCTTAATCGAATAATTGATTACTCGCTGCGAAATCGAATGTTGGTGATTATCGCAGCACTGCTATTGTCAGCCATTGGTGTCTATACGGCTAACCGTATGGAGGTCGATGTATTCCCCGATCTGACAGCTCCGACGGTCGTGGTGATGACCGAGGCGCACGGTATGGCTGCCGAAGAGGTTGAGCGCACCGTATCGTTCGTTATCGAGACCGCCGTAAATGGCGCAACCGACGTGCGCCGCGTACGTTCGGCATCGACAACCGGCTTCTCGGTTGTCTGGGTCGAATTTGATTGGGATACCGATATCTATCGTGCCCGCCAGATTGTTACCGAAAAGCTCTCGACCATCTCGGATGCACTGCCCGCAAATGTCGGTCAGCCTACGCTCGGTCCTCAATCGTCGATCTTGGGCGAGATGATGATTATCGGTCTTACATCGGACAAGACCTCACTCGAAGAGCTGCGCACGATTGCCGAATGGACCATTCGTCCCCGTCTGCTCTCGACGGGTGGCGTGGCGCAGGTGGCTGTTATCGGTGGCGATATTAAGGAGTATCAGGTATTGCTTTCGCCCGAAAAGTTGCGTCTGTTGGGCGTTTCGGTACACGAAGTGTTGGCCGCAACAAAGGATATGACCCTCAACTCGTCGGGCGGCGTACTCTATCAGTATGGCAATGAATTTATCGTGCGCGGTATGCTCTCAACCAAAGAGGCCGATGAGATTTCGCGCGGCGTTATCAAGCTGACCGAAGATGGACAGCCGATCACGCTGGCCGATGTTGCCGATGTGCGTATCGGAGCAAAAACTCCCCGTTTAGGTGTCGCATCGGAGCGCACAAAGCCCGCCGTACTGCTCACCGTTACAAAGCAGAACCAGACCAGCACAATCGAATTGACGGAGGCTCTCGAACATCAGATCGCCGATCTGCAAAAGTCGTTGCCAAAGGATATTAAAATCTCGACCGACATCTTCCGCCAATCGCGTTTTATCACCTCGTCGATCGACAATATTCAGCGTTCGCTGTTGGAGGGTGCGCTGTTTGTGGTGATCGTGCTCTTCTTCTTTATGATGAATGCGCGAGTAACAACCATTTCGCTGGTGGCTCTGCCGCTGTCGTTGCTGGTTGCTATTTTGGTGTTGAAGTTGATGAATCTTACCATCAATACAATGAGTCTTGGCGGTATGGCAATCGCTATCGGATCGCTGGTCGATGACGCGATTATCGATGTGGAAAATGTCTTCCGCCGACTGCGCGAGAATAATCTACTGCCCAAAGAGCAGCGTCGCGGCTGGTTTGAGGTGATCTATGATGCTTCGACCGAGATTCGTTCGTCGATCGTAAATGCTACGATTATTACCATTGTAGCCTTCGTTCCTCTGTTCTTCCTCGACGGTATGGAGGGCAGAATGTTGAAGCCGCTGGGTATCTCGTTTATCGTATCGCTGTTCGCATCGATGATCGTGGCGATGACCCTTACACCCGTTATGTGTAGCTATATGCTCACCTCGGAGCGTGCGCTGCGCCATACAGAGCGTGAGCCGATCGTGGCTCGCACGTTGAAGCGTTGGTATCGCGTGGCGTTGGAGTGGGTACTCAATTACAAGCGTACGATTTTGGGAGTGATGGTAGCTCTGTTTGCCGGTGCGCTCGGAGTATTCTTCACACTCGGTAGCAGTTTCCTCCCCTCGTTCAACGAGGGCTCACTAACGATCAACATCGGCACAATGCCCGGCACCTCGCTCGAAGAGTCGGACAAGATGGGTCGTACCGTTGAGCAGATTCTGTTGGAGATTCCCGAAGTGCAGACCGTAGCCCGCAAGACGGGTCGTGCCGAGTTGGACGAGCACGCATTAGGTGTTCACGCATCGGAGTTGGAGGCACCCTATACGCTTACCGATCGCTCGCGTAGCGAATTCCTCGCCGATGTACGTGCTCGCCTTTCGACATTGAAGGGCCTGGATATCGAGATCGGACAGCCCATTTCGCACCGTATCGATGCTATGCTGTCGGGTACGAAGGCAAATATCGCAATTAAGCTCTTCGGCGAAGATCTGAATAAGATGTACGCGCTCGGCAAGCAGATCAAGGGTGAGATCTCGGCAATCGAGGATCTGGCCGACATCACCGTCGAACAGCAGGTTGAGCGTTCGGAGTTGCAGATCGTTCCGCGCCGCGATATGTTGGCTCGACACGGTATCACGATGGCTGAATTTAAGGAGTTCATCGCCGTTGCATTGCAGGGCGAGGCCGTTTCGCAGATTTATGAGGGTAATGCGACCTTCGATCTGACCGTTAAGGTTGATGATCGTAATCGTAACTCGATCGAGGCTATCGGCAACCTATTGATGGATTGCGCCGATGGGAAGAAGGTGCCGCTTGTGCAGGTGGCTGACATTCGTTCGACATCGGGTCCGAATGCCATCAATCGCGAAAATGTGAAGCGTAAGATTGTTGTTTCGGCAAATGTCGTAGGTGGCGACTTGGGCGGTGCCGTAAAGCAGATTCAGGAGGTCGTCGAGGAGAATATCTCGCTGCCAGAGGGTTACTATATCGAGTATGGCGGTCAGTTTGAGAGCCAGCAGGCTGCGACACGCACGCTGACATTCGCTTCGCTCGTCGCACTGCTCGTTATCTTCCTGCTGCTCTATCAGGAGTTCCGCGACTTCGGTCTGGCCGGTTTGATTATGATCAACCTGCCGCTGGCACTGATCGGCGGTGTAGCAAGTATCTGGATGACTTCGGGTATTGTCAGCATCCCCGCAATCATCGGTTTCATCTCGCTACTGGGTATTGCCGTTCGTAACGGTATTCTGCTCGTGTCGCACTATCGACAGTTGCAGGGCGAAGGTCTTTCGCTGCACGATGCAGTTGTGCAGGGCTCGATCGACCGTTTGAACCCGATTCTGATGACCTCGCTCACATCGGCTCTGGCACTGATTCCGCTGGCTCTGGGTGGCGATGTTTCGGGTAACGAGATTCAAAGCCCGATGGCAAAGGTTATCCTCGGCGGTCTGATCTCTTCGACGCTGTTGAATGGCTTTATCGTACCTATTATATATATTATGTATGCTAAATATAAAACTCGTAAGAACAATGCGTAATATTAAATATATCGTTGTTGCAACGGCTCTCGTTGCGACATTCAGTTCGCGTGCGCAGGGTATCGACGGCGTACTGCGTCAGATCGAGGAGAACAACCTCTCGTTGCGCGCACATAGCTCGCTGACCGAGGCTCGTTCGCTCGACGCCCGTACCGCAAACCAGCTTCCCAACCCGCAGGTACAATATGTCCACGCGTGGGGCACCCCTGCCGAGGCGGGTAAAAATGGCGAGTTGGTAGCGACCCAATCGTTCGATTTCCCGACAGCTTATGCCCGTCGCTCGCAGATGGCAAAGATGCAGCGTTCGCACTTCACGGCTGACCACGCTCTTGTCCGTCAGCAAACTCTGCTCGAAGCCAAGCAACTCTGTATCGACCTGATCGCACTGCGCCGTCAAAAGGCAATTGCTAACGAACGCGCACAAAATGCCGAGCATATTGCCGCAATCTATGCTTCGCGATTGGAGGCTGGTAAAGGTACAATTATCGAGAAGAATCGCGCCGATATGGAGCTGACCGCGGCTCGCAATGCGGCAAGTATGATCGAGATCGAGATCGAGGCTGCCGAAAATCGTCTGCGTACGCTCAATGGCGGCGTGGAGGTTACGTTTGCCGACACGGAGTATGCTCCGCTTGCCGAGCTGTTGCCGTTGGCCGAAATGGAGACTCTCTATTCGACTGCCGACCCCTCGCTGCTGGTTACGGCTTCGCAGGTCGAGATCGCCGAGCAGAGCGTTAAGGTCGAGCGTGCAAAGACTTTGCCGCAGTTCACCGTCGGCTACAAACTCGCTCACTCGACGGGTCAGCACTTCAACGGCATTGTTGTAGGTATGAGTGTACCTATCTTCTCCGGCTACCGCAATACCCGTGCAGCGAAGGCGCAGGCTGCATATGCCGAGGCGGAGCATTTGAGCGCAATAAACGACGTTCACACCTCGCTTGCTGCGATGTATGAGCGCACGGAGGTTTTGGAGCGTTCGATTGCCGAGTACCGCCAGATCGAGAGCGAGATGGGCGACTATCGCTCGTATCTCTCGCGCGCAATTGAGGCGGGTCAGATTTCGATTATCGACTACTACTCGTCGCTGGCAAACTACTACGATGTGGTTTCGGCCCGTATCGACTTTGAGCGTCAGTTGCAGCAGGTACACGCACAGATCAACTCGGTACTGTTGTAACGACAATAGAGATCAACTAACAAAAAAAGAGGTCGTGCTCTTCGATGGCACGACCTCTTTTTTATTGCGGATAAGGATTACTCGACTTCAATCTCGCCGACGAATAGGAAACCCTTACCACCACCGCCATTGTGCCACTTCGATACAGGGTCGAGTGTAGCAGCCTGCACTCGCAGATAACGCGCCGCAGTAGGCTCAATGTCGATTGCAAACTTAAAGATTCCATCGGGCTCGCCTTTGGCCTGCGGCTCGATATCGATATGGCCAGCCTCGGTGAAATTCTCACCATCGTCAGAAGTCTGTACGGTCATCGACATCGGCAGGAATACCCAGGGAGCCTTCTGCGCCAAAGCCGTCATCGACACCTTCGAGTAGGGTTCCGAGCCCTCCATATCGATCGTAATATCCATATTCTCGAACAGGTAGCCAATCCACGGACCACCGCCGAAATCGGGACCGCCGACACGACCATCGACCAATGTCTTCGCGCCCTCGAAGAGATACTTCGCGTGAGGATTACTATTGAGCACTGCGGGGCGAGCCGTAGCCTTGTTGAAGAGAATAGGCACAACGCAATTATCCACATCAATACCCTCGCGGAAAACGGCTGCGGTCAGCGTACACTGCTCGGTAATCTTCAATGGCTTGTTATAAACGGCCGACTCGGTCGTAGGCTCGCTACCATCGAGCGTGTAATAGATAGGCTCGTCGCCAAGCGTTGAGAGCGTTGCCGTAATCGAGCGCGCAACGGTGTCAATATCCGTCTCGGCTGTAATGCCGAAGATATGGGTAGCATAGTTATATCCCATAACATCATAGATCTCGTGCATACGGAAGGTCGAGATGAAGCGATCCCAATCACGCACGCCCTTATCGCACCACTGCACCTCGCTCAATGCCGACAGACGCGGCAGCAACATATAGTAGAGGTGGTCGCGATCAGCGATATACTCGGTCCACATATTAGCCTGCACACCGAGAATATGCTTTGCATCCTCCTCGGTCAACTCTTCGGGCAGCTCGTACGAATAGACGCGATCAACGGGCAGGAAACCGCCAATACCAAACGGCTCGGCCTCCTTATCGGCCGACTGGCAATAGTCGAAATAGAAGTACGACGTGGGGACCATAACGACATCGTGGCCCAACTTTGCAGCCTCGATACCGCCCTCGTTACCGCGCCACGACATAACCGCAGCATCGGGGCCAATCTGACCTTCGAGAATCTCATCCCAGCCAATTACGCGGCGGCCCTTCGTTGCGAGGAACTCCTCGATGCGGGTCATCACGTAGCTCTGCAAATAGTGCTCGGCAGTATGTTTGTCATCACCCTTAATACCAAGTTCCTTAATCTTCGCCTGACAGGTCGGGCAGCTACGCCAACGCACCTTCGGGCACTCATCACCGCCGATATGGATCAATTCCGAGGGGAACATCTCGACAATCTCCGAGAAGACACCCTCCAACAGATCAAAAATCTTATCGTTACCTGCACAAAGCACCTCATCCGAGATACCCCAACGCGGCCAAACCTCGTACGGGCCACCCGTGCATCCGAGTTCGGGATATGCCGCCAAAGCTGCCATCATATGACCCGGCAGATCGATTTCGGGAATAATCTCGATAGCATTTGCCGCCGCATACTCAACAACCTCACGAATCTGGTCCTGCGTATAGAAACCACCATAAGGCACACCGTCATAGTTACCCCACTCCTTGCGGATTACCGTATGCTTACGCATCGAACCCACCTCGGTCAATTCGGGGAACTGCTTAATCTCCACGCGCCAGCCCTGGTCATCGGTCAAATGCCAATGCAGGCGGTTGAGCTTATGTACAGCCATAATGTCGATATAGGCTTTCACCTCCTCAACCGAGAAGAAGTGGCGCGACACGTCAAGGTGCATACCGCGATAGCCAAAGCGGGGCGCATCAGCGATCGACAAGCAGGGCATTGTCCAATCCTCATCGGCCGCCAACTCCTTGCCATAAACCTCGGCAGGCAGTAGCTGCTTTACGGTCTGGATTGCATATTGGAAGCCAGCAAACTGACTTGCGCGAATCTCTACGCCCTTGCGTGTAACATCGAGACGATAGCCCTCCTGCTCAACGGTCGTATCGACCACAAAGCGGATACCCTCATTCGGAAGTTCAGCTACGACATTAACCTCGCGCTGACCGCCTGCCGTCGTATTCAGTTGCTCCGTAAAAAGGGTTACAGCAGCCAATGTACGTTCATCAACCGACTCTTGGCACCATACCTCTGCATCAACAATCGAATATCGACCCGACCCTACTTCAACGTGGTTAGGATAGGGAACGAGCGCGATAGGCTCATTCTTGGGTGCGCAAGCCACCGATGCGACTGCCACCAATGCGATTAGTAGTTTTTTCATAGTTTTAGATTATTTCTTCGTTTTCTTTTTACCCGACATCAATCGCTCGATAATTTTAGGCTGATCGGTATTCTTCATAATTGAGCCAAATGCCTCGGCTCCCGCACCATAGGCGAAGATAGGCACAACCGTACCCGTATGTCCCTTCGTGCTGAACGAGAGCTTAACAGGGACCTCCTCGCCTACCTCATACGAACGATAAGCTACGCCCGTGCCGCCCGTCTCGTGGTCAGCCGTTACGACCAACAGCGTTTCGGGGTGCGACTCAACATACTTTACCAGCATCTGCAACGTGCGATCGAACTCGCGCATCTCCTCGATCATACCCTCCGAGTCGTTATTGTGGCCGTAGCCGTCGATAATCGCACTCTCGATCATCAGGAAATAGCCATTGCGATCTGCCGTACGCTCCAATGTACCCAGAGCCTTCTCAACCGCGCGAGTCAGGTACTCGGTCGGATCAGCCGAGGTAGGCTCCTCGCCATTATCAGCGGCCAACTGCGCTGCCAGACATACCTCTGCACCATCGGCTGCACCAGCCTTCGTATTGCTCGATTTATTGCGGCGATGGACATCCGACATCGGCAGAATCGACACAAATCGGTCAGCCGTCGAGCGTGCCGTTGCGCCCCAATCCAGATATACATCATAACCGCGATTGATCAACTCGGCCGTCAAATCGACCGAGTCGGGACGACCTACAAAGACGCTCAAACCCGATCCGATAGCGACATCAATATTGCTCTCGACAAACTGCTCGGCCAAGCGCAGGCTCTCCTTGCGGCTCTTCACGCCACCATAGAACGCTGCGGGCGTAGCCTCCGTGAGCACCGTATTGACAACGATACCCGTACGCTTACCCATCGCTTGCGCTTTACGCAGAACACTTGTGAGTTGATTGCCATCGGGATCGACACCCAAATAGCCATTACGGGTACGTGTTCCCGTTGCCAGAGCCGTACCACCCGCAGGAGAATCGGTAACATAGTTATCTGCCGAACAGGTCTCCGACAGGCCAATTACGGGAGCATACTCGAAGCCCGTCTTTTCGTTCTGCGACAGCAACAGAGCCGACACCGAGCCAAAGCCCATACCATCGCCGATCAGATAGATCACATTCTTCACACGCGGTTGAGCCGCCGACACGGTCAGGACCAACAGCGCGAAGATTGCTGTAAGGAAAGTCTGTTTCTTCATCGTGTAGTTATTTTAGTTTTTGATTTTACCAATCAACCCGCGAGCGATACGCACCATTTCGCGCATACCCTCCAAGCGCAACAGCCACGCCCCACCTGCATAGATCGCCACACCCGTCGCAACCTCCACTATCAATCGCACCGCAATAGGCCACGCCTGCATCGCGCCACTCAACGCATAGACCGCACCGCACATCACCGCCGCAAGAGCCAACGGAGCCAGCAGATCGCACACCACGTGCCACACCGAAACGCTCGTAAAGCGCAACGTCGCACCGAAATTGACAACCATCTCGATTGCCGACATTGCAACCAAGCCCCAGGCTACCGCCTCGACGCTCATCGGGATTGTAATAGCGAGCATTGCAGTCATTATCAACTTCTTAATCACCTCCAAGCGGAATATGATTCGGCCATTACTGCGAACTTTGAGGATATTGTAAGCGATCATTGCTATCGGTTGGGTGATGCCCGTCAGGCACAACGCGCGGAAATAGGGAACGGTCGGTCGCCATTTATCGCCAATCAGTGCGAACATATCGTCGGCCACAGCGATCAGTCCCGCCATCATCGGTATCATCACAAAAGCCGTAACCATCAGCACCTGTCGATAGCTCTCGGCAAACTTTCGTTCATCATCGCGGATTGTCGAAAGCGCAGGAAAGGTTACATTTTGCACCGCTTGAACGGTCGAAGTTACGGGCAGATCCTTCAACTTTTGCGCCTGCGAAAAGTAGCCGAGTTGTTGCAGTGTGTACATACTGCCAATAAACAACGACGACACGTTGTTGTAGATACCATTCAGCAGATCGGTCGCCAGCAGTCGTGAGCTGTAAGGGAACATCTCGCGCAGAGGTCGGAGGCTCCAACCGCCCTTCGGTCGCCAATCGCCCCACCACCATAGCAGCGTCGCCTTAACCACCAACGTCAGCAGTCGCTGGCAGACCAATGCCCACAAGCCACCGCCCAAAACCGCAATTACGATCGACACCACGCCCGCCACCAACGACGAGAGGAAGGTTATGGTCGAGAGTTTGCGGAAGGCGAACGTGCGAGTGAGAATCGTATTTTGGATCACACACATCGCATTGACCGGCAGCAGCAGAAAGAGCACCGGCGCAATGCGCGTCATTTCGGGCTGTTCATAGTAGGCCGCTAACGGAAATGACCCCGCCACCAACAGAGCATACAGCACCCAAGATACCACAAGGTTGAATCCAAAGACCGAGATATAGTCCTTCTCGGTCGGTTCGGGTTTGCGGATCAGTGCCTGCGAGAAACCGCTATCGACAATGAGCAACGACACCGTCGCAAAGACCACCATCACGGCCATCGTGCCGTAATCGTCGGGTACGAGCAGTCCCGCCAGCACAAAGCTGACGACCATTTGCAGGAGCATCGAGCCGATCTTCTCGGCCGCGCTCCACGCCACACCGCTCACTACCTTATCTTTGAGTTGCATCGTGCTTTGCGGTTTTTACATTTGCGACGTTTGGCGTGCTCCGAGAGCCAACATTCCGAGGCGATACGAATCCAGCCCGAAGCCCATTATCGAGCCAATGGCGCGCGGTGCGATGAGCGACACGTGGCGGAACTCCTCACGCGCCAAAATCGACGAGATATGCACCTCAACCACAGGGGTCGAAACCGCACCCACCGCGTCAGCCAACGCAACAGCCGTATGGGTATAGCCACCTGCATTGAGTACCACACCGTCGTAGCGACCGATTGATTGATGGAGTTGGTCGATCAGTTCGCCCTCGATATTCGACTGGAAATAGTCCACCTCGCACTCCGAGAATGCCGCACGCAAGCGCTCGATAAACTCCTCGAAGGTTTCGGTGCCGTAGATATCGGTATCGCGATGACCCTGCAAATTGAGATTGGGGCCGTTGAGAATCAGGATTTTCATTTTTCGTATATTTATATTTTTGCAAAGATAACAAAAAATATGATTCTTAATTCAAGTTTTAGAGATTAAGATTCAATCTATTCGAAATCTTTGATTTCGTTATCATCGCACGCGGTGGCGTGGGGCGGCACGACTCAAAGTCGCGGGTAGTCGCGAGTACCATCGTGTGTATCAAAAATGGCGATTTTGCCATTTCACTTTGAACAAACAAAAAGTCGCACCCCGAAGCGAGCGCGACCTTTGCATTTTGTTTTTAGAATGTAAATCCGAGTTTGAGGTGGGGCGAGCCACACTCACCCAATATGCCCCACACTCCGACCGAAAGGTCCAACGAGAGCCGTTTGTAGAGTCGGATTGCCATACCAAGATCGCCATTAGCATAAACTCCTACACGGCTTCTGCCCCTGCACGAATCAACATTGTAGCTCGTCCAAAAGCCCGCTCCCAAATCACCCGATACGAAGAAATTGACCTTCATCTTCTTGCTGGGCACCAGATACTTACAGCGAATATAACCTATTTTCAGTTGCAAACTCGGTGTGCTTTTGTCTGGCTCGGCATCGTTATTGCCAAAGTCGTGGACCGCATACTTAAAACCTGCTCCCACAAAACCATTCGCCCGACGACCGAGTGCCACGCCGTGTGTCGTTTCAAAAGCATAAGATCCACCGATAAATGGGAAAACAAATGCACTCGCCGCAATATCACCACGATATGGAGCACGTCGTGCAACCTTGACTGAATCACTCTGCGCACTTGCCGAGAGTGCCAAAAGCGCAAAAAGCAGCGAAAATAGAATCCGTTTCATAATCGTCGAAAGTTTGGGGTTTTATCTATTAGACGCAAAATTAATCGATTTCGTTGCACGTCCGACCGAAAATTTGTGAAAATTTTGTAAATTTGTCTTCAAAGAATCTAAAAACAATCCGAAAATGAAACGAATAATCTCTACTCTTGTGGCGATTTTCGCCATCAGCTCTCTTGCGGCGCAGCTGCCTGCAAGTCCATTTACGGTCGTGGCTTGTCCCGATCAGGATACCCGCAACAGCATTAATATCAGTTGGGGCGTTGACACCCTGTCTGATGCCACATCGGTGCGCTACACCCGTGCCAACGACACCTCGTGGAAACGTGCCCGCGTGGTCGAGGCCGCGACGTATCTCTGCACCACATACGACGGCATTTCGTCGAAAACACCTCAGGGTAAGACCGTTAATGAGCAGGCGCGATTCACAAAGTGCGAGGCTACGCTCGGTGGTTTGCGACCGAATACCGACTATATGTACTCGATCGGCGCGGGCGACAAGTGGAGCGAGCCGCGTTACTTCCGCACCTCGGGAGCGAAGGAGTGGAGTGCCTGCGTGATTGCCGATTTCCACGCCTACACCCCGCTGCCCCACCGTGTCGATGCGGCAATGGCGATGATCAACACGGTTGAGAAACACGATCCCTCGATTGATTGGGTGCTGCACCTCGGCGACATCACCGCTTGGGGCGGCAGCTACTCGTTCTGGTCGGATCTCTATACACGCAAACCCTTCCACGACTATATGTGGGCGGGCGTAAATGGCAACCACGACAATATGACCCGCGTGAATGGCCAGTCGAACGCCTTTATCCGCGATGCGAATTTCTATCCGCGCAATGGTTATGGCAACGAAATGGGCGTTTGCTACTACTTCTATTACGGCGACGCGCTGTTCATTATGCTCAACAACGAGGTGATGCGCAAAGATGAAGGTTTGGCCGAGGCACAGGCGTGGGTGCGCAAGGTGGTTGAGCAGAACAAGGCTCGCTACGTGATCGTATGTGAGCACTATCAGTGGTTCTTCGGACACGACGGACGCGACTCGCAGTATGGTCGTTGGTGTGAGCTGTTCGATGAGTTGGGCGTTGATCTCGCGCTGGCGGGCAACAACCATATTTACGTGCGCACGGCTCCCCTCTACGAAGGCAAGGCAACCGACGGCAAGCGCGGAACGGTCTATGTTCAGTTGCCCTCATCGGACAACGAGCGTGGTCAGGCGATCAAAGAGATGCCCCAGCAGAATGAGGATAAGATTCGCCACACGTGGTACGAAGGTCCGCAAACCGTTGGTGCTATTCACCTCGCCGCCGACAAAAAGCATTTGGTACTGACGTTGCTCGATCGCAATGGCAACGAGATTGACAAGTGTGAGGTGCTTGCGAAGAAGAAGTAAGTTGAAGATTCACAATTCGCAGTTCGCAATTCATAATTCACAATTCGCAGTTCGCAATTCATAATTCGCAAAAAGCCGCGCTCCGAAGAGTGCGGCTTTTTTACATCTCCAAAATAGGCAAAATCTATGATTTTGACACATACTCGTGGGTTCGCCCTTTGGGCGACCGCCCCAGCCCACGAGTATGCGCACATTCAGCAATCAAACAAAAAGGTCGCCCCTCATTATCGAAAGGCGACCTTCGGTGTAAAGTTATCAGAGAGTGCTATCTGCGTTGGATTGACGGGGCGACCGATTCGACCGTGCAGTTGCCGCTATAATTGATTCGAGCATACGGATTGGTGGTGGTTGCACGCAATTTACCAGAGCAGAGTACATCTGCCGACGAATAGTCGTTGGCTACGACCGTCAGGTTTCGCACATCGAACTTTGCGGCGTTGAACTCCGAGCGACCCGCCAGCGAAACAAACCCCTCGGTTGCGCGACCTGCGCCAATATTGATCTTCGAGTAGCCTTCGAGTTTGGCCGAGAACTTCGCACCCTGCGGAGCCGACATACGCTTGGCGATGATCGACGAGCGACCGTTGAGCAGGAGCACAGCGGACTTTTCAAATGTGATCTGATCCGAAGCCACGTCAGAATAGCCATTAAGTTCCACTCGGAGGGTGGTTGCGCCGATCTCGCCACGAAGTTTACTGCGACCATTGAGCACAAATCTCGCCTCGTGAATCGACGTGCCGATATTGAGGTCAGAGTAGCCATTTGCCTTGCCCACAAAGGTATTTGTTACGACCGTGCCACTGACCTCCGAACGACCGTCAAGATTGTACAGAACCATACCATTTTTCATCGTACTGCCATCGCGGTTGGTCGTGAGGACATTCGCATTGAATTTGCTGTAACCATTGGCATTAACCGTTACCTTCTGTGCGATCAGATGTCCCGTCGCTGACACCGAAGCACGGTTATTGACATCGAAAGTCAGCATATCGGTACGGAGCGAGGTCTTGATCTGCACCGATGCAGTGTTATTGGCATAGATACGGCTCAAATGCGACGACACGGGCAGATAGACCTCAACTTTCATATCGCCAGTCCAAGCCGAGTACTTTTTGTGATCAATCGAAAGGCTGAGCACGCCATCTCGCATCTCATACTTCACAGCGTCCATAAAAGCTCGGTCGCAACGAACTTTGAGTGTCGAGACCGATGGTGCGATTATCACTTTGATACGGCCATCGACACGCAGAGTGTGGTAATTTACAATCTTGCCATAGTCTTGTTCAATGGTCTGACCCGTAGGCGACAGCAGCGGCGTGCGCTTACCATTCAGGCGATAATATTGCTGTTTGACTTCGGGCGCGGGAACAGACTCGATGGGCAGCAGTTTGCCATCATCGCCGAGAACATAGGTACGTGTGCGGGGATCTTTCATCACATCTTTCACATAGTCAAGCACCTCGTTTTGGTCCGACGCGTTAGCCAACTGCCAATACAACGCGCTATCAATATAGAAGGTGTTGTCGTTCATCGACACATTACCCTCGAAATCGACACCTGCCACCCGACGAATTGTCCACGCCAGAGAGCCCTCCGAGTTGTAGAGCTGATGAATTTGGGCACTCGAAAGCACCTCGGCAAAGCGGTCGATATAGTCCAGCTTGACCTGTGCCGTAGCCGCCACGTTCATCAAATTGACCTTCATCGCGTTGAGCGGAGTAGCCTCGTCGAGTTGTTCGTTGGCTGTGCGAGTTGCCTCGGCCAAAGCAGCGCGATACTCGTCATAGATCGGCTCGAACTGACGGCGCGTCTCCTTTGAGAGATTCAGCGACGAGATCACCTGCTCGCGCGCCGCTGCACGGATTTCATCGGGCGTCTGTGGCTCTTCGGCCGCAGGCTCGGTGGCAAAAGCCACGCTGATCGTGCAAAATATTGCTATGAGGATTAAATAGATACGTTTCATTTTGTTTGTAGAGTTAGATTTGTGGATTGAAAATAATATCATCGTAGTTTGTAGCCGCCACCTCGCGCAGTGTTTCGGGCGATGCCGTTGCCAACAGTTCAGCAAGTGTCGGCTGTGGTTCGGGTTCCATATCCATAAGCGAAAAGCCCGCTATCAGTGCAACGACAACAACAGCCATAGCAAATGCCCACTGCAACTGCCCACGACGTGCGGGTTGAGCCGTCTTTGCAGGTTGCGCCACACGTGCCGTAGTGCGCAAGCGGATGCGCTCGGCCATCACCTCGAACTCCGCATCCGATGTGCGGTACGGAAGTCGTCGATCAATTATGCGTAAGTTACTCATATCTGCCATTCGTTTAACTGTTCTTTCAATCGTTTCACCGCGTAATGGTAGCAGGTTTTGGCCGCCTGCTCGCTCTGCCCTGTCGCGGTGGCTATCTGGGCATAGCTCAAATCATCGTAGTAGCGTAGGTTAAAGACTATTCGCTGCTTGGTCGGCAGTTCCAACACCGCCCGTTGGAACTCAATCAATCGCTCATCAACATCGGGAGGCGAGCAATCGGCTACGCGATCCGAGAGCTCGCGGCTCACCCGATCTATCGACGTGAAGATCGACCGTCGCCGCCGTCGCAAAGCACTGATGGACAAATTGGTGGCAATGCGGTAAACCCAAGCGCGCAACTCGCCATCACCCCCACGGAATTGATCGAACTGCTCGAAGGCTCGTACGAATGTCTCCTGCGTGATCTCCTCGGCCTCGTCGTGCTCGACAACCAATCGTCGCACGTGCCAATAGATTGGTCGGAGCAGCACCCCGACCAGACGGTCGAAGGCCTCGTTGCGAGTGGCCTCGTCGCGCAGTTCGGAGCAGGCTGGGAGTGTGTTGTGGGTAGTTGTCATCGGTTTGTTCAGCAGTGCTTTTGACTATATGACGCACGAAGATACGAAAAGTTAAATCGGGAGTGTGATTTTTCTCAAAAAATTACTACTCACAAAATAAAAACGGCAACCGCCATTGTCGTGCGATTGCCGTTTGGTGTCGTGGAACAGACCTTATTACTTATACGAGGGGTCGTTCTCCTTGCGCCACGCGTCGAACTCCTCTTCGGGGATAGCATTCTCAATCAGTTGGCGCACCTCGTCGTTGAGTGTTGTGCGGGTCAGCTGAACGAAACTCATTTTGTATGTCGTTTCGGTTGCGACGGTTGCGGGCGAGGTCTCAATCACAACTCGATCTTTGGTGAGTTGCAACAGTTTAGCCATCTCGGTCGGCACAAGCGGATTGGTAAATCGTTTGTTCTTCGTGTCGAGCGAGTAAGCGACCGTCGAAAGTCGAATGGCGTGCTTGGGGCAGAAATTGACAACGCGAGGGGCATAAACATAGTGCGTCATCTGTCCATTTTCAAAGAAAATCAGATGATTATATACGCCACCAACCGACTGACCACCGGCAAACTCGCCCGATTCGATAAAATATGAGTTATCGATTTCGTGGATATAACCCCAATAGTTGCCCTCCAAATCGGCTGTGGTCATTGTGGGATCGATCTCCCAATCGGGAGTAACCAACTTATTGTCGTTGTCGCAAGCCACCAGTGCGCAGCAGGCCATAAGAATTGCAAAAAGTCGTTTCATAGTCAGGTCTGATTTTTTATTATATTCGCAAATATATTGATTTTTTATTATATTCGCAAATATATTGATTTTTTATTATATTTGCAAGTAAATAAAACTAAAACTCACGATTATGAAAAGACTTCTCGTTATTCTGCTCTGCCCGCTGATGATGAGTGCGTGCAGCTCGCTCAACACCTCGAAACTGATTAGCGCAGGCACCAATCTGGCCGCTTCGATGGCTATCACCGACGCACAGGTGGCGCAAATGTGTAGCGAATATATGGTCTATCAAGATCAGCAGAACAAAATTGCACCTTCGACCTCGAAGTACACACAGCGTCTCAACAAACTCGTCAAGAATCTCAAAGGCGTCGAGGGTATGCCGCTCAACTTCAAGGTGTATGAGACCAACGAGGTCAATGCATTTGCTTGTGGCGACGGCAGTATCCGTGTCTATTCGGGTCTGATGGACGCAATGACCGACGATGAAGTTTTTGCAGTGATCGGCCACGAGATCGGCCACCTCAAACACGCCGACACCAAGAATATGATGAAGCAGGCTTATCGCACCGCGGCTCTTAAAGATGCTATTGGTTCGATCAGCCCCACGCTCGAAAACCTGACCAACTCGCAACTCGGTGCGATTGCAACGGCTTACGGTGAAGCGCAGTTCTCGCAGAAGCAGGAGTTTGCAGCCGACGAGGAGGCATTCAATATGTGTATCGCCAACGGTCGCAGTCCCTATGCAATGTACAACGCACTGAACAAGTTGATCCAGATGGCAGGCAGTAGCAACTCGCAAACCGCATCGAAGGTGGCACAGATGTTCTCGACCCACCCCGACAGCGCAACCCGCGCCGCACGTATCAAGGAGATGGCCGACGCTTACACCAAGAAGAAGTAAGGAGAATTCACAATTCACAATTTAAGTTGAAGAAGAGTGCCTTACTATTAATTATTATATTTTGCGCCGTAGCAAATGCTACGGCGCAAAATGTTGATTCGCTCCTACGCGAAGTTCACCGTTCGGATCAAGCAGTACGACGGGCAATGATCGCGCTCACGCAGAGTGATCAACTCGACATCGACGCCGTCATTGCCGCACAAGAGCAAATCGATAAGGTCGATTCGGTCAATCAGGTCGTGGTCGCACGCCTGCTCGAAAAGGGGTGGCCGCAAGGACTATCCGATGAGGCTCATCACACAATTTGGCTTGTGATCGACCACGCCCCACTCGATTACCAACTGCGTTACCTGCCATTGGTCGAAGCGCAGATGGTCAAGGGCGTGATCTCAAAGAGCGACTATGCTCACTATTCGACCGTGTATGTATGCGACAAGGCGCGCCACAACGCTATGGGACACAGACCGTTCAGCGTCGTAGCACTGAGGCGAATGCGCCCATTTACGTTTGGCCGATCGAGAATCCTCGCAAGCTCAATCGCCTGCGTCGCTCGATGGGGCTCTCGCCAATCAAACGCTACTGCCGAAAGGTTGCCAAAACTTACGGCGCACCCTGCATTTACGATCCACGACTAACGGTCGAGGATTTTGAAGAGTAAGATTACAAACCGCGCTGCACAATTCAAGTGTGGCGCGGTTTGCTTTTTGAATTAAAATGCCTATTTTTGCGGCCGATTTTGACACACTTTTAACACCAAATCGAAATGAAGGGATTGATGACAATCGGACTGCTCGTGATGTCCAACATATTTATGACAATGGCGTGGTACGGCCATCTGAAATTTAGCCAAATGAAGGGTTTTGACAAACTCGGATTGGTCGCTATCGTGCTGATTAGCTGGGGCATTGCGCTGTTCGAGTACTTCTTCCAAGTGCCCGCCAACCGTATCGGTTTCCGCGAGAATGGCGGTCCGTTCTCGTTGGTCGAGTTGAAGGTGATTCAGGAGGTTGTGTCGCTCACGGTATTCACGATCTTCACGCTGCTCGTTTTCCGTACCGAGGCTCTGCGCTGGAATCACGCTGTGGGTTTCTTGTGTTTGATCCTTGCCGTCTATTTTATTTTCCGCAAATAACTAACCCACACTTAAATAGCAGACGCCACCCCGAACGTTCGAGGTGGCGTCATTCTTTTCGTTGCGACTACCCTACTTCTGCTCGCGGGCACGCCACATCTGGTAACTATTGACCAAATTTTGCCATACGATATAGGCCGTCGGCGCGATCGACGAGAGCGGATCGAGGAAAGTCTGCGAAATCCACACCACGAGGATCGTATTCTTCTGACCGAGCGACTGACCTCCCGCCGCAGGATCGCCATAGTGGCGACCAAGACGGCGACCAAGCACAAACTGCGCAACGCAGACAACCAAAGCCACCGCAGCAAGCAAAATCTCGGTTACGAAATCGGCATCCTGCAAATCGAGAATAAAGCAGGTTGTGCGTGCCATAATCACAGCCAAACCAACAAGCCACATATAGAACGAAAGTGAGCTGTGGCGCGAAATCCAGCCATTAAGTCGAGGCGTAGCGTGGCGGCACACCTGCGCCACAATAAAGGGCATTACAAGCATCGGAGCCACGCGGGAGAGAATCTCTGTAAATGAGCAGGTTCCATCGCCCACCGCACTCAAAACAACGGGAGCCGCAAAAGCAAAAACAAAGTTGCAAAGCAGGCTGTAAGTTGTCATTGTAACGATATTTGCGCCCAACATTCCGCCAATAACCACCGCTGCCATTGCCACGGGAGCCATCACGCATATCAACGCACCCTGCGCCACCGTAACATTCCACCACGCCAGCGCGACATACAATGCCAACGCCACCACAAATTGGAAGGCAATCAGCCAAAAGTGCATCGCCTGCAATCGCATCTGTTGCATATCGACACGGCAGAAGGTAAAAAAGAGCATCGAAAAGATCACAACGGGGGTGATCATATGGTTGCACCACGTATCGAGCATCATAATCTGGCGGCAGAAAAGCGCGCCTGCGATCATAACGGTCGGCATCGAAATTGTCTTTACGGTCGGATTCATTGTTATAAATAGTCTGAATGATGGGTACAAATGTAGCCATTTTCGGTCGGTTTGCCACACATTGAAGAGCATTTTTACCTATCCAAACTCTCTTCGTGTGCGCATTATGCGCTCGCACAAGTCTGCGCAGGAGAGAAAAGTTGATAAAAACATACGTTTTTTGATAAAAATGAGAGGTCAAATATTTGCTGGCTGACGCGCTTTTGTTATCTTTGTAGTCGATATTTTTTCAAATTCAATTTCTACAACAACTCTACTTCTATGAGTGAGGCACTTAAACACGAATGTGGCATCGCCCTCGTTAGGTTGAGAAAACCTATCTCCTATTACACTGAAAAGTATGGTACGCCCCTCTACGGTATGAACAAACTCTATCTGTTGATGGAGAAACAGCATAACCGCGGTCAGGAAGGTGCAGGTTTGGCCTGTATCAAACTTACGGCACAAGCCGGCAACGAGTATATTTTCCGAGAACGAGCACTCGGCAGTGGTGCAATCGGCGAATGTTTCGCCGCAGCCAACAAAGCTATCGCCGAAGGTCGCGCAGCAGGTCTTGCAGATGAAGATATGCCCTACGTTGGCGAATGTTACGTAGGACACCTGCGTTACAGCACCAATGGCCGTAGCGGTATGTCATACGTACATCCCTTCCTGCGTCGAAACAATTGGCGCAGTCGTAACATCGTTCTGGCCGGTAATTTCAGTTTGACCAACACCGAAGAGCTGATGGCTCACGTGGTCAAGCAGGGCCAGCACCCCCGTCAGGATGCCGATATGTTCCTGATGCTCGAACAACTCGGCTATATGCTCGATGAGCAGGTCGAAGAGTTACAGCACCGCTTTATGGCCGAAGGTTTTATGGGCACAGAGCTCATTGACAAGATCGAAGACGAACTGAACATTCAGAAAATTATGCGCGAAGCATCGTCGCTGTGGGACGGTGGCTTTGTGATCGAAGGCGCAACAGGTACAGGCGACTGCTTCGTACTGCGCGATAAGTGGGGCATCCGATCGGCATTCTACTACATCGACGACGAGGTAGTGATCGTAGCTTCGGAGCGTCCCGTAATCCAAACGGCTATGAATCTCACCACTGATCAGGTGAAGGAGTTGAAGGCAGGCGAGGGTCTGTTCATCAAGCGCGATGGTACGGTGAGCGTCGAGCAGATTTTGGAGCCTGCCGAGAAGTTCGCCCCCTGCTCGTTTGAGCGCATCTATTTTTCGCGCGGTAGCGACTCGGAGATCTATCGTGAGCGCAAGACGCTCGGTCGTCTGCTCTGCGACAAGATCCTCAGCGAGGTCGATTACGACATTGATCATCTGGTACTCTCGTTTATTCCCAACACGGCCGAGGTGGCTTACTACGGTATGGTCGAGGGTATGAATAACTATATGAATCGCCAGAAGGTGGAGCAGATCGAGGCTCTGGGTGCCAATCCGCAGGCCGAACAGATCGAGGCAATTCTCGACCGCAGTGTGCGCACCGAGAAGCTGGCGATTAAGGATATCAAACTGCGTACGTTCATTACCGAAGGTTCGAGCCGCAACGATCTGGCAGCTCACGTTTATGACATCACATACGACACGGTTACTCCCGGTGTTGATAGCATTGCCGTTATCGACGACTCGATTGTGCGTGGCACAACCTTGAAGCAGAGTATCGTCAAGATCCTCAGCCGATTAAATCCGAAGAAGATCGTTATCGTTTCGTCATCGCCGCAGGTGCGTTATCCCGACTACTACGGTATCGATATGTCGCGTATGAGCGAATTTATCGCCTTCCACGCTGCGGTTGCCCTATTGCGCGAGCGCGGTATGGAACAACTCTTGCACGACACTTACAACAAGTGCTTGGAGCAGGCGAAGTTGCCCGTTTCGCAGATGGTCAATTGCGTGAAGGATATTTACGCACCATTCACCGACGACGAGATTACGGCTCAAATTACCAAGATGCTGACTCCCGAAGATTGCACGGTGCCCGTGAGCATCGTCTATCAGTCGATCGAGGGTCTGCACGAGGCCTGCCCCAACAACAAGGGCGATTGGTACTTCTCAGGCGACTACCCCACTGCGGGCGGCAACCGCTTGGTAAATGAGGCCTACGTAGCCTACTACGAGAAATTTGTTAAATAAGAGATTTGATAAAGTAACCAACTAAAAGACTTGACACTCAATTATGGGAAACTACAAGCTAAAAAAAGAGGGCGGATTGATTCCTAATGCCGAGCCGAAGGATATTGTCTGCCGTTACGAACGTATAAACACCAATGTTTTCGAGAGCGAAAATGATGGAGCAACCTACGTGGCCGACAAAATTGTTGCCGCAATCAAGGCAAAAGAGGAGAAGGGCGAAACATTTGTGTTGGGTCTGACCACCGGACACTCGCCGCTGGGTATCTATGCCAAACTTGTGGATAAGTTCCGTGCAGGCGAGGTCAGCTTCCGTAATGTAGTCGTATTCTCGCTCGACGAGTTCTACGGCATCTCGAAGGAGGATCGTCAAAGTCGCAACTTCCGTATTCACGAGGAGTTCCTCGAATATGTGAATGTAAAGCCGGAGAATGTTTATATCCCCGACTCGACCATCAGCCTCAACGCCATTTCGCAATATTGCCGCGATTATGAGGCAAAAATCGCCCAGATGGGTGGCATCGATCTGATGTTGCTCGGCGTTGGTCCAAAGGGTCAGGTTGGCTTCAATGAGCCGGGTTCTTACTCGAACACAAAGACCCGTTTGGTCGCATTGAGCAACGCAAGCATCAAGGCGCAGGCTTCGGCCTTCTCCGGTGCAGAGAATGTTCCCACAAAGGCGATTACGATGGGTATCGACACCATCAGTTCGTCAAAGCAGATCATTTTGGTCGCTTGGGGCGAGGACAAAGCCGCTGTTGTTGGTCGCGTTGTCGAGGGTGAGGTCGATGCAATGTGCCCCGCAACATATCTGCAAAATCACAGCAATATCGAGGTCGTTATTGACGAAGAGGCTGCCGAGGAGCTGACCAGAGTTAAGTCGCCCTGGTTGGTCGGCACGTGCGATTGGTCGCCCAAATTTATCCGCAAGGCGGTTATTTGGCTGGCAATGAAGACCCAAAAGCCGATTCTCAAACTCACCTATAAGGATTACATCGACAATTCGCTCGGTCAGTTGCTCGAAGCACAAGGTTCGTTCGACTCGATTAATATCAAAGTCTTCAACGACTTGCAGCATACCATTTCGGGTTGGCCCGGTGGTAAGCCCAATGCTGACGACTCGACACGCCCCGAACGCGCAACGCCCTACCCGAAGCGTGTGATTATCTTCTCGCCCCATCCCGACGACGATGTTATCTCGATGGGCGGTACATTTATGCGCCTGACCGATCAGGGACACGATGTACACGTCGCTTATCAGGTTTCGGGCAATGTTGCAGTTCACGACGACGTGATCAAGCAGTTTATCTCGACCGCTCGCGAAATGGGTTTGGGCGACCGAGTAAATGAGGTTAATCGTATTATCAATACCAAGCGTAAAGGCGAGCCCGAACCTCGCGCACTGCTCGAATTAAAGGGCGCAATGCGTCGTGGAGAGGCGCGCGGTGCCTGCTCGGTATTCGGCGTGAAGGAGGAGAATATCCATTTCCTCGATCTGCCCTTCTATGAGTCGGGTGGAATCAAGAAAAATCCGATGGGTCAGGCCGACATTGATATTATCGTGAAGTTGTTGCGTGAGGTGAAGCCTCATCAAATCTTCGCAGCGGGCGATCTGGCCGATCCGCACGGCACACACCGCGTCTGCATCGATGCTATCCTCGGCGCGGTCGAGCAGGTCAAAGATGAGGAGTGGATGAAGGATTGCCGTATGTGGCTCTATCGCGGTGCTTGGATGGAGTGGAGTTTGGATATGGTCGATATGGCCGTACCCCTCTCGCCCGACGAGGTTATCAAGAAGCGACACGCAATCTATCGCCACCTTTCGCAGAAGGATCTTGTTCCCTTCCCCGGTGAAGATCCGCGCGAGTTCTGGCAGCGCGCCGAGGAGCGTACGCAGAATACGGCAATGCTCTACGACAAGCTCGGAATGGCCGAGTATCAGGCTATGGAGGTATTCGTACGAATGTTCTAATCAGACAATTACTAACTAACAATAAAACATTAAAGAGATGAGATTAATTATCGAGAACAACGCTGCCGAGGTTGCTAAATGGGCAGCAAACCACATTGTTGAGCGTATCAATGCGCACAAAGGCCCGAAGCCTTTCGTTCTGGGTCTGCCTACCGGCGGCACTCCCCTGGGTACCTACAAAGAGCTGATTGCACTGAACAAAGCAGGCAAGGTATCGTTCAAGAATGTCGTTACGTTCAATATGGACGAGTATTGCAACCTGCCTGAGGATCACCCCGAAAGCTACCACTCGTTTATGTGGAACAACTTCTTCAAGCACGTTGACATCAACCCCGACAACATCAACATCCTGAACGGTAATGCCGAGGATTTGGAGCGTGAGTGCGCAGAGTACGAGGCAAAGATCGAGGCAGCAGGCGGTATCGACCTGTTTATGGGTGGCGTAGGTAACGACGGCCACATCGCTTTCAACGAGCCCTATTCGTCGCTCCACTCGCGTACCCGTATCAAGACTCTGACCGAAGACACCATCATCGCTAACGCTCGTTTCTTCGATGGCGACGTTAATTTGGTTCCCAAGACTGCTCTGACCGTAGGTGTTGGCACCGTTCTGTCGAGCCGCGAGGTTATGATTCTGGCTACCGGCCACGCAAAGGCACAGGCAGTTAAGCAGGGCGTAGAGGGCGCATACAGCCACGCTTGGACTATCACCGGTTTGCAGGTACATCCCAAGGGCGTACTCGTAATTGACGATGCAGCTGCACAGGAGTTGAAGGTTTCGACCTATCGTTACTTCAAGGATATCGAGAAGGATAATTTGTAGTCCGAACGCGATACCCTCACAATAACGACCGTCCCTCCGCAAGGGGCGGTTTTTTGTTTTTACTTTGCTCTCACAATAGACACGCGGTGGCGTGGGGCGGCGCGATTTTCAATCGCGGGCGCCACCGCGTGTGTCGATTTCGGAGAAATCGCCATTTGAGAATTCAAAATTCAAGATTCAAAATGCAAAATTATTTACTTTGCATTCAATGAGAAAACACCCGCCAATGATGAGATATATCGAGTACAAATTTCAAAACAAAAAAAGCCACACTCCTATGGAGCGTGGCTTAATTATGAATCGTGATTCGTTGATTACTCTTCGCTGGTTGCCTTCGGATTGTAGGGCTTCAAGATACCGCGCTTCGACGAGCGGATGAAATCCAAAATCTCATCGCGCAACTCCGACTGCGGGAACTGCTCCTCAACCAACTCAACCGCCTTGCCATAGCTATGACCACTCTGGAACAGCACGCGGAAGATATTCTGGATCTCTTCGATCTGCTCCGATGTAAAACCACGACGACGCAGACCCAAAAAGTTAGCACCAACGAACGAAACGGGCAGGTGTGCCGCCTTGACGTAGGGAGGAATATCCTTGCTGACCAACGAGCCGCCACCGATCATTGCGTGCGCACCGATACGGCAGAACTGATGCACAGCCGAGTGTCCGCCAATGATTGCCCAATCGCCAACCTCGACCTCGCCTGCCAACGAAACGCCATTAACAATCACGCAGTGGCTACCCACCTCGCAATCGTGTGCAACGTGAGCGTAGGCCATAATCAGGTTGTGGCTACCAACAACGGTCTTACCCTTGGCTGCCGTTCCGCGATTAACCGTTGCGCACTCGCGCACTACGTTGTAATCACCCAGCTCGGCTGTCGAATACTCGCCCTTGAATTTCAGATCCTGCGGGATACCTGCGATAACCGCGCCTGTATGAATGTCGCATCCTTTGCCCAAACGCGCACCATCCTGCAACACAGCACCCGTGCGAATATGACAATCGTCGCCAACAACTACGTCAGCAGCAATGTATGCAAACGGATCAATCGTAACGTTAGCACCGATTTTTGCGTCTGGATGAACGTATGCCATCGGGCTGATCAGAGAGTTTTCCATAGTATGTAAGTCTAATTATGTAAATTCGTTATTGTCTATTTTTAGCTATCTGTGCCATCAGCGTAGCCTCGGTAGCCAACTGACCGCCAACAAATGCCTTTGCCTCCATTATCACAATACCGCGACGGATAGGCTCGGCCAAGCGCAACTCAAATTGCAGCGTATCACCAGGTACAACCTTACGCTTAAAGCGCACACCATCAATCTTCATAAAGTAGGTCGAGTAGTTCTCCGGATCGGGCACTGCACTCAATGCCAAGATACCGCCACACTGCGCCATTGCCTCAACAATCAACACACCGGGCATAACGGGCTCCTCCGGGAAGTGGCCCACGAAGAAGGGCTCGTTCATCGTTACATTCTTGATACCCGCAATCGAATCCTCATCGATGTGGAAGATGCGATCAACCAACAGGAACGGCGGACGGTGCGGCAACATACCGCGAATAGCGTTGATATCGTAGATCGGTGCGACCGTAGGATCATACTTAAAGCGAGGCTTCTCACCCTCCTTGCGCATCACGCGGCGCATCTGCTTAACCGTTTCGGTATTAGCGAAATGGCCGGGGCGGGTTGCCATAATACGACCCTTTATACGAACACCGAGCAGAGCGAAATCGCCCAGAATATCAAGCAACTTATGGCGAGCCAACTCATTGGTATAGCGCAGTTCAAGATGGTTCAAATAACCGCCCGTGATCTGGATATCGGTCTTATTGAAGACCTTTGCCAAACGAGCCAGTTCCTCGTCAGAAACAGGATTCTCAACAACGACAATTGCATTATCCAAATCGCCACCCTTGATCAGATTAGCTTTAAGCAGCGGCTCCACCTCGTGAAGGAATACGAAGGTACGGCACGATGCGATATTGTCCTGATAGCTATCTTCGGGCATAAAGGTTGCATACTGATTACCAATCACTTTCGAGTTGTAATCAACGTGCACCGACACATTGAAATTATCATCGGGATAGATCAGAATTACTACACCCTTTTCGGGGATCGTATATACAATCTTGTCGGTTACTTCGTAATATTTACGCTCGGCAGCCTGCTCCTCCAAGCCCACCGCCGAAATACCGGCAGCATACTCGCGTGCCGAGCCATCCATAATCGGGGTTTCGGGAGCATCGACCTCGATAATTGCATTATCAACGCCCATCGTCCAAAGTGCCGAAACGATATGTTCGATTGTCGAAACCTTTGCCGCACCCCTCTCGATCGTGGTACCGCGCGAGGTATCCGTAACAAAATCACCCAATGCAGGGACCTCCGGTGCACCCTCCAAATCGACACGGCGGAAAATCAGACCTGTATCGGCATCGGCGGGCAACACTCGCATATTTACATTAAGACCTGTATGAAGACCGCGGCCAGAAAACGACAGCGGAGCTTTCAATGTTTGTTGTTTTGTTATCATTTGTTCCGAATTATTCGTCATTTTAACTACAAAGATATGAATTTTTTATAGAAAATAGTATTTTTGTAGAAAATTAGCACGTATAAATGACTTTTCAACCTACAGATAATACAAAAAGACGACAAAGAATCAAATTGCCATTCGACAACCGCAAAACCGATGCGGGCGAATGGGCTTTTGATCACCGCATAGGTCTGTGCATCACCATAATTGTCTATCTCGTCATTGCGATTGCATTCGTTACCTCGAAGATTGTTGTCAATTCACGCCCCCATATGCAGGGTATGGTAATCGACATCGAAACCCTCGAAGAGCTTGCAGCCGAGAAGGCCCGTCTCGAACGCGAAATCGAGCGCAAACAGCAGCTAGCAGACTATGGATCAATCTCAAACCGAATCTCAAACGCCAACTCGAACCTCAGCGAAGCCGAAGCTCAACGTGCTGCGGCAGGATCGGATTTGAGCGACTACGGCAAAGAGGTACAGGAGCGTATGCGTGCCAATCGCGACGCCTTCAATCAGGGTGTGAATGATGCCAACGCCATCAGCGAAAATCGCCCGCAAAACACCTCCGGCGACGCTACCGAGGGGCGCGATGCGAAGGTGGCGGGTAACGTTACGGTCGAGTACTCATTTACCAATCCCGTACGCGAATCGCGCAAACTGCCCGTACCGGCATACACCTGCCAGAGCGGTGGTCGTGTGGTGGTAAATGTTACGCTCAATCGTAGTGGCAACGTCATTGCAGCCGAGGTGGATCGTTCGCAATCGGACAACATTGCCGAGTTGCACGATGCCGCAGTGCGCAAGGCTCGCGAATCGCGTTTCAACCTCGACCAGAACGCCCCCGAACGTCATCGCGGCACGATCACCTATCTGTTCCGTCCGCAGTAAATGGCTCACAATTCACAATTCAAGATTCAACATCTGCAACTATTTTGGTCGGATAATTGGGAATTTTGAAGATTGAGGCAAAAAATTTGAAATAAGAGTAAACACTATGGTTATAACCTCCGAAAATTTCGTATTCATCAGCGCGATACTGCTCTTTGCTGCCGTAATGGCAGGCAAGACGGCATACCGTTTCGGTGCGCCCGCCCTGCTCTTCTTCCTTGGTGTCGGTATGCTGTTTGGATACAAGCTTATATCGTTCGACTCGCCCGAATTGACCCAGTTTATCGGAATGATCGCATTGAGTATCATTCTGTTTTCGGGCGGTATGGATACCAAAATCAAAGAGATACGCCCCATTATGACAACGGGAGTGGTGCTGGCCACATTAGGCGTGGCATTGACGGCTCTGGTGCTCGGAGGATTTATCTATCTGATAATGCCGTTGTTCGGCTTTGAGTTCTCGTTTATGCAGTCGTTGCTGCTGGCGGCGATGATGTCATCAACCGACTCGGCATCGGTCTTCTCGATTCTGCGAAGCAAAAAGACCGGACTCAAAGAGAACCTGCGCCCACTGTTGGAGTTGGAGAGTGGTAGTAACGACCCGATGGCATATATCCTCACGGTGTTGCTCGTGGGGGTGCTCGCACCGTCAGGATCGGGCGATGTGAATGTGTGGAGCGCAGTGATCGACTTCATTATCAAGATGGTTGTCGGTGCGGTAATCGGCTTTGGATTGGGTCGCGTTGCCGTATGGTCGATCAACCGTATCAATATTGACAACAAGGCCTTTTATTCGATTCTGTTGCTTGCGTTTGTCTTTATCACCTTCTCGCTTGCCGAGATGTTGCACGGCAACGGTTACCTGGCGGTCTATGTTGCGGGCCTTGTAGTCGGCAACAATAAGATCACACACAAACGTACGCTTACGATCTTCTTCGACAGTTTCACGTGGTTATTCCAGATTGTGATGTTCATCGCACTCGGTCTGTTGGTCAATATCGACGAGTTGCGCGATCCGAATGTACTGATTATCGGCGGTTTGGTTGGCGTGTTTATGATCTTCGTGGCACGACCTGCAACGGTGCTGCTCTGTATGGCTCCATTCCGTAAATTCACAACAAAGGCGCGACTATATGTTTCGTGGGTAGGTCTGCGCGGCGCGGTGCCTATCATCTTCGCCACCTATCCGCTTGTAGCAGATGTTCCGGGGGCGCGATTTATGTTCAATGTGGTCTATCTGGTTACGATTCTGTCGCTGATCATTCAGGGTACGACCGTAAGTTCGATGGCCAATGTGCTCGGTCTGGCAGAGGAGGAAGAGGAGGCAAGTTTCGAGGTCGAGATGCCCGATAAGATCAAGTCGGCAATGACCGAGATACGTATCAATGCGTCGATGATTGCACGTGGTAACCAGCTGAAACAGATTACCCTACCCGACCATACGTTGGTTGTTATGGCGCGTCGTGGCGAGCGATATTTCATTCCGAAGGGACACACCACGCTCGAAGAGGGCGACCGCCTGCTGATTATCTCGGACAACGACGAGGAGCTGCAACGCGAATTGGCCGCGCTGGGTATTACGAAAGTGGTTAAACTGCGATAGAATCGTTCCAACCCGCGAAGATGTGCATCTTCGTATGCAAACAAAAAACCACGCCCGAAAGCGTGGTTTTATTGTATCCATTCTTAAATCTCTACAAATCGTGCGACAACGGCGCAGGAACGGTGGCCGACGTATCGTAATCGCCCCAACGGTCGGCGATCGAGTCGAGCGTTGCCAGCAGTTCGGGAATATCGAACAGCGTAACCAACTTCAAGCGCGTCGATTTGAAATCGGGCAGACCCTTAAAGTAGTTCGACAGGTGGCGGCGCATCTCCAAAACGCCCACGTGTTCGCCCTTCACCTCAACCGATTTGAGCAGGTGGTGCTTGGCAATTTCAACACGCTCAATAACTGACGGTTGAGGCAGCTTCTCGCCCGTAGAGAGGTAGTGGCGCACCTCGCGGAAAATCCAGGGGCGACCATACGTAGCACGACCAATCATCACACCATCGACACCCCACTTATCGAAGGCCTCGGCAGCCGACTCCGCAGAGTCGATATCGCCATTACCGATAATCGGAATCTTAATCAGCGGGTTATTCTTGACCTTACCGATCAGCGACCAATCGGCACGCCCCGTGTACATCTGTGCGCGGGTGCGACCGTGAATCGTAAGTGCCGCGATACCAACATCTTGCAAGCGCAGAGCGATATCCTCGATATTGCGATTGTCATCATCCCAGCCCAAGCGCGTCTTGACCGTTACGGGGGTCTTTACCGCCTGCACAATCTGGCGCGTCATCTCGACCATCAGAGGCACATCGCGCATCATACCGCTACCCGCACCACGCGAGGCGATCTTCTTCACGGGACAACCGAAATTGATGTCGATAATATCCGGTCCGGCAGCCTCGGCCATACGCGCAGCTTCGACCATAGGCTCGATCAGGTGGCCATAGATTTGGATACCGACAGGGCGTTCTTCCTCGGCAATATTGAGCTTGGCAAGCGACTTGGCGGCATCACGAATCAGTCCATCCGACGAAATAAACTCGGTATAGACCACATCGGCACCAAACCGCTTACACATATAGCGGAACGAAGGATCGGTAACGTCCTCCATAGGCGCGAGAAACAGTGGCTTGTCGCCCAACTCGATATCGGCAATCTTCATCTTTTCTACGTTTTTCTGCGCGCAAAGATAGCGATAAAAAATGAGATCGGATCACTCACCACAGCTTTTCGTGTGCGCAAGTGATCCGAGTATAGAGATTTGTCGTTAAATATCGTATTTCGTTACATTCCTCAACTTACCTCTTTCAAAATCGATTTTCAGATTTGGGATTAATGCATTTCCAACCTTATAGCTGCAATCCTCATACGTTCCTCCGAAATCGAAACTATCAGGTGGACCAAGCAATTCGAGCACCTCATCTTTGGGCTGGCCGACATATAATTTCACCGCACCCTTTGGACCTCGAACATCAATATATTCGCGATTGTCGGCAACGGGTTTCTGGGTTCGCTTTTGCGGTTGAGCGGTCGGGGTTGATAAGCTCTTTTGCGGGGAGGTAGTGGGTTTTACGACCTCGGCAGCAGACTCCTCCGCAGGAGTGCTTTCACCTACCGTACCGAGTTGTACAGCCACCGCCGCCTCGACCTTCTTGTCGATATACTTCTCAAACTCACCCGACACAAAAAAGATTATGCAAAAGGCCAAAGCAAGACCTAAACCGATATTGAAAATCGTTTTCATCGTTTATCTATTGTTTGGTTAATCGTCGGTGCCCAAAATACCTAAATGCGGCAATATCTGCTGCGGGCAACAAAGTGCGGGTTATTAAGTTGCTCTTTGTTATAGGTCAATTGCTTGCCATCGGCCAAAATCACCGTCGAGCCACCAGCCTCCGCCAAGATCAACTCACCGGCAGCCGTATCCCACTCGTAGGTGTTCGATGTGCGGACATAGTAATCGACCGTGCCCTCGGCCAGCATACAGAACTTATAAGAACTACCCTGCTCGACCACCTCCAAATCGGGCACACACGAGCGAATGGCGTCGATATGGGCAAATGTTTCGGGAGTATTGTGCGAACGGCTGATAGCAATACGTATAGGCTCGTTGCCCTTCGTGGCCACGGGAAGAGAGATCAGGCCCTCGCCAATAGAAGCGTAGTCGGCTTCGGAGTCGGCCGTTGCCACTACATTCTCCTTGACGTAGGCACCGCCACCCTTAACAGCCATAAACATACGGCTGATATAGGGCACATAGACCACCGACGCAACAGCCTCGTTATCACTCATCAGAGCGATATTGACCGTGAATTCGTTATTGCCGTTGATAAACTCCTTCGTGCCGTCAAGCGGATCGACCAACCAGAACAATTCCCAATTCTTGCGCTCGTCGTAGAGCATCTCGCGGCCCTCCTCCGAGAGAATCGGAATGCGTGTCGAGCCGAGATACTCCTTAATGGTTTCGTGAGCACGACGGTCGGCAATAGTCAGTGGAGAGCAGTCATTTTTAAGACTCACGTGATAGTCCTCTCGCTTATAGATATCGAGGATCACTGCACCGGCGCGAACGGCCGCATTGTAGGCCTTGGCCATCAACTGTTGTTGAATATTTTCTGTCATAGTGCGGGGTTACATTTTCTTTGTGATAAAGATACGAAAAAAAATTCAATTTTATTGCATTCCGCACAAAAAAATAACATCAAAAAACCCGAAAAGAACAACGCAGCAATCGGCGCAGGCTTACCGAGCGATCTTCGTTATACTCTTCGTCGAGAGCCAGCCGCACACGAAGAGCTATTGTCGAGCAGAAAAGTGCAGTTACATACACCGCCACAATCAGCATCAGTGCCTGCTGTGCCAGCTCCCAACGCTGTCCCGCCAGCGTCGCAAAGAGCAGAGCGGTAGGCAGTGCCCCCATAGTCATCAGAATCTGCCGCAAAGGGTTATTCGAGCGGCGACGACGTAACTTTGCCATTGCAAGCGGCAGGTACAGCGTACGGCCTCGCAGGTTACGTATCATCTGCATACGGGGATGTTCACCCGAAAAACCACCGGCACGCACAACTGCCATTCGCGAAAACATCGCAACACGGCGACGATCGAAAAAGTGGAACGGAGAGACCTGCGCCGAGATAAAATCGGACTGCACAGGGCGTGTTTCGTGCAGCTCCATCACCCATCGCGGCAGTGCATCGCTGGTCAGAAAGCGGTCCGCTTCGAGAGGCAGAATACGATCAAACGAGGCCACCGCCACGCCGCAGTTCCAATCATCGGCACGCGAACGATAAAGGCGGTCGATCAATACCAAACGGCGATAGCGGCGTTGTCGAGAGCGATATAGCAATGGCGCGCCCTCGATTTGCAAATCGCCATCGGTGGGAAAACTGACCCGTATCATCGAATATTTGCGACATAGGCGCGACAGCAATCTCCCGTCGCGAGATGAATCGAGCGTTATGATCACCTCATATCGCCAATATTCCGACGAAAGTCGCTCCTCGATTTCACGCTCGGATTGCGCACCGCTGACAATGACACTCACTCCCGTTTGACTCATCGCCTCACTGCCGTAGCCGTGGCAGGCCGATAACATCCGCCCCTTACGTTTCGCTGCCAATATCCGCACAGCCGCTATCGAAACGGCTATCAGAATGGCAGCCATCACGCAGATAATACCTATCGAAAACCAAAACAACATATAGCTGACTATCAATTCTCACAACTCTACGTTCCACCATCGCCTTTCGCTCAATTTGTCAGGCAGCGTTTATACGACGCCACCGTCTGCTCGACATATTCGCGCATTTGCGGTTGCTCGTTTGCAGGTACAATCTTCGCAATTGCACGCGACGAATAGCCCTCTGCGGCCAAATGGCGATACCACGCCCGACGCTCCTCTTCGCTCATTCGTTGCGAGGCTTGGCGCACCTGGTCGCGATCAAGGCGCAAACGCAACGCGCAGAGCGTAAAAAGTGCCGACGAAGCCACCTCCGAATCGACCGACGAAATTGCCGAAACGATATCCTCCTCGGCCTCCGTTACTCCGAAATATCGAACTATACACAGACCCAACATCTGAACATTTCTATACTCCGAGTGCAACAGAGGTTGATAAGCCACAGGGATCAAACCACGTTTAAGCATCATCAACACCTCCGAAAGATCAAAAGCCGATAGTGGCGATCGACGCTCGGCAAGAATCGCAATGGAGCGTTCGGGGTTATGGTTCAATGCCGCGAGTGTCATACAGAGAGCCATATAGCGATTACGACTGCGACCGAAACGGAGTACCGTACGGCGATAGATTGCTTCGGTACTATCAATCATTGCAAAGGTGTGCAGCCACTGCACCCGCCTCATTCCGAAGCTAAACAAAGCCTGCCGCATCAGCAGTCGATCAAGGGCATAACGCCGCACAATTTCGGCCATAAATTTTCGGTCATAGCCATAGGTTACAGCCCCCAAACGAGCCACCACCATTGCCAATATCAGTCGCGAATGGCGTCGTTCGATCAGCGGAAATCCGCAAGGCTGTTCGCTCCCTTCGAGCAGGCGACGATTCAGTATCGAGAGGTAACACCGTTCGAGCGCACGCCGCACACGATTACGCCGCACCCTCATTCGCGCATAGAGCAGTACCGCGACTGCCATTGCGATAGAGCCTGCGAAGAGTACGACAGAGTATATCCAAACCCAATCAGCCATTGCGCCACTCCCCTATTTGAGCCGCAATTTTTCCACATAGACGCGGGATATTTACAGGCAAGGTAAAATATTGATCGACACCACTTTCGAGCATACTGACCACATTCTGTTCATCGTGGAGCCACGACAGCACATAGATTCGCGGTCGGCTATTTTCGGCCACATCATCACCTCTACGCAAACGCACCGCCGCATCGTATCCGTTCAGGAACGGGTAGCCGATCAACGACACCACCAAATTGCACCGCGACAAGATTGCCACAAGCCCGTCGCTCCATCGCTCGAAGGTCGAGATCTCGGCCTCGGTGAGAGCAAACGAATTGCAAAGCAGTTCGCGCAGAAATGGATCGGGAGATATGATTGCAATTTTATACATAGCGTTCAATATTTGTCAAAAATCAGTAAAAAGTGCGGCGAAAATCGAGGCAAAACTGTGCCAAAATCCTAAAAAACACCCGCAAACGAAAAAAAGAGTCCGGTTGCTATTGCAGTTCGAGGAAAAGTTACTATATTTGCGACCGCGAAATTATGTTTAACGCATAATCAACAAACAAATTAAATGTACGTAATAGTAGAAATTGCAGGTCAGCAGTTCAAGGCTGAAAAGGGTCGCAAGCTCTATGTTCACCGTCTTTCGGGCGAGGTAGACTCGTCGGTGAGCTTCGACAAAGTCCTGCTTACAGACAATGACGGTCAGGTTAAGGTAGGTGCACCTGTTGTAGAAGGCGCCTCGGTAAAAGCGAAGATTCTGAAACACTTGAAGGACGACAAAGTCATCGTGTTCAAGAAACGCCGCAGAAAGGGTTACAAAGTTAAGAATGGCCATCGCCAGTGCTTGACTCAGATCCTTGTAGAAGACATTATTGCTTAACTCTTAAAACGAAAAAGAAATGGCACACAAGAAAGGTGTAGGTAGTTCGAAGAACGGTCGTGAGTCAGAGAGCAAGCGACTGGGCGTTAAGCTGTTCGGTGGTCAATTCGCTAAGGCTGGTAACATCATCGTTCGCCAGCGCGGTACTGTACACAATGCCGGTGAGAACGTCGGTATGGGTAAGGACCACACTCTCTTTGCATTGGTTGATGGTACTGTTAGCTTCTGCAAGAAGAGCTCGGGTAAGTCGTACGTGAGCGTTACTCCTATCGCAGAGTAAGGCCCCGACCGAAGTTTACCGCTTCAACAAAACGTAGCGCAATTCCCTCAGCGGGAGTTGCGCTACGTTTTTTATTTATATATGTATCCGAAATGGCGGCTACTTGTGCGGTTCGAGAACCGTATGCGGAACGTGGCCGTGAGCAATGATCTGAATCGGGCAATTGTAGTTGTCGAGCTGCTCGGCAGTGATAACATTCGACGTGTGGCGATGAACGTGGCCATTGACACAGACAATATTCTTCACAACGCTCGTAATCGTGCCCAAATCGTGCGACACCATCACAATTGCAATTCGTTCGTTCAACTCATTCAACAACGCATACAACTCGCCCTCAAAGCGATTGTCGACGAAGTTGGCAGGCTCGTCGAGAATCAGCAGGCGCGGCTCGGCAATCAGTGCGCGACACAGCAACGTGCGCTGCATCTGTCCGCCCGAAATCTCACCTATCGAGGCGCGAGCAATCGAGGCGATACCCGTCTGTTCGAGCAACGCATCGGCTTTGGCATAGTCCTCGCGCGAATAGCGGCCCGACATTCGACGCAGAGCCTGCAAACCCGACACAACAGTCTCGCGTACCGAGATCGGGAAGGCGCGGTCGAAGTTACTCTGCTGGGGCATATAGCCAATCAAACGGCGCGAGCCATCGTATAACGATGGTGAAAATTCGATCGAACCGCTATGTGGCACTGCGCCCAAAATTGCCTTTACAAGGGTAGTTTTACCTCCACCGTTCGGACCTATAACACCCAAGAAATCATCGGCATAGACGTCCAAATCGACATCGTGCAGGACACGGTGCGAATCGTAATCGACCGAGAGGTTGCGTATCTTAATCAGCGTATTCATTCGAGTGCCATTTTAACAGTTATTGAATGTATCATACTACGCACGTCTTCGGCCAGCGGATCGAACTCAATCGCCTCGGCACCAATACTTTCAGCCACCACCTCGACCACCGATGCGGGATAAGGTCGTTGATAGAAAATCTGCTTGACACTATCTTGGCGGGCACGCTCGATTAGTGTGGTCAGACTACGTGCCGACGGCTCGCGGCCCTCCTGCTCGATTGCCACCTGCTCAATGCCGTAAGCGCGGGCGTAGTAGGTAAGCGCGGGGTGATAGATGATGAAGTAATCGTGGTCAGCCACCGCCCAGCACGACGCCACGTAGAGGTCGAGCTCAACCAACGCACTATCCAACTGCGCATAACGAGCGTCGTAGTGTGTCGAATCGGGAAATATCGTGCGCAGGTGGTTGTGCAAGTTCGACGCCATCACTCGCAACTCGCGCGGTGAGGTCCAGATGTGAGGATCGGCACCGTGGTTATGACCATTATGATAATGGCCACCAATGAGTTCGATGCCCTCACAAAGCGGCGTGGCAGTAATGCCCGTGCGGGCGGTCAAACTACGTTCAAACTCAATTAGGCCGACGGTATATACCGCTTTACTATCGGCCATTGCGGTAATCTGGCGCGGTGTAGGCTCGAAGGTTTCGGGGCTTGCACCCGCAGGAATCAGCACCTCGACACGCACCCCATCGCCCACGATCGCCTCGGTGAGCCAACGCAACGGAGCAATCGACACGGTGATTGTCGGTCGGTTGTCGGTCGGAGCATTCGTGCCACCGCACGCCACCGCCAACAGAGCACAAAGTATGATTAGAATCTTTCTCATTTGGTCAATATTTAATTTACAAAGGTAATAATTTTTCAGCGAAAATGCGTACCTTTGTATTGAAGTGGTCGAGATGTTGCGGCTACTAACACAACAAAGTTATGAAATACAGAGTTTTAGCAACTATGTTGGCTCTGCTTGGTTTCGGAGCTTCGTGCTCTTCGACACGCCAGCAAAAATCCAACGAGCAGCCCAAAGAACAACCTGCCGTACAGCAGGATACGGTCGAAGTGCCCGCCATCATATTGATGTACGGCGTACCACCCGTTGCTCTGCGACAGGAAGCAATCGAAACTGCACCACAAACTCCCGAAGAGGAGCCTACGGCACAACCGACTGCACCACAAACAACAACCGAAAACAGATAAACCACTTCTCCAACAATGGCCAATCACCTGAACGGACGACGACTCGGATTGCGAAAACGGCTCGGTTTGGAGCTGTTCTCGATGCTTCACAAGCAGGCGGTCGAGCAACATCCGTTGCGCACGCTCTTTTGGGAATGTACGCTGCGTTGTAACCTCAACTGCCGCCACTGCGGTAGCGATTGCCGCGCCGAATCGACACTGCCCGATATGCCATTGGAGGATTTTCTGCGTGTGGTCGATGAGCAGATCACACCAAATGTCAATCCCAATAAGGTTATGGTCATTATTTCGGGAGGCGAGGTACTTGTGCGCAAGGATCTGGAACGCGCAGGATTGGAGCTCTACCGACGTGGCTACCCGTGGGGAATAGTGACTAATGCGTTGGCACTCACGCCCGAACGTTTCGAGAGTCTGTTGCGTGCAGGGCTCCACTCGATCTCGGTCAGCTTCGACGGCTTCGAGGAGCAACACAACTACATTCGTCGCAATCCGCACAGCTACGAACGCGCTCTGGCCGCACTGCGAATGATTGCCGCCGATGGAACGGTGGCATACGACGCCGTAACCTGCGTAACGGGATCGCTCGTGCCGCGCCTCGAAGAGATGAAGGAGTTGCTCATCGAAAACGGGATCAAACATTGGCGAATCTTCACGATTTTCCCCGTTGGGCGCGCTGCCGACGACCCTACCCTACGCTTGACTGACGAGCAAATCCGCGAGGTGATGGAGTTTATCCGTCGTACCCGCCGCGAGGGCCGAATCGACCTCACGTATGCCTGCGAGGGCTTTTTGGGCGGCTACGAAGCCGAGGTGCGCGACTCATTTTATTACTGCGCCGCAGGCATTACAACCGCTTCGATACGTGTCGATGGTGCTATTTCGGGCTGTACTTCTATTCGCTCAAATTTCAATCAAGGCAACATCTATCACGACAACTTTTGGGAGGTATGGAGTTCCCGTTTTGAACCATTCCGCAACCGCGAATGGGCACGCCGCGACGAATGTGGCGACTGCCGAATGTTCCGCTACTGCCAGGGTGGCGGTATGCACCTGCGCGATGAAGAGGGCAAGTTGCTGATGTGCCACTACAAACGACTATAAATCAATATGAAAAAAGTACGCACCGCCCCCAAAGGCGACCTGATATTCTCGGTTGAGAACAACTGCTCGTTGCAACAATTCCTAACCGAAAAATTTGCGGGCAAGAGTCGCACAGTTCTGAAATCTATGCTCGCACACCGTCGCGTGAGTGTCAATGGGCAACCTACAACGGCATACGATTTTGCGTTGCGCAAGGGCGACAAGGTGTCGATCAATCGTGGTCGCGCAGCAGCAGAATTGAAACACCCGATGTTGCGCATTGTATTTGAGGATCAATGGATTATCGTGATCGACAAACGCAACGGACTGCTCTCGATGGGCACCGACCGCGAGCGCGACAAGACCGCCTACTCGATCCTCAGCCAACACGTCAAAATCGAGGACCCGTCGAATCGAATCTTCATTGTTCATCGCCTCGATCGCGAAACATCGGGATTGATGATCTTTGCCAAGAGCGAGGAGGTGAAACGTCGCCTGCAAGAGGGGTGGCAGCGCATCGTGCTCGATCGCAAATATATTGCGGTGGTTGATGGAGTTATGCCCTCCGAAGAGGGAGTTATCGACGCTCCGCTGGCTGAAAACCGCAATCGAAAGATGTTTGTGAGCCGCAACCCCGAAGAGGATAACGCCGTCGATGCCATTACCCACTACCGAGTTTTGCGCTCGCGCGGTGGGCGTTCGTTGGTTGAACTATCACTCGAAACGGGTCGCAAAAATCAAATTCGCGCTCATTTGGAACACGTTGGTTGCCCCGTTGCGGGGGATAAAAAGTATTCATCGCGCTCGACTGACGCCGGTCGCGTATGTCTTCACGCCTACAAATTGGCTCTGTATCACCCAATTACGGGCGAAGAGTTATTTTTTTCGACATCAATTCCAAAATTATTTGATAATTTAATATAATTTTTCGTATCTTTGCAGTCGCAATTTCGGGGTGTAGCGCAGTCCGGTTAGCGCGCCAGCTTCGGGAGTTGGAGGTCGCTGGTTCGAATCCAGTCTCCCCGACATTTGATTGACAGCAGAACTTAATAAAGTTCTGCTGTTTTTTTGTTTGATAGTGTAAGATTATGCACAAGCGCAATCACCCCCTATCAAATAGAGTTCTGCTGTTTTTTGTTTATACACGATAGCAAAACCTCGCTTTTTTCACTACCTTTGTAAATATGAAAATCACAATTGATAGTGCAATCCCATTTATGGCGGGAGTTTTCGAGCCATACGCCGAGGTGCAATATCTCGCGGGCGAACGGTTCACTGCCGAGTCGGTGCGCGATAGCGACGCCCTGATTATCCGCACCCGAACAAAGTGCAACGCCGCTCTGCTTGACGGCTCGAAAGTCCGCTTTATCGCCACAGCGACAATTGGTTACGATCATATAGATCTCAACTACTGCCACCAACACGGTATCGAAGTTGCAACTGCTGCGGGGTGTAACTCGCGCGGAGTGTTGCAGTGGGTTGCAGCGGCTCTCAAAATGCTATCGGAGCGCAATGGCTGGCAACCGCAGGGGCGACGTTTGGGCATTGTCGGCGTGGGCAATATCGGCCGATTGATCGAGGAGTATGGTCGCCATTGGGGGTTCGAGATCGTTCGTTGCGATCCACCACGCGCGAGGGTCGAAGGTGGTGATTTTCATTCGATTGACGAGGTAGCATCGACGTGCGATATAATCACTTTCCACGTGCCTCTGATCCGTGAAGGCGAGGATTGCACCATACATTTAGCAGGCGAGCGATTCTTCTCGCAAATACGATCTAACACAATCATTTTCAACGCTTCACGAGGTGAAGTGGTTGATAATGCGCTGCTCCGCCAAGCGATTGCCGAAGGGCGTTGCACGGGGTGTTTGGATGTATGGGAGCACGAGCCAACGATTGACTGCGAACTGTTGCAATTGGTCGATGTTGCTACACCCCATATTGCGGGCTACTCGGCACAAGGCAAAGCCAATGCAACGGCAATGTCGGTGCAGGCTTTGGCCCGCCATTTCGGTTTGCCGCTGACAAAGTTTTATCCTGCCGAAGTTCAGCGTGTTACGGCGCAAAAGATCGAGTGGGAGCAGATGGGTGCAACGATTGTTAGCCACTGCGATTTGGAGGCCGAGAGCCGTGCGTTGCGTGAGCACCCCGATCGTTTCGAGCAGCTGCGCAACGAATACCGCTACCGCGAGGAGTATTTTTAATGATAACGTTTTCCGCCCACTACATATAATATTTATGAGGGGCGAATTGTGTATTCTGAATTAAAATTTCTACCTTTGTGCCATAATGGAGTAAGAATCGAACTATGTACACACAGATTATTCGCCCGTTGCTGTTCTGCCTTTCGCCGGAGAACGTTCACAAATTGACCATCGCAGCATTGCGCTTTGCAGGTTACATTCCCGGCTCGAAGTGGCTGATGGATAAGCTTTTCGCGGTGAAGCATCCTTCGCTCGAACGAGAAGTTTTCGGAGTAAAATTCAAGAACCCGATCGGCATCGCCGCAGGTTTCGATAAAAATGCAGAGGTTTATAACGAACTTTCAGCCCTCGGTTATGGCTTTGTCGAGGTGGGAACCGTAACACCCAAAGGTCAGCCCGGCAACCCGCGCCCGCGTCTGTTCCGTCTGCCCAAAGACAAGGCGATTATCAACCGTATGGGATTCAATAATCACGGTATGCAGAACGCTATCGAAAATCTGCATAAACGCCGCAATGGCACGGTCGTAGGCGCAAATATCGGCAAAAACTCGCTCACTCCGATCGAGGAGGCTCCGTCGGATTATCTCAAATTGTTCCGCAATCTCTATCAATATGTCGATTATTTCGTGGTAAATGTGAGCTGCCCCAATGTGGCAAAAGTTACATCGCTGCAAAATAAGCAGAGTGTTACCGAGATTCTCGAACCGCTGTTCGAGTTCCGTCGCGGACAGAGCCAATATCGCCCTATTCTGCTCAAAATCTCGCCCGATCTTGACGATGCATCGGTGGATGATATGACCGACGTGATGATCGAAACACCGCTCGACGGTATCGTTGCTACAAATACAACCACCTCACGCGCAGGACTTTCGACCGATAAAAAGGTCATCGAGAATATCGGCAACGGCGGGTTGAGTGGCGCACCGCTTACCAAGCGCGCAATCGAGGTTGTACGTCGCGTTCACGATCGCTGTCAGGGTCGCTACCCGATTATCGGCGTGGGTGGCGTGATGACGGTCGAGGATGCAAAAGCAATGCTCGATGCAGGCGCAAGTCTGGTGCAGGTATATTCGGGAATGGTCTATAATGGTCCCGCATTTGCGCGTCAGATATGCAAGCAGTTGATTGCCGATCACGAGGCGGCAAAAGCGGCAGCACCGACCGAGCAAAAGGCTGAATAACAACAATCTATGCAAGCACAAATCATCACTATCGGCGATGAAATCCTGATCGGACAGATCGTGGATACCAACGCCGCTTATATCTCGCGTGCCCTAAACTCGGCAGGCGTGGTTGTAACCGAACGCTTGTCGATTGGCGACGACCGTCAGCGCATCGTCGAGGCTCTCGACACCTCACTCGCGCAGTGCGATTTGGTCATTATGACGGGCGGTCTCGGCCCCACGAAAGACGACATCACGAAACGCACGCTGGCCGAATATTTCGGAATGACGCTGGTACGCAATGAGGCTGTATATGAGCACGTTCGCAAGATGCTTACCGCGCGAGGAATCGAATTTAACGAACTGAATCAGGGTCAGGCTGATGTGCCCGACCGTTGCACCGTGCTGCACAACGCTCACGGAACAGCTCCCGCAATGTGGTTCGAGCGCGAGGGCAAGGTGGTGATTTCGCTGCCGGGTGTGCCCTTCGAGATGGAACATTTGATGCAGGAGGAGGTACTACCTCGTCTGCGCGCGCAATTTGCACTGAAACAGGTCGTTCATCGCACGATGATCACAACGGGTTTGGCCGAGTCGATGCTCGCCAAGAGGATCGAGGAGTGGGAGGATGCGCTGCCGCCATACATCAAATTGGCATATCTGCCCTCGCCCTCGCAGGTGCGTCTGCGTCTGTCGGCTTACGAGGTCGACGGTCGCGAGGTGGGCAACGAGATTGACCATCTTTTTGCAGAATTGCAAGAGTTGATTCCGCAATATATTGTCGGTTTCGAGCACGAATCAATCTTCACATACGTTCATAATCTACTTATAAACAAGGGTTTGACCCTTGCGACAGCCGAAAGTTGTACGGGTGGTACGATCGCCTCGCGCTTTACGGCGCAGGCGGGTGCGTCGAGCTATTTCTTGTGTGGCGTGGTGTCGTACAGCAATGAGGCGAAGGCGCAAGTATTGGGTGTCAATATGGCTGATATCGAGCGTTATGGCGCAGTGAGCCAGACGGTTGCCGAACAGATGGCAGAGGGTGCGCGTCGCATTAGCGGAGCCGATTACGCCGTTGCGACGACGGGTATTGCCGGCCCGACGGGCGGCTCGGAGGAGAAACCCGTTGGCACAGTGTGGTTCGCCGTTGCCACTCCCGATAGTGTGCACTCGGAGCGTCGTGTGCTCGGAACGGTGCGCTCGCAAGTGATCGAACGTGCCGCAGGCGTAGCTGCAACACTGCTCCGCGATGCCATTATTGAGCAAAAAGGCGAATAAATGGTGTTTGCAACCATCAATTGTCGAAAAAGTGGTTGCGAAATGTTTGTATTATAGGAAAAAGTTCGTATATTTGCACGCCCAAAATATATGGGTGCAATATTAACAAATAATTAAACGATGAAAGTCTGCGAAATTACTGGTAAGGTTGCGATGGTGGGTAACAATGTTTCTCACTCGAACCGTAAGACCAAGCGCAAGTTCAGCCCCAATCTGAAAACCAAGCGTTTCTGGTCGGAAGAAGAGAACCGCTGGATCACTCTCAAAGTGTCGACAGCTGGTATGAAAACTATCAACAAAAAGGGTCTTGCAAACGCTCTGAAAGAGGCTGTTGCAGCTCGTAAGGTTTACTAATTAAAACGAGGTAACAACAAATGGCAAAGAAAGGTAACAGAGTTCAGGTGATCCTCGAATGCACCGAGCAGAAGGCAAGTGGCGTTCCGGGTATGTCGCGCTACATCACCACCAAGAACAAGAAGAACACTCCCGATCGTCTGGAGCGTAAGAAGTACAACCCCTACCTGAAGAAGGTAACCGTTCACCGCGAAATTAAATAGTAAGCATTATGGCAAAGAAAGTAGTTGCAACCCTGAAAACAGGTACTGGTAAGAACTTTACCAAGTGCATCAAGATGGTCAAGTCGGAGAAGACCGGCGCGTATATGTTCAAAGAGGGCATTATCGCTAACGATCAGGTGAAGGATTTCTTCGAGAAGAAATAATCTTGCACCACTGACCATTCAAAATTGGAGTTGTAAGGCTCACGCCTTCAACACAAAAACGCAGACCTCATCGGCCTGCGTTTTTGTGTTATAAGTAGGTAGAGGAAAGACTACTTATCAAATGCGAGCATCCACTTATCTTCAATCTTTACCAGCTTAATATCTTCGTTCTTCTCCGAGCCATCGCCATAAACAACTTTGAGCTGAACATTAGCCGTATTGCCGTCCTCGCTGATGGTTTCACTCGTAGCCTCGACACTCTTTACGCCGCCCTTCTGTTCCATCTGGGGTGCAGCCTTCTCCTTGTACAGAGAGATAATCATCGCTTTACCCTCGGCAATCTCTTCGGGATCGGTAGTGTCATAGTGGATAGCATTAGCAAATGCCTCATAGTCGCCATTGACTACACACTGATAGTACTCAACCGCTGCATCGCTCGGTGTAGCAGGCGCACCTGCGCAAGATACCATAAACATCGCTACGGCAACTGCGAGAATTGAAAGAATCTTCTTCATAATCGTAAAGTTTTTAGAATGAATAAATATGGGTTAGTTGTTTGTTTTTGGTTAAGTCCGAGGGCATAATATAGTCGCCCGTCATACTTGGGAAATTAACGTGTGTGCGTCGGCCCTCACTGATCGAAAGTCCGCTTTGCGCAAAGAGATACTCGATCAACTCGGTGCAATAAAGTTCGGTCGTATCTTCGGCATTATAATCGTGATCAAAGCGTCGTTTTTCGGCACTTAATCGGCGGGCGTGAGCGACTGCCACCTCGATCTGTTCGGGCGCGACATTGACACGATATACCGCGCCATTACCCGCCCGCATTTGGTCGAAAAACGACTCAATAGGTTCGCTCTTCACTCGATCGAAATCGCCCTCAAATTCGCGTTCGTCGGGCACGGCGTGGATCACGTGCCACGCGCCATCGACCTTAACGGCAATGCCCACGTGCGAAAACCTCCCTTCGTCGTCCGTCGCCACCACCGCGCGTCCCAGCACACCAATACCTCGACGAAAGAGCAGATCGCCCTCACGAAGCTCACGTTGCAACAACTCGAAATCGGCCTTGGAGCCGCCTCTCGCGCCACTGCACCCACCGAAAGTCGCCACTGCGACCAGCCATAGAGTGATGATTTTGAGCACTTTCATTCACAAATATAGTAATCGAAAAGATTAAAAGCAATAGTACGCACAAAAAAAGAGAGTCGCACCGAAAAGTGCAACCCTCTTTTTCGGATATAGAAATCGGCTTACTTGCGCTTAACCTCAACCTGCTCGTAGCCCTCGACGATATCGCCTACGCGAATATCGTTGAAGCTCTCGATGTTAAGACCGCACTCCATACCGTTGGTAACCTCCTTAACGTCGTCCTTGTAACGCTTCAACGAGCCCAGACGACCCGTATAGATCACAATACCGTCGCGGATCACGCGGATCGACGTGTTACGGGTAATCTTACCCTCACGAACGATACAGCCCGCAATAGTACCAACCTTCGAGATCTTGAAGGTTTCGAGCACCTCAACCGAGCATACGATCTCCTCCTTCATAACGGGCTCCAACATACCCTCGATTGCATCCTTGATATCGTTGATCGCGTCGTAGATGATCGAATACATACGGATCTCGATCTCCTCCGACTCGGCCAGACGGCGTGCGCCTGCCGAAGGACGAACCTGGAAACCGACGATAATCGCGTTCGATGCAGCTGCCAACAGAACATCCGACTCCGAAATCTGACCTACGGCCGAGTGGATAACATTCACCTGAACCTCCTCCTTCGAGAGCTTGATCAGCGAGCCTGTCATTGCCTCTACCGAGCCATCCACATCACCCTTAACGATGATATTCAACTCCTTAAACGAGCCGATTGCGATACGGCGGCCGATCTCATCCAGCGTTACGTGCTTCTGGGTCATAATACCTTGCATACGCTGCAACTGCTCACGCTTATTAGCGATTTCGCGTGCCGAACGATCGTCCTCCATCACATTGAACGTATCGCCCGACGCGGGAGCACCATTCAGACCCAACACCTGAACGGGGGTCGAGGGAGGTGCCTCATTGACCTTCTGACCACGCTCGTTGAACATAGCCTTCACACGACCCGAATGGATACCCGACAACATCACATCGCCCACGCGCAACGTACCATTCTGCACAAGCAGCGTCGCTACGTAACCGCGACCCTTATCCAGCGTCGATTCGATTACGGTACCCGTTGCACGACGGTCGGGATTGGCCTTCAACTCCAACAGCTCGGCCTCCAAAAGTACCTTTTCGAGAAGTTTATCGAGGTTCAGGCCCTTCTTCGCCGAAACCTCCTGGCACTGATACTTACCGCCCCAATCCTCGACCAGATAGTTCATATTAGCCAACTGCTCCTTGATATGATCGGGATTTGCTGCGGGTTTATCAATCTTATTGATAGCGAATACGATAGGCACACCTGCTGCCGAAGCGTGGTTGATTGCCTCAACCGTCTGCGGCATCACGTGGTCGTCAGCCGCAACGATGATAATCGCAACGTCGGTAACCTTCGCACCACGCGCACGCATTGCAGTAAATGCCTCGTGGCCGGGGGTGTCGAGGAAGGTGATCTTCTGGCCATTCAGCTCAACGCTATATGCACCGATGTGCTGCGTAATACCGCCGGCCTCACCCTCGATGACGTTGGTCTTACGGATATTATCCAGCAACGAGGTCTTACCGTGGTCAACGTGGCCCATCACAACAACGATCGGCGGACGCGAGATCAACTCCTCGTCCGAATCGCCCTCATCCTCGATGGCCTCCTGAATCTCAACCGAGACGAACTCGACGGTAAAACCGAACTCCTCGGCTACGACAACCAAAGCCTCTGCATCCAGACGCTGGTTGATCGATACCATCAGACCGAGGTTCATACAGGCCATAATGACCTCATTGACCGAGACGTTCATCATCGTAGCCAACTCGCTGACGGTTACGAATTCCGTAACCTTCAATACCGAGCGTTCCATCTCCTGACGCTCCATCTCCTCGTTCATCTTGGCCGAAACAGCCTCGCGCTTCTCCTTGCGGTACTTCGCACCCTTGCTCTTCGAGTTCTTGGCCGTCAGACGTGCCAAAGTATCCTTAACCTGCTTTGCTACCTCCTCATCGCTAACTTCGGGGCGAACGACAGGTTTGGGTGCAGGCTTCTGCTTGTTCTTCTTCTTTTTGCCACCCTGCTGCGCTGCCGCCTGCTGTTGCTGCTGTGCGGCATTCTGCTGCTTGGGCTGGTTGTTATTATTGGGCTTGCCGCCATTTGCGGGCTTCTGCTGGCCACCCTGCTGCTTGGTAATGTCGACCTTGTCCTTGGTGATACGCTTACGCTTGGGATGACGGCCACCAGGCTGGAACTGCGAAACGTCGATCGTGCCGATGACATTCGGACCCGAAAGCTGCGAGCTCTGCGGACGGAAGATATCATCACGGCTCTCGGCCAGACGCTCATCGTAGGTCTTCGTCTGGATATCCGACTGCACGGGCTTTGCCTCAACCTTGGGGGCAGGGGAAGGTGCCGCAGCAGGCTTCTCAACGGGCTTTGCAGCGGGCTTCTCGACTGGCTTCGGAGCAGGGGCGGGTTTCGGTGCAGGAGCAGGGGTCGCAGCAGGCTTCGCGCTCTTATTGCCACCCAGATCAATCGTACCCAAAATCTTCGGGCCCATTGCCTTAACCTCATCCTTAACCGAGATGCTCTTACTCTTAATTACAACCTCTTCTTTATACTCCTCTTCACTCTTCTTCTGGTTAAGCGATACGGCCGAAGGTTTCTGTGAGATGCGCTCGCGTACATCACCGCGCGGATTACCGCCACGGTTAGCACCAAACTCCTTTTCAAGCAGGGCATACATCTGCGAATCGATCAGCGTATTGGGAGTACTGTCGATCTTAATGCCCTTCTTATCGAGAAATTCGGCTATGCTGCTTACACCAACCTTGAACTCTCTCGCAACCTGATTGAGTCTTAGTTTTCGTTCGTTTGACATAGTGTGTCGTTTAATAAAAGATTTACAAATAAATGATTAAAGTAGTAAAGATTTAGCTTGTAAATCTTTCGTTATTCAAATTCAGCACGGAGAATTGCAACTACCTCCTTGGCAGTATCCTCCTCCAAATCGGCGCGGCGAGCAATCTCATCAATCGGCAGTGCAATTACGCTCTTCGCAGTATCGCAACCGATATTCTTCAACGACTCGATAATCCACGGCTCGATCTCGTCAGCAAACTCGTTCAGATCAACATCCTCCTCCTCAATCTCACGGAAGACATCAACCGAGTAACCCGTAAGCATTGCTGCCAGACGGATATTCAAACCACCCTTGCCGATAGCCAGCGATACCTGATCGGGCTGCAAATATACCGATGCGACCTTTGCTGCCTCGTCGATGGTGATGGTCGAGATCTTAGCAGGATTCAGCGCGCGCTGGATCATCAGCTGGGTATTGGTGGTGTAGTTCACAACGTCGATATTCTCGTTGCGAAGCTCCTTCACGATCGAGTAGATACGCGAGCCCTTAACACCCACGCAAGCGCCTACGGGGTCGATACGCTCGTCGTACGACTCAACGGCCACCTTTGCACGCTCACCGGGGATACGAACGATCTTCTTGATGGTGATCAGGCCATCGTAGATTTCGGGTACCTCCTGCTCGAACAGGCGCTCCAAGAACTCGTTAGCGGTACGCGAAAGGATGATCTTCGGAGTGTTGTTGATCATCTCTACGCGCGAAACGATTGCGCGAATGGTATCGCCCTTGCGGAAGAAGTCGTTGGGAATCTGCTCGCTCTTGGGCAGCAACAACTCATTGTCCTCATCATCGAGTACCAGAATCTCCTTCTTCCAAACCTGATAAACCTCACCGGTGATGATCTCGCCCACCTTCTCCGAATACTTCTCGTAGAGGTTTGCCTTCTCCAAGTCGAGGATACGCGATGCCAGATTCTGGCGCAGCGACAACACGGTACGACGACCAAACGAGTTGAGTTTGATCTCATCGGCATACTCATCACCAACCTCATAGGTCGGGTCGATCTGCTTTGCCTCGCTAACCGAGATCTGCATATTGGGATTCTCAACCTCGCCATCGGCTACAATGGTACGGTTACGCCAAATTTCGAGGTCGCCCTTTTCAGGGTTGATAATAACGTCGAAATTCTCATCCGTATCGTACTGCTTCTGCAATGCGTGGCGGAATACATCCTCCAAAACACCAATCATAGTGCTTTTGTCGATGTTTTTAAGCTCTTTGAACTCTGCAAAGTTGCTTATCAAATTCAGATTGTCCATCTTGTTTTGCTTTTATATTTTGTTGTTATTTATAATCGAGATACTCTTTGGTCCACTTAACCTCGGTCAGCGGGTAGCTATTGACAACCGTAACCAGCTGCTTGCGCTTCTTACCCTCGACCGTCTGCTTCTCCTCATACGAGAGAGTGATCGATTCGGGCGTTGCTTCGGTAAGCGTAGCCAAAATCTTCGTACCACTGACAAGCAACACCTCCACAGGGCGACCGACCAACTTCTGATATTGGCGATAGACCTTCAACGGCGAGCCGATACCTGCCGAAGCAACCATCAGCGAAAAATCCTCCACGTCGCGATCAAACTGCTCGTTGATGGCGCGACTCAACTCAACGCACGCATCAATGGCAACCGACGTATCGCTGTCGATAATCAGTTCCACCTCATTGGCGTTGTTACACGTACAATCTACCACGTACATATCGCTACCTTCGAGCAACTGCGCGGCAATTTCAACTATTTTACTGCAATCAATCATATCTTCACTCCTCTCTTTCGGATTCGGGATTCGGTTATCGAAATGGTTATTTATCAATCTATTGCCACACCCGAAACGGCATCGACGGCCAACAATCAGTGGGCTATATCTACGAAACGAGGGGACTCTCGTCCCCTCTTCGTTCACTTATTCGGTGCAAATATAGTACTTATTTACAATAAGAGCAAATTTTTTGCCCTATTTTTCAATATTTACTCGCTCTTTTTCGCTGATTGCCACAGATTTTCCATCTCTTCGAGAGTCAGATCGCCCAACTCGCGGCCCTGCTCGGCCGCCCCTTTCTCGATACAACCAAAGCGGTGGATAAATTTGCGGTTGGTTCTCTCCAAAGCCTGCTCCGGATCAATACCGTACAGGCGCGATGCGTTGATCAGCGCAAAGAACAGATCGCCAAACTCGCTCTCCAAAGCCTCGTGGTCCTTGTTGTCGATCTCGGTCTGAACCTCGCCAATCTCCTCCTGCACCTTGGCCCAAACATCTTCGCGCTTCTCCCAATCGAAGCCGACCGATGCCGCCTTTTCACCTACACGATAAGCCTTTACCATCGAGGGCAGACTGCGCGGCACACCACCCAACAGACCTCCTGCACGCTTCTTTTTGCGCAATTTCAGCAGTTCCCAATTCTGCTTAACCTCTTCGGGCGTATCAGCGTGAATGTCGCCAAAGACGTGCGGGTGGCGATAGATCAACTTATCGCACAACGCATCGGCCACCGTTCCGATGTCGAAAAGTCCCTGTTCATCGCCCATCTTCGAGTAGAAGGCGACGTGCAACAACAGATCGCCAATCTCCTCCTTGACATTCTCCATATTGCCATCGGTAATAGCATCGACCAACTCGTATGCCTCTTCGATAGTATTGCTACGCAACGACTCGAAGGTCTGCTTACGATCCCACGGGCACTTCTCGCGCAACTCGTCTAATACTTCCAGCAATCGGCCAACCGACTGCAAACGCTTATCTTCCATATCTTTTTGTTTGAGTTTTTCGACAATTAATCTTCGCAATCTCCCGCATTTCGGGCAACTGCTCTGCAAAGGTATGATTTTCCGCAGAAATTACGTCTTCATAATCAGAAATAATTCAGCAATCGCACCCCGACAGGCTCCGGCTATCCTCAATAGACCACGATATAAACATTCAAAAAAACGAAGTGCATTGCGAAAAGGCCAAACGACAAAAACCGAAAATCTTACAATATTTCGCTGAAAATACAATATTCACTCCTGAAAAAATGTCAATCTCCGCTCGTTTTTGAAGCTTTTTGCTCTAAAAATCGAACAAAATAACAAAATTGTTCTTAACTTCGCATTATTCACATCAACTTAAACTATATTACATAATGGCTAACTACCAAGCAACAATCAATAGCCGTAACCGTACCGCATTTGTGATATTGCTCGACCGATCGGGTTCGATGGCCGAGAAGATTACATTTAACGGACAATTCGTATCCAAAGCCGAGGCTCTGGCCGAGGTCGCGAATCGACTGATCTTCGAGTTGCTATGTCGCGCACGACGCAGCAACGGCGTAAGAAATTACTTCGATATCGCTCTGATCGGATATGCCGGCGATCAACTCTCGCCCGTCATCGGTCAAAGCAAAAGTTTTATTCCAATTACCGAGTTTGGGAAGTTGGCGCAGCCCGATTTTGCCGCACCAAATTTTGCTCTGCCACGTTGGATCACACCCGCGGCCGAAGGCTCGACGCCTATGTTTGAGGCTCTGCTCGAAGCGACCGAAATGGTCGAAGAGTGGTGCGCCCGTCCCGAAAATGCACAGAGTTATCCGCCCACAATATTCAACATAACCGACGGTGAAGCCTCGGATGGCGATCACGCCGATATTACCGAAATTTGCGACCGTCTGCGCAGCTGTTCAACCGCCGACGGTAACGCTCTGCTTATCAATATCCATTTGGCAACAAGTGCCGATCAACGTTCGATACTCTTCCCCGCATCTATGCAGGAGCTGGGTGAAAACTATTACGCACGACTGCTCTATGAGTGCGCCAGCGAGATGCCTGCAAACTATGCACCGGCCATTGCGTCGCTACGCGGTGAGAGTGTCGCCACGCGCTATCGCGGAATGAGCTTTAATACCTCGATCGGCGAGGTGATTGCAATGATGAATATCGGGTCAATAAGCCTAAATGTCATTTAACGATGATTACTGCTATAAGTGATTATACCATTGCCGCAGCCAATGGCAGTGCCGCTTTTGTCAATATCAAAGAGATCAAACTACTCACAAATGAGCAGGGAGTCCCATTGACACAAACCACCAGCTCGCACATTCAGTTTGAGGCATTGTGGCACGACACGCCTTGCCGCATATACTGCCCGCTCGGACACGCAGCCGAGTGTGCGGCCGAACGATTAAGCGCAGTCTTAAAGCGGTGCCACTCAACGCATTTAGTAGGTTATAGACTTTTGCCGAAAGAGATGATCGTCGGCAATAGGCTTTGCGATATCGTTATTGAAATTCTGCCCGAAGGGACTACCCTGCGCTCGCTCCTTGATCAGCGGCCCACACCGGCGCAGGCTCGTGCGCTCGCCTCGGCGTGGTTAGATTGCGCCGAGGAGTTAGGCGCACTTGACTTCGCTCACCGTGCATTAAACACCTCCCGTATCATTGTCTGCGAAGGTGGCGAAATGAGCCTATGCGCACTACATCACGGCCGTTTCGGTTCGTCGTCAGACGATAACAAAGCTATCGTCGAAATCACATTCGAGATTCTGCGCGCTGCAATGCCTCACAACACCTTTCCAAAGGTCGAGGAACTTCTCGCCGCATCAGATCGCGCGACGTTATGCGCCACCCTGCGCGAGATTGTCGGCACGGCGAAGGTCAAGCCGCAGAAGAGCGACAGCAAAACACTCTGCCAACACCAGCACATCACGCGCAGGTTGCTTGATAAGGTCGATTTCTCTATGCGCGAATGGATCGACATCCCGTCGGAGGATCGCATCGCCTTCCGTGAGGAGGGTCGTTACGGCTATCTCGATCTGTTGAATCGCGTGGTTATCGAGGCTCAATTCCTAAATGCCGAGCCTTTTCACGAAGGACGCGCCGTAGTCGAAACCGACAATGGCTGCGGTTTGATCAATAAGCAGGGAGAGTGGATCATTGCGCCCGAACACGAAGACATCTGTTGGTCGGCCGACTACAACATTGCCACCGTTGGCGGTGAGCACGGCTGGGCATTATACGACTCGCTCGGACATCGCATCAGCCCCTATTACGACTATCTGGGCGACTGTCAAGAGCATCGCCTCACAGCCTGCCGCGACAATCGTTGGGGATTTATCGACACGCACGGTTGCGAGGTGGTTGCGCTACGTTATGATGACGCTTTCGGATACAAAAACGGCCGCGCGCGAGTGGTACTCAACGGGCGGCCGCTTGAAATTGATCTCGACGGATTAGAGATTCTCTAACGTGTAGCGCACCATACGTTCGCGCACGTGAATGCGACCCGCAGGTACCATCGAATGGTTATCGTCGGGATAGATTGCCAGATCGAACTGCTTACCCGCACGATTCAGCGCGCGGACCATCTCGACCGTATTCTGGAAATGGACATTATCGTCGCCCGTGCCGTGGATAATCAGCAGCGAGGTGCGATCCGAAAGTCCCTCTGCAAAATTGATCGGCGAGTTATCATCATAACCGGCCGCATTTTGCTGCGGCAGACCATTATAGACCTCCGTATATACCGAATCGTAGTAACGCCACGAGGTTACGGGCGCAACGGCAATCGCCATCTTGAACAGATCACCACCACGCAGAGCTGCTCCCAACGCCATAAAGCCGCCATAGCTCCAACCGTAGATACCAATACGCTCCGCATCGACCCACAAGAGCGTTTGCAAATAGCGTGCCGCAGAGATCTGATCCTCAACCTCCAAGCGACCCAACTGCCCATATGTCAGTTTCTTAAATGCCTCACCTCGGAAACCCGTACCGCGACCATCGACACAGACCACGACGTAGCCATTTTGCACCATTGCGTCCTCCCAACCGAGCACCCAACTATCTGCCACACTCTGCGAGCCAGGACCCGAATATTGAGTCATCAGCACAGGATATTTCTTCGTCTTGTCGAAATCCGACGGACGCACCATATATCCATTCAGGCGATCGCCACGCTCGGTCGTAAAGGTGAAGAACTCCTTGCGAGGCAGTTCGGCCGTCGCCTTTACATAGTCCGCATTATCCTCCAACACGCGCACCTGCTCACCATTAGCACGGTGAAGAGTTACGATTTGAGGCGTATCGGCCGACGAGAAGTAACTGATAAAATAGCGCATACCGCTACTCGGCGCAATGCGATACATACCATCGCGCTGGGTGATGCGGCGTTTATCCTTGCCATTGAGTTTCACCGAATAGAGATTACGACGCAGAGGCGAGGTCTCGGTCGAGAGGAAATAGACACGCTCGTCAGTAACCTCAACAACCTCCGTAACCTCCCACGCGCCCTCGGTCAGTGCGCGCAGACGACCACGCGATGCGCTATAAAGGTAGAGGTGCATATATCCGCTCTCGGTTTCGTTGCGCACCACAAAGCGATCGCCGTCCGCGAGAAACGTAACCGTACGATCATCAACACGCTCGACATAGCGTGGCGAACGCTCATCGTAGATCACACGCGATGCACCTTCGGTCGATGCCAACAGCACCTCGAAGTGGTTTTGCAGACGATTCTCGCGGAAGAAATACAACTCACCGCGCGGAGTCCAGCCAATGCGCGGAATATATTGGTCGGTCTCGGTGCCCACATCAATCTTCGTGCGCTTACCCGTTGCGATATCATAGACATACAGCTCGACCGTCGAATTGCGCTCGCCCGCCTTCGGATACTTGAACTTGTAGGGGCGATTGTAGAGTTGCGCATCATAGCGCATCATCTCGAACTCCTCAACCTCGCTCTCATCGAAACGCAGGTAGGCCACCTTCGCGCCATCGGGCGAGAATGCGAAGGCTCGCGTAAATGCAAACTCCTCCTCATAAACCCAATCCGTTGCGCCATTGATGATGTGGTTGCGCTTACCGTCAGTCGTTATGCGCTGCACCGCGCCACCATTCTGCATATCGGCGATATAGAGGTCATTTTCAGCCACAAAGCCAACCCAACGATTATCGGGCGAGATGATTGCATCACGCTTGCCCTCAATCGCAGGAGCGAGCTCCTCGGCACGGTCTCCAACCTTGGCGACATAGTAATCGGCCGTAAACGAACGGCGATAAATCGGCGAGTGATTCGACGAAATGAGCAACAGGCTCTCGTCCTGCGAGAACTCATAATCACCCACACGCACCGCGCCCTCGGCCTTTGCATCATAGATCACATCGGTCTGCGCACCCGTAGCATACGCAAAGCGGCACACCGAACCATTGACCATAGCGGTATAGTGCTCGCCATCGGCCGTCGAACGCAGGCCATAGACCGAACGTTGCTTTGCACCGAGACGCACAATGTCGGTATAGGTATAAGGCTCGGCAGCATTGGCCACAACGGCCACCACCAAAGCCACGAACAAGAATACTTTTCTCATAATCTGTCGTTTAGCAAGCCTTCAAACTCATATCGAGGCTCTTGATCTGGTGAGTCAGAGCACCCACCGACACGAAATCGACACCGCACTCGGCATAGTCGCGCAGGGTATCGAGCGTGATACCGCCACTCGACTCGATCTCGCAACGGCCTGCAATACGCTTAACCGCCTCACGTGTCATTTCGAGCGAGAAGTTATCGAGCATAATGCGATCGGCACCACCCGCAGCAAAAACCTCGTCGATGTTCTCCAACGTGCGCACCTCGATCTCGATCTTCAAGTTGCGACCCGTGCGAGCCAGATACTCGCGACACTTGGTCAGTGCCTGCGTTACACCACCTGCAAAGTCAATATGGTTATCCTTCAAAAGAATCATATCGAACAGACCGATACGGTGATTCTCGCCACCGCCGATCTTAACGGCCATCTTATCGAGCACGCGCATACCGGGTGTGGTCTTGCGGGTATCCAACACTTTGGTTTTCAGGCCCTGCAAACGATCGGCATAGACTGCCGTCTGGGTTGCCACGCCACTCATTCGCTGCATAATATTGAGCAGGATACGCTCGGCCTGCAACAACGATTGCAGACGACCAGACACGTAGAATGCCACATCGCCGACCTTCACTCGCGTACCATCTTCAAGCAGCTGTTCAAACTCCATTTCGGGGTCCAGACGGTTGAGCACCATCTGTGCAACCTCGATACCTGCGATGATACCATCCTGCTTGCACAGCAGACGCATACGACCGCGCTCTTCGGCGGGAATACAGCAGAGCGATGTGTGATCGCCATCACCGATATCCTCTTTAATTGCCAACTCGATCAACTCCTCAACGAAGGGAATGTATTCAGCTTTCATAGTTGTATGATTTTATAGTTTTCGATTATTGTTTACAACATAAAATTTTTCCAATTTGCAAAGTTAGTTTTTTTTCGTGAATATACCTTAATTATATGGCCAATCTTATCCCGATATCGGAGAAAAATTTTCACCGACACTCTTACGCGGCAAAGCAAACATAGTCGGCAACAGCTCCATTAGGCAAAAAAGTGAACCGCAACAGGAGCACAATGCACAAAAAACTATCAAAAAATCGCTTTGCAGACGAATAATATCGAAATATATTCACTACCTTTGTACAATTAGACAAGACTAAATAAACCAAATTCAATAATATCAACTTTATGAACAAAGTTACTATCGAGCGTTCACAGCGTTTGAACGGTATCGGCGAGTACTACTTCTCGCGTAAATTGCGCGAAATCAGCGAAATCGAGGCTGCAACAGGCCGCCAAATCATTCGTCTGGCTATGGGTAGCCCCGACCTGCCGCCCCACCAGTCGGTTATCGACCGCCTCGCAAAAGAGGCACAGCGACCCGATGTCCATAAATATATGTCGTATCAGGGCGAGCCTATTCTGCGTAAGGCATTTGCCGATTGGTACAAGCGTTACTACAACGTCGATGTAGATTTCCGCTCGGAGGTACTGCCTCTGCTCGGCTCGAAAGAGGGTCTGATGCACATCTGCCAGACCTTCCTCAATGTTGGTGATAAGGTGCTGGTTCCCAACCCCGGCTACCCAACTTATAGTGCAGCCGTAAAGCTGTCGGGTGGCGTTATGGTTCCCTACTCACTGAATAAGCAGACCGGTTTCCTGCCCGATTTCGAGGCTATCGAGGCCGCAGGTTTGGAGGGCGTAAAGATGATGCTGGTCAATTATCCCAATATGCCGACAGGTCAGACCCCGACTCCCGATCTGTTCGAGAAGTTGGTCGAGTTTGGCGCAAAGCACAACATTCTGATTATCCACGACAACCCGTATAGCTTTGTCCGCAATCCCAAGCCGATGAGCATTTTGCAGGTAGAGGGCGCGATGGAGGTTGCTATGGAGCTCAACTCGCTCTCGAAGGGCCACTCGATGGCAGGCTGGCGCGTGGGTGCAATCTTCGCAAAGAAGGAGTGGATCGACGCAATCCTCTGCTTCAAGAGCAATATGGATTCGGGTATGTTCTACCCCGTGCAGGCAGCTGCCGAGACCGCTTTGTCGTTGGGTGATGAGTGGTTCAAGGAGTTGAACGATATCTACTACGCTCGTGAGAAGCAGGGTTACGAACTGCTTGATGCTCTGGGCTGTACCTACCGTAAGGGTCAGGCAGGCCTGTTTATCTGGGCCGAGTTACCGGAGAGCTACGAGGGCGATTCGTTCCAATTCTCGGATGAGGTAATGGAGAAGTGCGACGTATTTGTAACTCCCGGTGCTATCTTCGGCAGCGAGGGTAAGCGTTACGTTCGTATCACTCTGTGCTGCCCCGCAGAGCTGCTCGAAAAGGCTGCACAGCGCGTGCGCGAGAGATTGAATAAGTAGTTCCGTCGATAGATAAGAGGTTGCCCGTGCGAGAGTGCGTCGGGCAACCTTTTTTATTGAATTGAGATGATTCGCTCTGCATATCAATATTTGAAGGTCTTGGCCAATCCTGTCGATCGTTTCCGTACGCTCGGCATACCGCGTCTTGTACCCAAAGGAAACTTTCGCGTGGGCAACGATGCCGTTGTATTTCGCATTGTCAGCGAGGAGCGAGTGATGATGCTCAAATGCTATCTGCGCCCTCCGCAGGCCATCGCTGCACGTTGCGCCTGCTCGCAACAGACTCCACTTACGGCCTACTGTCAGTGGCTCGATCGCGAGCTGACAATTGACGATGAGGATGGAAACGAGGTCGAAGTCGGAGTTATGGTTGGCGAGTGGATCGAGGGTCGAGCACTGAACGATGAAATTCTTGATGCAGTCATCGAACGCGACAAGGAGCGATTGGCGCGACTCTCAACCGAATTCGATCGTTTTGCGCTTGCCCTGCTGAATGAGGAGTGGGCACACGGCGATTTGAAACCAGAAAATATTATCTGCTCACCGCGAGGACTGCGTCTGGTTGATGTCGATTCGGTCTATACACCTTCACTCGCAGGCTTGACCACAACACAACTTGGCACGGATGGCTATCGCCACCCGTCGCGCACAGAGACACACTTCGACCGCCACCTCGACGACTACCCCATTGCTCTGATCTCGGCAACGCTGGCGGCATTGGCTCTCGATTATGATCTCTATCGTCGTTACGATCGTGGCGACGGAGTGCTGATCGACCCCTCGGAGGCTGTTGAGTGCAGAAGTGCCGCCGTAGCCGAAATGGCAAAGCTGTTTGCGTCGGCGGGCGATGCGGCACATTCATTGATACTCCGATCTTTACGCTCACCCATACACCATCTCGAAGGGCTAAACGACGCCCTGCGCCAAGCGATCGGAGCGATCACTGCAAATAGCGAATTGCACCTTGCAACGAAGGGCGGTTATTGGGGATTTATCGACGACGACGATCGTTGGGTGATTGGCGCAGCGTATAGCTCCGCATTTGAGTTTAGCGAAGGCTATGCGGCCGTCTGTTTAGGCGGTGTATGGCAATATATCGACCAACAAGGTCGCCCGCGCCTAATCTGCCCCGAAGCCGATGCGATCAAACCCATACGCAATGGGTGCGCACGAATACGTGTGGAGGGAGAGTGGCGCGAAATAGAGATTTAGAAGAGCTCCCGTGCAGCTATCCGCAGCACAATTCGGTGATTGATTTTGTTTAGAAACGTGCTACCGACTCTCCGCTACTCCTCCTCTTCATCATCGGTGGCAGCGGCAATAAGTGTAGGATTAAGAGTCTGCTTGGCTTTAATGCCATATTGACGCAGACGCTCGCTATTGCGCACAAGATTGTCATTACCCGAAGTCAGACGCTTATATGCCTCATCGTAACTGCGTTGCGCATCGCTGATACCCTTACCGACACCATCCATCGCAGCGACAAATTTCACAAATTGATCATATAGTTTAACACCCAACTGCGCAATGCGCTCGGTATTGCGGTTGCGATTATCACGCTGCCACAGATCATCGACCAACTTCAACATCGCAAACAGATTGGTGGGCGACGAGAGGATCACCTTACGATTGTATGCCTCCAACCAGAGGTCGTCGCGACACTCGCGCATAGCCTCCAAGAATGCCGATTCGATAGGGATAAACATCAGCACGAAATCGGGCGTACAATCCAGCAGGCGCTGATACTCCTTGCGGCTTAACTCTTTGATATGCTGACGTATCGACTCGATATGTCGAGCCATTGCCGCCGTACGCTCAACCTCCGTTTCGGCACGCGTATAATCCAAATATGCGGTCAGCGATACCTTCGAGTCGATAATCACACGCTTGCTTTCGGGAAGATTCAAAATCACATCGGGACGCAGATTATTACCCTCCTCGTCCTTGATGTTGGCCTGCACCACATAGTGCTCACCCTTAATGAGATTCGAGTGGTCGAGAATGGTCGTCAGAATCATCTCACCCATATCGCCCTGCACCTTCGAGTTGCCGCGAATGGCCTCGGTCAGATTGTTCGTTTCATCGGTAATGCGGCGATTGAGCTCCATCAGATTTTTCAGTTCGTTCTTCAACGCTCCGTGTCGTTCGACATCGTCGCGGTGGATTGTCTCGACACGTAGTTTGAAATCAGCAATGTTTTCGCGGAAAGGCTTCAATAACTGCTCAATAGATTCCGAGTTGGTCTGGCGAAACAGGCGGCTCTTCTCCTCCAAAATATCGTTCGCTAAATTGCGGAACTGCTCCTGCATCGCCTTCTGCATCTGCTCATTGGCAACGCGCTGATTCTCCGCCGCTTGTCGCTGTTCCTCGCGCTGCTGTTCTCGCTCCTCGTCGGCCGCACGTTGCTGATCGGCAAGGCGCATTTCAAGAGCTTCGATACGCACCGCGCGACGCTCCGACTCGGTCTGCACCTCACCCTTTTCGGCCGTAAGTTCAACTATGCGCGACTGCAACTCCTCGACCTTCGAGAGTTGCTCGTCGGCCTCCCTGCGAGCACTTTCTCGCTCGGTAGCAGTCTCGGCACGCGAGAGTCGCAACTCACGGCGCGAATAGATCAATGCTACTAAAAGTAGCAACAGAACAAGTGAAATTGATATAATTACGGCAATATTCATACTCTACGTGATTATCTTCTGGCAAATATAGCTATATTTTTCGAGAAATATGCGTATCTTTGTCCATTAAGAATACTCAAAATCTCGTATGAAACGAATTATTTCCCCCTCGATGCTCTCGGCCGACTTCGGAAACCTCGACCGCGATACACGTATGATCGACCGCAGTGCGGCGCAATGGATTCATATCGACGTGATGGATGGCGTTTTTGTACCCAACATCTCGTTCGGTTTTCCCGTAATGAAACCTATCCGCAAGGCCTCGAATAAGGTACTCGATGTACATCTGATGATCGTAGAGCCGGAAAAATATGTCGCTCGCTTTGCCGAAGCAGGTGCCGACATCGTAACTTTTCACTATGAGGCTACCTCGACACCCGAAGAGGCCATCCGCCTGATCCGCGAAAGTGGTGCAAAGGTCGGTATCTCGATCAAGCCCAAAACTCCCGTAGAGGTGTTGCGCGATCTGCTGCCGAAGGTTGATCTGGTGTTGGTAATGAGTGTGGAGCCCGGTTTCGGTGGTCAGAGCTTTATCGAAGGCTCGACCGACAAGGTACGCGAGTTGCGCAAGATGATTGATGAGGCCAATCTGAATGTTACGATCGAGATCGACGGTGGCGTTTCGGCAGCCAATGCAGGCGAGCTTTACGAAGCCGGTTGCGACGCGTTGGTTGCAGGTAGCGCAGTATTCAAGGCTGCCGATCCCGAAGAAGAAATCTTAAAGATTCTCAACGCATAACGACCGATGATTTCGATCGACAACGTAACCGTCAGCTTTGGCGGCTGGACACTCTTCGACCAAATTTCATTCTTGGTAAATCCCAAGGATCGCATAGGTCTTGTCGGCAAGAACGGCGCGGGCAAAACTACCCTCCTACGCATTATCACGGGGGAGCAACAGCCTACGTCGGGTGTTGTTACGCGCAATAGCGACTGCACGATCGGCTACCTGCCACAGCAGATGAAGGTGGCCGATACGACCACGCTCATTGACGAAACGGCAAAAGCCTTCGCCGAAGTGCTTGAAATTGAGGCCGAGATCGAGCGCATCACAACCGCATTGGCTGAACGCGAAGATTACGACTCGCCCGAATACGAGCAGTTGATGCACCGCCTTGACGAGTGCAACAATCGCTATCACATTCTGGGAGGCGACAGTCGTGAGGCCGACATCGAAAAGACTCTGCTCGGATTGGGTTTCCGCCGCGAAGATTTCGACCGCCCCACAAGCCAATTTTCGGGCGGCTGGCGTATGCGTATCGAGTTGGCAAAGTTGCTCCTGCGTCGTCCGTCGATATTTTTGCTTGACGAGCCTACGAACCACCTCGACATCGAGTCTATTCAGTGGCTCGAAGAGTATTTGCGAAATTATAATGGTGCGGTGTTGCTTATTTCGCACGACCGCGCCTTCCTTGATAACGTAACAAATCGCACGATCGAGATCTCACTTGGCAAGATTTACGACTACAAAGTACCTTATAGCAAGTATGTTATCCTGCGCCGCGAACGCCGCGAGCAGCAGATGGCAGCCTATGAGAACCAACAACGTATGATCGAGAAGACCGAGGAGTTCATCGAACGTTTCCGTTACAAACCGACCAAGTCGAATCAGGTCCAGTCGCGCATCAAGCAGCTCGAACGCTTGGAGCGTATCGAGGTCGATGAGGAGGATCTATCGACGCTGAATATCAAATTTCCACCTGCACCACGTTCGGGACAGATCGTGGCCGAGGTGAAGGAGGTGGGCAAGAGTTTCGGCTCGAAGCACGTTTTCAGCGGTGCCAATTTCGTTATCGAACGCGGTGAGAAGATCGCCCTTGTGGGTCGCAATGGCGAGGGTAAAACCACCTTTGCGCGTATGTTAGTCAGCGAATTGCAGGCAAGCGAAGGCTCAATCCGCCTCGGTGCAAATGTCAATGTCGGATACTACGCCCAGAATCAGGAGGATCTGATGGATGGCGAGATTACCGTTTTCGACACATTGGATCGCGTTGCAGTAGGCGATATTCGCACTCGTCTGCGCGATATTTTGGGAGCCTTTCTGTTCCGAGGCGAGGATATCGACAAGAAGGTCAAGGTGCTGTCCGGCGGCGAACGCGCCCGTCTGGCAATGGCGCGAATGATGCTCGAACCGCACAACCTGATTGTAATGGACGAGCCGACAAACCATATGGATATGCGCTCGAAAGACATTCTGAAAGAGGCTCTTATGCGCTTCGACGGAACGGTGGTCGTTGTTTCGCACGATCGAGAGTTCCTTGACGGAATGGTCGATAAAATATATGAGTTCCGCGATGGCGGCGTTAAGGAATACCTTGGCGGCATCTATTACTTCCTCGAAAAGCGCAAGGTCGAGTCGCTGGCCGAAATCGAACGCAAAGCGACCACCACAACCGTAGCGAAGGATAGCACTGCACCCTCTTCGGGCAAACTCTCATACGAGCAGAAGAAGGAGCAGGAGAAACAGATTCGCAAATTGCGCAAGGCGGTCGAGGCGATCGAAACAGAGCTGGCCGAGATCGAGGGGCAGATCGCCGAGTATGATGCACGTTTTGCCTCGGCGACCGAATACAACGAGGCCGACTATCGTGCTTACGACGAGTTGAAAACACGTTACGACCACCAAATGCACGAGTGGGAGAAGGCGAGCTATGAACTTGAATTGATCGAAGAAAATTAAAAAGAGAGAAGATATGGCAGAGAATCTTATTTTCGGAATACGCCCCGTAGCCGAGGCTATCGAAGCGGGAAAGCAGATCGAAAAACTCTATATCCGCAAGGGTGCAGAGGGACAGTTGATGACGGAGTTGCGCGACTTATGCTATCGCCACCACATTCACATTCAAGAGGTTCCCGTCGAGAAGTTGAATCGTTTGACACGTGGCAACCACCAAGGCGTTGTGGCACAGATCGCCTCAATCGAATACGCCTCGATTGAGGATATTTTCGAGCGTGTGCCCGATGATGAGACCCCACTGATTGTGATCTTCGACGGCGTTACAGACGTGCGAAATTTCGGAGCCATTGCCCGCTCGGCCGAGTGTGCAGGAGCGCACGGACTGATCGTACCGCTTAAAAATGCTGCACCCGTCAATGCCGAGGCTATTCGCTCGTCAGCCGGCGCACTGACCGCGATCCCCGTCTGCCGCGTTGGCTCGATCCGCAACACAATCAAGATGTTGCAAACCGAGGGGTATCAGATTGTTGCAGCTACCGAAAAGAGTCGCAAACTACTCTACGATGCAGATTTCACCCGTCCGACTGCGATCGTAATGGGTAACGAGGAGCGCGGTATCTCGAAGGAGGTGATGAAACTCTGCGACGAGCAGTTGGCAATTCCGATGATCGGTCATATTGAGTCGCTCAACGTATCGGCCGCTGCGGCTGTTATGCTCTTCGAGGTCGTTCGTCAGCGTATCGGCTAACTCAATGAAACAGAGCCACAACCACCCTACTCTCGGTCCGATCGAGATCGAGCGAGTGGCGCGTGCCCGAAATATTCGTATCTCGGTGCGCAATGAGTGTGTGCGTGTAGCCTACCCGTGGTTTTCATCGCGCGAAAGAGCGTTGCAATTTCTTGAAACAAAGTTAGATTGGGTCATCGCCACACTCACCAAACAACGCGAAAAGGCTGCACAACGCCTTATCCGCCCGCCTTTTCGCACGCGACAACACGAATTGGTCATTCTCTGCGATCCGAACTGCACACTGCCCTCGGTGCGTATTACGTCAGATAAGGTTACGGTGCGCCACCACCCCGACTCGGATATCACCGACAGCGACGTTCAACAAATTATAAATAAGGGAGTTACCGAGGCTTTGCGCAGCGAAGCGAAAGAGTATATACCGCAGAGAGTCGAGGAGATTGCACGCCGAATTGGTCTTGAATATCGTTCGGTATCGATTCGTGCAACGCGCAGTAAATGGGGAAGTTGCACGTCGCGCAACGATCTGTCGATGAGCGTATATTTGATGTTGCTACCCGACCACCTGATCGATTTCATTATTATCCACGAACTCTGCCACACCGTTCATCGCAACCACTCGGCAGCCTTTCACGCATTGGTCAATCACCACGTTGGCGGCCGTGAAAAAGAGTTAAACCGCGAATTAAAGCAGTTCCACCCACTTTAATTCACGGTTACACAAATCTCTATCGAATAACTCTCCGATGATCGGCTAAAAACCGTCATTGGCCATTCGCGACGCAAATATCCCCAGACAGATCAGATAGATCACAACGGCTGCAAGGCCCGTAAAAAAGGCGATCTTAACCCATTTCAGGGCTTGTCCCGATAGACGTTCCGCTTCGGTTTCGTCGCCCGAATAGAAGGCATTTTCGACACGCGCCGCATTGATAATGCCGATGATACCGAATGGCAGACAGCAGAAAATCGTTGCCAAAATCGACTCCACCAAATAGGTCTTTGGCGGAATTTTCTCCGAGGGAGCAGAATACGAGGAGTTATTCGTCATCTTCATACTATCGATTTTTTGAATTTGATTGTACAAATATAGAGAATTTGAAACAAAAAAGCTATATTTGTAGAAACGAAAATTCACGCACAATGAAACAGAATTGGAAACCCGGCACAATGGTCTATCCTCTGCCCGCCGTGCTGGTCAGCTGCGGCGCGACGCCCGACGAATATAACCTTATCACAATCGCTTGGACGGGTACCGTATGTTCCGAGCCGCCAATGTGTTACATCTCCGTACGCCGCGAGCGACACTCCTACGATATCATCAAGCGCACGGGCGAATTTGTCATCAATCTCACCACCGAAGCTCTGGCCGAGGCGACCGATTGGTGCGGAGTGCGTTCGGGCCGCGAGTATAACAAATTCGAGGTGTGTGGCCTTACACCCTCGCCCGCAGCGATGGTAAATGCGCCGATTATCGAGGAGGCTCCGATTGCGATCGAGTGCCGCGTGCGCGAGGTGATTGAACTCGGTTCGCACGATATGTTCTTGGCCGATGTGGTTAATGTGCAGGCCGACGAGGCATACATCAACCCCGAAACGGGTCGTTTCGAGTTGGAGCGTGCCCGCCCGATTACCTATATGCACGGCCACTACTACTCTCTCGGTCAACAGATTGGACGTTTCGGCTGGACCGTGCAACGTAAGCGCAAGAAGAGATAGGCTGACACCTATTTAATAATAGACAAAACCGCGCCCCTCACAATGAAGGACGCGGTTTTTTAGTTGATCGTCGAAACGACTACTTCGCAAAGGTCATTCCAAGACTCATACCATCGTATTGATCTGCAACTTTCGAGATTGACGCAATCGACGAGTTATTCGACACCGCCGACAAACCCTTGACAATCTTCAACATCTTATCGGCCGCAAACAGCAGTTTCAAGTCGCCACCCGACAACTTTGCCTCGCCCTTGATCTTGCCGATCTTGACCGCGGTCTTGGTCGTAAAGTTGAGCGTCAAGGCATTGGACACACTATCGAACTCGTATGTTCCCTGCAAGGTGCGTTTGCCGACAACCAGCGTAAATTGCTTATCCTCGGTCAGCGTGATCGCCGCCGAGCCAGCCTTCAAACCCACCTTCTCGTAGTAGGGAGCCAGCTTTTTCTCGATCGTGCCGACCATTAGTGAGCTACCCGCCTGCGCCAGAACATTCTCGCTTTTAAGCTGAATTGCAGGGCGATTATAGCCCCACTCGCCTACGATTGTCTGCTCGGTGGTCGTATTGCCCTTAACGGCATTAACCACACCGCCCAAAATATCCTTCAAGCTCTGCGCCTGAACTGCTGCGGCAGAGAAGAAGATCGCTACCGCCAATACTAAAACTTTTTTCATCTGCTTCTTTACTTAATTTTAGCCTGCCATTCAGCCGCAACTGCATCGCTCGGCATTCGCCAATCGCCTCGCGGAGAGAGAGATACCGATCCAACC
>CALBQR010000058.1 GCA_937899895.1 uncultured Alistipes sp.
GGTGTGCCGATGGCCGGTCAGCGTTTCTATTGGTTGCACAATACTACGGGCGATGATTCGCAGCAGGTTGGGCAGATGTGTTTCGACGAGAATGGAAATCTCTATGTCGCAACGGCTATGGGTGTGCAGGTGTGCGACCAAAATGGTCGTGTACGAGCGATTTTGCCATTGCCCGATAGTGCTCCGATTCGCTCGCTGGCATTTGTCGGAACGAAGCTATATGTGATGAATGAACGAGGAGAGATTTTCGTGCGCGAATTGATGGTTTCGGGTGTTCAGCCGTGGCAGACAGCCTTCTCACCTAAAAGTCAAGGTCAGGGTTGATAAATGATTAAAACGAAGATAGATAAGAAGCCAAAAATTGTTTTCTTAGACGAGTATTCGCTGAGTAATGCCGACCTGTCGCGTGTGCGCTCGATGGGTGATTACAGCTCCTACTATAATACGTTGGCCGACGAGGTGGTCGAGCGTGTTGGTGATGCCGAAATTGTGATTACGAACAAGGTGCCCTTCTCGCGTGAAACGATGAAGGCTCTGCCTAATCTGCGACTGATCTGCGTTGCTGCAACAGGTGTGAATATTATTGATCTCGAAGCTGCCGCAGAGTTCGGGATAGAGGTGCGTAATGCGGCCGGTTATTCGACCGAATCAGTAACTGAAACAACGATTGGCGCAGCGTTGGCATTGTGCAGAAATATAGGCTATTACGATAACTATATAAAGTCGGGTCGCTATTCGGCAGATGGGTTGATGTTTAATTTCGATCGCCCGACTCGTCGCCTTTGCGGTAGCCGTTGGGGTATTATCGGATTGGGTGCAATTGGTCGCAATGTGGCACGTGTTGCGGAGGCTATGGGGTGCGAAGTCGCCTATGCTTCGACTTCGGGCGTACAACGAGAGGAGCCGTGGCCGTGTGTATCGCTTGACGAGCTTTTGGAAACATCTGACGTGGTTTCGATTCATTGTCCGTTGAACGCGGCAACGCGCAATTTAATAGATAAAGCAAAACTTGATATAATGAAGTCTGACGCTTTGTTAATCAATGTTGCACGTGGTGGTATTGTTGATGAAAAAGCGTTGGCTGAAGCGATCGACACAGGTAAGATTGGTGGTGCTGCACTTGATGTCTTTGTACATGAGCCGATTGAGGCAGATTCTCCTCTGTTGAAGGTCGAGAAGAGTGATCGATTGTTGCTTTCGCCGCACAATGCGTGGTCGGCAGCCGAGTCAATTGCTACGTTGGTTGGTTGCATTGAACGTAATATCGAGGAGTATCTTGCTCGTAGATAAATGTTGCAAAGCAAACAACAAACGCCGCCCGAAAAAAAACGAGGCGGCGTTTTTGTGTATTAGGTGATTCGTTGTGTGAAATATCAAGATTAGTCGAACGACTGCATTCCCGATTGGGCGATCTGCATAATCTTGCGATATTGATCGGGCGACAACTCCATAAAGAAGTAGTGAATAGGATCGACACGCATACCGTTATATCGAACTTCGTAATGGAGGTGCGGGGCGAGCGATAGACCCGTATTGCCGCTCAATGCTACAATGTCGCCACGGCGCACCGTAGCTCCGCGCTTAACATATACCTTGCTTAAATGGCTGTATGAGGTGGTGTAGCCGTTGCCGTGATCAATGACGAGAGTACGTCCCGATGTCGAATTTCGAGAGGCGACCTCACTCACACGGCCGTCGGCTGTTGCGAAAATTCGGGTACCTTCGGGAACGGTATAATCAATGCCCTGATGTGATGTCAGCGTTTTGAAGAACGGGTGAATTCGCATACCGTAAGAGGCAGTGAGCAGTGTCAGTTCGTCGTTGATAACGGGCTGAATAGCAGGGATATAATTCAACTGACTACCTCGCTCGTTGATGCGGCGCAGCAGCTTGTTGTATGAGTCCGTCAGATTCTCGATGTTTTTATTCATCGTGGCAACGCGCTCGTTGAACGTGCGCGAGAGAACGTCAGTCGGCTGTCCGACCATACTCTCGTAACGAGCCCAACGCCCTGCATCACTTGCGCTGCCCATATCGTAAGGATCAGCCTCAAAAAGAATGTTAAATACATTCTTGTCGCGAGCAACAACATTATCCACAACGCGCGAAATAGAATCGTAACGTGCGCTCAATACCTTATATTCTTCGCGCAACCGATCGGTCGAGTGCTTGGCGGCGTACTCTGTCGGAGTGTCGAAGAAGAGCGAAAAACCGAGATAGTAGCAGACGGCCAAACCGATCCAGACGAATGCCTGGATCACACCGCGAACGATCTTTTGCTTCAATCGGCGGCGATAGCGCATTTTTTCGATGCGCTCGGTGCGGGGGGCTGTATTAGTCTGCTTCATAAGTAGTTTCACGTGCCGAGCTGATGATATCCTCAAACTCTTCGGCACTCATATTCTTGTTAATGTAATTGATCGGATTTACGTGATGTCCCATATATATCACCTCATAATGGAGGTGAGGGCCTGTTGAGATACCCGTATTACCCAGATCTGCAATGCGTTGGCCGCGCATAATCTTATCGCCCTCCTTGACCCATACCTTATCCAGATGGGCATAACGTGTTTGGTAACCAAACTCGTGGTCGATGACAATCTGTGTGCCGTAGCCGCGACGCGAACGGGTGATCTCAACCTCCTTTACTGTGCCGTTGCCCGTAGCATAAACCGGATCGCCGATGTGGCCGCCGAGGTCGATGCCCTTGTGAGGTCGCCAAATGTGCAGTTTGGGGTGGAAACGCATACCGTACGCGCCGATGTGGCCTTTAAGTAACTTCTTGTCAATCGGCATAATAGCGGGTACAGCCAATGACATATTCTCCTTATTCTTTGCCAAAATCTGCAACTCGTCGAACGAACGCGATTCGAGATAGGTCTTGCGCGTGAGTTCATCGAGCTTGATCCACGTCGAGGTCATCAGCGACGAGTAGTCATCGCCGCGCAATGCGGCATATTTCGAGTCGGGATAGGGCGAATAGATGCCGTCGATCGAGAGTGTGTCGGCTGCAAACAGCGTACGATAGACGCGGTTGTCGCGGTGCTTGATCTCGTTCAGCTGATTCATCGAGGCGTCGATCTTACTTTGCAGAATACGATACTTTATGATTAGCTCGTTATTCTCGCGGTGGATGCGATATAGTTTCGGGGTATAAAAGAAATACGAAAAGATCGCATTAAAGATCGAAGCGAGGATAAAAGCGATGAGAATTTTACGCAAAAGGCGATAATACCGCAGCTTGAAAGGGGCGGTTACGACCTCGTAAGTGAGGGTTTGAGGGTTAAATTTGTACTCTTTTTTAGCCATTGTGTAAAAAACGCTTCGCATTTTGGGCAAAATTACAGCAAAATGTGTAACTTTGCAAGTTCTCGCGTGTAATAAAACGAACGCGCGCGGGATTTATTACCCACTTTTGGAAATAAATAGACATAAAATAGAGACAATGGAAAGTAATAAGATCAGAGAGGCTTTTCTCAAATTTTTTGAGAGCAAAGGCCATATGGTAGTGCCTTCGGCACCGATGGTTGTGAAGAACGACCCTACGCTGATGTTTACCAATGCAGGTATGAACCAGTTTAAGGATATGTTCTTGGGTAACGCCCCGATTAAGGCTCCGCGTGTTTGCGATACGCAGAAGTGCTTGCGCGTTTCGGGTAAGCATAACGACTTGGAGGAGGTAGGACACGATACCTATCACCACACAATGTTTGAGATGCTCGGTAACTGGTCGTTTGGCGACTACTTTAAGAAAGAGGCTATCGAGTGGGCGTGGGAGTTGCTGACCGAGGTGTATAAATTGCCCAAGGAGCGTATGTATGCAACCGTATTCGAGGGCTCGGAGGAGGACGGTGTGCCGTTCGATCAGGAGGCTTACGATTTCTGGCTGCGCTTCCTGCCTGCCGATCATATCATTCGCGGTAACAAGAAGGATAACTTCTGGGAGATGGGCGACACGGGTCCGTGCGGTCCTTGTAGCGAGATTCACTTCGACTTGCGTGATGAGTCGGAGATCGCTTTGATCCCCGGTCGTGAGATGGTAAATAAGGATCATCCGCAGGTGATCGAGATCTGGAACAACGTATTTATGCAGTTCAACCGTAAGGCCAATGGCTCGTTGGAGCCGCTGCCGAAGAGCCACGTAGATACGGGTATGGGCTTCGAGCGTCTGTGTATGATTTTGCAGGGCAAGAAGTCGAACTACGATACTGATGTGTTCCAGCCGACAATCAAACGATTGGCTGATATGTGCGGCAAACAGTATGGTGTTGATGAAAAGTGCGACGTAGCAATGCGTGTAATCGCTGACCACCTGCGCGCTATTGCATTCTCGATTGCCGATGGTCAGTTGCCCTCGAATGTTAAGGCGGGTTATGTGATCCGTCGAATCCTGCGCCGTGCAGTGCGTTATGGTTACACCTACCTCGGTTTCAACGAGCCGTTTATCTGCTGGTTGGTAGCGGGTTTGGTTGAGCAGATGGGTGATCAGTTCCCCGAACTGCGCGCACAGCAGACACTGATCGAGAAGGTGATCTCGGAGGAGGAGAGCTCGTTCTTGCGTACGCTGGCTACGGGTATCAATCTGCTTGATGATGTAATTCGTCGTGCCAAGGCTGAGGGTAAGAGTCAGATCAGTGGCCGCGATGCATTCCTGCTCTATGATACTTATGGTTTCCCGATCGACCTGACCGATCTGATTGCTCGCGAGCAGGGCGTTGAGGTTGATCTGCCCGCATTCGAGAAGGAGTTGCAGGCGCAGAAGGAGCGTTCGCGTAATGCTGCGGCTGTGGCAACCGACGATTGGGTTGAGGTGATGGCAATTGACGAGAGTAAATTTACGGGCTACGATACGTTGGTTGATGAGGTGCGCATTGCACGTTATCGCCGCGTAACCACCAAGGGCAAGAGCTACTATCAGATCGTATTCGATCACACTCCGTTCTATGGTAATTCGGGTGGTCAGGTTGGCGACGTTGGTACGATTGAGGCCGATGGCGAGCGCGTGGCAATTACCGATACGCAGAAGGAGAATGGTCTGACGATCCATATCACCGATACGCTGCCGTCGAATGTCGAGGCTACGTTCCGTGCAGAGGTTAATGCCGAGAAGCGTCAGGCATCGGCTAACAACCACACCGCAACTCACCTGTTGCACGCAGCATTGCGTAAGGTGTTGGGTACGCACGTTGAGCAGAAGGGCTCGATGGTGTCGCCGATGGGCTTGCGTTTCGATTTCTCGCACTTCCAGAAGGTAACCAACGAACAGTTGCGCGAGGTTGAGCAGCTGGTAAATGCTGCAATTCGTGCCAACAGTCCTCTCAATGAGCGTCGTGAGTGCCCGATTGATGAGGCTCGTGAGGCTGGTGCTATGATGCTCTTCGGTGAGAAGTATGGCGATAAGGTACGTATGGTACGTTTTGGCGACTCGGTCGAGTTGTGTGGTGGTACTCATACTTCGGCTACGGGTAATATCGGTGTATTCAAGATTATGACCGAGAGCGCAATTTCGGCAGGTGTTCGCCGTATCGAGGCTGTTACGGGCGTGGGTGCCGAGAAGGTGCTCTATGCTGCTGAGGATACGATTCGCCAAATCGAGGAGTTCTTCCATAACTCGAAGATTGTCCCTGCAATTCAGAGACTGATTGAGAGTAACGACGCTTTGAGCCACGAAGTTGAGCAGATGCGTCGTGAGCAGATCACCGCAATGGCTGAGAAGTTGGCTAAGGCGTGCCCTGAAACCAATGGTATGCAGTTGATCGCACGTACGGTTGATCGTCCGACCGAGTTTGTGAAGGATTTGGCCTATAACTTGCGTGCTACGATGCCTCGTCTGGTGTTTGTTGCCGGTTCGGTTGCCGGTGGCAAAGCTACGCTGACAATTATGCTCGGCGATGAGATTGTTGCTGCTGGTGTCAATGCGTCGCAGGTAGTTCGCACGGCAGCCAAAGAGATCAATGGCGGTGGCGGTGGCCAGCCCTTCTTCGCTACGGCGGGTGGTAAGAATCCCGACGGTATGCAGAAGGCTATCGATGTTGCTGTTGAGTTGATCAAAAATGAGTTGAATAAATAAAAAGATACAGAACAAGTATGGAAAAGAAGAAGGTTTTGCTGATGATCCTCGATGGTTGGGGCATTGGCAACAAATCGAAGGGAGATGTGATCTATACGGTCAATCCTCCCTATATTTCGGCAATGACCGAGAAGTATCCTCACGCAGAGTTGCGCACCGATGGTGAGAACGTTGGTCTGCCCAACGGCCAGATGGGTAACTCGGAGGTGGGCCACCTTAATATTGGTGCTGGTCGTATCGTTTATCAGGATTTGGTAAAGATCAACCGTGCGGCAGCCGATGGCTCGATTATGCAGAATAAGGAGATCGTTGCGGCGTTCGAGTATGCAAAGAAGAATGGCGTGAATGTTCACTTTATGGGTTTGGTTTCTGACGGTGGTGTTCACTCGTCGCTCGACCATCTGTTCACGCTGTGCAACATCTCGAAAGAGTATGGTATTGAGAACACCTTTGTTCACTGCTTTATGGACGGTCGCGATACCGATCCTCGCAGTGGTAAGGGCTTCATCGAGCAGTTGCAGAACCATATGGCAAAGACGACCGGTCGCATTGCGTCGATCATCGGTCGCTACTATGCAATGGACCGCGACAAGCGTTGGGAGCGTGTAAAGATTGCTTACGATCAGTTGGTTAATGGTGTAGGTGAGCCTTCGAGTGATATGGTTGAGGCTATGCAGAAGTCGTATGACGAGGGTGTAACCGATGAGTTTGTTAAGCCGATCGTGGCAATTGATGCAGAGGGTCAGGTTGTGGGCACAATCAAGCCTAACGACGTGGTGATCTTCTTTAACTATCGTAACGACCGTGCAAAGGAGCTTACAATCGTGCTGACGCAGCAGGATATGCCCGAAGAGGGTATGAAGACTATGCCGTTGTACTACTGCTGTATGACTCCGTACGATGCAAATTTCAAGGGCCTGCACATTCTGTTCGATAAGGAGAATGTACAGAATACCATTGGTGAGTATGTGTCGAAATTGGGTTTGAAGCAGTTGCGTATTGCCGAGACCGAGAAGTATGCACACGTAACCTTCTTCCTTAACGGCGGTCGTGAGGCAATGTTCGAGAACGAGGAGCGTATTTTGGTTGCATCGCCGAAGGTCGCTACTTACGATTTGCAGCCTGAAATGAGTGCTTACGAGGTTAAGGATAAGTTGGTTGAGGCTCTGGGCGAGCAGAAGTATGACTTTATCTGCTTGAACTTCGCTAATGGCGATATGGTTGGCCATACGGGTATCTATGACGCAATCGTTAAGGCGGTTAAGGCGGTCGATGAGTGTGTTGCTGCGGTTGTTGAGGCAGCCATTGCAAATGGCTATGAGGTTGTTCAGATTGCCGATCACGGTAACGCTGACAATGCAATCAACGAGGATGGCTCGGCAAATACGGCTCACTCGTTGAATCCCGTACCCATTGTGGTTGTTTCGGATCGCGTAGCAAAGGTTGAGAATGGTGTTCTGGCTGATGTGGCTCCGACCGTTTTGAAATTGATGGGCTTGGAGCAGCCTGCCGAGATGACCGGTAAGGCCCTGATTGAGTTCAAGTAGGCTTGATAAGCTGATATAAATGCAAAGCGCAACGGGAGAGATCTCGTTGCGCTTAATTTTTTTAATTGACTATTTGCTCTTTTTTGTGCTCTTTTTCTTCCACTTTCGGTGATCGATCGGGTCGATAATGCGTTGGCGGCGGCGACATTTGAGATAATGCGCACCGAGAGCCGCAGCAAATGCTACCACGCCCAAAATAAGAATCAATATGATAAAATCGAATATAGTCTGATTAGCCATTCACACTCCTCTTTACTCTCTTGTTTTATTTCTCGACTGCAAATATAGTAAAATATTGGTCAAAAAATCCCCCCCCCTCAAAAAAGCGAAAATAAAGTTTTTTTAGATCAAAAAAGGTATTGAGAAAGTATATCGAGAAATGTTGCGAAATTATCGGATCGGGGGTGTGATTTGATGTGCGATAAGCCGTGTTTAGGGTGAGCGAGTGGGTGTGTTGTCGGCCGCAAAAAATGCCGCAACAATTTGTGTGTCATTGCGGTATGGTTGCGTGTGAGGTCTGAATATTAATGCTTGTATTTGCGATAATCGGTCGCGCTGGTCAAGCGATTGATTCTCCGAATTTTCCAAGCAAATTTTATCATCGCGCAAATAAATGCCAATAAGCCCAAACCCAATAAAAAGATAACAAACTCGAAAACTGTATTATCCATTGCTAAATCTCGTTAAATATAGTGCTCAAAATTGTTCGCCCGACAGCGTGTAAAAATTGTGCCACGATTCTCAATTGGTGCATAATTGGTGGAAATATCTTAAAATGGAATCTTTTGGTTTGTTGTGTTTGTCTGTAAGTGAGATTGAGGCGCCTTTGGTTTAGGGTTGTGCTCCCAAAAAGAGTGTTGATGTGGTTTGCAAATTTCGTTTATAATTTGTAATTTTGAAATGGATTAAATGTGGCAAACTATGAAAATAAAAGACAAATATTCGATAGCAATCATTGCACCCGTTGTATTCGGGTTCTTTATCTTCGGATTTAGCGATACGGTAGGTTTTGCAACAAGTTATGTTCAACAAGAGTATGCGCTGAAAGAGACAATAGCAGATCTTTTGCCTTCGATGGTCTTTGTCTGGTTTCTGCTCCTCGCTCTGCCGATTGCGCGAGTGATGAATCGAATCGGAAGAAAGGCGATGGCAACGATCGGCTACCTGATCTCGATTGTGGGGTTGATGTTGCCCGTTGTGCCGATTGATAGTTTTGTGGTTTATTTTATGGCATTTGCGTTGATCGGAATTGGCAATACGGTGATACAGGTCGCTATTAATCCGTTGCTCGCGATCCTTGCACCCGAAGAAAAGATGACGGGATATCTGACAATGGGCCAGATTATGCGCAATCTTTCGTTGATGATGGCCTCGCCGATCGCTTTTGCATTGACGGTCGCTTTCGGTAATTGGAAGACGATGTTCCCGATCTTTGCGGCAGTAACGCTGATCGCTATGATGTGGCTGCTTTTTACTCCGTTGCCCGTCGAGGAACGACAAGATCATAATGTAACTACCGGCGATATCCTTGATCTGTTACGCAATAAACCGATACTATTGGCGTTTATAGGTATAAGCCTATTTATCGCGTGCGATGTGGGCGCGGGTGTGGTTACTCCCAAATTGATAATGGAGCGTACCGCCTTGCCGATTGAGAAGGCGGCTCTGTCTTCGTCGATCTATTACGCTTTGCGTATTGTCGGTACGTTGGTCGGTCTGTGGGCCTTCTCGCGTATGTCGGATAGACGATGGTTGAGAATTAATCTGGTGCTGCTGACAGCTACGGCGGTGGCAATGCTGTTTGCGCAGCAGGCGTGGATGATATTCTCGTTGAGTGGTGTGTGGGGCTTTGCGATTTCGTGCGTGTTTGCAACCTTCTATGCAATGGCTACAAAGTGTCGGCCCGATAAGGCAAATGAGATTTCGGGCTTGATGATTATGGCAATTTCGAGTGGTGCTTTGATTGGTCCGTTGATGAGTTTTGGAGCCAAATTGGGTGGCGGAAGTCAGACGGGTGCATTATTTGTGGTTACGCTGTTTGTAATTGCGCTTACATTGGTTGCATTTTTGCTGAAAAATGTGGGAACAAAGGCTGATTCGCCAAAATAAATTGTTATATTTGCACATTAAGTTTAACGGTCTAAAAGATCAGTGTTATGAAAAAGTTGATTTTAGTCCTCGCGGCAATGATGATTTGCTTCGGAGCAGAGGCCAAAGGCCCTCTCAAATGGGGCGTGAAAGCAGGTCTGAATTACCATACGGTCGGAGAGCCGACCTCTTTGGGTAGAGATATTATTAAAGCCACCGATAGAGTAGGCTGGCACGCAGGTTTGCAGGCATCGTGGCAGATTAGCCGAGTATTCTCGATTGATCCTGAATTGATCTATTCGCGCAACTCATATAACCTTACGACTGAAATGGGCGGTGGCGGCGTTGCATATCTGAATACGGTCGATATCCCCGTTATGCTCGGTGTGAATGTTATTGGTCCGTTGAAGGTGCAGGCTGGTCTGAATATCAATGTACTGACCGATAGCGGAGCAAAGGGCGAGCAATCAGGCTTCCGATTTACAGCTTCGTCGCAGGCGTTGGGTTATCTGCTTGGTGTAGGTGCCGATTTTGGCCGATTCAATGTCTCGTTGCGCTATAACGGATTCTTTGAGAAGAATGAGAGTAGTGTTTCGTTCAATGCACTTCAAAATTCCGACGGGCCGAATGTCTCGACAACAGATCCATTGATGACGATGCGTGTAAGCACGTGGCAACTTGGCGTAGGATTTTATTTTTAGCCAACAGCCAAAACGATTTTGCGGGTGCGATTGACCCGCTGCTACTACTAAACGATAATTGATGACAGAAAAGACAATACATATTGACGGGGTTGATCCCCGAGAACTTTTTGGTGCGCAGGATACTTACCTCGAAATGATTCGGGAGCAGTATCCTGCGCTCCGTATTGTGGCGCGTGGCTCGAAGATGAAGGTGATGGGCGAGGAACGATTGATCGAACAATTCGTTAAGAGGTTTGAGCAGTTCGAGGCCTATTATGACAAATATGGCCACGTATCGAAAGAGGTTATTCGCCAATGTTTCGGCACGGCAGGAATGTCAGCCGATGAGCCTCCTACGCGTGATGGCGATGTGATCGTCTATGGTAATAACGGAAACGTTATTCGTGCCCGAACAGCAAATCAGCGTCGATTGGTCGATCTGTTCGAGAAGAATGATCTGCTGTTTGCCGTAGGTCCTGCGGGTTCGGGTAAGACCTATACAGCCATTGCGTTGGCGGTGCGTGCGTTGAAGGAGAAACAGGTGCGTCGTGTGATTTTGACACGCCCGGCTGTCGAGGCGGGTGAGAAACTCGGTTTTCTGCCGGGTGATATGAAGGATAAACTCGATCCCTATCTGCAACCTCTGTATGATGCGCTGAACGATATGATTCCTGCGGCAAAGTTGTCGAAATATATGGAGGAGGGTACCGTTCAGATCGCTCCGTTGGCATATATGCGTGGTCGCACGTTGGATAATGCTTTTGTGATTCTTGACGAGGCACAGAATACCACGCTTTCGCAGATCAAGATGTTCTTGACCCGTATGGGACGTAATGCGAAGTTTATTGTTACGGGCGACGTTACGCAGATTGACCTGCCGAAGGCGGGCGATTCGGGTTTGATGCGCGCAATGAAGATGCTTAACGGTATTGCGGGCATTGCGTCGGTCGAGTTCGATAAGGGAGATATCGTGCGCCATCCGTTGGTCAAACATATTGTCGAGGCCTTTGAAAAGCGAGCGACAATGGAAGATGCTTTGAAAAATCGTGAAACAAAATAGTAACTAAATAACAAGACAAAAAACAATGAGTGCAATTGTAAAAACCAATTTTAAGTTCGAGGGTCAGAAGAGCCTCTACGTAGGTAAGGTGCGCGATGTGTATGACATCGACGACAAATATTTGGTAATGGTCGTTACGGATCGTATCTCGGCATTCGATGTGGTACTGCCCGAAGGTATTCCCTATAAGGGTCAGGTGCTGAATCAGATTGCTGCGAAATTCCTTGACGCTACGTCGGACATCTGCCCTAACTGGAAAATTGCGTCGCCCGATCCGATGGTAACGGTGGGTTATAAGTGCGAAACATTCCCCGTTGAGATGATTGTGCGTGCATATCTGACAGGTAGTTCGTGGCGCGATTATAAGGCAGGTGCTCGCGAGATTTGTGGCGTTAAGCTGCCCGACGGTATGCGCGAGCACGAGCGTTTCCCGCAGCCTATCATTACCCCTACTACAAAGGCGGAGATTGGCGCACACGACCAGAATATCTCGAAAGAGGAGATCATTGCTCGCGGTCTGGTGTCGAAGGAGGATTACGAAACATTGGAGCGTTATGCGCTGGCTTTGTTCGAGCGCGGCTCGCAGATGGCAGCTGAACGAGGTCTGATTTTGGTCGATACCAAATATGAGTTCGGTAAGCGCGATGGCGAGATTACGCTGATTGACGAGATCCACACCCCCGACTCGTCGCGCTATTTCTATGCAGCAGGCTATGAGGAGCGTTTCGCACGTGGTGAGCAGCAGCGTCAGCTCTCGAAAGAGTTTGTTCGTGAGTGGTTGATGGCTAACGGTTTCCAGGGTCAGGAGGGTGCGGAAGTGCCTGAAATGACTCCCGAAATCGTGGGCAGTATCTCGGATCGTTACATCGAACTGTACGAGAATATTACGGGCGAGAAGTTCGATAAGGGCGAGGCTGATGGCGACCGTATGGAGCGTATGCAGGCCAACATTGCAAATATGATTGCTCGTCTGCGTTAAGCGTTAGCTACACTAAATAGAATTTATTAAACCTTAAAAACTGATAAAACAATGAACAAGAATTTGGCGGCACTTGCGCCGCAGTTGGTTTGGAAGCATTTCCAGGATTTATGTCAAATACCTCACCCCTCGTTCCACGAGGAGGCGATTCGTGCTCACATTATCGCTTTTGCAAAGGAGCAGGGTCTGGAAGTAATGGAGGATGAGGCTCATAACGTATTGGTTCGCAAGCCCGCAACCGAGGGTATGGAGGATCGCAAGGGTATCGTTTTGCAGGCTCACGTCGATATGGTTCCGCAGAAGAATGGCGATAAGGTATTCGATTTCGAGAAAGACGCAATCGAGGCTTATATCGACGGCGATTGGGTAACCGCTAATGGTACTACGCTCGGCTCGGATAACGGTATCGGCGTTGCGTCTATTATGGCTGTTTTGGAGTCGAAAGATATCAAGCACGGAGCTATCGAGGCTCTGTTCACTGCAACCGAGGAGTCGGGTATGCACGGCGCATTCGGCTTGAAGGGCGGTCTGTTGAAGGGCGATGTCCTGCTGAACCTCGATTCGGAGACCGAGGGCGAGTTGTATGTTGGTTGCGCCGGTGGTCTGGATGCAAGCATCAACTTCGACTATAAGGCAGAGGCAACACCCGCAGAGGGTTATCGTGCTGCCGAAATTACGATCAAGGGCTTGAAGGGCGGACACTCTGGTATCGAGATCATCTTGCAGCGTGCTAACGCTAACAAGTTGATGTTCCGTTTAATCAATGCCGTTAAGAAGCAGCAGGAGTTGTTGCTCTGTTCGGTTGATGGTGGTGGTCTGCGCAATGCCATTCCGCGCGAGGCAAAGGCTACGGTTATGGTCGAGGCTGCAAAGTGGGATGAGTTCCAGAAAACAGTTGCCGCATTTACCGAAATGGTAGTTGCAGAGTTCTCTGGTATCGAGGATTCGATCCTGATTAAGGCTGAGGAGGTTGCTGCTCCTGCCGAGATGATCGAAAAGGCTGTTGCCGAGAAGTTGGTGAAGGCTGTGGTTGCTTGCCCCGACGGTATGCAGTCAATGAGCCAGTCTATGAAGGGTCTGGTACAGACCTCGACCAACTTGGCTCGTATCGTATCTGACGGTGCAACCGTGAAGTTGCACTGCTTGCTGCGTAGCTCGGTTAATAGCGAGAAGGCTGATCTGGGCGACGCTATCAGCTCTGTATTCGAGTTGGCAGGTGCCGATGTTAAGTTGAGCGGTGGCTACGACGGTTGGAAGCCCAATATGGCATCGCCCATCTTGAAGGCAATGACCGAGAGCTATGAGTCTCTGTATGGTGTAACTCCTCGCGTTGTAGGTATCCACGCAGGCTTGGAGTGCGGTATTATCGGTGGCCCCTATCCCAACTTGGATATGATTTCGTTTGGTCCTACGATCTGCTACCCTCACTCGCCCGACGAGAAGGTTGAGATCGCATCGGTTGCCAAGTTCTGGGATTTCCTTTGCCATACGCTGGGTAACGCTCCCCGCAAATAGTTGTTCGTAACGACTGAACGGAGGGTATGGAGTTAGCGAACAGATGGCTCACGATCGTAAATCCGGTTGCGGGATATGGTCGTGCGTTGGATGATCTGCCCATCATCTCAAAACTACTACGAGAGAATGGCATTGACTACGAGCTGGTGTTTACCGAGCATAAACATCACGCTACGCAGCTCACTGTCGAGGCTATACATAACGGCTTCCGAAAGATTATTGTAGTTGGTGGAGATGGTACTCTGCACGAGGTTGTGAATGGTATCTTCATTCAGAAAAATGTGCCAACAACCGATGTACAGGTGGCGGTCATCGCAGTTGGAACGGGCAACGATTGGATTCGTATGTTCGGTATTCCGCGCAAGTACTCCGAGTCGATCCGTGCCATAGCCGAAAATCACACTTTCCTGCAAGATGTCGGTGTGGTTAGTTACGAAGAGTCGAGCTATCGCCAATCGCGTTATATGCCTAATGTAGGTGGTGCGGGATTGGATGCTGCTGTTGTCCGAGGGTTTAATACGCTCAAAGCACGTGGCAATCGAGGCCGGATACTCTATGTGTTGAGCCTGATCGGCACCTTCTGTCGCTATCGAACAACGGGTATGCGTATCGGGGTCGATGGTGAGCAGATTGTAAATGACTTGGTGTTGAGCACCTCGGTCGGAATCGGAAAATATAGTGGTGGCGGTATGATGCAAACACCTGATGCAGTGGCTGATGACGGACTGTTTGATCTCACCGTAATCAGGAAGATCCGCTGGTGGCAGGTGCCGAAAGCTTTGAAGGCACTATTTAATGGCGGCATCTACTCGTTACCACAAGTAAGTTTTCACCGAGGCTCGAAAATTCGCATTGAGTCTTCGCCCGAAGTACCTATTGAGGTTGATGGCGAGCTGCTGGGTACGACGCCTATCGAATTCACCATTTTGCATCGTGCGGTGCAAGTGGTGGTGTCGGAGCGATTCTTACGTGGCGATTTGCAACGTCGCCCACGTCCGCGATCGCGTTACGGCATATTGTCGAAATAGTCGATCGTCAGACATTAATTGAAATAGGTGTGTCCCGCGTGGGGCACACCTATTTTCGTCGGATCGCGATCCTAAAAAGGGCTATGAAAGTTTATCAGTTTGTCTCAATAATGTCGATCTCACCAATAACCACCTCCTCAAATTCGGCAGCGCACTGACGTTGGAATGTGCCGAGTTGTGTCGAATCACTCGTACCTGCAAGGATTGCTCCAAAGAATTGCTCGATAGAGTTGTAATAGTTATCGACTTTGGTGGCAAGGCATTGATAGTACGATTTGATCTGCTGGTGGGTCATACCATCGGGCAGAATTCCCTGCTTGACAAGCGAGTGGTAGGGGAAGAGATGTCGCATATTGTGCGCATCGGCTTCGAGCTGTGTAACGACAGTTTCGACAACGACCATCGTAACGGTATCATCGACCGAAGGCATCTCGATAAATGTTGCATAGACCGGATAGTCGTTTTCGAGTGCCATAGCCACATCGTCGGTGAATAGCTCCCACTCAATATCATTGAGGTCGGTCAGATAGACCATATCGCGGTAAGTGCGCAGGTCCTGTCGCATTTGCTGACGTTGCTCGCGGTTCCATTCGCGCTGTTTGCTGCAAGAGCAGAAAAGTGCAGCGAGCGAGATAATGAGAAGTAATTTTTTGATCATAAGCAAAAAGTTTTTTGACTGATTGCCCTATGCGAGTGCAAACCGCGTGCCAATGGTGGGGCACCGATTTTTTGGTGTTGTAATTGTGCCCGATCGAGCGATACAAAACAGCGACCGCCCGACGCAGTACGCCGAGCGGTCGTTGTTTAATCTATATGGGTGGGCGATTATCGTGTGAATTTAACGGGAATCGTGTATGACACTCGAACCTTCTCGCCTTTCTGCTCGCCCGAACTCCATTTGCCTGAGCTGAGGCGGATCACGCGCTCAACTTCGGCACACGACTTTGCGTCGCCTTGCAGAGCGTTGATCTCCTTGATACTGCCGTCGGTTTCAATCACGAATTGCATCACCACGCGCATACCAGCCGTGCCATTGTTGTAGTTGAGTTGTGTGCTGCACCAATTAATAAAATCATTGATGTTGCCACGTCCATCAAATGTCGGCATCTTGTCGGCTTTGACAAATGCGATATCTTTATATTTTAGTTCCTTCTTCTTCTCGTCATCGACTAAAAGGAATGGAACGGCCTCGTCATCTTGTCTGTTTTTCTCTTCAACCAGCAAAAATGGTATAGCCTCGTCGTTTGAAAGAGCACTGCTTGATACTACAAATACGCCATACTTTGCGCGATCGCCAAAGCGAGCCTTAGCCTCATTGAAATCCATCGGTTTCAGGGCTGCTAAAAGTGCATTTCGCGGATAGCTGGCATCTTTGAACTGTTCGGCAGAGATCTCTTGATTATCTACGACGATAATCGGGGTGTGGTTGCGATCGGCGATATATTCCGTCTGGTTGATCGTCAGTGCAATATCGCCATCTTTGTGGGGTATTATCCACATCGGAACGCTCTCTTCGACTGGTAGATAGATCGTTGCTTGTGCGCGAACGCTGAACAACATTGCCAATGTGGCAACTACGGGCAGAGCTGCTGCCAAGCGTAGTAATGAGCGGGTGCTCGGTCTTTGTTTGGTCATCATTTTGAATCGTTTTTTGGTTAATGAACTTTGCAGACCGTTGGCAATGTCCGGACTAAAACCAAATGCCTGCGTGAATATTGAAGTTGCGTAAAGCTTATTGTCAAAACCCGAATCGATGACCTCGCGATCAGCCTCAAATTCGTGAACCTCAGTGAGCAGGCGCGAGAATAACCATACAAATGGATTGAACCACAGCACTGCCTTCATCACCTCCATCGCAATACGTTCGAGCGAGTGATGGTGGCGAATGTGGGCACACTCGTGCTGTATGACCACCTCACAATGCTCGGGTGCGAGCGATGTGGGCAGATAGATCGTGCGAAGGAACGAAAATGGGGTGTCGATCTTTGCGGAGCGGACAATGCGCCGACCATTTTCGAGGGTTGCGGTCCCAAGACGTGCAAGTTTTACAGCCTGACTAATTACACTTGTTAAGACCACCAGCACACCAATTGCGTACGCACAAATAATAATGGTTGCCCATAAATCGAACGTGCTTTGTGCGACCGTGTCGGCTGTGGTTGTAGAATTGAGCGCAGTAGCCTCGATATAAACTATCTGATCACGCCATACACGAATGTCGAGTGCGGGGATAATGGCAGAGAGCGCAGCCACAACTATCAGATAGATGCGACAGCCGACAAATCGGACACGCCCCTCCAATGTGGTACGATATAACAGATGAAATACCGCGCCGCAAACCAACATTTCAAGACATAGAATCAAGATAGTTTTCATTGTAGTGTAAGTTGTTATTTCTTAATTCGTTGCATCGTTTCGATAATCTCGTCCATTTCGCTGGTCGAGATATCCTCTTTGCGCGAGAAGAACGAAACCATTTGCGCGAGTGAGCCGCCAAAATATTCACCCAACATCGAGTCCATCAATGCGTGAGCGTGATCATCGCGTGTCAATAGTGGGGTATAGATGTAGATTTTACCCATCTTGGTGCGGCTGACTGCCCCCTTCATCTCTAAAATTTTTAGAAATGTAGCCACTGTGGTGTATTTTGGTTTCGGGTCGGGCATACGACTGATGATGTCGGCGATGTAGCCCTCGCCAAGCTCCCACAGAGCTTGCATAACCTCCTCTTCACCTCGTGTGAGGGAGATCTTTTTTGCGTTGTTTGTCATTGTATTTATTGTTTTAACCGGTTAAATCGAAATTCGATATCGCAAATGTATTACTAAAAATTTAGAAAACCAAATGATTTTCTAAAAAAATAGAAAGTGTAGGTGATTTTTGGCGAGTTTTTGGCGAGTTGCGCCCGAACAAGCAATAAAAGTGTGCTAAAACTGCGAAAAAAGAGTTACCTTTGCCCTCGATGAAAGCGTTGAAAAATATTGTATTCGATCTGGGTGGGGTAGTTGTTGCCCGCGACCGTCATAAGGTGAGCCGTGAGTTTGCCGATTTCTTTGCGTTTGTCTGTGTTACGCCTATGCCCGAATTTTGGGTAGAGTATGATCGTGGAACCAAAACACGCGCCGAGGTGGAGCAGATAATGGCCGATATAAAGGGTTGCCCAACAGAGCTTTGCCACGAGGCTATGGCGACCGCAATTGATATTCAGGCTCCGATCCCGTGCACCGAACAGCTGATCGGCGAACTTAAAGAGCGTGGATATCGTCTGCTTGTGTTGAGCAATATGTCGTCAGACTTCATTGAGCATATTCGCCGTTTCGATGTCTATCGTCAGTTTGAGGGCGATGTGGTGTCGTGTGAGGTGCAGACCGTAAAACCCGAAGCGGAGATCTATCGTCTGTTGCTTGATCGTTTCGAGTTGAATCCTGCCGAAACACTGTTTATTGATGACCGTGAGGCCAATCTGCGTGCAGCCGAGCAATTCGGTATCTCGACATTTCACTTCACCGAGCCGCGTGAGGAGTCGTGCGATCGTTTGCGTGAGTTGTTATTGAAGTAGCTGTTACATCAAGTGCATACCTGCGTGTTCGCAATCGGCACGCATCTGCTCGTCCCAAATCGAACTCTGAATCTCGCCAATGTGCGCCTTGCGAAGCAGGTACATACATAAGCGCGACTGACCAATACCGCCACCAACGGTCAGGGGGAGCTCGCCTGCAAGTAACATACGGTGGAACATCATCTGCGATTTGTGCTCTTCGCCGCGTAATTTCAGTTGTCGCATAAGTGCCTCGGCATCAACGCGGATACCCATACTCGACACCTCAAATGCCGAGTCGAGAACTGGATTCCATAATAAGATGTCGCCATTCAGACCGCAGTATCCATCCTCATTCAGTGAGCTCCAATCGTCATAGTCGGCGGCGCGACCGTCGTGCGACTCGCCATTCGACAATCGGCCTCCGATACCTATAATAAATACAGCACCATATTTGCGTGTAATCTCATTTTCGCGCTCTTTGGGTGTAAGTGTGGGGTACATTTGTAATAACTCCTCCGAGTGGATAAAGTGGATTTGTTCGGGCAGTTGCGGACGAATCTGCGGAAACTCGACATAGAGTTTATTTTCGGTAACTTTGATTGACTCATAGATGCGGCGCACGGTTTGCTTCAAGAAGGCAACGGTGCGCTGTTCGGGCAAAATTACCTGCTCCCAATCCCACTGATCGACATAAATAGAGTGTATATTGTCAATCTCCTCTTCGGGTCGCAGAGCGTTCATATCGGTATAGATACCACGACCTGCGGGCGTATGCATTTGCGCGAGTTTCAGTCGTTTCCATTTTGCCAACGAATGTACGACCTCGGCAGTAGCGTTGTTTAGGCTCTTAATGGGGAACGATACGGCACGTTCCACTCCGTTCAGATCATCGTTCAGACCCGTATGGCGCATCACGGCAATCGGGGCAGTAACACGCAGCAGCGCGAGCTGTGCCGAAAGATTGTTCTGAAACATATCTTTGACCTGTTTGATTGCCTTCTCGGTGCTCTCGAAATCGGGTAGTGGATTGTCGTAATGAGTGGGTATGTAGAGTGCCATCTGTTTTCGTGGTTGATTGTTTGTAGATGCAAATGTACTCAATTGCTCCTAAAAACATACGCAAATCGAAACAAATGTTGTGAAAAATGTCGCTTTTGAAACTTTTTTGCGAAAAAATGGCTCAAAAATTTGCAGCGAAAGAAATTTGTCGTATCTTTGCACCGCTTTTAAGGCAAATGGCGAGATAGCTCAGCTGGTTAGAGCGCATGATTCATAATCATGAGGTCCCCAGTTCAATCCTGGGTCTCGCTACAAGAAGGAGTATGTTAGTGATTAACCTACTCCTTTTTTTGTGCCTTGTTGCGACGGGCGGCTCTATGGTTTATCTCGATGTTGGGTGATGAGATTTGTAACATAGATCGTGAAGATCGGGAACATCATCATTCCGAGCGAGGGGAGCATAACTGCCAAAATCTTTCCAATGGTTGTTACGGGGAAGATTGCTGCGCCGACCGTCGTAACGCCCATCCAAGCCCACCACAACGAATTGCCGAAATTATCTACCTTCGGATTAACGCCAAATTCGTAGCAGTAGAAAATCAATGCGGCCAAGTAGGTAAAGGCCACAACGGTAAATAGATAGCCCGCAAACAACATCTTAATTCGCCCATTGACCAACCACGCCACGACTATTATCACAGCAGCGAAGGCGCGAATAAGTGGAGCCATTTTCAGTACGAAATACCACTCGCGCGACAACTCCATACCACTCCATAATGCGATATTGAGAAGCGGAATAGATACCAACAGAAATATGAGATTGCGCCAAAAGTATCGTTTCCGATCATAGGCGGCGTACCAATGCAGTACGAAATCCATAATCAGCACCAAACAGGCGATAAACTGCACTTCGAGGTATGCGGGTGTAATGAGGAATTGGCGATTGTGCAGAATATCATACGAAAGCGAAATGAGAATTGCCAAGCCTGCAAAGAGTGAGGCTATGCTCGTAACGCGCAGAAGCGAGGAGTATTGAGGTCTAAAATTGGTTGCCATCAGAATCGAATTTGAAATTGTTGTCCGAAATGGTCGAGCAATTCTTGTACCACGTCGAAAGAGTGCGCCGAAGGTTAGGATTTTCGGTGAAAAAATTGTTACTTTGTAGTTGCGAAAAAAACGAATGATGATGGGTAAAATTCGACTTGTAATATTCGACCTTGACGGCACGTTGCTTGATACGATTGGCGACTTGGCGGCCTCGTGTAACCATACGTTGGTGCAGTTTGGCTACCCAACGCACCCGACCGACGCCTACCGAATGTTTGTCGGCAACGGTATCGCGAAGTTGGTTGAACGTGCTTTGCCTGCGGAGTATCGCACGGCAGAGTATGTTGAGCGGGTGCGATTGGCATTTGTCGAATATTATAAGGCGCATATTACAGATTACACTCGCCCATACAAGGGTGTGCCAGAACTGCTTGAAAGACTTACAGAGCAAGGTGTACAGTTGGCTGTGGCGTCGAACAAATTTCACGAAGGAACGGTGGCGTTGATCGACCATTTCTTTGGGTGTGAGCGGTTTGTGGCGGTATATGGTCAGCGGGTAGGTGTGCCTATCAAACCCGATCCGACGGTGGTCGCGCAGATTATTGCGGAGGCCGATGTTGCGCGTGAGGATGTGCTCTATGTGGGTGATTCGGGTGTGGATATGCAGACGGCAGTGGCGGCCGAAGTGCGCTCGGTGGGTGTTACGTGGGGATTCCGTTCGCGCGAAGAGCTCATCGCGGCGGGTGCAGTGCATTTGGCCGATCGGGCAGAGGATATCTTAAAACTGATTATACGATGAAAAAGCGTGTTTCATTGGCATTGTCGAGTGGCGGGCCGCGCGGTTTCGCCTACATCGGCGCGATTGAGGAGCTGACCTCGCGTGGCTATCAAATTGGCTCGGTGGCGGGCACGTCGATCGGTTCGCTCGTGGGTGGTATCTATGCCGCGGGTAAGCTCGAAGAGTTCAAGGAGTGGCTGTTTGCGCTCGATGCGTGGAAGGTCTTTACGCTGATGGACCTCTCGATTGGCAAGAATCATCTGGTTAAGGGCGAGCGAATTATCGAGGCGATGATGGAGATTGTACCCGATGTCGATATCGAGTCGTTGCCGATCCCGTTCCGCGCCGTGGCGACCGATCTCTATACGGGCGAGGAGGTGGTTTTCGATCGCGGAAAGCTGTTCGAAGCTATCCGTGCGTCGATCTCGATTCCGTCGCTGTTTCGACCTGTCAAGCACGGACTTACGACGTTGGTCGATGGCTGCATAGCCAACTGCCTGCCATTGGATCGTGTGGTACGCTCGGAGGGCGATATCTTGGTGGCATTCGATGTGAACGATGTCGATGTAAAGGAGATTCGTTCGATTCTTGCGCGCGAAAATGCGGCATTGGTTGCCGATACGGCATTCGAGCAGACCAAGCGTGCCGAGATGCGCGGTGTGTTCGAGAGTGTTGCCAATCGCCACGATATGGGGTTGATCGAGCGACTAAAATATGCAGGCAGCCGCAGCATTGCGCTGATTAAGGATATGATCAATTACGAAGAGGAGTATGACGAGAAAACGGCTCTCGACTATGGCGATACCTATTATGATCTGCTCGATCGCTCGTTCAGTCTGATGAATCATCGTCAGTCGGAGCTGTCAATTGCGCTACATCGTCCCGATATTGTGGTGAAGATGCCGTTTGACGCCTACGGCGAGATTGCCGATTATGCCAAAGCGCAAGAGATCTCCGAAATCGGTCGTCAGCTAATGCGCGAGGCGTTGGATAAGTATGAAGGGAAATAAAATCAGAGCCGATAAGTTAAATTACCCTATAAAAGCAAAGGCAACCACATCTGCGGTTGCCTTTAACTTTGTCAAAAGAAAGTGAGAACGATTACTTCTTCTCTTTGAGCAGGTCGCGGATCTCGGTCAGCAGAACTTCCTCCTTCGACGGTTCGGGTGCGGGAGCAGGAGCGGGTGCCTCCTCCTTCTTCTTGGTCAGTGCGTTGATACCCTTAACCAGTAGGAATACGCAGAATGCCAAAATCAGGAAATCGACGCAGGTCTGAATGAATGCGCCATACTTCCACAGCACGGGCTCAACGGTCTCGCCAGCCGCCGCAGCTGCCTCGATAGCCTTCTGGTTCAGTGTAACCGACAACTGCGAGAAGTCGGTGCCGCCGAGCATCATACCGATAGGGGGCATCAATACGTCATTTACGACCGAAGTTACGATCTTGCCAAATGCGCCACCGATGATCACACCGACAGCCATATCCATTACGTTGCCTTTCAGAGCAAAGCTCTTGAACTCTTTGATGAAACTCATAATTGAAAACGGTTTATTGATTTGTTTTGTGCCAAAAGTAGTAATAATTTTATGAAATTTTGACACCGCGAGAGATAAAAAGCGAAAAAACGAACAAAAAACGGTTTTTTTTTGAGGCGATTCTTGAATAATTGCGAAAATAGTTTTATATTTGTTAATGCATCAATGATCCTAAACAAACTAACAATAAACAACAAAGAGATTTTGCTATGGCAAAGAAACTTAAAATCAGAGATCTGACGCTGCGCGATGGCCAGCAGTCGGCTTTCGCTACCCGCTTGAAACAGGAGCAGGTAGATCGCGTTCTTCCTTTCTACAAAGACGCAAACTTCTACGCAATGGAGGTTTGGGGTGGTGCAGTGCCCGACTCGGTAATGCGCTATCTTGGCGAGAATCCTTGGACCCGTCTGGAAACCATTAAGGCTGCCGTTGGCGACGTGTCGAAATTGACCGCTCTGTCGCGTGGCCGTAACTTGTTCGGTTATAGCCCCTACACCGACGAAATTATCGACGGTTTCTGCCGCAACTCGATTGAGAGCGGTCTGGGCATTATGCGTATCTTCGACGCTCTGAACGACGTGAATAACGTTAAATCGACCATCAAATATGTTAAGCAGTATGGCGGTATCGCTGACTGCGCAGTTTGCTACACTGTCGATCCGAAGTACCCCGAAATCGGCTTCTTTGCAAAGTTGATGGGTAAGAAGAATCCGAAGCCCGTATTTACCGACGCTTACTTCCTCGATAAGGCAAAGCAGATGGCGGCTCTGGGCGCAGATATGATCACTATTAAGGATATGAGTGGTCTGATTCCTCCCAAGCGCGTGGCTGGTCTGATCCGCTTGATCAAGCAGAATCTGTCGATCCCCGTTGATTTCCACACCCACTGTACTCCTGGTTACGGTTTGGCATCGGTTGTAGCTGCTATCAATGCAGGTGCAGATATCGTTGATACCAACATCTGGAACTTCGCAGGTGGCCCCGCAGCTCCCGCATTGGAGTTGATCTACATTTTCTGTAAGAAGATGGGTGTAGAGCTCGATGTAAATATGGAGGCTGTTGCAAAGATTAACGCCGAGTTGCTCAATATCCGTAAGGAGTTGGAGGCATTCGACGCTGTTAAGCAGTTCCCCAAGCCGTTCAACCCGCTGACCGATACTCTGCCCGCAGAAATCGACGCCGAGTTCGACAAGGCTATCGCTGCTGCCAAGAAGGACGACGAGGCTGCAATGTTGGCTGCTTGCCACAAGATTGAGGCTTACTTCAACTTCCCCGCTCCCAATAAACTCGTTCAGGAGGCGGAGATCCCCGGTGGTATGTACACCAATATGGTTGCACAGCTCAAGCAGTTGAAGAGCGAGCACATCCTGCCGAAGGCAATGGAGTTGATTCCCAACGTACGTTTGGCTGCTGGTCTGCCGCCTCTGGTAACACCTACTTCGCAGATCGTAGGTGCACAGGCTGTAAACTGCGCTCTGGACCAGATGAACGGCAAGCCTATGTACACCACCAAGAGCAACCAGTTTGTAAACTTGGTTAAGGGTGAGTATGGTAAGACTCCCGTTGAGATTGATCCCGAATTCCGTTTGAAGATTGCAGGCGTGCGTGAGGAGACTCCGTACGATACCAGCAAGTATCAGATGCAGCCCAATCCTGTATTGGAGGATTGCGGTGGCGTTAAGTTGGCTGCTAATGAGAAGGAGGTTCTGTTGCTCGAACTCTTCCCGCTGGTAGCTAAACCGTTCTTGACCAACTTGAAGAAGGCTGCTTATGCTGCACAGCAGGCTGCTGCGGCTCCCGCAGCAGAGGAGAAGAAGGAGGAGGTTGCAACTGCAACGAAGGTTCAGCCTATCACCGGTAAGGCTATTGTTGCTCCGCTGCCGGGTCGTGTAATCGAGTTGAAGGTTAAGGTTGGCGACGCTGTTAAGGCAGGTCAGGAGGTTGTAGTTCTCGAAGCTATGAAGATGGAGAACTCGGTAACTACCGACGTTGTTGGTTATGTTCGTCAGATCTTCGTGGCCGAGGGCGACAATGTTGCATCGGATGCTGTGCTGATCGAGGTTAGTGCAGAGGCTCCCGTAGTAGCAAAGGCAGAGGCTGCCGGTCCCAAACCTGTTGTAGGTAAGACTATCAACGCTCCGCTGCCGGGCCGCGTGATCACCATTAAGGTTCAGGCAGGCGACGACGTGAAGGCAGGTCAGGAGGTTGCAGTTCTCGAAGCAATGAAGATGGAGAACTCGATCAATGCCGACTTCGCAGGTAAGGTTCGTCAGGTATTGGTAGCCGAGGGCGACAATGTTGCTTCGGATGCTGCTCTGATCGAGCTTGAATAAAGAGCAAAAGTAGGGCAGTGGCGGTGCGCTGCTGACCCGATAGAATAGGATTTGTCCGACTTTGCAGATGCGAGGTCGGACAAATTTTTTATGCTAATATGGTCGAATATTAGGAGAATCCCCGAATTTTATTTATCTTTGAAAGTTCAAAGAGAGTTGAAACGAAAAATACTAACTTAAATAATTAAACTCTATGTCTCCGATTTCCGTAATCATTACAGTATTGGCATACATTGCAGTACTGTTTTTAGTTGCTTGGTGGTCGGGTCGCAAGGCCGATAACGCAAGCTTCTTTACTGGTGCTCGTAAAACACCGTGGTACATCGCTGCATTTGCAATGGTTGGTGCCGCAATTTCGGGCGTAACATTTATCTCTGTACCCGGCTCGGTTGCTGCTGACGGTTTCTCGTATATGCAGATGGTGTTGGGCTTCTTCGTGGGTAACCTGATCATCGCTTTCGTGCTGATCCCGTTGTTCTACAAGATGAATGTGGTGTCGCTCTATGAGTACCTTGATACTCGTTTCGGCGTATTGTCGCACAAGACAGGTGCTTGGTTCTTCTTCATTAGTAAGATGTTGGGTGCTGCGTTGCGTGCATACGTTGTTTGCGCAGTGTTGCAGTTGCTCGTTTTTGACCAGTACAATATGCCCTTCGTTTTGAACGCAGCGATTATGATGTTGCTCGTTTGGCTCTACACTCGTCAGGGTGGTGTGAAGTCAATCGTGTGGACCGATACGTTGAAGACCTTCTGCTTGATTGGTAGCGTTGTTCTCTGCATCGTGTTCGTAATGCGCGACCTCGGTCTGTCGTTTGGTGAGATGACTGCGCAGGTTGCAAGCCACGACTACTCGAAGATGTTCTTCTTGGATGATGTGAGCGATAGCCGCTATTTCTGGAAGAAGTTCGTTGCAGGTATCTTTATGGTGATCGCAATGACGGGTCTGGATCAGGATATGATGCAGCGTACGTTGAGCTGTAAGGACTATAAGGATTCGCAGAAGAACCTGATTGTATCGATTTTGATGCAGTTGGTTGTAATCTTCTTGTTCCTCGTTCTGGGTGTTCTGTTGTTTATGTTCCTCTCGCGTGAGAACGTAGTAGCAGGTGCAGAGGGCTTATTCCCGATGGTAAATGCAGCCGGTGAGACAGTGATCAACAAGAGCGACCAGGTATTCTCGTTCGTGGCAGTTAATGGTGGCTTCCCCGCTATCGTTGGTATTCTGTTTGTGTTGGGTCTGATCTCTTCGACCTACTCGGCAGCAGGCTCGGCTATGACCGCGCTGACCACCTCGTTCACGGTGGATATCCTCGAAGGCCAGAAGCGTTACGACGATGCAAAACTGACGAAGGTTCGTCAGACTGTTCACGTGGCTATGGCAGTTATTATGGGTATTGCAATTCTTGTATTTGACAAGTGGGGCAACGACTCGGTGATCAACCTTGTGTATAGCGTAGCAAGCTACACTTACGGTCCTATCCTCGGTATGTTTGCTTTCGGTATTATGTGCAAGAAGCAGGTGAACGATAAGTTTATGCCCGTTGTCGCAATTGCTGCTCCCGTGTTGAGCTTCATAATTCAGAAGTATGCTCCCGTATGGTTCAATGGCTACCAGATTGGTTTCGAGTTGTTGATTATCAACGCTGCGATTACGATGATCGGTATGGCTCTGTTGATCCGTCGTGATAAGAAATAATCAATCAGTATGATTAAACGAGTTCTGGCGACGTTGCTGCTATTTGCGGCAGCGTCGCTTGACGTAAATGCTCAAAGTGTTACGTCGAAAAATCGACAGGATATTGCCGAGGTACTCAATCGAATTGTGCGCCGCGAAGTGGTTACGGTCAAAGATATTGCGGTCGAGCGCACGGCCGTTAATGGCAAACGATTGACGATCTATACTTCGATCGATATGTCTTACTATCCTTTCCGCGAGGATAATATCGAACCTATTTATGATAGTGTGCGCGCGGTATTGCCCGAAAAGTTCGAGGATTACGAGATCAGTATCGTAACTGATCGCCATCATATCGAAGATTTCGTGCCGCGTCCGATGCGTAGCGAAGAGGTCGAGGCTGATGAGCGATTTACTAATCGTTCGGCTCGCCCATTAGTAACGCGTTTGACATCGCCGTCGCAGCCCTCGCGTGGCTTGGTAGGTCGTCATATTGCGATGTGGCAGAGCCACGGCTATATGTTCGATAACGGCAGTGCCGAGTGGGGTTGGCAACGTGCGCGTTTGTGGCAGACGGTCGAGGATCTTTATACGCAGAGTTACGTGGTGCCCTATCTGGTGCCTATGCTTGAAAATGCAGGTGCTAATGTGATGTTACCGCGTGAGCGTGATGTCCAGAAGGCCGAAGTGATCGTCGATAATGATGTGCGAACGGAGTCTGTCTATGATGAATATACGGGTGATTGTACGTGGTATACAGGTGCCAAGCGTGGTTTTGCTGCTCGTCGTGATGTCTATACCGAGGGCCAGAATCCCTTTGCCGAGGGCTCGTATCGTGCTTCGGAGTGCGTCAAGGCGGGGGCAGATGAGAGTCGTGTCGTATGGACTCCTGCGATCCCCGCGGAGGGTGAATACGCTGTCTATGTGTCGTATAAAAGCGAACGCAATAGTGCTGATGATGCGCTCTATACGGTACATCATTTGGGCGGTGCGACCGAGTTTGCAGTCAATCAGCAGATGGGTGGTGGTACGTGGATCTATCTCGGAACGTTCCGCTTTGCCGAGGGCGTAAATGAGGTGTCTGGCTCGGTGTCGTTGAGTAATCGCTCGGCACACGGACATCGTAAGGTCGTAACGGCCGATGCGGTTAAATTTGGTGGCGGTATGGGTAACATTGCCCGTGTCCCTGTCGAAGGCAAACGTAATCCCGAATTGGAGTATGAACACACGACGAGTGGTGCGCCGCGATTTGTCGAGGGTGCCCGTTATTGGTTGCAGTGGGCTGGTTTCCCGGAGAAGGTTTATAACCTCCGCGAGAATGCCGATGACTATCGCGATGACTATATGTCGCGTGCCCATTGGGTCAATTATGTGATGGGCGGCTCGGAGCGGGCAAAGGATAGTACGGGACTTGCCGTACCGCTTGATATGGCATTTGCATTTCACTCTGACGCAGGCATTAAGGAGGATTCGATTGTCGGCACATTGGGTATCTTCTATACCCGCGAAAATGGTGGTCGATACGATGGTGGAGCATCGCGATATTTGGCGCGAGATCTGACCGATATGGTGCTGACGGAAATTTGTCGCGATGTGCGAGCATTGCACGCGCCCGAATGGAATCGACGCGGTTTGTGGAATCGCTCTTATTATGAGGCTCGTGTTCCGAGCGTGCCGACGATGTTGTTGGAACTATTGTCGCACCAGAATTTCAACGATATGCGCTATGGTCTTGATCCGCGATTCCGCTTTACGGTGAGCCGTGCGATTTATAAGGGTATTTTGCGCTATCTGTCGTTCCAATATGATCAGCCGTATGTCGTACAACCGCTTCCCGTCGAGGCGTTTGCAGCGCAATTGACCGATGAGGGGGTGCGCTTGACGTGGCAACCGCAGATTGACTCACTCGAACCTACGGCAAAGCCTGACCGTTATATCGTCTATGCGCGTGTGGCCAATGGCGGCTTTGATAATGGCCGTGTGGTCGAGGGTGCGGAGTGCGTGTTGCCGTTACCTGCGGATACGATTATGAGCTATCGCATTACGGCAGTAAATGATGGTGGTGAGAGTTTCCCGTCGGAGACGCTGTCAGTTTGTCGAGTGTCGGATGCGAAGGGAATAGTCTTGGTTGTTAATGGTTTTGATCGTGTAAGTGCCCCCGTAAGCTATCGCGATGAGGGTACGGCAGGATTCCTGAATCATATTGATGGAGGTGTCGCCGATCGTCGCGATATTAGCTTTATCGGTGCGCAGCGAGGTTTCTTGCGCTCGACAACTTATGACAATAACTACGAGGAGTGCCTTGGATCGTGTTATAGCGATTACGCCTTTGAGGTGCTGGCGGGTAATACGTTCGACTATGCAAAATTGCACGGTGAGTCAATCATTAAGGCGGGCTATTCAGTCTGCTCGGCGTCGGCTGCGGCTGTGGAGCGTGGCGCAGTAACATTGGCGGATTATCCGACCGTTGATCTGATCCTCGGCAAGCAACATTCAACCGTTATGGGCGAGGGTGCGAGTGGAGTGGCGTTCCGCACATTTACGCCTGCAATGCAGTTGGCAGTGCGCCATTTTACATCGCAGGGCGGACGAATATTTGTGAGCGGCAGCTACGTTGCGACCGATCTTTGGAATGGCGTTGGTGCAACGAGTGATGGACAGAAATTTGCTCGCGAGGTGTTGCACTATCGTTTGCAGGGCGGTCGTGCGACAACGCGCGGTGCAGCAATCGTAAAGCGTTCGCAAGTAAAATTATCGGCAGCAACCTATCGCTTTAATACAGAACTGAATGACGAGTGTTATGCAGTCGAGTCGCCCGATGCAATTTTGCCGGCCGATAAGCAGTCGTTTGTTGTGATGCAGTATCCCGATTGCGGTCTTTCGGCGGCTGTGGGTTACAAGGGTGATTACCGTTCGTTGGTTGTGGGTTTCCCGTTTGAAACGATCACCGATACCGAGTCGCGCGATCGATTGATGAACGAGGTGCTTACGTTCTTGAATGAAAAATAGAGGCCGATAGACAATTAAAGAGTTGGTCCTTTCGATTGATAAGAATAACTCTATAAAAGCAAACGCCCCGAACCGTTGCAGTTCGGGGCGTTTCTTGTTTACAAATGGTTTGACTACAAACCAACCGAACGGCGCTTGTACTCTTCGATGCAAGCATCCAGACGCTCGTGAGCGGTGGTGTCGCCCGGTACATTGTGCGAGGGGTGGATGTAGAGCTTAACGCCGCGCTCCTCCAAAATCTCGGCAACGGTGCAGATGGTCATCCAAACCGTAGTTACCGAAGCCATAGTCGACAGAGGGCCAACCTTGTCCTGGTGCTTCTTCAACTGAACCGACGCATCGACAATCGGGCAGCAGGTATCAACTACGTAATCCGCAATCTGGAACAGGTTTTTGCCGCACGAATGGCGAGGAACCTTGTTGCCGGTCTCGGCTGCCGAGCCGAATACGATAACCTTCATACCACGCTTCTTTGCCTCCAAAGCAACGTCGATATTAACGGCATTGATACCGGTATGCGAGAAGATCCAGACAACATCTTTCTCGTCAAAGTTCCAGCTCTTCATAATAGCTTGACCGTAACCCTCGGCACGCTCCAACCACAAGAACTGATGGATACCCATCTCACCGGTGATATGCGTAAAGAAGGTCAAAGGAATCTCGCACAGAGGGTGGAAACCTACGAAACCACCAATACGGGGATACATCTCCTCGATAGGCAGATTGGCGTGGCCACAACCAAATGTATGTACCCAGCGACCAGCCTCGATAGTATCGGCCATAACCTTGGCAACCTCCTTGATCTTTTCCATCTGCGTAGCCTCGATCTTATCCATCACAGCTTGCGCATTCTTTTTCCATTCGTTTGCTAACATTGTTTTGTAACTATTTATTAATTAAACATTTGTTGGTTATTCTGAATTATTTGTTCATCTTTTTAGCAACTGATGCAGCGATCGGAACCAATACCATAATTGCAACCAATGCCAAAATCAGCAGGATAGGCAACATTTGATAATTGCCGGCATCGAAAGCCACACCCGTAAGTTTGTTGAGTGCCGATTGACCGCAGAGAGCGATAAACAGAGCGATTGAGAAGGCTGTGCCCGACAATTCGCGGAAAGCTCCACCGATGAAGTTCAGCACTACGGGGAATGTTGCTCCAACGCCGAAGCCAATCATTACCATTGCCCCATAAACAATAGCCACATTGCTGCTGCACAAGTAGAGCAGTATCACTCCGATCAATGCGACCGAAAGGTAGATATAAAGCGTTGTGAGATCTTTCAGACGCTTCATAATTGCGCCCAATGGCAGACGACCTGCCATCATACCTAATGTAAACCAAGTCATCGAGAGGGTAGCCGTAGCGGCATCCATACCTGCCGACTTGTCAAGGAACGATACAGTAAAGCTGCCACTTGCACCCTCGAAACCGCTCTGGAAGAAGAGCACGAATGCAAATGCCAGCAGTGCGGGATATTTCAACAATCCGAGAGTTTTGCCCAACGATACATTTTCCTGTGGCTTGGCCTGCGGGAATGAGATGCAGCAGAAGAATATGATAAATGCAACCATTACGATCGAAACGGCATTCAGCGGAATACGATATTCGGGAATGAAGTAGTTGAGCAGAGTCCAGAGCATTGCACCGATGCAGTAGAATGCACCTAACACGCCTAAACGACCACCGCGTTTATCGTCGTCATAGATATCGGAAACAAGAGCGTTGGTCTCGCCATTGAGAATACCACCGCCAAAACCGAGCAGGAAGATCGAGGTGTGAAGCAGACCGATCTCGTTGAAATTAGCCAGACCCTGAATACCTGCCAGAGCCATTACCGAGCCGAGAATAAGCAGCCATTTATAACCGAACTTATCGACAATCGGGCCGAATAGAATTGTGCCGATAATGATACCGATTGACATTGTCGAGGGGAGAGCGTTGGCTCCTGCCACACTCTCGTTCAGCGGACCGAGGATTGGCGCGAGCGACAACATCGTAACTCCAAAAAATGCCATTCCTGCGCACGCTGCAACAAAAACGGATGAGGTTGAGTAGTTTTTCATAGGTCGAAATCCTTTATTGCTTATTTGTATTAGTCGTTGGGATTGATGGCGCGGATAGCCATATATGTCGCACCGAGCAGAGCTGCCTCGCCATCTACCTCCGAGGCGCAGAACTGAACATCCTTCATCGAGATCGGCTGACCCCATTTGCAGGCCTCGTTATAGATGCGGGGGATAAATTGAGCCGCAGGACCGAATACTCCGCCGCCGAAGATGATCTTTTCGGGATTGAACAGACTGACGAGGTTAGCTGCACCCATTCCCCACATTTCAACGGCTTTATCCAAAACTTTGGTTGCAATCGGATCGCCATTTGCGTATGCGGCAAATACATCGTGCGAGGTGATCTCCTCGATAGGCTTTGATGAGAGTGCGCCATTGTAATTATATTTGCCTGCGCAACGTAATTCACGATGAGCCTGCGTAGCGATACCGTTACCCGAAGCGTAGTACTCGAAACAGCCGCAGGGGATATACTCCTCGGTGTAGGGATTTTGCAAAGCCATCCAGCCCGTTGCACCTACAATGTCATTAGCACCGTGAATAACTCGGCCGTCAAGCATAATACCTGCGCCGATCCCCGTTCCGACTGCCAGATAGATTGCGTTCTCGCAGCCGCGTGCTGCGCCCTTCCAGATTTCTCCCAGAATGTAGCAGGTGCGATCGCTCTCGACGCAAACCGTTAAGTCCGAACGATTCAATCCGTCTTTGATTCGTTGTTTGAGAGGGAAATTGTCCCAGCCGGGGATATTCGGAGCCCAAACCGTATCTTTTTTTGAATATACGATGCCGGGAACGCAGATGCCAACAGCCTCGATTATTTGATCGGGATTGTTGCTGATAAGCGTATTGATGACCTCGACAACGAGCTGTCCGACTGCTTCGCCCTCTGCGCCGTTGAGAAGTTTGACCTCTTTGGAGAACATCGTGCCAGATTGATCGTAAAGAGCCGCTGCTACTTTTGTTCCGCCAAGATCGACACCTATTATTGCCATAGTTGTAGTAGTTTAGTGAATGACTGAATTCTGCTGAATAGAGAATAGACAAAGTTAAATTTTTTTTAGTTTAGTAGCAATAATATGAGGCTACTTTTTTGTGCTTTTACGTATTTTAGCCTATTAAAAAAGCTCGCTGGAAGTGATTCAGACGAGCTTTTGGGGTTGATTTATCAACTTTTTTATGTTAATGCCCCGATCCGGGCTTGTGATTGGCGGTTAATCATCCCAACCTATAAACCGAAACGAGCGATCAAAGCGTAGTTGCAAACCGTTGTTGAGTTTGACCTCATAGGTTTTACGCTCGCGCTCGATTTTAACCACATTAAGATTGGGGTGATGCTGTTTGACGTAGTCGGCAATAGGTGCGGGAATCAACGGTGCCGGTATGGCTGAATATCGCATCGAAACCTCTCGCCACTCTCCGTTACGCATAAATTCGATCTTTGTTCCGCTGACTAAAACGACCTCATAAGAGACGTCTAAAATGTCGCGTTCCATTTTTGCGTATGATACACGATCGCCCTTAAAGGTATTGTTGATAAATTGTTGCGCCTTTTGTGGCAGGTCGTTGAAGGGGATAGGTCGATCGTTGTCGGCCTTGACGCTGTTTATTGTGGCAAATGCCATTAAAAGAGAGATAAGTAGTGTGCGTATTTTCATCTCTATTTCTGTTTAAGTTGTTATTGTAGTACAAAGGTAGAGCCACATTCTGAAAGGAATTTGAAATGCTCTATATTTTTATCTTTTTTCGGGGCGGCGTACTGTAAAAATGTGTATTCCGTTCTCAAATCTGTATTCGATACCCAGCGAATAGTAATCGCCAATGGCCTTAACCAGAGCCAACCCCAAACCTGTTGAACCTTCGTGTTGCGAAGCGCGATAGAAGCGGTTGAAAATACGCTCCGAATCAAGCGGAGCAGTGCCCTGATTACTAATTTCCAGACGATCGTATGTGATCGAGATATTGATCTCGCCGCTTTTCGGAGAGTGAATATAGGCATTGCGGATCAGATTTCCGATCAGCGTAATTGCCAATGTATTATTCATCTCAACTACAAGCGAATCAGCTCCATTGATATTGCACTTGATATTTCGCTCCTCATAGATCTCGCCATAAAGTTCAACATCGCGGCGAATCAATGCGGCAATATCCACGTCGCTAACTTCGGGGAACTGCCCATTGTCAATCTTTGTTAGCAGAAGCAATGTCTTATTTAGCTTGATGATATGCGACAGTGAGTGGTTGATCCCTACGAGTTGCTCTAACTGCTCCTCGTCGGGGTTGGTGTTGTCTATGATCCAATCAATGCGATTACCGATAACGGCCAACGGAGTTTGTAACTCGTGCGAGGCATTTCCGATAAAACTCTTTTGCTGTTCAAATAGGTGCTCCGAACGCTCAACGGCCCTCTGTGCCGCCTCGTTCAGACGACGAAATTCGGGTATCGTCGTATCGTTGGGCACGGGTTCGTGCTTTCGGCCGGGAGTGTAACGATCGAGCCACTGCAACAGATCGAACATCGGTCGCATATTTCTGCGTAGCACAAGTAATGAGATCAATATGACCGTAACGATCAGTGCCAAATAGATAATGACGAGCCATTGCAGAATCGCTGCGCTCAACTCATCGCGCTCGAAAGATGGAGTGGCAACGCGCAACTCATAGAGTTGGCCATTGGCATCCTCGAATATGGTTGCCAATTCGCGAGCCGGCTCATACTCCTCTCGTTCGGGGATATAGACCTCGATATCGCTATATGTTATGCCGTCGTGGGTGGCAGCATATTGGGAGTCGATAGGGGTGATCGAATAGCTGTTATTTGATCCCGAATCGAGCGAAGGTAGTTGATGATTGGTGAGCATTCTCACGATAATCAGCTCGGAGTATGATTCCAGATTGTCGTCCATCTCATCGTTAATCTCTTCGATCATTGCAAAATAGAAGAGCACTGCCCAAAGTGTCATTATTGGAACGAGTGCCAACGAGAGGCGCAAGGCTATGCGGGCCAAAAGTTTCATCGTGTATCGTTATATTATTGTTCGCGTTCGAGTAGTTTGTAACCAAAACCGTAGATTGCTTTTAGCTCGATCGAGGCATTTGCCGCATCGAGTTTGCGGCGAAGATTCTTCACTTGCGCATATACAAAGTGGAAATTGTCGGCTTGATCGGCGTGGTCGCCCCATACGGCCTCGGCCAGAATGGCTTTGTCGATAAGGTGATTAGGTCGTTGCATAAAATATTGCAGGATAGTGAACTCTTTTTTAAGCAGCGAGAGTTCCTGCTCGCCAACAAATACGCGCGAAGAGTCGGGGTCTAATCGCACATTGCCCAATCGTAACGACATATCGCCCCGTCCCTGACTGCGGCGAATAACACTGCGAATACGTGCAATAAGTTCGGCCAAATGGAACGGTTTTGGCAGGTAATCATCTGCGCCCTGCTCCAATCCGGCAATGCGGTCGTCAAGTGAATCGCGGGCCGATATAATGATTACATTATCGCGCTTGCGCATAGCTTTGAGTTGTTCGAGCAGTTTTAATCCGTTGCCATCGGGAAGCATTATGTCGAGTAGGATGCAATCATATTCGTATGCGGCAATTTTCGCTTCGCCTTCGGCAAAGTCGGATGCCGTTTCAACAATGAATCGCTCTTGTTGAAGTGCTCGTTGCATTAGTTCGCGCAACGATGATTCGTCTTCGATGATAAGTATCTTCATATTACAAAAGTATGGCGCGATTTTGTAGCAAAGTTAAAATGTAGCTCAATAGGCTCAAAAATAATAAATTTTTTTCGATATTTTACTATCTTTGCAAACCATTTAGAGATTAAAGCAATGGAATCACTTAAAGAGTTATATAAAATTGGACACGGTCCATCGAGCAGTCATACAATGGGCCCGTTTAAGGCAGCAACACTTTTCGCGGAGCGGTATCCCGATGCCGAGGCTTTCCGCGTAACCCTATATGGCAGTTTGGCGGCAACGGGCAAGGGGCACTTGACCGATCAGGCCATTCTCAATGCAATGACGCCGACGGCTCCGACCGAAATTCTTTGGGAGCCGGAGACGGTTCTTCCGCGCCATACCAACGGAATGTATTTCGAGGCATTGTCGAGTGGTGAGGTAGTTGGTTCGTGGCACGCTTACAGTATTGGTGGTGGTACGATCGTCGATGACGGAACGGCAATCACTCTGCGCGAGGATGTGTATCCGATGAGTCGTATCGGCGATATCCTCGATTGGTGCGTGAGTAATGGCCGCGACTTTTGGGAGTATGTCGAAGAGTGCGAGAGTAGCGATATCTGGGATCATCTGCGCGAGGTGTGGCATACGATGTGTGATGCCATTGAGCGCGGTTTGAATAATGAGGGCGTATTGCCCGGTGGTCTTGGCGTTAAGCGCAAGGCCTCGACCTATTATGTCAAAGCGACAGGTTATCGCGACAGTCTTCAAAGTCGCGGTAGGATATATGCTTACGCATTGGCGACCTCGGAGGAGAATGCTGCGGGTGGCGTGATTGTAACGGCTCCGACCTGTGGGTCAAGTGGTGTGCTGCCGGCCGTATTGTACCACCTTTACAAGACTCGCGATTTCCGTGAGATTCGTATTCTGCGTGCATTGGCAACGGCAGGTCTGTTTGGCAATGTGGTTAAGACCAATGCTTCGGTGTCGGGTGCAGAGGTTGGCTGCCAGGGTGAGGTTGGCGTGGCTTGTGCAATGGCAGCTGCGGCCGCGTGTCAGCTCTTCGGTGGAACTCCTTCGCAGATTGAGTATGCTGCCGAGATGGCTTTGGAGCATCACTTGGGCTTGACGTGCGATCCTGTGTGTGGTTTGGTGCAGGTGCCCTGTATCGAACGTAATGCAGTAGCGGCGGCGCGTGCTTTGGACGCGAATATCTATGCTACATACTCTGACGGTAATCATAGTGTGAGCTTTGACCACGTTGTCGAGGTGATGAAACAGACGGGCCACGATCTGCCGAGCCTTTATAAAGAGACATCAACGGGTGGTCTTGCCAAAGAGTTGGGCTGTCGTTTGCCGCGATAGCAGATCGAGTGCAGATGTGTTTTTTAGCGGGGAGTCGTTTGAACGGCTCTCCGCTTTATTTATGGCTTGTTTTACGACTTACGTAATGTCTTAAACGAGAGAATATGAATGGTGATAGCCATCGCCAAAACAGCTAACGCAATGCGTAGCCATATCGGCTCAACCACCTCCACAATGCAGTAACCCATAGTCAGCCACAGCAGACTGACCGAGACAATTTTGGCACGTAAGGGGATTGCTCGATATTCGCGGAAATTTCGGATATAGGTACCTAACTGCGGGTGGTTTAGCAACCATTCGTATAGTTGTGGTGATGAACGGAAATAGAGTGCTGCCGCTAACAATAGTAGGGGTGTGGTGGGTAACAATGGCACAAAGATTCCAATGACACCCAACGCAAGTGAGATAGACCCCAATATGATTAGTAGCGTTTTCATCGAGGCAAATGTATGCAAAAAATATGAAAAGCCACAAGCAGGCGTGGCGGGCAATAAAATTACTTCGTTTTACGTTAATATATATGTTCCCAGATAGATTGTGCGGGTGTTCCCTTATCGGACAATAGCGCGCGTTGGTATAAAACTATTGCGCTATTGGTGGAAAGGTCGAAATATTTAATGCTGATTGTTGCGATTTGGGAATTATTAATACATTTGCATTTGTAAAAAAGTCTAAAATCAAATAACTATGGAAAAGGAGCTGGTTGAATTATCGGTGCCGCAGATTAAGGAACTTGTGGGCTATAAGGACAATCTTGACGATTTTTATGTCTTTCGTACTTCGAGTGGTGATCAATTCCTTGAAGGTCGCACTTTGCGAATAAAGGCATTTACTGTTGTGCTTTGCACTGACGGTATGGAGAATGGTTCGGTGAATCTTCGAGATGTGAGCATCAACAAAGGCTCGTTGTTGATGTCGTTTCCAAGCAACGTGTTGAAGATCGAGAACGGCTACCCTCGCGCGATAGTACGCGGCATAACTCTCTCGCAGGATTTTATGCAGATGATGCACGTCGATATTAAGAACTCGTTGCCGCTGTTTATGCGTCTGGCATATAATCCGTTGATCAGTCTGACCCAGAAGCAACAAGAGGATATCGAACGTTATTTCGATCTATTGGAAAATATCTCCACAAATGACAACCTGGTCCATCGCGATCAGATTGTACGTGGTCTGTTGATGGCGATGTTCTACCATATTAGCGATCTGTATGAGCAGAGTCCGCAAATAACCGACGAGAAAGAGCGTTCGGTGCGTAATCGCCGTGAAGAGTATTTTGCAAAGTTTATTGCGCTGCTTACAGAGAATTTCAGACGCGAGCGAGCTGTTGGCTTCTATGCCGAGCAGATGTGCGTAACGCCCAAGTATCTTTCGTTGTTGATCAAAGATTTTAGTGGAAAATCGGCCGCTGAATGGATTGATAACTACGTGATTACCGAGGCAAAAACTCTGCTGCGATACTCGACGATGAGTATTCAGGAGGTGGCCTATACACTCAACTTCTCCTCGCAGTCGTTCTTCGGCAAGTATTTCAAACATTTGACCGGAATGTCGCCCAGCGAATATAAGCTGTCGGGTAAATAGCCTCAAAAGCAAACCAATGCAAAAGGCCGTCTTCCTCACAATGGGAAGACGCCTTTGCTTTGTGATCGAGTCTGACTACAACTCGATATCAACATCGAACAGCTCGTGCCAAGGCAGACCCTGCTCGCCCAGCTCGGCCAGGAACGGATCGGGATCGAACTCCTCAACATTGAATACGCCTGCACCGCGCCACAGACCCTTTGCCCACATCGATGCACCCAACGCAGCGGGAACGCCCGTAGTGAAGCTGACAGCCTGCGTACCCGTCTCCTCGAAAGCCTTCTCGTGGTCGCAGTTGTTGTAGATATAGTAGGTGCGCTCCTTGCCGTCCTTGATACCGCGAATACGGCAACCGATCGAGGTCTGTCCGTGATAGTTTGCACCGAGCGACTTGGGATCGGGCAGAACAGCCTTCAAGAACTGAATAGGAACGATCTCAACGCCATTGTAAATAATAGGATCGATACGTGCCATACCGATATTCTGGATCACGCGCAGGTGGGTCAGATACTCCTGACCGAAGGTCATCCAGAAACGTGCGCGCTTGATGGTGGGGTAGTTCTTCACGAGCGACTCCAACTCCTCGTGATAGATCAGATACGACTCACGCTCACCAATTTCGGGATAGTTCAGCGGCTTGTGAATCTCGTGCGGCTCGGTTACAACCCATTTGCCATTCTCCCAATAACGACCCTTCTGCGTAACCTCACGAATATTGATTTCGGGGTTGAAGTTGGTGGCGAATGCCATACCGTGATTACCTGCGTTGCAATCAACAATATCCAAATAGTGAATCTCGTCAAAGTGGTGTTTTGCTGCGTATGCGGTGAAAATTGCCGTTACACCCGGATCGAAACCGCAACCCAAGATAGCCGTCAAACCCTTTTCGCGGAAACGCTCCTGATAAGCCCACTGCCACGAATACTCAAACTTCGCCTCATCTTTGGGCTCATAGTTCGCCGTATCGAGATAGTTGGCGTTGCACTCCAAGCAAGCGTCCATAATTGTCAGATCCTGATAGGGGAGAGCCACGTTGATTACGATATCGGGCTTGTACTCCTTCATCAGCGCAACCAATTCGGGCACGCTGTCGGCATCAACCTGTGCCGTCTTTACACGACCGCCACCGATCTGCTCGGCAACAGCATCACACTTCGATTTAGTACGGCTTGCGAGCATTACATCCGTGAAAACGGGATTAGCCGCAACCTTCTGGGTTACAACGGTGCCGACACCGCCTGCACCGATAATCAGAGCTTTACACATAAGTCTATCTTTTTGTTTGTTGTTTTCTTATCTTGGCAAATATACTTAATTTATTTCAGACTACAAACGGGTGTGCCCAATTTTATAAAAGAAGACCTAAAAACACACTTCGTAATGCCGTTTAATAAAAAAATAGGGGAATAATTTGGGTATGTGGAAAATAGTTTATACATTTGCACCACCAAAAATCGAGGTTACGACCACGAGAGTATGGCGATGATCCGGTAGCTCAGTCGGTAGAGCACAACACTTTTAATGTTGGGGTCCCGGGTTCGAGCCCCGGCCGGATCACCTGATAATATCTCTGATAATCACACGATTATCGGAGATTTTTTTGTTTTGTGGTATATCTCATTTTGCTCTGGAACTTTTCCAAATAGCGAGCCATTTAGCTTTTTGAGGGGTGAGATTTTTCTTCATCTATATTTTATTTTTTTTCACATTTTTTGTGTGAGGAGTGAACAAGTCGAGAAATTTTTACTATCTTTGTCATTGCACACGGAGCTTTGAGCGACTGCACGTCGCAAAAAGTGAAAAGGGAATCGGGTGTAAATCCCGAACAATGCCTGTTGCTGTGAGTTCTATTTCTCGCGTGAGAAATTGAGGTTGATCGCTCTCTTTGCCACTGGTGAAAACTGGGAAGGCGCGATCGGCGGAACAAGTCAGAAGACCTGCCTGTGCATACGTGGATTTTATGCCTGCAGGACTACGGGTAAGAATCAAGACAATGTTTTAGCCGTAGTTCCCATACTTCGTTGCCCATCGAGTTTGCTCTCGTTGCCACATTATATATATGTGCGAGAAATGTTCGTGGTCATTAGTCGGCCAAAATCGCAGTTTTGAGTCTTAAACAAACTTTTTCAGAGTTGTCGTATCCTATTAGGCATTGCCCGAAGGTACGACTTTATTTTTTGTTTAATACTTAAAACTAAATGTTTATGAAAAGATTTTTTACTTTTTTGGCAGTTGCGCTGATTGGCGTAACGATGACGGGCTGTTATGATGACTCGGACCTGTGGGGCGAGATCGACAACCTTAAAGAGCAAGTTCAGGCGAATAGCGAGGATATTGCTACGCTGTCATCTCTGATTGATGCTCTGAATAAGGGCAAGGTGATTATGGGTACCGAGCAGACCGAAAATGGCTACAAATTGATGTTCAGCGACGGGTCGAGCTTGGAGATAAAGAATGGCACTAACGGTGCTGATGGTGATTCGTTCTTCGTTTCGATCGAGGAGACCGATACGACGGTGATAATTACGCTGGCCGACGGCCGTGTGATTACGATTCCGAAGGTCGAGATTCGCACGCTGACCTTTGAAGATGCAGATGTAAAGTTTGCATCGTATGCGATCCCTGGTTGTGGATATCCTATTGAGAAGTGGTCGGATCTGATTGACGATCCGCAGTATGGCGGTCCGCTACTCTACAACGATTATAGCTATACGGGTTATGAGTGGCACGATGCCGGCAATACTGAATTGGCGTCGGGTATTATCGACGGTGGTGCATATTGGAGCGGTGGCCACGCAATTTCAAATTATTTTATGGAGGACTACACCGTGGCGAGCTATGAAACCCAACTCTCGATCTCGACCGGTTCGGTAGAGGGTGCAGGCCACGATGGCTCGAAGAACTTCTGCGTGCAGAATGGTTATGTCGATGATAAGTCGTGGAAAACCGTTGTCCCCTATTTCTATTTTGCTGATAATGTGGAGCGTGTAGTTGATCATATGTACGTTACCAATACCAGCTACGTGTATAATTCGTTGGCAAATGGCGATGGTTTCTCGACTCCTGCGGGCGATGATACGTGGTATAAGATTGTTGCAACGGGTTATGATGTAGAGGGTAACGTAACGGCAACGACCGAGTTTATGCTTTGCGACGGTAAGGACAAGATTGTAAATGAGTGGACAAAGTTCGATTTGGCGTGCTTGGGTAAAGTCGCAAAGATTACGTTTAATATTGTAGGTAGCGATGATTTGAGTGGCGATTATGGCTTGAATTGCCCCGCATATTTTGCGTATGACGATGTAGCTGTACGCTTCTAATGACAACGATGACGGTCGTCAGCATTTGAATTAACTTTGTATTTGCCAGATATATAGCTTCTGGCGGCCTTCATCGAAAAGGGTAGCGACATCGTGAGGGTGTCGCTATCTTTTTATTTTCGATTTAGTCGGTCGCGAGTTCAAGACCCAATGTATATAAACAAAAAAGCCCGAAGATTTTTCTTCGGACTTTCTGCGGTATGGACGAGACTCGAACTCGCGACCTCCTGCGTGACAGGCAGGCATTCTAACCAGCTGAACTACCACACCGTTTTGCTGTTTGCGAGTGCAAAAGTAATACAAATTTTGCAAATTGCAAACCTAACTGCAATTTTTTTGCGCTTTTCTGCTGTTTCGATTGCAATTTTCGCGCTGTTTTACTACATTTGTATAATAGCAATAGGCCTAATTTGAATATTACAGAAATGAAAAATTATCTCAACTTTTGGAAACAATCATTTAATTATAGCGGCACACTCGGCCGTAGCCAATATTGGACAGCTATTTGCGTATCGTTGTGGATCACAATACTTTTTGTGGCATTGGATGTATTTCTGCTTAACAATATTGCCCCCATTCCGTTTATGGCCGGCGGTATATTTGTGATAATCAGTCTCATCCCAACGCTCGCGGCAACGGTACGTCGTCTGCACGATACCTCGCGCAGCGGTTGGTGGTTGCTCGTTTCGTTGATACCCGTTATTGGTCAGTTGCTGATGATCACATATCTGGCACAGCGCGCAACGGCCGAGGAAGAGTATGAAAATCGAGGTTTCGGCACGATGGAGGTTGATGAAGAGTTTGATCCGGAGGAGGTCTATGGTAAAGATTTCTGGAACGTAGAAGAGGAGGCTGTTGCCGAAGGAGAGAGTGAGGGCGAGGCGTTGAGCGTCGAGAATCACATCCCTGGCAAGATATTCTAAACACTTAAACAACAATTGATTAGCGGGCTTAAATCTTACGATTTAGGCTCGCGTTGTTTATTGCGGTGATTTTGAATCTGCTCAACAATCCACAACTCGACAATGCCGATAAAGACGCCAACTGTGCCTTCGACAAAGCGTAGCACACCATTCTTTAATGGTGGCAAATCGGGAATCTCTTGTGAGATGACAGAGATGATTATCAGTGTCATTGCAGCTACGGTGCCGCCGTCGGGGACCTTTAACATCATACACAGAGCCTCCAAAATGCAGAATGAGATTGCAAGTCCGTGAAGTGAGAAGGGAAAAAGTTGCAGATATGTGGTTGCGATAACAGCACCAATGAGCGTACCAAGAACGCGCAGCCACCCCTTATGTATCGACTCTCGTACGTTTTCGGACTGTATAACGACAATCGTCGATGTGCAGGCAAGCATTGCTCCCATATAGCTTGATGCGTGAAAACGGCCCGTAATATGTGCGCCAACGGCGTACGCAACCACAATCGCAATGCAATGAAGTGCGATTTGTGATATAGAGATGCGCTTTAATGCTTTGTGTAATGACTTGCTCATTGCGGCCGAAGTTATGTTTATAACACTTTTTCGGTCGGCAAACTGCAATAAGCGCACCGAAGCGACTTATTGGTTATCGTAAAACGGGATGGTGTTAGCGCTTTTTCTCGGTCGGAGTAATCTCAATTTGATCAAGCAGCAGATCAAGATCGGCATACTTTGTCTTATAATCGTATGTCAGACGAGTGGGGCAGAGCGCAGGAACTTTGCTCTTCTTTGACGGCATATATGCTCGCAGATTGGCCTCTATCTGTTTGAGGATAGAGGCGTTACGATCATATATGAGAATTGAAACAGCCGTTACGCTTTTTGTTGCGACATCGACCGTTGCAATGATCTGTGTCGCTTTCGATGCCAACATCGGGAATGAGATTCGATAGTATTGTGTTTGGCCGTCGGTACTTTGTCCGAGAAATGCGTAGTCGGGACGATATTTGTAAAAATGGCGATTGTGCCCGATTGCTGCGACGGCAAAATTCAACTCCGAAAGAGCGTAGTGGAGCGACTCGTCAAGTTTGTGAAATGTGCTTTGTGCGCTATCTTCGGTCGCATTACGCTGAATGGGCAGGTGAAACCATCCCTCGGAACGAAAATAGGCGAGTTCCTTGCTATCGACCAGATTTTCAGCCTCGATTGTGCCCTCGGAGTGGAACTTCATATAGTTGAAATCGAAATGGGCTGTCATTTTGCAATTAAAATCCATTGCCGTCGATTCGCCTGCGCACTCTTCGAACATCGCACGTGCCTGATCCGATGTGCGATCGACATCTGTGTCGGCGATGATCTTATCATCAATTTTTAAGATATACTCAATCGAGCCACTCTGCATCGCCTCATTACCTACTTCGCGTTCGAGAGTTTGATAGCCGATAGCGTGCGCTGCGAGCTTATATTCGGGGCGGATGCGGCGGAAGTCGATATCAACCACGCCATCGATATCGGTAACGGCTCTCGGTGCCCCTTCAATGGTGATAATCGCATACGAAATGGGCATTCGCATCTCATTTACAACGCGAATATTGAAATCCTGTCCAAAGGCGTTGAGTGCAGTAGCGAGTACCAATGTGAGTAGTGTGGCAATTCGTTTCATTGCTTGTGTCGTTTTGTTGTTTTACAAAGATATGACAAATATTATAAATAAAAACGGATGCCTCTTTCAAAAAAGACATCCGTTTAATACAGCTCGTTAAGAGGTGCTATTCAAGAAAGACCTCCAATATGCGGCCCTTGCCGGTTATTGTAACTTCGTTCAACTCGGCGGGAATCAGTACCAATTCACCTGCATTGATCTTCTCCGAGCCGCCATCGGTTGAGATTGTGAAATCACCTTCGGCAGCGATATAGACTGCAAAAGAGTCAAATTTTGCAAGGTCGCGGACATACTCACCATCAATTGCTATCAGATTGGTATTGAAGTGATCACGCTTGATCAACTCAACCGAAGAATTAACTTCGGGAGTCTTGGTGAGTACATACTCATCTTCGCTCTCGAAATCAATAGCATCTATTGCTAAAGCGGTATGTAATTCGCGCGGACGACCTTCCGAGTCGACGCGATCCCAATCATAAACACGATAGGTAATATCGGATGCCTGCTGAATCTCGATCAGTTCGATCCCCTTTCCGATAGTGTGAATCGTTCCGGAGGGGATAAAATAGACGTCGCCACGCTTAACCTCATATCGATTAAGTAGTTCGGGCAGGCGGTTGGTTACAACTGCATCAATAAACTCCTCACGCGAAACGGGGCGTTTGAAGCCGATATATAATTCGGCTCCCTCACTGCAATTAGTGATATACCACATCTCGCTTTTGCCATATGAGTTATGACGCTCGGCGGCCAGCTCATCGTCAGGATGTACCTGAATAGATAGGGTGTCTTGCGCATCCAAGGTCTTGAACAGCAGAGGAAAGACAACGCCAAAACGCTCGAAAATCTTCTCGCCGACCAAATCACCCATATAGACTTCGATCAACTCCTCGATGTTGTTACCCTTGAGCATTCCGTTGGTAACCACCGAGAGGTCGCCACGAATGCCCGATAAATCCCAACTTTCGCCATATTGGCGACTACGGTCAATACGCAACCCTTTGCCCTTCTGGGCAATGAGCGTAGAGCCTCCCCAAATGCGAGGCTTCAAACGAGGGCGGAATTTTAACGGATATAGCATCGTTAAAAATGTGTGTTAAATTAAGTTTGTCTCTTTTTCTACTACTCAAACATAGCTTCTACTTTCGCGATCACATCAGCCTCGTCGGGGGTAAGTGAGAAGACGTGAGTGGGCCTCAAATGCCACAACTCCTTGCCCTCTTGTGCTTTGCGCTCGCCTCCGCCAGTGATGTTCAGCATAACGATCTTCTCCTTATCAACCTTGCCGTCAGCAATAGCCTTGATAAGTGATGCCGTTGCAACTGCGGCAGCCGAATAGATATCGCAACCTTCGGTCTGCTCGAATAGCTCGGCAGCCTTCTTTGCGGCAGCATTGGTTATAGCAAAGATCTCGCCATCAGTATCTTTCAGTGCATCGTACAGACCGCCGATAATGCCATAGGGCGGCTTGCGGTTCGAGAGAACCTTTGCATTGATAATCTCTGCATCACGACGAGCCTTATTGTCATCGTAAGGCAACATCTCGCGCGAATCAACTCTCCACGCATCAAACATCGGCACGAAAGGAGCATTCTGCGATACCATCAGTTTGGTTTTGGTCGTGCCGAAACGGCCGTCTGCGATGAGTCGCATATTTGCCTCCCAAGCAGCGATTGCACCGGTACCACTACCAACAGCCTGGAAATAGTAGTCGGGGATCTGACCAATGGTAGTTGTTGCCGACAGCATTGTCGTTGCCATACCGTCGCGGCGAGCGATATTCTTTGCGCCACCCTCGGCATAGAACTTCTTTGATTTCAAAGCGAGGTTACTCAAATGGATAGCATCGAAATAGTCGCCACCATTTTCGCACGAGATCAGTTTGACGCAGGGATTCAGCGGTTTATCAAACCACAGAGCCGACAGATTATCAGCAGGAACGCTCAACAACAGCGGAATGTTATTGTCCGAGCAAACCTTTGCAAATGCACGTGCGGTGTTACCGGCCGAAGCTACAACAAGAATCTTATCGTTTTTGGGATCAATACGACCACATACCGAATATGCCTCGGTCTCCTTAAACGAGCAGGTGCTCATCTTTGCTCCGATAGCGGGGTTATAACCATTGAAGGTGATATAGAGGTTTTTCAATCCGAGGGCCTCGGCCAAGCCTTTGCTTCGATAGGTAACGGGAGCCGAAGATCCTTCAAGCATACGACTGATAGGCAGCCAATCTGCAAATTTATAGATGCCGTAGCTGTTGTCGCGTACCTCAATCTGCTTTTTAGCATAGATAGCGCGTACCAATGAAGGCGATTTGCACTCCTTATCATCAAGCACCCAGCCTGTATCCTCGAACTCGCGTCCCGTAGCAACACATTGCAGGGTGTATTCTGTGGGCTTAAATTCTTCCATTTCTTTTACTTATTTTATGTTTTATTTAATTATTCTTCAATCTGTTACGACATACGATCGCGATAGTCCTCATAGCCAAACGTGCGTACTATGTCAAAGCTATCGTCTTCGTGCCAAATGGCAATTGAGGGGTGCTCAACGCCGTTAAACATTGTTGTTTTGACCATCGTGTAGTGGATCATATCTTCAAAAATGATACGATCGCCCACCTTCGGATCCTTGTCAAAAGACCAATCGCCATAGAAATCGCCGGCTAAACAACTATTTCCACCCATACGCCATTTGCGCTCATTCTCCGCAGGGTCGTGTGCTCCGATAATGGCGGGTTTATAAGGCATTTCCAAACAGTCGGGCATATGACACGCGAACGACACATCGAGCATTGCTGTATTAACGCCTCCACTCTGAATAACATCCTCGACGGTCGATACCAAATAACCTGTACGCCAAGTAAATGCGCTGCCAGGTTCGAGTATCAGGCGCAGATGCGGATGACGACTGCGGAAATCATTCAGCACAGAGATTAACTCGTCGCAATCATAATCCTTATGTGTCATCAGGTGGCCACCGCCCATATTGAGCCATTTAATTTGTGGCAAGAGGTGCCCGAAATGTTTTTCAACAGCCTCCAAAGCCAAACGCAGGTGTTCGGGGCGCGATTCGCAGAGCACGTGGAAATGCAGACCCTCGATGCCTGCGGGAAGTTCCTGCAACTCATTGGCGCGAATACCAAGACGCGAACCTGCAACGCAGGGGTTGTAAAGGTCGGTTTCAACGGGCGAGTATTCGGGGTTGATTCTCAAACCGCACGAAATACCACGCAGCAGAGCTTGTGCGCCAAAACGCGTAAACTGGCCGAGAGAGTTGAATGTTATATGGCTGCTGCACTGCAAAATCTCTGCAAATGAGCGGTCGGTATATGTCGGAGCGTACGTGTGAGCCATTTGGCCATACTTCTCCATCACCAATCGCGCCTCGGCAGCCGACGATGCAGTTGCTCCGTCAGAGTGCTGGGCGAGGGTGGGGAAGATGCTCCACATTGCGCACGCTTTCAACGCAACAATAATCTCCGCGCCCGTAGCTTTACGGACACGGTCAATAATCTCCATATTTTTCGCGAGCAGTTTCTCGTCGAGGACAAAACAGGGAGATGGTAATTTTCGGAAGTCTATCATCAGCCGAACTTGTCATTAAATATTATGCAAAAATAGCAAAATTCGGCTATTTCCCAACCATTTATGACCTAAATAAGTATAAATACCTATATTAATAATTGATATATTGTGAAAGTATCATTGAAAACGACCGAGAGATGAGGCCGTTATCCTCCGCTTTGCAAGGGGCTTTTCGTGGGCGATTATTGGGCGAAGCAGGTTATCGGACGAACAGAGATAGTAGGGGCTATTTGCGCATTGCATCTCCACCTAAATCACCCCAAAAAACAGCGACCGTGATCTTAAAAGATACGGTCGCTATTATTATGATAATCTGTTAGTTACAACAATTACCTGCGGAAGAACGCGAACTGCACGCTACCATAGCTGCGTTGCTGCTCGAATAGCGGATGATTGGAGTAATCCTGCCCCTTCGGATGCTCAAAAATGAGCAACCCGCCTTCGCGCAAAAGATTGCGTTCAAAGACCAATTTGATGACCTCTTCGCTGCCTTCCAAATCGTATGGTGCGTCAGAGAAAATAATATCAAACTGCTTGGGACAGCTCTTCAAATAGAGGAAAACATTTGCGCGAGTGGGATACATCTGCTTGAATCCGAGTTCGGCGGATGTACGCTTAATAAAATTGTAATGTACAGCATTGACCTCTACCGAAGTAACACTCTTTGCTCCACGCGAACAAAACTCATAGCTGATCGACCCCGTGCCGGCAAAAAGATCCAGCACATCACACTCCTCGAAATCGACCATATTGCCCAGCACATTGAACAGATTCTCTTTGGCAAAATCTGTCGTAGGGCGAGCTCGAAGATTGTTGGGCGGATTGATGATACGTCCGCGATGTGTTCCGCTAATTATTCGCATACTACCTTCTTGTAATATTTATTCAATGTTTTGGCTGCCTCACGAGCATCGTCGGCAAATCCGTTTGCACCTTCGATAACGATTTTGAATCGTTTCAGATCAAATCGCTTGTCGATCGAAGCTGCGTAGTATAGAATATCGACCTCCTTCTTCTGCGGCAATATCTCTGCCATTCGCAATTTGCTCTCGCTCCATACCTTTATATATATAAGACGCTTGGCCAAATACATCCACACGGTCGGCTCGGTGCATATACGGGTACGCATAAGTGGAGTAGTAAAGCCGTATTTATCGTCGCCATAAAGTTCCGCAGCCGCCGATATTAATGTGTTAGGGATAGCGATTGCGGCAATGATCTGACGTTTCTCATCGGCTACAACGGTCGCAGATTCATTCTCTGTAAGATAAATTCCGTTGATCTCTAATATCTTTACAGGATTGATCTCTTCGCATAACTCGAATGGCATAAGAGCTACGCGATCTGTCAGCACCTCGATTTCGACGAATTGCTCTTTCGACGAGGGTTTCGGCAGATCAGAGCGTGAAAAAGAATGTCCACTCAACAAGAGCTGAATGGACATTCTGTTCGCGGTAGGCGAAGGATTACTCCCAGTTACCTGCCTCATTGTTAGGCTGCTCCAAGTCGCCGACCTTGATGCCGGGATACTTGTTGTAGATATTCTTGCACTCGTCAACCAGGTTGATCAACTCCTGACGATACTTAACAGTGTCAAGGAAGAGCTTATAGGGAGCCTTGCAAACCATAACGGGAACGGGAACGTTACCTACGGTTACTACGCCTGCGTCCATAATGAACTCGCTCTGGCTACCGGTACCGGGGATGAAGCGGAAGTTGCGTACATCCTGCTCGGTGAGCTTCTTGGGCGAGAAGATGGTATCGATAACTGCCATCGAGAACTTCTCAACGTTCTTAATCTTCTTTGCTTTCAGAGCTGCCATTGCAACCGAGTCATCCTCGTCAACGAGCTTACGCTCCATAACGAGCGAGTCGTTCAGAACGAACTCGATCAGCGAGTCGAAATCAGCGGTGAAGTGCTGGTACTTCGACTTGAATGCACGCTGTGCAGCGCGGATGTCCTTAATGCGCTCGATAACGGCAGTTTCCTTGCGGCCCTTTTCAGCCTCAAACTCGATAGGTGTTGCTACCTGACGGTAAACGACATAAACTAATGCGACGATAACGATCGCAAGAATCAATTGGAGTACTTTTTTCATTTGTTGTTATAATTTATTAAGTTTGTACAAAATTTTTGACACGTGCCACCAGCTTAATTTTTGATTAAAAATATGCTTAACACACATATCGCGACCCAAATTTACGCAAATTTTAGTTTTGTACCAACTTTTGGGCAAAAAAAAATCGTAGAAAAATTCTCCGATTTCATTTGTGATGCCGATTTCAACCGCATTTTGATCATTAACGGATACGCGGGAACAGGTAAAACATCGCTGGTCGCGGCTTTTGTGTCTGCTCTCAAAGAACTGAATATCAAACCGATACTACTCGCTCCTACTGGTCGCGCAGCAAAAGTTCTTGCCGGATACGCCTCGCAACCGGCCCAAACGGTCCATAAAAGAATTTATCGACAGAATAGCACAACTTCTTACGAATCACGCTTCTCTCTGGCCCCAAATAAGGAGCACGACGCCTGTTTCATCGTAGATGAAGCCTCGATGCTCTCGAACTTTTCGCGCGAGGAATCTATCTTTGGAACGGGTAATCTGATTGGCGATTTGGTGCAGTTTGTTCGCAATGGCAAACGTTGTCGTTTGATATTGGTGGGGGATAGTGCCCAGCTGCCGCCAATCGGCGACGAACGCAGCCCTGCACTCGATCCCGATTATATGTCGGCGTATGGCGATGTGGAGTACTGCACGCTTGATGAGGTGGTGCGTCAGCAGATGGATTCGGGTATTCTGTTCAATGCTACGCTGACACGTTGTATGCTCGAAAAAGGGATCTATGAACCACCCCGTTTCGATATGTCGTTTGCAGATTTCGAGGCTATTTCGGGTATGGAGTTTATGGAAAAACTCGAAGAGTGTTATTCGCGTTACGGTAAGGATGAAACCATCGTTATCACTCGCTCCAATAAGCGGGCAAATCGTTTCAATGCGGGTATTCGTCGGCAGGTGCTCTATGCCGAAGAGGAGATTGAGAGTGGTGATATGATGATGGTGGTGAAAAATAATTATCATTTTACCGAACGCGAGGAGGATTGCAAAATCGACTTCATCGCCAATGGTGATATTGTTCGCCTGCGTCGTCTGCGACGTTTTGAGGAGCTATATGGATTCCATTTTGCCGAAGCGGTGCTCCAACTTATTGATTATTACGGTTATGAGCTCGAATGTAAGGTGTTGCTCGATACGGTTAGCTCCGAGTCGCCCTCGCTCACGCGCGAGGAGAGTTCGCGCTTGTTTTATGCCGTAGAGGAGGACTATAAGGATATCCGCAGCAAGGCCAAACGCTATAAGGAGATTATGGAATCACCTTATTATAATGCCGTGCAAATCAAATTTGCATACGCCGTAACTTGCCATAAAGCACAGGGCGGACAGTGGAGTGCAGTGTTTATTGATCGAATGTTGTTTGGCGATGAACCGATGACTCGTGATCTGATGCGCTGGCTCTATACGGCACTTACACGAGCCACCGAGAAGGTCTATCTGGTCAATTTCGACGAGAAATTTGTAGGGGAGCGTGAAGATTTTTAATAATATTCGTGAAATAATTGTACTATGTGTTGCATAGTAATAGAAAAATTTATAGATTTGCACTATCGAAAAGATTTAAAAGCAGATTTATAAATTAAAAAAATAAGCAACACGTATGAAAAAGTTATTTGCAACAATGATGATCGTAGTGGCTTCGTTATCCGCTACGATGGCTATGGCCGGTAATGTTGTAACCGAAACCTATCCGATTAAGAGTAACTACACCGCAATCTCGGCTACGAATATGATCGAGGTGGTGCTCTTGGACACCCCGAAGAACTCGATTCGTGTCGAGACCGACGAGCGTTTAATGCCTTATTTGCAGATTGTCGTTAAAAACGGAGTGCTGCATTTGAGTTTTGACGATCATCGTGAGGTGGAGCGTCTGCGCAAACGTAATCTCAATCTTGCCGACACACGTGTCTATATCTCGGCACGTGGCGTAGATACTTTTATTGCGTCGGGAATGTCAGAATTTGAGACTGAAATGACGCTAAACGCCAACACGATAACAATCAATGCTTCGGGTATGTCATCGTTCGATTTCGAGAGGGTAGAGTGTAAGACTTTCAAACTTTCGATTTCGGGCAAAACCGAGGTAGATGCTCAGCTCCAAGCCGACAAATGCGATATCTCTGTTTCGGGAATGTCGGAGGCCGATCTCGAAGGTCGCACCGATCGTCTTTTGTTGAAATTGAGCGGTATGAGCGAGGCGTCGTTTGGTGAGCTGTATGCTCGCACGGCAGAAGTCAATGTATCGGGAATGAGCGAAGCGGAGGTGAATGCATCAGAGAGCATTACGGGTGGCGTTAGCGGTATGAGCGACCTAACAACCTACGGTTCGGCCAATGTGAATGTGTCGACCAGCGGTGGCGGATCGCATAAACACGTAAGAAAATAGTTCCGTACGGCTATTCGCACGCACAAGCAAGACTCTCACGCTGGGGGTCTTGCTTTTTTATACGGATAAGTGATTGGGCAATCGGAAAAAATTTATATCTTTGCTTGTTAATTACTAATGCAGACCGACGTGGCGAAGAAAGAGAAGACACAAGAGAAAAAATATGTCGAAACCCCGCTGATGAAGCAGTACTATCAGTTCAAATCGCAACACCCCGATGCGATACTGCTCTTCCGTGTGGGCGACTTCTACGAAACATTTGGCGATGACGCAATTAAGGCGAGTTCTATTTTGGGCATAACCCTTACGCGACGTGCCAACGGCTCGGCTTCGTCGATCGAATTGGCGGGCTTTCCTCATCACGCACTCGATACCTACTTGCCTAAATTGGTGCGAGCAGGCGAGCGTGTGGCGATTTGCGAGCAGTTGGAGGATCCGAAATTGACCAAAACGATCGTTAAACGCGGTATTATCGAGTTGGTTACTCCGGGCGTTGTCTTGGGCGATAACGTATTGGCCGGCAAAGAAAATACCTTTCTTGCAGCGGTCTATTTCGGCAAGCAGCAAACGGGTGTTGCCTTCCTTGACCTATCGACGGGCGAGTTCTATGCAGCCGAGGGCGATGACCAATATATCGATAAATTGTTGTCGAATCTGATGCCGAAAGAGGTGATATATCAGCGTGGCGCAGACGGTCGCTTTACGAGTACATTCGGCACGCGCTATTACACATATCGCCTTGATGAGTGGGTCTTCTCGGAGGAGGTTAATCGCGGCAAACTCTGCAAGCAGTTTGGGACAACGTCGCTCAAAGGTTTCGGCATTGAGCAGATGCACGAGGGCATTTCGGCAGCAGGTGCAATCCTTCACTATCTGGAATATACCGAGCACCGCGATATCAGCCATATAGCTTCGATTGCCCGCATTGATCGCGATGAGTATGTTTGGATCGACAAATTTTCGATTCGCAATCTTGAACTTTTTGCATCAAATTCGGGTAACGAACGCAGTGGCTTTGTCGGCGTTATCGATCGTACGCTCTCACCAATGGGTGGCCGAATGATGAAACGATGGGTGGCAATGCCGTTGTTGTCGGTCGATCGTATTAATCGCCGTTTGGATGTTGTTGAATATTTCACCAAACATAAATCGCAGACCGAAGATCTGCGCGATCAACTCTCGGAGGTTGGTGATTTGGAGCGCATCGGCTCGCGCATTGCGGCGCGTAGGGTTTTGCCTCGCGAGATTGTTCAGTTGCATAACTCTCTGGATGCCATTGCAACTCTGCGCGAGCAGCTGCTCGGTAGCGATAATGCACAGCTTGCGCAACTTGCCGAGGCTATCGATACGATGTCGGAGGTGCGCGAACGTATTGCTACACAGGTATATCCCGATCCACATAATAACAATATCTTGAAGGGCGGAGTTATCGCCGATGGTGTCGATATGGAGCTCGATGATCTGCGTCGCGTAGCTCTGCACGGCAAGGATGTGTTGATGTCGATTCAACGTCGTGAGAGCGAGGCTACGGGTATTCCTTCGCTCAAAATCAGCTATAACAATGTCTTTGGTTACTATATCGAGGTGCGCAATGCTCATAAGGATAAAGTGCCCGAAGATTGGATTCGCAAGCAGACGCTGACTGCGGCCGAGCGATATATTACAGCCGAGTTGAAAGAGTACGAGGAGAAGATTCTCGGTGCCGAGGAGAAGATTCTGGCTATCGAGCAGCGTATCTATGCCGAGTTGTTGGACTACCTCGAAACGTGGTTGAAGCCTATGCAGCGCAATGCCTCTATCGTAGCTCAAATAGACTGCCTGCAATCATTCGCCCGTATCGCCACTGAGCGCGGATATTGCCGCCCGACACTCGACGAGAGTCGCGTAATCGACATTAAAGCTGGTCGTCATCCCGTTATTGAGACGCTTATGCCCGTTGGAGAGGAGTATATCCCCAATGATACCTATCTCGACAACGAGAAACAGCAAATAATGATGATTACCGGACCCAATATGTCGGGTAAATCGGCACTGTTGCGACAGACGGCATTGATCGTGCTGATGGCGCAGATGGGATCATTCGTGCCTGCTCGATCGGCGCGTATTGGTGTTGTGGATAAGATATTTACGCGTGTCGGAGCGTCGGATAATATATCGCAGGGCGAATCGACATTTATGGTCGAGATGCTCGAATCGGCCTCGATTTTGAATAATATTTCGGATCGAAGCCTTGTGCTGCTCGACGAGATCGGTCGCGGCACGAGTACCTACGACGGCATCTCGATTGCGTGGGCGATGGTCGAGTATCTGCATAATAATCCTGCGGCACACGCTCGCACGTTGTTTGCTACTCACTATCACGAACTTAACGAGATGGAACAGATGTGCCAACGCGTTAAAAACTATCACGTTTCGGTCAAGGAGATTGATCGCACGATTGTCTTTTTGCGCAAGTTGGAGCGGGGTGGTACGGAGCACTCGTTCGGTATTCACGTGGCGAAGATGGCGGGTATGCCGCGTTCGATTGTCGATCGTGCCGAGGAGATTCTGCGTAATCTCGAATTGGTCTATGGCAATAACGAGATTGTGCCGAGTAGCAGCCCCACGCGCCGCAAGAAGAGTGCAAAGAGCAACGCCGCTGCGACGGTACGTTCGGCAGCCGAGAGTGCGCCCTCGATGCAGCTCAGTATGTTCCAATTGGATGATCCTGTATTGATTCAGATTCGTGATCAGATCAAGGGTATCGACATCAATTCGCTGACTCCGCTCGAAGCACTCAATAAACTGAACGAAATCAAGAAGATTACGGGAATTTAACAATGCTCTCGATAGCTAATAAACGCAATCCTCCACGCAGGGTTGCGTTTTTTGTTTGTAGAATCGGATAAATTGTGTAATTTTGCTCTGACATATTAATAAATACACGGAAGGTGTAGCTTATTCTCGCTAAACGAACGTAGGAAATTCGATTTTGAGAAGAGATTGGCTAACAACTTGCCGCGTCATATCCTTATATGGGTTATGGCGTGGGGCTGTTGCTTGTTTTATTCTCAATGGTTTCCTACGACCAGTTTAGCTAAAATGAGTCTTCGGCACCACGCTTTCTTTTTGGCTAAATGTCGCCGAGGTGCGGGCGGCACAAAACTAAATCAAATGAAGAGATTGATTATGGCAGTTGTAGTCGTGCTTTCGACTATGCTGGTTGGTTGCGGTCATTCGTTTTATCCGACTGATAACCACAACTTTGCAACAACAAATGTAAACATTGGTGAGGGTAATTTCCACGTCGTTGGTATGGCTGAGGGTAAGGCAAGTGCCACGTACGTATTGGGTATTGGTGGCTTGTCAAGAACGGCGATCAAATCAAATGCCTATGCCGAAATGGTTCAAAATGCAAATCTGCAAGGATCGCAAATGATTGTAAATGCTACAATTGAGACTAAAACTCGTGGTTTTGCACCGTTTGTAGTAAAGCACGAAGTGAAATACCACGGCGTGATAATTGAGTTTGACAAAGAATAGTCAGCCAATACAAAAAAGCGAAGGCTTACGCGCCTTCGCTTTTTAATTTCGTTTATTATGAATTATCGAATCAACGAACGGATATTTTCGATCAACATCGAAACCGCTACCGAGTTGAAACCGCCCTCGGGGATAATCACGTCAGCATACTTTTTGCTCGGCTCAACGAACTCCTCGTGCATCGGCTTGACCGTCGTAACATACTGATCAATAACCGACTGCATCGTGCGACCGCGATCGCAAACGTCGCGCAAAATACGACGTGCCAAACGCAAATCAGCGTCAGTATCGACAAACACCTTGATATCCATCATATCGCGCAGCTCCTTATTCTCGAAGATCAAAATACCATCGACAATAATCACACGCGAAGGCTTCACCAAAACGGTCTCCTCCATACGATTGTGCTCGACAAACGAATATACGGGGTGCTCGATAGGCACGTTGTTCTTCAATGCCTTCAAGTGATCGACCAACATCTGCGTATCGAACGCCTGTGGGTGGTCGTAGTTGAGCTTCGTGCGCTCCTCGTAGGTCAGTTCGTTGTGCGCCTTATAGTAGAAATCGTGGCAGAGGGTTACAACGTCGTCGCCCTCAAAAGCCTCGCGCAGTCGCTTTACCAATGTACTCTTGCCAGAACCCGTTCCTCCGGCAACTCCAATGATCGTTACGTTCATAATGGGGTAGTGTTTAGTTTGTTATTATATGAAAAGATTGGAAACTCCACATCTCGGCGGGCGTTCCCAATCTCTCATTGTCAATAGTTATTATGCGTCAATATTTGCGTAGCGAGCGTTCTTCTCGATGAACTCACGGCGAGGAGGCACATCGTCGCCCATCAACATCGAGAAAATGCGGTCAGCCTCAGCGGCATTCTCGATCGTAACCTGACGCAGGATACGCGTTTCGGGATTCATCGTAGTCTCCCACAACTGCTCGGCATTCATCTCACCAAGACCTTTGTAACGCTGTACGTGCAATCCCTTGCCACCCAACTCTGCCGAGATAGCATCGCGCTCCTCGTCGGTCCAGCAATAACGCTGAACGTTACCCTTCTTAACCATATAGAGGGGCGGGGTAGCGATATAGATATGACCATTCTCGATCAGAGCCTTCATCTTGCGGAAGAAGAAGGTCAGCATAAGCGTTGCAATATGGCTACCATCGACGTCGGCATCGGTCATAATGATAATCTTGTCGTAGCGCAGTTTATCGAGGTTCAAAGCCTTATTATCCTCCTCGGTTCCAATCGTAACACCCAGAGCGATAAACATATTCTTGATCTCCTCGTTTTCCCACATCTTATGCTCCTGTGCCTTCTCGATGTTCAGAATCTTACCACGCAGAGGCATAATTGCCTGGAACTGACGGTCGCGGCCCTGTTTAGCCGTACCACCTGCCGAATCACCCTCGACGAAGAAGATCTCGGCAATCGAACGATCGCGGCTCGAACAGTCTGCCAACTTGCCCGGCAGGCCCGAACCTGACAGCGGAGTCTTACGCTGCACCAATTCGCGTGCGTGGCGTGCAGCGTGGCGTGCCGTAGCTGCCAAAATGACCTTCTGCACAATTGCGCGAGCGTCTTTCGGATGCTCCTCCAAATAGAGCGACAGAGCCTGCGAAACGGCTGCATCAACCGATGCAACAACCTCGCTGTTACCCAATTTGGTCTTGGTCTGACCCTCAAACTGGGGCTCTGCAACCTTAACCGAGATAACGGCTGTCAAACCTTCGCGGAAGTCATCGCCATTGATGTCAAACTTCAACTTGGCCAGCATACCCGACTCATCGGCATACTTTTTCAGCGTGCGGGTCAGTGCGCGGCGGAAACCGGTGAGGTGGGTACCACCCTCAATGGTGTTGATATTGTTTACATACGAATGTACATTCTCCGAGAATGAGTTGTTGTACTGCATAGCAACCTCGACGGGCACGCCATCGCGCTCGGTGTCGATATAGATCACCGATTCGATCAGCGTCTCGCCACGTGTAGCGTCAAGATACTTGACAAACTCCTTCAAACCATCGTGCGAATAGAATGTCTCGCTACGGAATTCGCCATTCTCGTCCTGCTGGCGACGGTCGGTCAGGATCAACTTGATACCTTTGTTCAAATATGCCAACTCGCGCAGACGCGCTGCCAAAATATCGTACTTATATTCGGTAGTGATAAAGATATCGCCATCGGGCTTGAAGGTTACGATCGTACCCGTAGTATCAATCTTGCCCACAACCTCCATAGGAGAGGTGGGAGCACCCTTGCTATATGACTGGCGGTAGATATTGCCGTTGCGATGCACCTCGGCAATCAGCTTGACCGAAAGCGCATTAACGCACGATACACCGACACCGTGCAGACCGCCCGATACTTTATAACTATCTTTATTGAACTTACCGCCGGCGTGCAGGACCGTCAATACCACTTCGAGAGCCGACTTGCCCTCTTTCTCGTGCATATCTGTCGGAATACCACGACCATTATCCTCGACGGTGATCGAGTCATCTTCATTGATGGTTACTTTGATGTCGGTACAATAGCCCGCCAGAGCCTCGTCGATCGAGTTATCGACAACCTCATAAACCAAGTGGTGCAGACCCTTTTCGCCCACATCACCAATATACATTGCGGGTCTTTTGCGTACCGCTTCAAGACCTTCCAACACCTGAATACTGGAAGCCGAATACTCCTCTTCGTTGTGTTGCTTTACGTTTTCCAAATCGTTGTTCATTGTTGATCAAATAATTCCTGCAAATTTACAATTTATTTGGATAAACAACAACTTTTTAGGGCTAAAAAACACCCTTTTATAGCGTAAAAATCTATTTTTTCGGGGCGTTTATTCCACTTGTTCGACTGTAATGTCGGGATTGGTGTGCAGAACCTCGATAAAGCCCTTTTCATCGTTGCCGATAAGCGAACGAACAACGACCTCAATTCGGTAGCCGCTACTGCTGTCAAGTCGGTTCATCTCATACGAGATGATTTGATAACCGACTTGTTGCAGGTCGATATAGACGCGTTGCGCCACTTCGCGTTTTGAGGTTAAAAGCGAGATGTATATTCGACGTAATCCGAGTTTGCGAAATAGTGTATTGAAGGCCTCTAATCCGATAAGTGTAAAGATTGTTGCTGCAACAGCTACCGAAAACAGACCGCCTCCTGCTGCCATACCTATACCCGATACTGCCCAAAGACTTGCGGCGGTTGTCAGACCTCGTACCACTTGTCGCTGGAAGATAATAGTTCCCGCACCTATAAAACCTATTCCGCTGACAACTTGTGCTGCTACGCGGCTAAAATCCACCTGCGTCGAATCGCCAAATCCATAACGCGAAATGATCATAAACAGAGCACTGCCGAGTGCGACAAGAAAATGCGTTTTCACGCCCGCATCTTTGGCTCGATATTCACGATCGAAGCCAACAATGGTGGCAAGCACACAAGCTACCACCAATCGCAAAATCAGATCCCAATTCATTGTTGCAAAAGTCTATCTTCGGCTTTATCACAAGCAAATATGGTGCAGAGGTGCGTCTGCCGTTTGTTATTGTAATATTTAATAGCTATCTTTGTTTTTGAATAGTAAAAGAAATTTAACTCTAACAATTAAGTTTATGAAGAAAATTTTACTCGTTTTGGCAGTTGTGTTTGGTTTGAGTACGACTGCTATGGCACAGCAGAAGGGCGACGCGTTTATTGGTGGCGCAATTGGTTTCTCGGCAGGTACAGATCAATCTGCAAGTTTTGGTTTGGCAGTCGAGGGTGGTGGCTTTGTTGCCAATCGTTTGGCGCTGAGTGGTTCGGTGGCTTATAATTTAATTGGTGGCGAGATTCACGCCATTACCTTTGGTCCAAAGCTCTCTTACTATGCTCGTTTGGCTGATAAATTCTATTACACATCTGGTGTTAGCGTTGTTGGTGCATACGTTAATGTTGGAGGCGCTGATGGGGGCGATGTAGGTATAGGTTTGGATTTGGCGGCATTCGAGTTCCGCCCGACACCGCACTTTGGTATGAACATCAATCTGTTTTCGATGAGCGCGTTGTTTAACAATGGTTTTTCGTTCTCGGCAGATATGATGATGAATACATCGGTATCGTTCCGCTACTATTTCTAAATCAAAAGACAAGATAATTTTGAATCTTGAATTTTGAATTTTGAATTAAAAAACGCTCGGCGCAAACCGAGCGTTTTTATTTCTCCCCACTTGGTGGGGGGGTGGCGGGAGTCGAACCGAAGTCGCCATTTGGCGGATGAGGTCATCGAAGGCATGCCGTAGTCGCCGCAGGCGGTGCGGATAAACACGCCGAGATAACCCGCGTCCAAAGAAAAACAGCGTCCGAAATCAATCGAACGCTGTCAAAAGTCCTCACTTGGTGGAGGTGGCGGGAGTCGAACCGAAGTCGCCATCTGGCGGATGAGGTCATCGAAGGCGTGCCGTAGTCGCCGTAGGCGGTGCGGAAAAACACGCCGAGATAACCCGCGTCCAAAGAAAAACAGCGTCCGAAGTTAATCGAACGCTGCTAAAAAGTCCTCACTCGGTGGAGGTGGCGGGAGTCGAACCCGCGTCCAAACAAGGAACCCGAAGGCTTTCTACACGTTTAGTTACCGTTTGATCCTCCTGCTTATGTCTGGCAGGCAACAACCGAACACAAGCCCCAGTTTCTAAAATTTCGCCGTTTGGCCGAAACACTCCGCGCGACTATCTCTAAATGAATGATACCCCATATGAGCGATGATTAAAGAGCGGAACCACCGTTCGGGATACTCGTCGTCAGCCCGCCTTGGGGCCGTCGATTAAGCTAATTTTCCTCGAAAATTAAGCAGCGAGTGCGTAGCTGTTATTGCCAGTTAATTTTTGAGCGTTGATATTTACGAGCCACCACACAATGCTCGACGTGCTTACAATCAGACTCTACCTGCTGTCAAAACCGGTCACCCCCGAACTCTCGTTCGTCGGGTCGAACTGCTGTAATAACGCCACAAAGATAGTGCATTTTCTTGGAAATATTGCGAAATCTGCATAAAAACACTATCTTTGTTCTAAACTTTTACTTTCTACAAATGGAACAGAATAGTGTAATCTCACTTCGCGGAGTCTCGATATATCACGCCACGCGTGGCATTGGCCCAAAGGCCGAGGAGCGCGCCGTAAAGGAGGGTGAGTTGGTGTTGGCTGACGTGAATTTGGAGGTCGGTCGCGGCGAATTGGTATATCTGATCGGCCGCGTAGGCAGCGGCAAATCGACGCTTTTGAAGACTCTCTATGCCGAGGTGTCGCTCTTGACGGGCGAGGGTAGTATCGCAGGCTTTGATCTTCGCAAATTGCGTCGCAAGGATATCCCTCATCTGCGTCGTAAGATCGGTATCGTTTTCCAAGATTATCAATTGCTCAATGATCGCAATGTTTTCCAGAATCTCTACTTTGTAATGAAGGCTACGGGATGGAAGAATGAGACCGATATGCGTCGTCGTGCCGACGAGGTGATGAAATTGGTCGGCTTGGAGAACAAATTGCATAAAATGCCCTTTGAATTGTCTGGTGGCGAGCAGCAGCGTTTGGTGATCGCCCGCGCTCTGCTTAACAATCCCGAAGTGGTGCTGGCTGACGAGCCTACGGGTAATCTTGACCCCGTTTCGGCAGAGGGAATTATGGAATTGTTTCAGAAGATCGTAGAGAGTGGTTGTTCGGTTGTAATGTCAACGCACAATACCAACATTTTGGAGGATTATCCTTCGCGCGCAATACTCTTTTCAGGCGGACATATTAAGGAGGTACAGATCTCTCCCGAAGAGTAGCTGCGAATATATCTCTATAAACAAAAAAGGAATCGACCCGAAAATTTGGATCGATTCCTTTTGTTTTGTCTATTTCGCTCGTACAGCTTTACAACGCCAGTAAGATAAATATTTGTGCTGTCAGCACTCGCAAGAACATCACAAACGGATATACGGTTGCATAACTTACAGCCGGCATATCGTTTCCTGCTGTCGAGTTCGAGTAGGCGAGAGCCGCAGGGTTTGTCATACTGCCCGCAACCACACCCATAAGTGTAAAATAGTCGATCTTATAGAATCTGCGAGCAATAATACCCACAAGCAGAATCGGGAGCATTGTGATAACAATACCGTAAAGCACCCACATATAACCGCCCTGATTGATTACTGTGTCGATAAAGCCCTCACCCGCGCTAATACCGACAGCCGCCAAGAAGAGCGAAATGCCCACTTCGCGAAGCATAAGGTTGGCACTCATTGTCGTATAAGTAACCAGATGGTAGTGCGCACCGAAACGGCTGATAAGGATTGCAACGATCAGCGGGCCACCTGCCAGACCAAGCTTCACAGCCTGCGGCATACCAGGGATTGCGATAGGAATCGAGCCAACCAAAACGCCCAAGAAGATGCCGAGGAAGATCGAAATCAGGTTGGGCTCGCGCAGACGACGCATCGAGTTACCCAAAGCCTTTGCAACGGCATCGATTGCCATTTCCGAGCCGACAACGGTCAATCGGTCGCCAATCTGCAATTCGAGATTATGCTCCGGAATCAGATCGACACCCGAACGATTGACGCGCGTTACATTAACCGCATAATTACTGCGCAGGCGCAACTCGCCGATAGTTTTACCGTTGATATGGGGCTGTGTGATAATGATTCGGCGCGAGATAAACTGCTGATCGAGGTTGAGCCAATCCGAGTGCTGCATATTGATCTGATGACCAAGCATCATCTCGATAGCTTCGACATCCTCGCTGGCGCAGATGATCAACATCTTATCGCCTTCGTTCAAGATGGTTGTTGCGTTTGCAATCTCGATACGGCCATCAACGCGACATACGCGCGATACAACAAATGAACGATTAATCAGACCGCGAGTTTCAAGCACGGTGCGACCGAAAAGGTTGGCATTTGTCAGCTCAATCGAAATTTTAGCGGCATATTTCGACTCGTTTGCGCTCTCCAATGCCTCTTTCTCCTTATCGAGTTTGATGCGGAAAAAGACACGCAACAGAACGATCGAAACAATAATACCTACAACACCCAAAGGATATGCAACGGCATAACCCATTGCGATCGAAGGATCTTGTACGCCCATTGAATCGGCGTAGGCCTGCTGCGCTGCACCAAGACCCGGAGTGTTGGTTACTGCACCCGACAGAACACCGACCATTGTCGGTATAGGAGTGCCCGTTATAAGGTGAATAGCGTAGGCAGTTACAACGCCCAACAAAACAATAGCCGTAGCGATACCCACCAAGCGCATACCTCCCTTCTTAAATGCAGAGAAGAAACTCGGACCAACCTGCATACCGACTGAATATACAAACAGAATCAGACCGAACTCTTTGACAAAATCAATAATAATAGGGTCGATCTGCATACCGAAGCTGCCCAATGCGATACCGACAAAAAGAATCCAGGTAATTCCGAATGAAATGCCTGCAATCTTAATTTTGCCCAAAGCGATACCTGCCGCAATTGCGATCGCCAAAATAAATACCGTATGAGCGATGCTATTTCCGAAAAATAGCGATGTTAACCAATCCATAGATTTGATAATGTTTTTATAACCTAACTAAAACCACCGCAAAGATAAGACTTCTTAATATTTTTTAATAATAAAAATAGGACAAAAATCATCTGCGGCCTATATTTAGGCTCTATTTTATGGTTTTATGATCGCAATTCGCCGATTTTTCGAGATTTTGGCCCTTTGCAGAGGGGCATTGATCGGCCATAGAGCATCCGCAACTGCAACTGCCACTCTTGTTGCCACGAATACTACGCACCAATTTTATCGCTAAATATGCTGCGAGTAGAATGCCTATTGCGGCGACTGCCAAATCCTGCCACATCATTAGAATAGTCCTCCTATGAGATAGATGATAAATGCTGCGGCCCACGCAATGGCCGTGTTATAGAAGACGGTTGCTGCCGCCCAATACCAACGACCCGTCTCCTTTGCAATGGCTATAAGAGTTGCAATGCAGGGGAAGTATAGCAGAATGAATACCATAAAGGCCAACGCTGTTCGAGTATCGAAATCGCCCGATGCAACCAATTTAGCTCCGAGCGAGGCATCTTCCGACAGTTCACCCTCTTCGTTGGCCGGGATTGGTTCGGTAGCATACAGAACGCCCAACGTGCTAACTACAATCTCTTTTGCCGTTGCACCAGACAGCAAAGCTACGCTACCTTTCCAATTCAATCCGATGGGGCGCATTATTGGCTCACATACTTTGCCAAGCTGACCTAAATATGAGTTGGAATAGTCATCGGCAATATGCTCGGTCGTGGTTACAATATCACCCTCTGCAACATTCGGTCGAGGGTAGTAGCTCAAAAACCAGACGATCAGTGAGCCGACCAAAATCACTCCGCCCATCTTGCGAAGATATTGCGCACCCTTCTCCCACATATGTCGCAGTGTGGCCTGTAATGTAGGAACGCGATAGGGTGGCAACTCCATTACAAACGGGGTCTCCTCGACGGGGAACAGGAAACGGCGCATAAGTTTGGCCGTTACAATTGCGACAATGATACCGAGAATATAAAGGGCAATCAGAACAAGGCTTGCGTACGATGGGAAGAATGTTCCGATGAGCAGGATATATATCGGCAGTCGTGCGCTACACGACATAAATGGCGAAATCAGGATTGTAATAACGCGGCTCGAACGGCTTTCGATAGTTCGACAAGCCATAATGGCGGGCACGTTACAGCCGAAGCTCATCAGTAGAGGGATAAACGATTTGCCGTGCAGACCAATGCGGTGCATCAGTTTGTCCATAATAAATGCTGCACGAGCCATATATCCCGAATCCTCCATCAGCGAGATGAAGAGATAGAGAATGAGAATATTGGGCAAAAAGACAATTACACTGCCCACGCCGCCAATGACGCCATTTATGATCAGATCCTTCAATGCGCCATCGGGCATCATTGCCCCAATAGTGTTCGACAGCCATTCGACACCCATTTCGATCCACTCCTGCGGATAGGCTCCGAGTGAGAATGTGGCGGCAAACATCAGCCACATCAAGAAGAAAAAGATCGGGAAACCCCATACGCGATGGGTTACAATCGTATCAATGATGGTTGTCGTAGCAATCGGATTCTCCTCTCCCTTCTGGTATGTTTCGCGCAAAGCACCCGCGATAAAACCATACTTCTCGCTCGTTACAGCCATCTCGACATCTTCGCCAAGTTGTTTCTCGATACGTTCGACCTCACGATCGCGCACCTCAATCCACTCCGCAAAGCCCTCAATCGGCTGCAACATATGCTCGGCCTCTTTGTCGCGTTCGAGAAGTTTGATTGCCCAATATCGGGGAGGAAAGTGTTTGGGTAACTGATCTCGCACGGGACGCATTACATTCTGTAAAGCGGCAATGCCACTCTCTACAACTGCTCCGTGATTGATATGAATATGGCGCACACGGCTATCGCGGTTCTCATACACGTTGATAACCGTATCCAGCAGACGATCCAGACCTCTTCCCTCACGCGCCACAACAGGAACCATCGGAACGCCAAGCATACCTCCCAACTGCTCGTAATCGAGTTTGTCGCCACGAGCCTCCAACTCATCATACATATTGAGTGCAACAACCATATTGGGGTTGATGTCGATCAACTCGGTAGTAAGGTAGAGGTTGCGTTCGAGATTCGACGCGACAACGGCATTGATTACAATATCGGGAGTATTTTCCACCAAGTGGCGGCGGACATAGATCTCTTCGGGCGAATAGGCCGAGAGGGCATAGGTGCCGGGAAGGTCGGTAATATTGAAACGATAGCCCTTATATCGGAATGTGCCGGATTTGGCATCGACCGTTACGCCGCTATAATTTCCCACGTGCTCGTGACCTCCGGACAAAGCGTTAAACAGCGAAGTTTTACCACTATTCGGATTGCCAACCAGAGCCACATTGAGAACGCGGCGATGTGTTGATACGACCTCCTCGAACAGTTCCTCTTCGGTCAAAACATTGCGATCCTCCAACTTGCCGATCAGATCTTTCGCCTCGGCTTCGGTGATTACTTCAACCATTTCGGCCTCGCTACGTCGCAGCGAAACCTCATAATCCATAATCTTATATTTGATTGGATCACGCAAAGGTGCATTAAGAAGAACTTCAACTCGCTTTCCGCGAACGAAACCCATCTCCATTACGCGGCGACGGAATCCACCGTAGCCCAAAACTTTGAGTACGATGGCCGTTTGGCCGGTAGGTATGTCGGAAAGGCGCATATAATTAATTGTAACCCATTTTTTCGGCTACAAAGATACTATTTTTAATATACTTTCATATCACCATTATTAATTATTTTCACTTTCAGAAACTACCTATTTGTATCTATTTACACCTATTTGTGCCGATTGATGTAGGGCAACCTACCAACCACCGCCCAAGGCCTTGAATAGCGACACGTATGCGATATATTGCTGTGCGCGGACCTCGGCATAAGCCATTTGCGAATCGTACAGCGTTCGCTCGGCATCAAGCAGATCGGTGTAGCTGTTCAGACCGCCACGATAAAGGGCTGATGACATCTCCAAAATGCGCTTATCCGATGCGACCATCGAGGCGTATCGTTCAGCTTCACGACCAAAAGTCGATATTTGCGACAGAGCGACACTGACATCGGCAAAGGCCTGCAAGATCGACTGCTCATACTGCTTTACAGCTTGATAGTAACTTTCACGAGCCGACAATTCATCACGTTTCAGTCGACCGAAGGCGTAGATCGGTTGAAGAAGTTTTGCGGCCGCACTCCACGAGAATGGGTTGTCCGCAGTCAGCCCCTTTATTGTCGAGGAGAGCACTCCGCCCGATGCGGTCAGCGATAATGAGGGATAACGCGCAGCACGTTTCAGATTGACCTCGGCAGCCGCCTTCTCGACGGCGTAATAACTCTCCAAAACATCGGGGCGACGTTCGAGTAACGAGGAGGGCAGCCCGACAGGGATCATTGGAGGAAGTTTGTCGGCATTGAGCAATAGAGCCGAATCCACAATCGAATCCACCGCATATCGGCCTAAAAGAGTATTTAGTGTTGATGCTGTTTGAACGACAGCGCGTTCATAATTGGGAATATCGACTGCCGCCGAAGCCTCCAAACTATACGCTTGTTGCATCTCAACAGCCGACACAAAGCCGTATCGGTACATTGAATCCATTAATGCGGCCGATTTTTGTCGAGAATGATATGTGTTGCGTGCCGTTTCAAGGCAACTGCGATATTGCAACAACGTAAAATATGATGTAGCTACCTCGGCAGTAAGCGAGAGCATAACACCGCGGAAGGTCCATTTCGCAGCGTTCAAATCGGCATATGCGACCGCCTTTGAGTTGCGCAGGGTGCCAAATAGCGGAATCTCCCAACTGACGGCAGGGTTAATCGTATATTGTTGTTCGATTTTGGTTTCGCGCGTATAGTTTCCCTCGGCCGACATCTCGAACATAAACGAGGGAAGATATTGCGAGCGGACGTTCCCCAATTCGATCCGAGCCTGCTCAATACGTGAAGCCGCAACAAGCAGATCACGATTGCCCGCGATCGCCCGCATAATAAGGTCATTCAGCGTCGAATCGCCAAACTCCTCCCACCAAGCGAAATCGACCCCAAGCGAGTCGGTCGGCAACCCCTCTGCGAAACTGTATTCAGAGGGGATCGAAATGCGAGGAGGCGTAAGCCTCGCATCACATCCGCAAAGAGTGAGTAAAATCGCAAGTGTCGATATAGTTATTAAAGTTCTCATAACGCTTCATTTTGTTGTTTTTCACGATGACGTTCCAAATGGCCCAAACGTCCCACAAGATAGTAGAGAGCAGGGTAGAGGAAGATGCCGAACAGTGTCGCTATCAACATTCCGCCTACCAATGCCACACCCATTGTATTACGTGCGATGGCATAGGCGCCGTGAGCGAATATCAGTGGCGCAACGCCTAAAATAAAGGCAAAAGCGGTCATTAATATCGGGCGAACGCGCAATCGCGCCGCGCCAATGGCGGAATCTATCAGCGACATCTTTTGCTCGAAGAAAAGGTGGTCGGCATACTCGACAATCAGAATAGCATTTTTGGCTGCCAGACCGATTAGCAGCACGATCGAAATTTGCATAAAGATATCGTTGATATATTTTGCTTCAAACAGATGAGCCAACCAGATAGAGAACAACGCCCCCATAACGGCAAGCGGCACACCGAGCATAATGGCAATAGGCAAGGACCAATTGTTATACAGTGCAGCCAATGCCAGAAAGACAAACAATACCGCCAAAAGATAGACCGCCGCACCACCCTTTGCGGCTGCCGCCTCTTGATAGGCAATTCCACTCCAAGCCATTCCGACATCTTCGGGCAGTGAGCGGGTGGCCTCATCAGAGATGCTCTTCATCACCTGCGACGAGGAGACGTTTGATTTCGGGCTTACCGTCAGGGCAATTGAACGCAGGAGGTTGAACTGCGAAACGAACTCAACCCCGACAGTATCGACAACGCGCACAAACGACGAAACAGGTACGCTCTCACCTTGACTGTTAAGTACGAAATAGCTATCTAACGACGATGCGTCATTGCGATATTCGGGTGCGGCTTGTATATAGCTGCGATAAAGACGGCCGAATCGGTTGAAATTATTAATATACGACCCTCCGAGAAAAGCCGACAACTGATCGTAAAGTGCCGCCAAATCGACACCCTCGCTCAATGCGTAATCGCGATCGACATCTAATCGACGTTGCGGCACACGATTATTGAATTGCGATGTTACAGAGGCCACCTCCGGCAACTTTTCAAGCGCAGCAGTGAATTTAGTCGCTTGCTCCGAGAGATATTCCAATCCTCGGCTGTCGAGATCCTGCAACTGCAACTCCACTCCCGACGTAACGCCCAGGCCGGGGATAGGCGGTGGAGTGAAGGCGTAGGCCTCTCCCGCATTTATCGTTTCGTATAGTTGCGCGTTTAGCGCGGCTGCCAGCTCTGCGGCGGTCTCTTTGCGTTTGTCGTAATCTTTCAAAGCAACAAATATGACACCGTTCGAGGTTGAAGCGATACCTGAAATCATATCGAATCCTGCGGCGGCCGCGGTATATTTCACAGCATTTTGTCCCGAAACAATTTTATTTGTTGCTGCTATGACCTGCTCGGTGCGTTTCAGTGATGCTGCTTCGGGCAGATTAACCATTACCATAATATATCCCTGATCCTCTTCCGGTAGGAATCCCGATGGCACAACTCGCCAAAATGCTACAATCGCACACAATATAACCGCCACGAAACACAGCGTACGTGCAACGTGCGAAACAATATGGCGAGTTATGACAGAGTATCGCTCCATTGATCTGTCAAACCAGCGATTGAAAGCCCCGAAAAATCCCGTTTCGCGCTCCTTTTTGGGGCGGAGGATCAAGGCCGATAGCGCAGGCGACAGAGTCAGCGCATTAAATGCCGAAATAGCGACCGAAATAGCAATTGTAATTGAGAACTGCTGGAACAATCGCCCTGTAATTCCTCCCGTAAGCGATACGGGGATAAAGACAGCCAACAGAACTATGGTTGTGGCAATAATCGGAGAGGCGACATTTCGCATAGCCTCCAATGTCGCTTCGCGGGGCGACATTCCGCGAGCGATATTAACTTGCACCGCCTCGACGACCACAATGCCGTCATCAACGACCAAACCGATGGCGAGTATCACGCCCAACAACGAGATGATATTGATCGAGAAACCAAGCAATGGGAAGAAAATAAATGTGCCGACTAATGATACGGGCACGGCGATTAACGGGATCAGCGTCGCGCGCCAATCCTGAATAAAGAGGTAGATTATAGCGACAACCAGCACCAAAGCCAACAGCAACGTGTAGAAGATCTCTTTGACACCCGCCTTGATATTTGATGTCGTATCGACTACCGTGTCAATTGCGACACCGTCGGGGAAGCGTTGCGAAATGGATGCGATAGCCGTTTTAACTCTATTGCCAACCTCCATTGCATTGCTGCCCGGTGTCTGATAGACTACAATCAATGCCGATGGCTGCCCATCGAAGCTCGACGATGTGCCATAGGTTTGACTGCCCAACGCGACGTCGGCTATATCTTTCAGCCGCAATTGAGAGCCATCTTCGAGTGTGCGCAGAACAATCTCCGAATACTCCTCGGCCGATGAGATCTGTGGCGGCAGGGTTACGGTGTATGTGAATTCGGTCGCGCGATCGGAGGGCTCGCCACCCAATTGTCCGGTGGGGTAGATTTGCGCCTGCTCCTCGATGGCGGATGTTATTTCCGACAAAGACAGATTGTAGTACTCCATTCTGTCGGGCTTGATCCAGATACGCATCGAGTACTCACCTGCACCCATAATATCGACCTTGCCAACGCCATTAATCTTCAAAAGTTCGTTTTGGAGGTTGATATAGGCGTAGTTTGACAAGAAACGATCATCGTAACGGCCGTCGGAATGGAGGGCATAGACCAGCAGGAAGCCCGTTTGAGTCTTCTGTGTCGTTACTCCTTGCTGCGTAACAGTTGCGGGCAACAATGCCGATGCTGACGAAACGTTATTCTGTGTGAAAATCGCATCCATATCGGGATCGGAGCCAATCTCGAAGGTTACTTGCAGATTCATCGTGCCGCTATTGGCACTTGTACTCTGCATATAGAGCATATCGCTTACTCCCATTATATTCTCGGCAATGGGCGTTGCTACGGCATTATCGACAGTCGTGGCATCGGCTCCGCTATATACAGCCGAAACCTCGACTACGGGCGGGGTAATATCGGGATACTCCTCGATCGAAAGATTGAAGATCGAGATCAGTCCCAATAGAACAATCACTATCGAAAGGACAATAGCGAAGATCGGTCGTGAAACGAAAAACTTCTCCATAACGCTCTGCACTATTTATTATCTACGGGAATAATTTTCTCGCCATTTCGTGCGCGTTGCAACCCTTCGACAAGCACCTGTTCGCCTTGACGTAGCCCTTCGCGAACAATCCACATCGAGTCAATTGTCGTTCCGAGAACAACATTGCGGAATGTGAGCGTACTATCTGCCTGCACGACCCACACGCTCGTCTGATCGAGATCCTGCACCACACTACGCTGTGGCACAATTGCGCAGGGTTGCGGCTCACCCACGTCGGCACTTATGCGCGCATATTGTCCCGACTTTAAGATTTGTGCCGGATTGGGGAAATTGACCGAAATAACGATAGTACCCGTCTGCGAGCTAACCGAGGGTTGGGTATAACCGTAACTACCTTGATAGGGATATAGTGAGCCATCGGACATATAGAGCCGAATATTGGACAATAGATTGCTATTGTCGTAGGTTGGCAAGGTGTCTGCTGTGCGCCGTTCCAGATATTCCGAAACGGGGATTGACAGATTGACCGAAACGGTGTCGATATTCTCAATCGTAGCCAATATGGAAAACTCTGTTCCTACGCCCACATAATCGCCCTCGGTTGCCGATGTCTGCCCGATAATACCATCAATCGGGGAGTATATACGCGTATATCCCGACTCCAAGCGGGCATTTTTCAATTGTTGCTCGGCTGATCTTACTGCCGATTGTGCCGACTGATATTGGGCCGTATATTCATCGAGTTGGCTACGGCTTATTGCCTCGATTTTCGCCAACGGCACAGCCCTCTCGTAATTATTACGAGCCTCGATGGCTTGCGCACGGGCGGAATTCAATTCTGCCTCGGCAGCCAAAAGTTGTGTATTAATCTGCGACGGGTCGATCGTGAAGAGCAGTTGTCCTCGTCGAACGGGCATACCTTTTTTATAATGTTTGGCTGTTAAGTATCCGCTGATGCGGGGTTGAATCACCGCACTATAATTACTCGATAGCTGCCCTGTAAAGGACATCGGGCTTGCGAGAGTGTCAAAACGCACCTGCGCAACTTGCAATTTCCGCATAGGCGGTGTAGCTGCTCTCTTTTTGCTATGACAGCCGACCAAAACGAGCAGGCATAAAACTAATAGTGAAAAGGATAGCTTTCTCATATCAAATGGTTTTCGATTCTTCGGTCAAAAAATATACCGAGTATCGCTATTGAGAAGCTTTGAACGGATGAAAAGATTAAAAAAATGGCTGTGATGATATTTTTTTTGTTGAAAAAGTTGTGATATTGAATAGTTTAATTAATTTTGCAAATGGAAAACCCTTTTAATTAAATAATGTTATGAAAGAATTAGTCGCTAAAATTAACGAGCAGATCGCCGCTTTTCAGGAGAATGCAACTCTGCAGGTAGAAAAGAACAACAAGGCTGCCGGTACCCGTGCACGCAAAGCTGCTCTCGAACTCTCGAAGTTGATGAAGGAGTTCCGCAAGGTATCTGTTGAGGAGGCAAAGAAGTAATGTAATTCCTCAATGAATGACAAAACGGCTCGGAGTTTTCCGAGCCGTTTTGTTTTATCTATGTGTAGTCATTAATGCTACACGGCAGACACTACTCCAAATCGTTAATACCTCGCTTGGCGAACTCTGCAAGATCATCCCGATTCAATCCCATATCGACATAGCGTTTCGGTTCGCAATGGTCGCTCAAATAGTGTCGTTCCACATCATAATCAAACTCATTGCTCACAAGCGAAACCTCCGATGAGATATATTCCGAGTCAATATCGGCCAACTGTGCGACGGTGTGAAATACCGAATGGGTCGTAGCCGGAGCAAATATATTGTTCTCTGCCGCTAATGCTTTTTCGGGATTGGCCGTACGCCAAGCATCCGAATACCAGCCCAAACAAGCAACATATGCCTGATAATAGGTAATAGTGGGTGATGAGTGCAGGAAGCGGGCACGACGGTCATCATAGAGATCTTCACCGTGATCCGAGCAGTAGAACATCGCCGAGCAACACTCTGCCTCACTCAACGTGGCAATCACCTGCGAAACAAACCAGTCGGTATAGAGAACCGAGTTGTCGTAGGCATTGACCATTCGCTCTCGGTTTTTGCGCGAGATCGAGACATCGTCATCGGGCTTATAGCGTGAAAAATCTTCGGGATATCGTTCCGCATAATTGAAATGCGAGCCGTAACTATGCAGCAATACGAACAGATCCGAGCTGTCGCTTTGAATTGCCTTGCGTAGTGGTTCAAGCATTGCGCCATCGTGCTGACCATTCAGGTAGATGACCGAGTCGGCATCATCACACATCATCTGGATCAAGCCTCTGTTCGGAGCCTGGCACGATACAACAAGGGTGCGGAATCCTGCATCTTTATACAGTCGCACAATACTCTGGCGCTGATATATCTCCGAATGGTTATTGGCCGAAACCGACGATAAGATCAGAGGTACGCTCTTATGCGTTGCGTTGCTCTGGGTTAGCATATTCTTATACACGACCAAATTCGATTGTTCTGCGAGCAGCGGATTATTCTCTCGTTCGTAGCCATAGAGTTGCCAACTTGATGCGCGAGAGGCCTCTCCAACAACCATTACATAGATTTCGCGTTGGTCAGTTGTCTTGTTGCGTTCGGCCTTGAAATCAAAATCGGCCGAAGATGTAGGGTAGCGACGAACGTGCACCAACTCATCGAATGAGCGATAGAGATTCTCAACCACATTAAACGGGAACACGTCAAACTGCAACGTAGCGCAACCCGCCAACATCATAACAGCACCCACGATCGCCGCACAACGACGAGTTGCAGGAGCAATCGTAAATTTCTGCTGCAATGAATGAGTTGCCAACATCAACAGCGGGATATAAAGCGCGGCAACAAACATAACCATCGGCCAGATATTGCCTAACAACTCACCCGCTTCGGTAGAGTTGGTGGTAAATAGGTTGGTGAACATATCGACCGCAATGATCGAATTACCAAACATATAGAGCAGAACAAGCTGCAATGCAGCAAATATCATCCAGATCAATCCACCCCATACCATAAGGCCGCTACGTCGGCTTGCAACAGCCCATAGCGTATAGAATCCCGTAGGTATCAATACTGCCGCCACGGCACGAACGAACGAGTAGTTGTCGGTAAAGATGAGCACCAACGAGGGGAGCATCAACGCCGCAACAAAGCATCCGATCAGCAGTCGGGAGTATCGAGTGTTAATATTTTGATTTCTATTTTTATCCATTCTAGAATGCCTCATTTACATTAAATACCACCGAGCCGCCGTGCTTGCCACGACCATAATCTATGCGGACATTTACTCGATGCTTGAACTCCCAACGGTAGCCAATGCCGTAATTAGGGAGTGTCTGTCGCCATTGGAAACGGTCGAAACTTGGGAAGACATTACCTGCGCCAACCCAAACAGCAATACCGTGGCGATTGTATATTTTCTGTCGAAATTCAGCCTGCACCTCAATCATTCCGTTGTCGCGATATTGTCCGAGATAGTAACCTCGCATACGATATCCTCCACCCAGCTGCGCAACCATCGACCAGGGGATCTCCTTACCCGTATTGTATTCCATATAGGCATCGAAAGCGAGCGTGCAGCCCTTCCATAGGCGTTGATAGAAATTGCCAGTGAATGTCGTACGCCAAATGGTCTCCGTCGAGCCTAATGCCGCCGGGAAATATGTTTCGCGCAGATTAAGATAGAGCCCTCGATAGGGATTCGGGGCAAAATCGCGGCTGTCATATTGCAGAGCCAGGCCGATACCCGTCGCTGTATATTTATCGCGCTGACCAAGCAGATATTCGGGAGTCTTCACCTTTCGGGCCGCAGCGTGTGTAAAATCGAGTGCTGCACACGCAAAGAAGTTGCGGACCATCTCGTACTGATACTCGGCATCAATGCGGTATCGCTTTTCGACCATCGACGACTTTTCGCCCTGCGCCATATCGTAACCGATACCCCAATAGTCAATCGGCATAGAGGCAAACGAAACATCATATCTGATGCGATGGCGATTCTGATCCATCAGATTAAGTCCCGTTACACCCACCTTGTAATAGCCCGAAGTCGAGAGGTTTGCGTAGAGCGAAACATTCGACGGCTGGGTGATTGTATCAGTGCGGTCAATACGGTACAAACCCGAAGCCAGAATACCAAGACTAACCTTTGTTACGGCAGAATAGCTCGGTCCGAGGACCCACGTAAGGTCAAATTTCTTCTCTTGTGTGCGATCTTCGTTTGCCTGCTCGAAGTATCGAACCAATCGGCGGAAGATCGAACCTCGTTTCTCGGTTACTGCCGTATCCACAGCAAGCGAGTCGGCAACCATAGAAACAGCCGTAGCGGCAATCGTGTCATTTACGGTTGCCGCCAGCGGAGTGTATGAATATTTTATGGTGTCATTGTCGCGGATTAATTGCCCTTCGTGTTGAGCCGAAGCTGTAAATATCGAGCAGAGGGCAAATAGAGCGACCAATATTGTCTGTTTCATCAATTATCTGTAAGGATCAATCGTTTCGTAGAACTCCTTTTCGTCTTCGGGTGAAAACTCTCCTTTGTGGAAATAGACCAATTCACCCTCCTTCGAGATAAGAATCATCGTGAATCGGTTATTACATTCACCCAATCCCCATTCACGCGACACGATGCGGTCGGGATCGGCAAGGATAGTCGCGCCATTCTTTTTCGTGCGGTTATATGCGATTTTACGAACGATTGCATTAGGCAGCAGCGGAGCATCTTTCAGATTAACAATACCTACACCATAAATATTGTCGCCAGCTGCGCGATGGTTGTCCTCCATATCCTTGCAGAAATCCGAGCACTGGCTGGGATGATCCGGATCGGCATAAAATATCAGCAGATTTTTCTCGCCGAAGTGGGGGAGCTGTGCAGGCTCATTAAGGAGGTCTGTAAGATTGAGATTATCTATTTTGCGCGGCTCTTTTAGAGGCTGTGCGCTGATTGTCGATGCTGCGATGAGCGCGACAACTGAAAGAATGATTGATTTAATTTTCATTACTATTCTTTTTTTTGTCCTAATTCGTTACTTAAATATGCTTGCTTTTTTTCGCCCGAACAACAGCGTTCTATGCGAAAAAACGCCGCAAAGATATTTAATTATTATTAAATAACCACTCTCAAAAGCGATATATGAACCATTTTTCGACTAAAAAGCCTCTTTCGTGTATTTTATGCCGACTGGCATTTAGCGGTCATTGCGACGGTATGGAAAGAATAGCGCATCAAGAGCATACTGACCACCTCCCGAAATGAGCAACATTATGTAGATACCCATATAGACAAATGACAACTCACCTTCGGCAAAACTCTTTTCGGGGAAGGCGATAAATGTGGCCACAAACATTCCGAAAATCAATGGCAGGGTAGCCAGACGTGTCAATAAACCCATTATGAGCAACACCGAACAACCCACTTCGGTCAATGTAATCAATGTGAATGAGACGGCACTGCCAATCCCCAACGGGTCGGGGAACGAATTGACTATTGCATTGTAGTTCTGCAACTTGCCGATGCCGTGTGTGAGCATCATTGCACCGATGAAAATGCGCATAAAGAGGATTGCCGAATCAAACCAGCGATCGCTCGATAGAGATGAGAGAAGCATTGATAATTGTTTTTTCATAATCTTGAAATCTTAAAGTGAAAGAGATTATCTCTGTAAATGTATTATCCGTTGTGAAGAATAATATTCATACCACGATTGCTCGTACATTCAAAATCAATTCACTATCTTTGCATAAATATTGCCCAAAAGGGTGCGTATGAGAAGTTTTTTGAGAAAAATATTGCATTTTGCCTTAAAAACAGCTGTCGTGCTGTTTGTTGCGAGCCTATTATTGACGGCAGCATATCGTTGGATCAATCCGCCGATTACTCCGTTGATGATTTCGCGCGCAATTGATGGTGCTACAATCAATAAAACTTGGCGGCCGATCAATGAGATCTCTCCAAATCTTATCTGTGCATCAATCGCATCAGAGGATAATAATTTCCTTGGTCATCGAGGTTTCGATATTGGAGCGATTTACGACGCCATTGATGAGTACAATAAAGGTAAGCGACAGCGTGGAGCAAGTACCATTTCGCAACAAACGGCCAAGAATGTCTTCCTGTGGAGTGGAAGATCTTGGGTTAGAAAAGGTTTAGAGGTTTATTTCACGTTCTTGATCGAGCATCTATGGGATAAAGAACGTATTATGGAGGTCTATCTGAATGTTATCGAAATGGGCGAGGGTATCTATGGAGCCGAGGCTACTGCACAGCACTACTTTGGACGTACGGCCGCTAAACTCACTAAACGCCAAGCGGCTCTGATAGTTGCGGCATATCCCAATCCTCGACAGCGAGATCCGGCTCATCCGACAGCATATCTCAATAAACGGGCGGCTCAAATACAACGACTTATGCCACTTATGGGAACTATTGCTTTCGATGACGATACAATTGAAAGTGCGCAACAACGATATGATAAATATCTTGAAAAGCGCAAAAGCAGATTTGAGCAAACCAAGAACTTAAAACAAAACAAGAGATAATCAATTGTAATTTTTTGATGCTATGGCTAATAAATACAAAATTCTATTTGTGTGTCTCGGCAATATCTGCCGCTCTCCGGCCGCCGAGGGAGTGATGCGGGCATTGGTGGAGAAGCGCGGTGTTGCAGAACAATTCGAGATTGATTCCGCCGGCACCTATTCCGGACACGCAGGCGATCTGCCCGATGCGCGTATGCGGGCAGCAGCAGCGCGCAGAGGATATAATTTAACACATCGCGCTCGCTTGATTCAGATCGAGGACTTTGATTATTTCGATCGTATTATCGTTATGGACGATTATAACTACGAGACCGTACATCGCCTTACGCCCACTCGCGAATCCTCTATGAAGATTGATCGAATGACCGACTTCTGTCGTTCGCATCCCGATACGCACTATGTTCCCGATCCATATTACGAAGGGCACGAGGGGTTTGAAATTGTTCTCGACCTTCTGGAAGATGCTTGCGAAGGATTGCTCGATGACTGTATGAAATAAAAGATAACCCCGTCATAACAAAAAGTCCCGCTTGAAATAAGCGGGACTTTCTATTTGAACGATAGTGAATTAGCAATTCATTGCGCCGCAGCAGTGGATAACCTGACCACTTACATACGACGACATATCTGATGCGAGGAACAGAGCTACCTTTGCAACATCCTCAGGCGTGCCACCACGACGCAAAGGAATCTGCTTGTACCAACCCTCCTTAATCTCATCCGACAGAGCGTTAGTCATCTCGGTAATAATGAAACCGGGAGCAATAGCATTAGCACGAATACCGCGAGGACCCATCTCCTTGGCAATCGACTTTGCAAGACCAATCATACCAGCCTTCGATGCCGAATAGTTGCACTGACCTGCATTACCCGAAACACCCACGACCGACGACATATTGATAATCGAGCCGCCCTTCTGACGAGCCATAATAGGAGTTACAGCGTGAATGAAGTTGAATGCCGATTTCAGATTGACAGTCAGCACCATATCCCACTGCTGCTCACTCATACGCATCATCAAGCCATCACGGGTAATACCTGCATTATTTACCAAAACGTCGATGCGACCAAAGTCCTTGTGAATCTCTGCAACGACATTATGTGTATCTTCAAAATTTGCTGCATTTGAAGCATAGCCCTTGCACTTAACACCAAATGCCGCGATTTCAGCCTCGGTTGCCTTTGCATTGTCATCAATTGCCAAATCGGTAAATGCAACATCGGCACCTGCCTTGGCGAATTCAATAGCGATAGCCTTACCAATACCACGAGCGGCACCGGTTACAATCGCTACTTTACCTTCAAGTAATTTCATATTCTTTTATTTTTAATATGGTAAATAGTCCAATTTTCAGGACAAAGATACTAAAAATATTGCAAACTCACTCCTCTGTCAGGGATTTTATCGGGTCAATATGCGCCAATTAACCCATTAACAACAAAATTGTGCACAAAATGGCAATAAAATTCACACGCCAAAGTGGCGGCTTTTCGCGAAAAAGTTTTATATTTGTTGTAAGGAAATAGCGGCCTACTGCTGCAAAGCAGATGCCATTTGAAATATCGAAATGTAAGCAATTAAATTAATATACATTGTGTATGAAAAAAGATTCTCAAATTTTTGATCTGATAGCCGAAGAACGCTCGCGTCAGATGCACGGTATTGAGCTTATCGCATCCGAGAACTTTGTCAGTGATCAGGTGATGGAGGCAATGGGATCAGTGCTTACCAACAAGTACGCAGAGGGCTATCCCACAGCGCGTTACTATGGTGGATGTCAAGTAGTGGATAAGGTGGAGCAGTTGGCAATTGACCGCCTTTGCGAGTTGTATGGTGCAGAGTATGCCAACGTTCAGCCACATTCGGGCGCACAGGCCAATATGGCTGTCTTTACCGCAGTTTTGAAGCCTGGTGATACCTTTATGGGTCTTGACCTTTCGCACGGTGGACATCTCTCGCACGGCTCACCGGTCAATATGTCGGGTATGTATTTCAAGGCTGTCGGCTATAAGCTAAACGAGGAGACCGGTCGCATTGATTACGATGCGATGGAGGCATTAGCAATGGAGCACAAACCCAAGCTGATCGTAGGTGGCGCATCGGCTTACAGCCGTGAGTGGGATTACAAGCGTATGCGCGAGATTGCAGATAAAGTTGGCGCACTGCTTTTGATCGATATGGCTCACACCGCAGGCCTGATTGCTGCCGGATTGTTGGAGAATCCCGTTAAATATGCACATATCGTAACATCTACAACTCACAAGACTCTGCGTGGTCCTCGTGGCGGTATTATCTTGATGGGCAAGGACTTCGAGAATCCTTGGGGCTTGACAACACCGAAGGGCGTTGTGAAGAAGATGTCGCAGATCTTGAACTCGGCCGTATTCCCCGGTATTCAGGGCGGCCCGCTGGAACACGTAATTGCGGCGAAGGCTGTTGCGTTTGGCGAAGCTCTCGATCCGAGCTATAAGGAGTATCAGCGTCAGGTGCAGACCAATGCAAATGTTATGGCGGAAGCATTTGTAAAGCGCGGCTATAAGATTGTTTCGGGCGGCACTGATAACCACCTGATCTTGGTAGATTTACGCACGAAATTCCCCGATCTTACGGGTAAAGTTGCCGAGAAGGCTTTGGTGGCTGCCGATATCACTACTAATAAGAATATGGTACCATTCGATAGCCGTTCACCTTTCCAAACTTCGGGTCTGCGTTTCGGTACTCCCGCAATCACCACACGTGGCGTAAAGGAGGACAAGATGGATTACATCGTTGAGTTGATCGACCGCGTTTTGTCGGATCACGAGAACGAAGAAAACATTGCTGCCGTTCGCGCTGATGTGAATAAGATGATGGAGCAGTATCCTCTCTTTGCGTGGTAGATAAACGGCGAAAAACATTATGAGAGAGACGATTGCATTTCTCAAAGAGCTTGCCGCGAATAACAATAAATCGTGGTTTGACGCGAATCGTGCGCGTTATAGGGTGTTGCGTACTCGATTCGAGGATTTCACGGCTGAGTTAATCGATGGCATTGGCACGTTTGATGCGGAGGTGCGCGGTCTGACTCCAAAAGACTGCATCTTCCGCATCAATCGTGACACTCGTTTCTCCAATGATAAATCGCCATACAAAACCCATTTTAGCACCTATATCTGTCCTCACGGCAAGAAGTCGGGCTATGCCGGCTACTATTTTCACATTGAGCCAGAGGGAGATGGCGGAATGATTGGTCATAGCTTGCTGGCATCGGGTGCAGTTTGCATCCCGCCAATTGTTTTGAAGAGTATCCGTGAGGAAATTCTTGACAATGGCGACCAAATGTTGGCGTCGATAGCTGCGGCCAAAGGTTTTGAGATTGATCGCACCGATTCGTTGAAGCGAACGCCGACCGGCTTCCCGACGGGCACACCTTATGACGATCTACTGAAATTGAAGGACGTCTGCTTGGGTCGAACAATGAGCGAAGAGGAGTTATACTGCACAGACTTGTTGCCGAAAACGATCGAGGCATTTCGTTCGACGCAGCCTTTCATCGCACAGGTAAATCGAGCAATCAAATATGCATTTGAGGAGATGATGTAGAGCAAACTCTCATTTTATTAAAAATAGCGCACACGACCATTCGGAGTTGTGTGCGTTTTTTTGTTGTGTCAAAATGTGCGATTAAGCCATCGAGCGCAAAATAAAACGGGCGGAGAGTCGAATCGCGTCGATCTTCGCCCGTTTTACTTAAAGCGTTGCTTTATTTGGATTGAGCAAAATACTTATAGAACAGAGTTATAGTTTCAATACCACGATAGAAATTATCCAAACCATAACTCTCGTTGGGCGAGTGGATAGCATCACGATCCAAACCGAAGCCCATCAAAATTGATTTCAAACCCAAAATCTTCTCAAAACCACTGATGATCGGAATCGAGCCGCCTGAATAGTAAGGCAGAGGCTTCTTGCCGAAGGTCTCCTCCAATGCCTTGGCTGCCGCCTTGTATGCGGGCAGATCGGTAGGCGAAACATAGGGAGCACCACCGTGCAACGTGCGCACCTTCACCTTTACACTCTTGGGAGCAATGGCCTTGAAATGTTTCTCGAACAACTTACCAATCTTTACATAGTCCTGATCGGGAACCAGACGCATCGAAATCTTTGCCGATGCCTTCGAGGGAATCACGGTCTTCGTGCCCTCCTCGGTGTAACCACCCCAAATACCATTTACATCGAGCGACGGACGAACACCCGTGCGTTCGATAGTAGTGTAGCCATCTTCACCCTCGACATCGCCAATCTCCAATGCCTTCTTATATTCGCGCAGACAGAAAGGAGCCTTATTGAATGCGCGACGCTCGGCGGGAGTAAGCTCGCGAACATCGTCGTAGAAATTAGGTATAGTGATATGACCGTTCTCGTCAATAAGCGATGCAACCAAACGAGTCAATACATTTGCGGGGTTAGCAACCGCACCGCCATAAAGACCAGAGTGCAAATCTTTATTAGGACCGGTTACTTCAACCTCCATATAACATAAACCGCGCAAACCGCAAGTAATAGAGGGAGTTTCCCAACCGATCAGACTTGTATCTGAAACCAAAATCACATCGGCTTTGAGCATCTTCTTGTTATCGCGACACCACTTGTAAAGGCTTGCCGAGCCAATCTCTTCCTCGCCTTCAAGCATAAACTTTACGTTGCAAGGCAACTCGCCACAATTGACCATTGCCTCGAAAGCCTTAACGTGCATAAACGACTGACCCTTATCGTCATTTGCGCCACGCGCCCAGATGCGACCATCTTTAATCACGGGCTCGAAAGGATCGGTATGCCACTCCTCGATGGGATCAACGGGCATTACATCATAATGGCCATAGACCAATACCGTTTTAGCCTTCGGGTCGATAATTTTCTCGGCATAGACTACGGGGTTGCCCTCGGTCGGCATTACCTCGGCTTTGTCTGCACCCGCCTTCAAAAGCGATGCTGCCAACCACTCGGCGCAACGCACCATATCGCCCTTATGCGAGCTCTGTGCACTGATCGAAGGGATACGCAAGAGATCGAATAATTCACTCTCGAAACGCTCGCTGTTCTGCTTGATATAATCTCTACTTTTATTCATTGTGTCAATCTGTTACAAGTTACAAATAGCCTTAACTTCACCAATGATTTTCTCTGCCAATGCATCGGCAGCTTCTTTCGATTGAGCCTCGGCGTAGATACGGATAATAGGCTCGGTATTCGACTTGCGAAGATGAACCCACTTGTCGGCAAAATCAACTTTTACACCATCGATATCGGTTACTTTTTCATTGCTGTAACGCTCTTTCATCTGCACAAGGACTGCATCCACATCAATCGAAGGAGTCAGTTCGATCTTATTCTTCGACGAGAAATAAGCGGGATAGGTTGCGCGCAACTCGGTCATTGTCTTACCCGAATTAGCCAAATGAGTCAAGAACAAACCAACACCAACCAACGCATCGCGGCCGTAGTGCAATTCAGGATAGATAACACCGCCATTGCCCTCACCGCCGATAACTGCACCGACCTCTTTCATCTTTGCAACAACATTAACCTCACCAACAGCCGATGCAGCGTAGGTGCCACCGTGCCAAGCGGTTACATCGCGCAAAGCACGCGAAGAGCTTAAATTTGAAGCGGTATTGCCGCCAACTTTCGACAGAACATAGTCGGCGATCGACACCAGCGTATATTCTTCACCAAACATTACGCCATTCTCGCAAACCAATGCCAAACGATCGACATCAGGATCGACAACAACACCCAAATCAGCCTTCTCGCGCACGATAGCCTCCGAGATTTCGGTTAAGTTTTCGGGCAGAGGTTCGGGATTGTGAGCGAATTGACCCGTCGGCTCGCAGTTGAGTTCCACAACCTCGCAGCCCAAACGGCGAAGCAATTCGGGGATAACGACGCCACCGACAGAATTAACCGCATCTACAACAACCTTAAATTTCTTCTCGGCAACAGCCTTAACATCAACCAACGGCAGTGCCAAAACCATATCAATATGCTTTGCGTTAAAGTCTTCGCGAGCAACAACGCGACCGATATTGTCGATTTCGGGATATTCAAAAGCGGCATCCTCGGCCAATGCGAGCACCTGCTTACCCTCGGCGTCATTTAGGAATTCACCTCGTCTGTTCAGAAGTTTCAGAGCATTCCACTGCTTGGGGTTGTGAGAGGCGGTAATGATAATACCACCATCTGCCTCGTGCGCGGTTACAGCCATCTCGACACCGGGAGTGGTGCAAAGACCAACATTGACAACATCTGCGCCACAACCGATCAAAGTACCCTCGATCAGATCATTAACCATTTGACCCGAAAGACGAGCATCGCGGCCCATAACGATCTTAACACGCTCTTTGCCGCTGTTTGCCTGAATGAAACGAGTATAGGCAGTTGCAAATTTAACGACATCAATCGGAGTCAGATTATCACCCTGCACACCGCCAATTGTGCCGCGAATACCAGAAATAGATTTAATTAAAGTCATCGTAAAGGTTATTTTAGTTCAATTATTTTTGTCTATTTGGTCTAATCGACTTGTAAAGTTACACTAAAATTACAAAAAAACGAAGGATTTGCCATTTTATTCGCAAATGCTTGTTTTTTTTCTACAAAATTCGTACTTTTACCCAATTAATATATACGATATAAAATGTAGCTATATGAGAACTATTCCGTCTTCTGAACTGATCATCAACGATGACGGGTCGATTTTTCACCTGCATCTGAAACCTGAACAGCTGGCCGACACCGTTCTTTTAGTCGGTGATCCCGGTCGTGTTGAGATGGTTGCATCATATTTCGACACGCAGGAGTGTCGCGTAGCGAACCGCGAATTTGTAACAATTACGGGTACTTATCGAGGTAAGCGACTCTCGGTTATCTCAACCGGTATCGGAACAGACAACATCGATGTCGTGGTAACTGAGTTAGACGCATTGGCAAATATCGACTTTGCCACACGACAAGTTAAGCCCGAATTGAAGCAGCTTACGCTTGTCCGTTTGGGTACGTCGGGTGCTATTCAACCCGATATTAAGGTTGGAACAGTACTATTCTCACGTACATCAATCGGATTCGACGGTTTGTTGAATTATTACAAGGGCCGTAACGATGTTTGCGATTTGGAGATTGAGAAGGCATTTATGAAGCATACCGAATGGGACGAGTTGTTGCCGAAGCCCTATTTCATTGACGCCGACAAGTCGCTCTTTGAACTATTCCGCGATTGCACGATGGAGGGTATTACAATCTCTGCACCAGGTTTTTATGCTCCGCAGGGCCGTTGGGTACGTCTTGAACCCGCCGATAAAGATCTGAATGCAAAGATCGAATCATTCCGTTTTGGAGAGCGTCGCATTACCAATTTCGAGATGGAAGGTTCGGCATTGGCCGGCCTGTCGGCTCTGATGGGTCATCGCGCTGCAACAATATGCACAATCATTGCGCAGCGTGTTGCTCTTGACGTTGAGACTGACTACAAGGTGTTTGTGCGCAATATGGTAGAGATGGCTCTCGATCGTTTGACGGCATAGGATAGCACCGCACAGCCCAATTGCAAGGCATAAAATTGAAGAAAAACAAGAAAAAAATAAGAGTATAAACATTAAAAAAGAAAACTACAACTATGAAATTTTCAGTTTCGAGTTCAGCTCTGCTGTCGCTGCTGGCTACAACAGGTAAGGTTATCAGCAACAAAAATCAGTTGCCTATTCTCGATTATTTCCTTTTTGAACTGCGCGATGGCCGTTTGAAGGTTACCGCTTCGGATTTGGAGACCACACTGATCGGCAGCATTGAGGTCGATAGCGTAGAGCAGGAGGGTGTTATCGCAGCACCGGCACGCTTGATGCTCGACTCGCTTAAAGAGTTCCCCGAAATGCCTCTGACTATCGAGGTTAATGATTCAACTTGGGAGATCAAGATCTGCTGGAATAGCGGTGTTTCGTCGATCCCCGGTGTTTCGGGAATGAGCTATCCCGCGCTGCCCACTTTGGCAGAGGATAAGAAGGAGATGGATTTCGACGTTGATACACTCGTTGCAGGTATCAATAAGACTATCTTCGCTACTGCTGACGATGAGTTGCGCCCCGTAATGAATGGTGTATTTATCAATATTCAGCCTGAAACCACAACTTTTGTTGGCACCGATGCCCATAAGTTGGTTCGCTTTACCGCAGAGTCGCAGTCGAATGTTGCCGCATCGTTCATCCTTCCCAAGAAGCCCGCAAACTTATTGAAGAATGTTCTTTTGAAGGAGGACGACTCGATTAAGGTTAGCTTCGATAATAAGAATGTAATTTTCGAGCTGACCAGCCACACTCTGGTTTGCCGCTTGATCGAGGGTAACTATCCCAATTACAACGCCGTTATTCCCACTGCTAACCCCAACAAGGTGCTTATCGACCGAATTGAGTTGCTGAATGGTATTAAGCGCGTTGCAGTTTGCTCGAATCAGGCTACAAACCTGATCCGTATGGACGTTGCAAATAACACCGTTAATCTTACCGCACAGGATTTGGACTTCTCGGTTTCGGCAAAAGAGTCGCTCTCGTGCAGCTATGATGGCGAGCCTATCACTATCGGTTTCAAATCGACATTCTTGGTTGAGATTTTGGCCAATACCGAGACCCCGACCGTGCTGATCGAGTTGGCTGATTCGACTCGCGCAGGCGTATTTAAGCCCGTCTATGATGACAAGCAGAACAGCGATACACTGATGCTGCTGATGCCGATGATGATTAACGCATAGTGCGATGCAGCTAAACCTGAAAAATCCGATCGTATTTTTCGATTTGGAGACCACGGGTATCGACCCTTCGCGCGACCGAATCGTCGAGATTTCAACCATTAAGGTATTTCCCGACGGCCGTTCCGAGACAAAGACTCGACGTCTGAATCCGGAGATGCACATCCCTGAGGAGGCGACCGCAGTGCACGGCATTACAGATGAAGATGTGGCAAACGAGCCACCTTTTCGTTCGATAGCCAAGTCGCTGGCGGCATACCTCGAAGGGTGTGATTTCGGAGGTTTTAACTCGAACAAATTCGATGTTCCGGTGCTGGTTGAAGAGTTTTTGCGCGTTGGAGTAAATGTCGATTTCAAGAATCGAAAATTTATCGACGTGCAAAATATCTTCCACAAGATGGAGCAGCGCACATTGACAGCTGCCTATAAGTTCTATTGCGGAAAGGATTTGGAAGATGCCCATTCGGCAGAAGCCGATACACAGGCGACCTATGAGGTGCTGATGGCGCAGCTTGATCGCTATCCCGACCTGCAAAACGATGTCGCCTTCTTGGCTGATTTCTCGGCAAGAGGTCAGTCGGCTGATTATGCAGGGCGTATTCTTTATGACGACAAAGGGGTAGAGATCTTTGGCTTCGGCAAGCATAAGGGCCGTAGCGTTGCAGCCGTATTCCGCGAAGAACCGAGTTATTATTCGTGGATGATGAATGGTGATTTCCCGCTTTATACAAAGAAGGTCATCACCGAAATTCGTCTGCGCGATAAGAACGAGAAGTAAAATCGAAAGGCTCTATTATTTATTAATAAAAATGAAGAGACTAATTTTTACGGCTATTGCCGCCTTAACATTAATGGCGACTACCGAAGTGGCAGCTCAATCGCCCGTTGTGAATCGCTCGGAGAGCATTGTTCGCATCGACGGCGACAGCTATTATGTTCATACGGTCGAGGCCGGACAGACACTCTATTCGTTGGCAAAAGCCTACGATGTAACCACCTCTGCAATTGTTCACTATAATCCGCTTGTTGCAGGCGGATTAAAGGCTGGCCAGGTACTGAAAATTCCCGCTGTGGGCGTTTCGCAGCCGAAGATGTCGCAACGAAAGATCAATCGCTTGTTTGACGAGCACGAAGTCAAGCAGGGCGAAACGGTCTATTCGATTTCGCGTATGTATGCTGTGCCCGTTGCGTCGCTACTCGAAGACAACAAGTCGCTCGATCCGACGCACTTGTCTATCGGACAGATAATTTTGGTTCGCAAGGCAGATCAGGGCGATGGTAATGAGCAGGAGTCGATGCAACAGCTATCGGAGTATAAGGATGCGCTTAACAGCGTATCGAAGGACTACATCTATCACCTTGTAGTTCACGGCGAAACAATATATTCGCTCAGCAAACTTTATGGCATTTCGCAGGAGGAACTGATCGATATGAATTCGCTGACTGACGGCTTGAAGGCAGGAACGATGATCCGTGTGGGCATAGCTCCGCAGGCTACTATTCCGCCCACAGAGCGCGAGAATGAAGCATCGGGCGAAGAGCAGAACAATGTCGATACCGACAACAGTCAGCCCTCATTCGGGGAGAATGTCAAGATATCGAATAATGACAATAGTCGCCACGCCGACATCGCTTTGATGTTACCTCTGCGAGCAGATGGGGCAGCAAATGCGAGCTATTTGGAATTCTATCAGGGTTTCTTGCTCGGAATGGAGGATTTGAAAGCCGAAGGCCTCTCTTTTACGGTTAATCTGTATAATTCGGCTCGCTCGGAGGAGCAGAGTGCGGAGATCGTTGATTCATACGCATTTGAAGGTACGGATTTGATTGTAGGTCCTGTTTATGAGAACGAGATTCGCGCAGTCCTGCCTTATGCCGTAGAGAATCGCATCGCCGTAGTATCGCCCCTCGCAGCAACCGACTCGCTACATTCGCCCGTTCTGTTCGGAATGGCACCGAAGGAGAGTGGCAAGATTGAAAAGATGCGTCAAATGTTTGCCGAGGAGGACAACATCATACTTATTTACGGCACCTCGATTGACAAAGAGTTCGAGACAGAGGTACGTGAGGCATTGATCGGCAAGAATTTCAGTAGCTACAACTATACAGGTGGAGAGATTTCGAGTTCGCTTTTTAAGAGCGAAAAACGTAATGTCTATGTCGTTTTGGCTAAAAACGAATTGGAAGCAGATAAGATTCTGGCGGCATTGAGTTCGGCTCACAACAATCTGATTAGTCGCTCGCAGCTCCATTCGGCAACGGTCAATGTTATCGGATCGTCGCGTTGGAATCGTTTCAATAATATCGACCGCAACCTCTATTTCAAAATGGGGGTGCGATACATCACATCTTATCTTGCGAAACGAGGTAATGCGGTAATCAATCGCTTTGATGCGCGATATATCGACTCATTCCAGTCGTTGCCCTCGATGTATTCATACCGCGGTTACGATGCGGCTATAATCTTCGGCAGAGCTGTTTTGTCGCCTCTCGGAGTTGTTGACTATGTACAATCGCAGCAGCACACTCCGTTGCAAACGACATATCGTTTTATGCAGGCACAAGAGGGTGATACTTTCGTCAATCAGGAGTGGGTAATCGTTCGATATAACAGCGACTATACTATTTCGGGAGAATAAACGTTATTGAGTAGAAAACAAAATAAACATAGTTATAACGATGAAGAAATTAATTCTTACTATCGCCTTGGCTGTCGCAACTATCTCGTTTTGCGATGCAAAGGCTCCCATTAAAGGCAATGGCGCAGAGAAAAGTGATGCTCGCACGATTGAGCCGTATAGCGCGATATCGGTTGCTGACGGCATCGCTCTGAACTTCTCGAAAGATCATCTTTCGGGCGTAGTGGTTACAGCAGACGAGAACGTTCTCGAACATATCGTTACAGAGGTTGTCGGCGGCGAGCTTTTGATCCATTTCAAGGTCGGCGAGAATGTAAAACCCAAGAAAAACCCCGTTGTTACCGTACCCAATAATGGTACGATTACCTCGCTGACGATTGGCAACAACAGTAAATTTGCAGTTAAAGAGACCCTTGACGTTGAGGGTATGGCCATTAAGGCTATGGGTGGTGCGCAGATTGAGATGAAGATCGACGCCCGCCAGACTGTGCAGATTGAATTGTTAGGCAATGCAAAATGCGAACTCACAGGTAATGCCGGCGAACTCAAACTCGTTATGGAGGGTGGTGCAAAGTTCAACGGCTACAACTTTAAGGTTAAGAATGCTGTTTGCGAATTGGCAGGTGGCAGTGATGCGAAGGTGCTCTGCACAGATCGCATTGATGCAGCTGATCTGTCGGGCGACAGCAGTCTCTATTTCAAGGGCGATTGCGAGATAGGCAAGGTGAAGTTGAAAGGTGGTTCGACTATCGGCAACCGATAGACAGCTATCGAATCATCACAAAACAGACGGTCGCGACCTAACCTATGCAGGTTGCGATCGTTTGTTATTTACACACTTCGTAACATATACTTTTATACTATTAAGGTATAAATATTTCGTTGGGAATCGCTATCTTTGCAATTAGAAAAAATAAACTTAACGACAATGAGCAATCTTCCGAGTAATATCCCCGAAAAGACAATCGAACGATTGAGCGAATATCGACGCACATTGCTGCGTTGCCACAAGCAGGGTATCACGCACATATTCTCGCACGTATTGGCCGGTATGCACGGAATTACGGCTGTGCAGGTACGCCGTGATTTGATGTTGATCGGCTTTTCGAGCGACACAAAGAAGGGATACGACGTCAGGGTATTGATCGACTTTATCTCGTCGATTCTCGATAGTGAGTCGCCTATGAATATTGGGGTAATCGGGATGGGCCACTTGGGACAGGCGATTACTAAATATTTCAATAGCAAGGATTTGAAATTAAAAATTACGGCCGCTTTCGATATTGACGAGCAGAAGGTCGACACGATAATCGACGGTATTCCCGTCTTTCATATGGATGAGTTCGAGGATCGCGTTGCCGAATTAGGAGTCAATATCGTCGTGCTCTCATCGCCTGCCCGCGTAGCGTCCGATCTGGTGGTGCCGATTATCAATGCAGGCATTAAGGGTGTGCTGAATTTCACCTCCAAGCCACTGAACCTTCCGCACGGTATTGTCGTTGAAAATTACGACATCACCACGCTTCTCGAAAAGGTCGCATACTTCGTAAAAGAGAACGAAGAGAAAGATATCTAATCACAACGTGAGCAACGATGAAAGTTTATTACGGATTCGACTCTCTTCCTGCGTTTAAGTCCCCCGTTGTAACGGTCGGCTCATACGATGGTGTGCACGGCGGCCATCGCGTCATTTTGAAGCACATCTGCAAACTTGCCCGACAGAATAGGGGAGAGAGCGTCGTTGTTACATTTGCCCCTCATCCTCGCATCGTTTTAGGTAAGGCCGAAGGATTAAAACTGCTGAATACGCTCGAAGAGAAGATTGTACTTTTAGATGAGGTAGGCATTGACAATTTGATCGTCGCTCCATTTACCGAGGAGTTCAGCCGATTGTCATCGGAAGAGTATGTGCGAGATTATCTTGTCGGCAAGATCGGAGTAAAGACTTTGGTTGTTGGTTATAATCACCATTTCGGGCATAATAAAGATGGCGATTTCAGATTTTTGCAAACACTACAATCGCAATACCGATTCGAGGTGTGCGAAATACCCCGCCAACAAATTGATGACGAGAAGGTAAGTTCGACCGTTGTTCGCCGACTGATATCCGAAGGCCAGATGGCTCACGCGACACGTCTATTGAAACGCCATTATATATTGATTATCAGCGCAGATAACAAGGGAAAATTCTCCCCGACTGACCAATATAAGCTATTGCCGCCCAATGGCCGATATCGAGTTCGGATTGAAGGACAAGGCTCGGCGATTTTAGTCATTTCGAGCAATGGTGTGCAACTCGATTTTGCCTCGTCATTTAACTTGAAAAAAGCTCTACAAATCGGATTTATCGAACGTGTTGGATAAAAAAGCGTAAAACATATCTACTATTCAGAAAAAAATGTTATCTTTGCCAATTAAAACCCATACAGCTTATGTCATTTATTACCGATAGAATCAAGACCGAGGGCCTAACGTTCGACGACGTGCTCCTCGTTCCGGCATACTCGGAAGTATTGCCCCGCGAAGTGGATATCACATCTAAATTCACTCGCAACATTCGTCTTAACACCCCGATCGTTTCGGCTGCAATGGATACCGTTACCGAGGCAGAACTTGCTATCGCTATCGCTCGCGAGGGTGGTATCGGTGTAATTCATAAGAATATGAGCATTGCTGCGCAGGCTGCACAGGTACGCAAGGTTAAGCGCGCCGAAAACGGTATGATCTACGATCCCATCACCATCTCAAAGGACAACACAGTTAGCGATGCACTGAAACTGATGCACGATAACAAGATTGGTGGTATTCCCGTTGTAAATGACTCGAATATCCTGATCGGTATCGTAACCAACCGCGATTTGCGTTTCCAGCGCGATATGTCGCGTAAGATCGAGGAGGTAATGACTCACGAAGGTCTGGTAACTACGACCAATCCCGATTTGGCACACGCTGCCGACATTCTGTTACAGAATAAGATCGAGAAGCTGCCCGTAGTTGATGCTAACGGCAAATTGGTCGGTCTGCTCACTTACAAGGATATCACTAAGGTACAGCAGAATCCCATTGCTTGCAAGGATGCAAAGGGTCGTCTGCGCGTAGCTGCGGGCGTAGGTGTAACGCCCGATTCGATGGAGCGCGTTGCTGCACTGCACGACTCGCAGGTCGATGTTGTTGTGCTCGACTCGGCTCACGGCCACTCGAAGAATATCGTTAATCTATTGAAGCAGATTAAGGCTACATATACCGATATTGACGTTGTTGTTGGTAACATTGCAACGGGTGAGGCTGCACGCTATTTGGCCGATGCAGGTGCTGATGGCGTTAAGGTTGGTATCGGCCCCGGCTCGATCTGTACAACTCGTGTTATTGCAGGTGTAGGTGTTCCCCAGTTGGAGGCTATCTACGACGTTGCAAAGGCATTGAAGGGTAGTGATGTAGGTATCATCGCCGATGGTGGTCTGCGCTATTCGGGTGATATCGTTAAGGCTCTGGCTGCTGGTGGCGACTGCGTAATGGCAGGCTCGATGTTCGCTGGTGTTGAGGAATCGCCCGGTGAGACGATTATCTATAACGGCCGTAAGTTCAAGACCTATCGCGGTATGGGCTCGTTGGAGGCTATGCAGTGCGGCTCGAAGGATCGCTACTTCCAGGGCAACGAGACCGACACCAAGAAGCTCGTTCCGGAGGGTATCGCAGCTCGCGTTCCGTTCAAGGGCACGTTGGCAGAGGTTATCTACCAACTGGTAGGTGGTCTGCGTTCGGGTATGGGCTACGTAGGCGCGAAGAATATCGAAGCATTGAAGAAGGCACAGTTTATCCGTATTACCAATTCGGGCGTTCAGGAGTCGCACCCGCACGATGTAGCTATCACGCGTGAGGCTCCCAATTACAGCCGTGGCGAGTAAAGCGATGCTTGAATATAAGGTACAGATTCGCGCTCGTTATCGCGACACCGACCAGATGGGTATTATCCATCACTCGAACTATGTGGCATATTTCGAGGAGGCTCGCGGTGAGGCAATTCGCCAGCTCGGTCTTTCGTACAAGGAGATGGAGGATCGCGGTATAATGATGCCCGTGGTTGATGTGCAGTTGCACTACTACGCGCCAGCTTATTACGACGATCTGCTGACCTTTGTAGTACGAGTAGAGAAGATGCCGATGGCTCGTATCGAGTTCTTCTATGATGTCTATAATCAGCGCGAGGAACTGATTAACAAGGGCAAGGTGGTGCTCGGCTTTATGCACAGCTCGACACGCCGACCTTGTCGCGCTCCCGAATGGTTTTTGGACGTGCTGCGTAAAGCAGGATTGGAGGATTAACAATTGAGAGCAGTAGCAAATCTGATTCCTCATAAAATAAAAAACTGACGAGGGTCGATCCAAAACGGGTCGATCCTCTTGTTTTTGTGCCATTTGAACAGCGACTTTGTCATTAAACGTGTCAAAATGTCAGCAAAAACGAGCTGGCACATAGTTTGTTTATTTATCGGCATCGGAAAATAACTAAAAACTATATAAACTATGCAAAACGGAAAAATCGGGGTAACAACTGAAAACATCTTCCCCGTTATCAAAAAATTCCTCTATTCGGATCACGAAATTTTCTTGCGTGAGTTGGTATCGAACGCAGTAGATGCGACACAGAAATTGCGCACGTTGTCGTCAATTGGTGAGTTCAAAGGCGAGCTGGGTGATTTAACCATTCACGTTTCGGTTGATGAGGCTGCTCACACACTGACCGTTTCGGATTCGGGTATCGGTATGACTGCCGAGGAGGTCGATAAGTACATCAATCAGATTGCCTTTTCTGGTGCCGAAGAGTTTATGGCAAAGTACCAAAATCAGGCTATTATCGGCCACTTTGGTCTGGGCTTCTATTCGGCATTTATGGTATCGGATAAGGTAGAGATTCGCACCCGTTCGTACCGCGAAGGCTCAAAGACTGTTGTATGGAGCTGCGAGGGCACTCCCGAATACACAATGACCGAAACTGATGAAAAGCGCGGACACGGCACCGACATCATCCTGCACATCTCGGAGGATTGCAAGGAGTACACCGAGAAGGCGCAGATTGAAGGTCTGTTACGTAAGTATTGCCACTTCCTGCCCGTTGAGATTGCATTTGGCAAAAAGCAGGAGTGGAAAGATGGTAAATATGTTGATACCGATCAGGATAATATCATCAACAACACCAAACCGCTTTGGACCGTAAAACCATCGGAGATTACCGAGGAGCAGTATAAGGAGTTCTATCGCGAGATGTATCCGATGAGTGAGGATCCGCTGTTCTACATTCATCTGAATATTGACTATCCGTTCAATCTTACGGGTATTCTCTATTTCCCGAAGATTCGCAACAACTTCGAGATTCAGAAGAATAAGATCCAACTCTACTGCAATCAGGTCTTTGTAACCGATTCGGTCGAGGGTATCGTTCCCGAATTCCTCACGTTGTTGCACGGCGTAATCGACTCGCCCGACATTCCGTTGAATGTATCACGTAGCTACTTGCAGAGCGACAGCAATGTAAAGAAGATTTCGGGTTACATCACGCGCAAGGTTGCCGATCGTTTGCAGGAGTTATTCAACACAATGCGCCCCGAATACGAATCGAAGTGGGATGATTTGAAGATCTTCATCCAGTATGGCATTATCACCGACGAAAAGTTTGCGGAGCGCGCTTCGGATTTTATGCTGTGGAAGAACACCGACGGCAAATATTTCACTCCGAAGGAGTATGCCGATCTGGTACGTGAAAATCAGACCGATAAGGATGACACGCTCGTATTCTTGTACGCTGATGATGCAGTAGATAAGATGAGCTTTATCGAAAGCGCAAAGGCCAAAGGTTATGACGTTCTGCTGATGAATGGCCAGCTGGATAGCCACTACATTAATTGGTACGAGAACAAAAACGAAAAATGCAGCTTCGTGCGTGTAGATAGCGACGTTGTAGATAAGTTGATCCGCAAGGCTGACGCACAAACAATGTCGCTCACTGCTGCCCAGCAGGATATTATGCGCCCCGTTTTCGAGAGCCAGATGCCCGTTGATGAGAAGATTAACTACACGGTTGCATTCGAGGCTATGGATGCCAATGATGCTCCCGTTGTTATTACACAGAACGAGTATATGCGTCGTATGAAAGAGATGGCGGCTGTTAGTGGTGGGGGTATGAGCCAATTTTACAGCCAGATGCCCGACTCATTCACGATAGCAGTAAATGGCAATCATCCTATTGTGCTCGATCTGCTTGACAAGGTAGAGAAGGAGTATGGCGATAAATTGCGCACAATGACCAAAAAGATCGACGCTGCAACTGCCGAGCAGAATCGCTTTGCCGAGTTGATCAAAGATAAGAAGGAGGCTGATCTGACCGACGAAGAGAAGTCGATGCGCACCGAGTTGAACGAGAAGCTCTCTTCTCTCCTCGAAGAACGCAATACCCGTCTGCGCGAGATCGGTGCGGCAAATAACCGAGTGCGACAGGTTATCGACCTCGCGCTTCTGTCGAATGGTATGTTGAAGGGTAAGAACCTCACATCGTTCATTCGCCGCAGCATTGAGCTAATCGAGCGATAGGGTAAGCCTGCGCTGATATTTTGAGGGTTTGGGGTCAAATAAGAAGACTCCGAACCCTCATTTTTTTGAAAAAAAACAGTGAACTTGCCCGAAATTTCAAATTCGTTTCAAAATCATATATCACCTTTGTACCAAGAAAAGCAAACAATCTAAATTTTAGGAAAGGAAAATATTATGAAACGAGTCTATTTATTAGCAATCTCAATCTTTACGCTGCTCTCATTGATCAGCTGCGAGAAGTATGACGATTATGGAGATATGATGTTACGTTCAAATGCCAACGACATTCAGGCGGCAGTCGTGAAAATCTATCCGCAGGCCCGCATTGTCGAGATGGACAAAGATCGTCAAACCATTGAGGTCGATATCATCGACAACAACATCAAACGCGATGTATATCTCGACCTCTCGTTCAATTGGCTACGCACCGAGACAGAGATTCGCCGTGATGCACTCCCAATTGAGGCGGCCAACAGATTGGCAAGCGAATATGCTAATTGGGTTATTGATAGTGTTAAATTGGTTGATACGCCGCAAGGCAGCTACTATCTGGTTGAACTCGACAAGGGCGAACGCGATAAAAATGTTAAGATTGATGCTTCGGGCAACATCTTGTAATAATAGAGTAACGAATCTGACATTTCAGTTTTTTGATGATTAGCAATATTGGTTAAAAGGGGACCGCCTGCCGAACTACGAGAGTCGGCAGGCGGTTTGACTTTTTCGAGAAGGGTAGCGCGCTACTCGGCGTAGAGCCAGGTAGTCATTGACCACTTACCATCAGGCTCAATTGCTGAGAAACCGGTCAATTCGTCGGGCAGTGCTCGCATATTCGGAGCATTTGTTACCCACGACATAGGTTCAGGGCAGATCCAAGGCACCTCGCCGCCATTATTCCAAACTGTCCAATACTTGGTTTTCTCATCGACACGATAGAATACACGATGACCATTGCGGATATTGCGAATTATCGCGCCACGATACTCCTTGCCATCGACCTCGATCGGAGCCAACGTAAATGCAGCACTAATCGGGCCGTGTCCGACGGGAACGATACCCTCATCTGCAAGGTGTTCAAATGCGCCTTCCAACGGAGTGCGGGTATCGCTGGGCAGATTCTTATCGGTCAGCAGCCAACGCTCGCCCGCCGACAGAATCAAGCGATAATCATCGCCCGAATCACCCTCCATAAAGGGAACATTAATCGGCGTATGGTAGCCGACACCAATAGGCATCGCACTCTTGCTACGGTTGAAGAATACCACAGAGTGCTCCAAACCCTTATCCGAGAGGCGGAAAATCATCTTGCACTTAAACTCGTGCGGCACGTGGCGGAAGATCACATCGTTGGCCGCATTTGAGTAGAATCGAGCCTCGATAAGCACCTCATCCTCACTCTCAATCGCCTTTGAAACCACAAAAGGTTGCGATTTGATAATGCCGTGGTGATATGCACCCTCGGCAGGTATTGTAACGGGGAAATCGTAGCTACGACCCTCGAACTCAAAATGAGCTCCCGCGATGCGATTGGGAGGTAGCAACAACGGCAGACCATAGACGTGGGGGCGGACTTTGAAATTCTCGACCTCCTCAGCTTTGGGCGTGCGAAGGATCTCGATACCGAGGCGTGTATTAGCCAAACGCACGAGATTTGCACCCATAGACGGAATGAGCAGGGCAGTGTAGTCCCCCTTGGAGAACTCTACCGCATCCATTCCGTACCAATCTATGCGACGTATCATACTCGCATCCGTTTTTTAGAGAAGTTTCTCGATCTTTGCTTTCAGAGCGTCTTTCGATGCTGCGCCAACGTTCTTATCGACAACCTCGCCACCCTTCACGAATACCACGGTGGGGATATTGCGAACGCCGAACTTTGCAACAGCCTCCTCGCACTCCTCTACATCGCACTTTGCGATAACCACGCGGCCATCGTACTCTGCTGCCAACTCGTCAATAATAGGAGCGATCATACGGCAGGGACCACACCACTCTGCCCAAAAATCGATCACAACGGGAAGCTCCGAAGCGAGTACTTCCTGAAAATTCTCATTTGTAATTGCTAATGCCATAATTGTAAAAGTTTTTAGTTTGTTAATAGCTATTTTATCGTATATTTACCTGCTAATCCATTCTGTTTGCAGAAGTCAATCATCTCGCGAACAGACACTTTATATTTCTTCGAGTACATCTGTACTGCAATATTATTCTCTTGATCTGCAATTTTGATACGCAACGTGGTTTTACCTTTCGATGTTTGAACACGTTCAATCAGATCGGTCGCAAAGCTATCGGTCAGATAAGACAAAGGCAGCGTGATAAACATCTCCTTAATCTGCTCTTCGACCTCGTGCATCTGCACAATAGATGTAATCTTCAACTCCATCTCGGTACGCCCAGTTGCCACATTCTCCTTCGACTGGAATCGACGAGGCTGAATCTTACCCTTGACATAGAGTAGATAGTCTCTATACATATACTTACGCAGATTTTCATAGTCGTGGCCAAAGAGCGAGAACTCGTGCGTTTCACCACTATAATCCTCCATCTTGAATCTGCCATACGGACGGCCCTGCTTCGACGTTAAATGCACAGAATCGACGACCATACCACCAAATGATACATCACGCGGCTGGCTATTGGCAATATCCTTAAAATCGCCAAGATTTGCCGAGCACATATCATCAAGAATGTATTTGTAATCGTCAAGAGGATGAGCTGACAGATAGAGTCCTACTATTTCACGCTCTGCTTTAAGCATTTCGATCTTCGGCACCTCCATACATACGGGCATAGTCGGTCGAGCTACCTCGACTGCGAGCTCCAATCCTCCAAACAGACTGTGCAACACATTTTGACGGTCAGCTTGGTATTTAGTACCGTAACGAATCAGTTGCTGTAACATCGTATCGCCCTCACGCGAGTGCATATCTTGCGCTGTCAGCTTGCTTCGGTGGAAGTCAATCAGCGAGTCGAATGCACCTGCCTTCGCCATATTCTCGATACATTTGCTATTGACAGACGAGAAATTGACACGCTCCATAAAGTCGTAGATATCCTTAAACTCACCATTGACTCTACGCTCGTCGATAATACTCTTTACCGCAGCCTCGCCAACGCCCTTAATCGCCGCCAATCCGAAGCGCACATTGCCATCAGCATCTGCCGAGAAATTCTGTAACGACTTATTCACGTCAGGGCCAAATACATTGATACCCATACGTCTGCACTCGCCCATATAGAGCGTAATCTGATCAATATTGGAGAAGTTTCGGCTCAACACGGCCGCCATATACTCGGCAGGGTAGTTCGCTTTGAGGTATGCCGTCTGGAACGCTACCCAAGAATAACAGGTTGCGTGCGATTTATTAAACGCATACGACGCAAATTTCTCCCAATCGGCCCAGATCTTTTCGAGCACTTTTGGCTCGTGGCCATTCTTTTGGCCACCCGTAATGAATTTGGGTTTAAGTTCATCCAGTTTATCCTTCAACTTCTTACCCATCGCCTTTCGCAACGTATCACTCTCTCCTCTGGTAAAACCACCCAACAGACGCGAAAGCAACATCACCTGCTCCTGATATACCGTAATGCCGTAAGTATCTTTCAGGTACTTCTCCATAATCGGAATATCATAAACGATAGGTTCCTTGCCGTGCTTGCGGGCAATAAACTGCGGGATATAATCCATCGGGCCAGGGCGATAGAGTGCATTCATCGCGATCAGATCCTCGAAAGTCGAAGGCTGCAATTCGCGAAGATACTTTTGCATACCGGCAGACTCAAACTGAAACGTACCGACAGTTCGGCCTTCGCAGTAGAGTTTATATGTCGCCGGATCGGTAATGATCGAAAAATCGTCAATATCAACCTTGATACCGCGTGTATAGAAGACATTCTCGACCGCATCTTTAATAATCGACAGCGTTTTCAGACCCAAGAAGTCCATTTTGATAAGGCCCGTATCCTCGATAACCGAGCCCTCGTACTGCGTAACAAGCATCTTCTCACCCGTCTCCTTATCGTCAGCCGTCGAAACAGGCACCCAATCCGTAATATCATCGCGACAAATAATCGTACCGCAAGCGTGTACACCCGTATTACGCACGTTGCCTTCGAGCATCTTTGCATACTCAATCGTATCGTGCAGAGTTGGATCGGTCGATTGTTCAGCCTCCTTCAATTCGGGAACAAGTTCGATTGCGTGCGCAAGATTCTTCACTTTCTTGCCTTCGGACGTCTTTTCGGGGACAAGTTTGCACAGACGGTTTGAATCTTCGAGTGGCAATTTCTGCACGCGAGCAACGTCCTTAATGGCCGACTTGGTCGCCATTGTGCCATAGGTAATGATATGCGCAACCTTCTCCTTGCCATATTTCTGCGTTACCCAATTCAGCACGCGACCACGACCGTCATCATCAAAGTCGATATCAATATCGGGCAATGAGATTCGATCAGGATTCAAGAAACGCTCAAACAGCAAATCGTATGCAATGGGGTCAATCTGGGTAATACCCAAGCAGTAGGCCACAGCCGAACCAGCCGCAGAGCCACGACCCGGACCAACCGATACATCCAAAAGATCTCGTGCCGCCGTAATGAAATCCTGCACAATAAGGAAGTAACCTGGGAAACCCATTGTCTTCATAATGTGCAACTCGAAGACCAATCGCTCACGCACCTCCTCCGAAAGAGGGTCGCCATAGCGTTTCTTCGCTCCGATAAAGGTCAAATGAGCAAGATAATCGGCCTCGAACTTAATTCGATACAATTTATCGTAACCGCCAAGACGCTCGATCTTCTTATGGGCATCCTCCTCGCTCATTACCACATTGCCATTCTCATCGCGCGTAAATTCATCAAAGAGATCTTTCTCGGTCAATCGGGAGCGATACTCCTCCTCTGTACCAAACTCTTCGGGAATGGCAAACGTAGGCATAATCGGAGCGTGGTCGATAGAGTAGTGCTCAACCTGATTGCAGATATCGACCGTATTGGCCATTGCTTCGGGCACATCGCCAAAAATCTTGGCCATCTCCTCACGCGTTTTGAGCCACTCCTGCTTCGAGTACAACATTCGCTTCGGATCGTCAAGATCTTTACTTGTACTCAAACAGATCAATCGGTCGTGCGCCTCGGCGTTCTCTTCGTCAATGAAATGAACGTCATTCGTACAAACGAGTTTGATATCATATTTTTGAGCGAGTCGCTTCAAATGCTCATTGACTTTAAGCTGCATCGGATAGGCCTCGTGGTTAGCACGAGCAACAGTCGCCTTATGCAACTGCAACTCTAAATAGTAATCATCGCCAAAGACTCGCTTATACCAACGCACTGCCTCCTCGGCCTCCTCGAACTGATCATTTGTAATTCTTTTCGGGATCTCGCCACCAAGACAAGCCGAACAGCAGATCAGGCCCTCGTGATACTTCTCCAACTCCGTACGATCGGTACGAGGTCGCATATAGAAGCCTTCGGTCCAGGCCTTCGATACGATTTTGATTAGGTTATGATATCCCTTTGCATTCTTCGCCAGCAAGATCAGGTGATAACCGCTCTGGTCGCCCTTAAAAGTTTTATCTTTAAGATGCATTGCACGACGAGCCACATAGACCTCGCAACCGATAATAGGCTTAAAGTCTGGCACAGCTTCCAACTTCGCAATCTTCTCGCGTGCTGTCGATGCGCTGAAACCAAACTCCTTATCCATAGCTTCGACCTGCTCAACGTGATTTTTGGCTTTCGAGTAGGCAACCGCATTTTCGGGTAAAGAGTCTTTGTTCTTCTCCAACTCAACAAGTTCCAATTTGCGATCAGCGAGGTATGCCACCATATCGGCGTGTTCGCTCATCAGCGTTTCGAGCGCAGCAAGAAGTTTTTTGAGATTTTTGATCTTATCGTGCTTCTTACAGTTCTGCTTCTTGATATAGTTATAGAACTCCTTGACACCGAACATATTACCGTGATCGGTCAAGGCGATACCCGGCATACCGTCGGCCATAGCCTTATCGACCAGACGAGGAATACTTGCCTGACCATCAAGGATAGAGTACTGTGAGTGAACGTGTAAGTGTACGAAATTCTGCATCTATATTGTTTCTTGCTTTGAGTTATGAAGCAAAGATACATAAACTTGCACTAATTTTGTCTATGAATTCGGAGGATTTTATTAACAATATTTTGATGAAAAGTCAAATGCTATGAAAGATACCGAGATGCAACCGACGAAACTCATTGTGATACTCCGATGTAACGACATTGAACGTCTTGCCGTAGCGCGTTCGATTCTCGACAATGCAGAGATTTTCTCGACTATACGAAATGAATATATGGCGTCGATACTGCCCATTGGAGAGGATATGGCAGCAGAGTTGCTCGTTGAAGAGAAAGATATCGAACGAGCAACCAAATTATTAAAAAACTTTTTGTAATAGAGTGATGGGCAGAGGACTTTGTCCGTCAATGGCTACTCATTCCATATCGCCCACGCGCGTTCGGCCTGACGTTCGAGCATCATTTGGCCATTCATCGTCTGTGCGCCACGATTTGCACCCCACGCCAAAAAACGCGTTACGGGCGGATTATAGACTAAATCGAATAGAGAATGGCTCTCATTGAGCAGGGCATAAGGGATTTCCGGTGCTTCATCAACATTCGGGAAGGTACCTACGGGGGTAGCATTAATCACCAAACCAACTTCCGACAGCACCTGTTCATTGATCTGCTCGTAGGTCATATTGCCACGCATCGGATCGCGCGACACAATTGCATATTCGATGCCTCGTTCAGCCAGCACATACTGCACCGCTTGCGATGCACCGCCCGTACCAAGCAGCAGGGTAGCAGGACGCGCTCCGCCAATCAACGCATCGAGCGACGCGCGAATTCCATCGACGTCAGTGTTATAGCCAATAAGTTTGTTATCGACTAATTTAACGCAATTTACAGCTCCTATCTCACGCGCTTCTTTATCTATATCATCGAGGTATGCGAAGACCTCTCGCTTGTACGGAATAGTTACATTAAACCCACATAGCGAAGGATTCTCGGCCAACATTTGCGGCATGCGGTCGATTGTTGGCAACTCGAAATTGCGATATTCACAATCCGACAATGCGGCATCAGCAGCAAATTTACGAGCGAAATATCCTACCGAAAACGAGTGGCCGAGTGTGCGACCGATCAATCCGTAAAGTCGAGCCATAAATTAAGCCTCCTTATTTGATTTAACTCGCTTACCGATCATCTCAATCACATAGATCAGCGCAAAGCCTGCAACACACGACACGATAGCAAGCACTAAGTGCGACTCACCGCCCAACACCTCGAACTGCATCGGCGACACATTTGCCTGCACCAAAGGCTGTTCAACGCCGTGGCTGTCGAGATAGGTTTCGAGAGTCTGCTTCCAGGGCCACACCTTATTGAGTGAGCCGATCATAAAGCCCATAAGCATCGTAACAGTTGCATCGTGCCACTTTGCCAGCAACCACGACAATACGTGCGAGAAGCTAACAATACCCACAACTGCACCAATGGCGAATACCACCAGCACTCCAATATTGAGTTGGGTTACTGCCTCCATAATGAACATATATTTACCCAACAGCAGGAGGATAAATGCGCCCGAAATACCGGGCAGGATCATTGCGCAAATGGCAATTGCGCCCGAAAGCATCACAAACCACCAGTCGTTAGGCGTAGTCGCGGGCGACACTACCGTAATCCAATACGATAGCACTATGCCGACGATCAGTGTTACGACCGACAATGCACTCCAACTATTCACCTCACGTGCAACCATCAGTGCCGAGGCGATAATCAAACCGAAGAAAAATGACCAAGTGATAATCGGATGATTTTCGAGCATATAGGTCATCAGTCGTGCCATAGTAAGAATTGCCACACCAATACCCGCGATGAGCGAGAAAAGGAACTTTCCGTTAATCTTCTCCCATAAGGCGCGGAATTTACCTGTAAAAAGCAACTTGATTGCCTCCAAATCTATACTTTTAATTGAGCCGAGCAGTTCTTCGTAGATTCCCGAAATAAAAGCGATCGTACCACCCGAAACACCCGGCACAACATCAGCCATTCCCATTGCACAGCCTTTAAGGCCGACCATCAAATATTTATTCATAGTGTTTGTCTGTTTTGCAATTTATTAACCCTGCAAAGATAACCCTTTCGGTGCAACCAACAAAACAAAAACAATTAATCTGCCTTTTACGACCAAATATCGAGATAAATAGCTATCTTTGTCTTATATTATCTAACTTTTACGAAAGACAATGAAGGCAAAACTTCTCACTCTACTCGTTTCGCTGATCGCTATTTGCGGCACCGCGCAAGCCCAAATCTCACAGCTAAACATTATCCCCGAACCCGTCAAGGCAACCATTACGGGCGATAGTTGCTATATGCTATCGCGTGGAGCTGTGATTCGCACAACGACCGAGCTGCAATTCCCTGCCGAATATCTGGCTGAATATACCGACCACTATCTCGGTATGCCGTTGAAGGTCGAGATTACGCAACCCGAAAAACGTCGCGGCAAAGCAGTCGCTGCAATTGAACCATTGACGCACGGAGTTCGCCTGGTTAATCTTAACAATGGCGAGGTTTCGGGCGGTTATCGTTTAACAATTTCACTTGACAAAGGCGTCGAGATCAAGGGCAACGATGCAGCAGGTGTATTCTATGGTGTGCAGACATTGATTCAGCTGTTGCCGACGCAGGCCGGGGTGTTGCCGCGTCTGCCGCTTGTCGAGATTGAGGATTATCCCCATTTTGAGTATCGCGGTCTGCACCTCGACGTAGTGCGCCATTTCTTCCCAATTGATTATGTGAAGCGTTATATCGACTATATGGCTCTGCACAAACTCAATTACTTCCATTGGCACTTGACCGACGATCAAGGCTGGCGAATTGAGATGAAGTGTCGCCCTGAATTAACCGCAATCGGCGCATATCGCGCGGGCGAGATTGAAGGCTATTTCCCCGGCAAATATCACTATCTGCCTTATGGTGGCTACTACACCCAAGAGCAGATCCGCGAGGTAATTGAATATGCAGCCGAGCGACATATCACGGTGATCCCCGAAATAGATATTCCTGGTCATTGTATGGCTGTTTTGGCTACCTATCCCAATTTCAGCACTACACCCGACAAAGTAGAGGGTTGCGCTCCGACGTGGGGTATCTATAACCGACGTAATAATGTACTCACTCCGTCAGATGAGGTTTTCCAATTCTTGACCGATGTTTTTAGCGAGTTATGCGATCTGTTCCCCTCGCCATATATCCATTTAGGCGGTGATGAGTGCGCCAAAAAGTGGTGGCAGGAGTCCGAGGCTACGCAACAATTTATGAAGGTAAATGGCATCAAAGACGAGAAGGCTTTGCAAAGCTACATTGTCCATTACGTTCAACGCATTATCGAATCGAAGGGCAAACACGCCATCGGTTGGGATGAGGTACTTGAAGGTGGCATCTCGAAAGATTGTATCATTATGAATTGGCGTCGCCCCATCTTTGGAGCTAATGCCCTACAAGCGGGCAATCGCACCATCTTCACCTGCTCGCAATGGTCCTACCTGAATGTCAAGGAGAGCCGTTCGCAGCAGGAAATTGGTCCTCGCGGTCCGCTACCTCTCGAAAAGGTCTATGGTTTTGAGCCTGTGGCCGATACATTGACCACCGAACAGCGACAATTGGTTTGGGGCGTGCAGGGTTGTCTATGGACCGAATACATCCAGAACACGTGGAAAGTAGAGTATAGCCTATTCCCTCGAATTTCGGCACTCGCCGAGAATGCTTGGTCGCCACGCGAAAAGAAGAGCTGGGAGAACTTCTCTCAAAAGCTTTTGCTTCAATTCTATCGCTACGAGTTATGGGGAGTTCGCTACAACGATGCATTCCTTCGTCAGCAGGATATCGTACGAGCAAGATAGCTAACGCAGGTCAAATCAAAAGGCGTTGTCCGCTTTCGGGGCAACGCCTTTCTTTTTTAGAGTAAAAACTATTAATAGTTCTCTTTCTTGGGCTCGAAATACGACTGCGGATGCAGACAAGCGGGGCAAGCCTTCGGTGCCTCCTCTGCCTCTACGATATAACCGCAGTTGCGGCACTGCCACCAAATCTTACCATCACGACGGAAGAAATCGCCATCGGTAATACGGCTCAACAGCTTCAAGTAACGCTTCTCGTGCTCTGCCTCGACAGTCGAAATCGCACGGAAGGCAGCAGCTACTGCGGGAAAACCCTCCTCCTCGGCCACCTTGGCAAAGTCGGGATAGAGTACATCCCACTCCTCGTTCTCGCCCTTTGCAGCAGCGAGCAAGTTTTCGGGAGTTGTACCAATCTTACCTGCGGGATAGGTTGCAGTGATAGTTACATCGCCACCTTCGAGGAACTTGAAGAAACGCTTTGCGTGCTCCTTCTCCTGATCGGCAGTCTCCATAAATACGGCTGCGATCTGCTCATAACCCTCTTTCTTTGCTACGCTTGCGAAGAAGGTGTAACGTGTGCGAGCCTGCGACTCACCTGCAAATGCTTTGAGCAAGTTCTGCTCGGTTTGAGTACCTTTAAGACTTTTCATATTTTCTGTTTGTTTTGAGAGTTTTGTTATCAATTTCTTAACTGCAAATATAGCGATAAAAAATCGGATTTTGTATCATTAAATCGATTTTTTATTCTTATACGACCATTTGTTTTACTTATAACAATTAGTTGTAAGGGTGTTATGATTGATTGTTGAGTAAAATTTTGTATCTTTGTCCGAATATTCTTTTGCAAATATTAATAATAGAGATATAACATTATGGCAGACGAAAAAATCATCTTTTCAATGGTCGGCGTGAGCAAAACTTTCACCAACCAGAAAAAGGTCTTGAACAACATCTACCTCTCATTCTTCTATGGTGCCAAGATCGGCATCATCGGTCTGAACGGATCGGGTAAATCTACCCTGATGAAGATCATCGCCGGAATCGACAAGAACTATCAGGGCGAGGTGGTTTTCTCACCGGGTTACACCGTAGGTTATTTGGAGCAGGAGCCGCAGCTCGACGACACGAAGACCGTCCGCGAGGTGGTCGAAGAGGGTTGCGCCGCAACCGTAGCTCTGCTCAAAGAGTACGAGGAGATCAACAATAAATTTATGGAGCCGATGAGCGACGACGAAATGGCACGTCTGATCGAGCGTCAGGGCGAGCTGACCGAGCAGATCGACCAGGTAAATGGCTGGGAGCTGGATAGCGTTTTGGAGCGTGCGATGGACGCTCTGCGTTGTCCCGATGCCGATCAGTCGGTGAAGGTTCTGTCGGGTGGTGAGCGCCGCCGTGTGGCTCTGTGCCGTCTGTTGTTGCAGCAGCCCGATGTGTTGTTGCTCGACGAGCCTACCAACCACCTCGACGCCGAGAGTATCGATTGGTTGGAGCAGCACTTGCAGCAGTACAAGGGTACGGTCATCGCTGTTACGCACGACCGTTATTTCTTGGATAACGTTGCGGGTTGGATCTTGGAGCTCGACCGTGGCGAGGGTATTCCCTGGAAGGGCAACTATTCGGGTTGGCTCGATCAGAAGTCAAAGCGTCTGGCAATGGAGGAGAAGCAGGAGAGCAAGCGTCGCAAGACCTTGGAG
>CALBQR010000059.1 GCA_937899895.1 uncultured Alistipes sp.
ACTACAAACATCATTTGGCAATTCAAAACGAAGTCCGTTTGCTTTATCTTTGATAATTGCAACTCTTGTTTCAAAATCAGGTGGTTGAATATCACAAAGAAGTCCACTTTCAAATCTTGTTTTAAGTCGGTCTTCAATTTTTGGAATAGCACTTGGTGGTTTATCAGATGTAAGAACAATTTGTTTTCCTGCTTTGATTAATGTGTCAAATGTGTGGAAAATTTCCTCTTCTGTCTGAGTTTTACCTGCAATCATCTGAATATCATCAATAAGTAAAGCATCACAGGTTCTGTATTTTTGATGCAAATCATGAGTTGTTTTTGTCTGAATTGCAAAATACAGGTCATTTGTAATATCTTCACTTGTTGTATAAACAATAACCGCATCAGGATTATTAGATTTTAATTTTTCAATAATTGCGTTTAAAAGGTGAGTTTTTCCGAGACCGGAATTACCATAAATGAAAAGTGGATTAAAAACAGAACCCGGATTTTCTGCAACTCTTAAAGAAGCAGTGTAGGCAAATTTATTTGAAGGACCTACAACGAAATTATTAAATGTAAATTTTTCGTTCTTTATGTTTGAGTTTTGTGATGAAGATTCAGAAACATTTTCTGAATTCTCTTTAGGAATGTTTTCTTCAGGCATTATTTCAAGTTCAACATTAAAACCCATAACATTATAAAAAGCTTCTTCAATAAGGCTTTTATATTTTGTCATTATTAAATCAATTTTAAAACCGGGTGCAGAAACAATAACACGGTCTGCCTCAATTTTAATCAATTTAAGAGGTTCAATCCACATATTGAATGCTATTGAGTTCATGTTTTCACGACAATAATTGCGAACCGGTTCCCAAAATTCAATATAAGAATTCATAAACACCTTTCCTTTCTGAAAAAATCTAAAAAAACAGCGATATGCTCATATTTCAATAAAAATGGTGCTAAATTAAGTTTTATACGTTTATAAGCGTAGTAACTCAAACTAACAGATAATACATTTTAACACAATTTAAATCAAATATCAATGGAAAATCTAATAAAATATATCTTCGGTGGCGGACGATGACGTGATATTACAAGCCGACAGTCGATTTTTCCGATTTATTTTTGTAAATTTGTACGATGTGAACAACTAAAAACAATCAAAAACTGAATAGAACTATGAGAAATTTTGTGATTCTTCTTTTTGCTGCGCTGGCGATTTCGTGCAGTGGTGCAGCGGATAAACCTGCGAATGTTGAGGCAGAGCCTGCACCTGCAACGGCCGTGATCTATGGTGATACGATCGTGCTGACCCAGCCCAATCTTGCGGCGGGTAAGACTATCAATGAAGCGTTGGCTGAGCGAGCCTCGTCGCGCGAATACTCGGCTGAGCCGTTGTCGCTCGAAGAGTTGAGTGGGGTAATGTGGGCTGCTGCGGGTGTTAATCGTCCGAATGGCCACCTGACAGCACCGTCGGCATTGGCTCTCTATCCCGTTACGGTTTATGCATTTACGACCGAGGGTGTGTTCCGTTACAACTCGGAGTTGCACGTGTTGGTGCGCGAGGCAGAGGGTGATTATCGCGAGTTGAGTGCAGCACAGGACTTCGCTTATACGGCTCCGTTGAATTTGGTCTATGTCGCTGATTTGAGCAAGTTTGACGGGAAGGGTATTGACCGCACGAAGGCTGAATTTCTGGCTGGTCAAGACGCTGCGGGCTATGCCGAGAATGTTAATCTCTATGCGGCAGGTAATGGCTTGAAGGCAATTACTCGTGGCAGTTTGAAGAGTGCCGAGGTGTTGAGCCTGCTCTCGCTCGATCCGAAACAGTACGCCGTTGTATTGGCGCAGACGGTAGGTAAGTAACTGCACCCGAACCACAAAAACAGATCGAGCCGACCTCTACGCGGGGTCGGCTCGGTTTATTTTATACATATATTGTAATATTACTCGAATTTTGGCTATTTTTGTGCCCTAATTAAACCCAAAAAGCAATGCTCAAAAAATTGATCTTACGACCGACCCAAGAGTGCGACCTGCCTGATGTGATGCGAATTATCGCCGAGGCGCAGGCTGACTTTCGTGCGCGAGGTATTGATCAATGGCAGAATGGCTACCCAAACGAGCAGGCGATACGCAACGACATCGAGCGCGGCGAGAGTTATGTGGTAACTCGTGGCGAGCAGGTGGTGGCTACGGCGATGATAACATTTGTGCCCGATCCCAATTATTCGATTGTCTATGGTGGCGAGTGGCTGCTCAAAGAGTCATCGCACTATGCTACGATTCACCGTATCGCGGTCAGCATTGCCGAGCGCGGGGCGGGAATTGCCGATTTCATTGTTCGCAAAGTGGAGCAGATGTGTCGTCGTCGTGGTGCCGATAGCCTGCGAATCGATACTCACCGCGATAATCGCGCAATGCAGCGTGTAGCCGAGAAAAATGGGATGACGCTCTGCGGCGTTATTCACCTTGCCGATGGAGCCGAGCGTTTGGCATACGAGAAGATTATGAACGATAGACCCAATATTCGTGCTGTCTTTTTCGATATCGACGGCACACTTGTAAGTTTCAATACCCACCGCGTGAGCGACGCGACGGTCGAGGCGCTGGCCGAATTGCGCCGACGTGGTGTCAAGGTGATCCTCGCAACGGGTCGTCTGCTGAATCAGACCGAGGTGGTAAGTCGCATCAAATTCGATGGCTACATCACGCTCAACGGCTGCTGTTGTCTGGCCGAAGATGGCAAGACGGTGATCAGCAAGGCGACAATTCCGCAGAGCGATTTGGAGTCGATAGTTGGTTATCTCGAAGAGAATAACCATCCTTTCCCTTGTTCGTTTATGGATGAGCAGGGTAGCTGGATCAACTATGTCGATGACCGCGTGCAGTTTGTTTGGGACAATATCGCCCTGCCCGTTCCTCGCACCGAGGACCCGCGCGAGACGATCAAACGCGATATCTATCAGGTTAATATCTATGTTGATGAGGTCGATGAAATGTCGATTGTCGATGGTTATTTGCAACACTGCGAGCCGACGCGCTGGCATCCGATGTTTGCCGATGTCAATCTTCGTGGAGTGAGCAAGCAGCAGGGTGTCGATAATCTGCTGGCCCATTTCGGCATCTCGCTCGATGAGGCTATGGCGTTTGGCGATGGCGGCAACGATGTTAGTATGCTTGGCCACGTTGGTTGGGGTGTTGCGATGGGCAATGCGGTCGATTCGGCCAAGGAGGCCGCCGCTTACGTAACCGATACGGTCGATGACGAGGGTATCTGCAAGGCGCTGCAACACTTCGGATTGATCGACTAATGCTCGGCTAATTGAAATTTATGACCACTCGTTAGAGTGGTCATTTTTTATTCGCTCTAAAAATTTCCTAAAAAAATCGCACAAGAATTTGGAAGTTTAGAATTTATCGCTACCTTTGCAGTGTATTAATGCACTAATACACTAAACGCGCCAAACAAAAAACAAATTCAAAAACCGAAAAAACTATGATCGAAACTCGCAATTTGAAATTCAGCTATTCCACCCTCAAATCTCGCACGGAGGTTTTCGACTCGCTGTCGATGATGATTCCGACGGGTGAGATTGTCGGGTTGTTGGGTCGCAATGGTACGGGCAAGAGTACGTTGCTCAATCTGATGGCGGGTCTGCTCGATGCCGATGCGGGAACAATCACGGTCGAGGGTGTCGATGTCGAGCAGCGAGGCACATCGCTCTACACATCGTTGATGATTGTTCCGGAGGAGTTCAACCTTCCGCAGCTGACTCTCAATCGCTTTGTGAAGGTTACTGCACCGTTCTATCCCAATTATGACGAGGCACGTTTTGCCGATTGCTGCTCGCGCTTCGAGGTCAATCGCGCAGTGCGTCTTGATCGTATGTCGATGGGGCAGCGCAAGAAGGCATACTTGGCCTTTGCGCTTGCGTGCAATACTCCCGTGCTGTTGCTCGATGAGCCGACCAACGGTTTGGATATTCCCGCGCGACAGGCTCTGCGTCAGATGCTTGCCGAGCAGGTGAATGACGAGCGCACGATCATTATCTCGACCCACGCGGCACGCGATATCGAGAATCTTGTCGATCGTCTGGTGATCCTCGAACCGCACCGAATGGTTCTCAACGAGAGCATTGCAACGCTTTCGACGCTGTTCGGTATGGGCGTTGTTCCTGCGGGTGTGAAGCCTCTCTATTCCGAGCCGAGTGTGGCGGGAGTGCGCGGAGTATGGGTTGCCGAGGGCGACGAGGAGAGCCGTATGGATATGGAGATGATGTTCAATGCAGCAACCCGATCGCCGCGCGAGGTTGCAGCCGTAATTGCTAACCATTCAAAACTTTAAGCCGTTATGACAACATTTAGTCTGCGCCGTGTGGCGCAATACACCGCAAAGCACTATGCCGAGTATGGTCGCAGGTATGCTTTGATGTTCGGAGTTATCATTGTTGCCCTTGCAGCGATGGCTCTATTGATATTGGCAAAGTTCAAATTCTTCCTCGAAATAGAGGTGCTTTTTGAAACAGTGTTGGTATGTTTATCCGCTGTTGTGTTGGTAGTTGCTGATATGTCGGTACGTTCGCTCGATCGAACGACCAATCGCGCCTCGCTCGAAATGACCCTGCCTCTGACCTCAGACGAGCGATACACATTTGTATTCTTCAATACGTTGATTATGGGTGCGTTGGTGCCGTTCGCAATTTCGTGTGCGTTCGATTTTTGGGACTATATCAAAGCACCGATGATGTTTGGGCTCTATCTCTTAGTTCACCCCTACGTGATGGTTGCCTACTGCTGGGCACGTCGTCCCAAATATGCGATTCTTGGCTTGGTGCTGCTGTGGGCCGGAACGTTAATATTGTCGATAAATGTTTCAGCGATGATCGGTATACCAGAGGTGGGAGGTCTGCTCCATTTCAGCCTGCCCGATGGCTATGCGTTTAATAGATTAGCGCCGATGTTGTACAGTAGCGGAATTGAATTCGAATACCCGATGTGGGCCAAGTGGCTGTTCACTGCGACAATGTGGACGTTAGCCTACGCCATTGCCTATTTCAAACTGCGCGAACGTCGCCTTGCCTAAATCCGACAAACTATGCAATTCGATAATACACAGCCCATTTGGGCACAGATCTACGAACTGCTGCTGACCCACATTGCCGATGGCGAGTGGTGCGAGGAGGAGCGTGTAGCCTCGGTGCGAGAGTTGGGTGCTACGTTGGCGGTCAATCCCAATACCGTAATGCGAGCCTACGAACGCGCCACCGACGAGCAACTGATCTACAATCGTCGCGGCATTGGTTACTTTGTGAGCGTGGGTGCGCGTGAGCGTGCAGCGACACTTCTCCGCCAGCGTTTCGAGCGCGAGCAGTTGCCGAGCATATTCCGCTCGATGCAGCGCGTTGGTATCACAGCCGAAGAATTTGTTTCACTCTACAAAAATTATCAGGAAAATGAAAACAAGCAATAAACTTTTGATTCTTTTCGTAGCCATTTTAGCAGTTGTTTGGTGCGTTGCGTGGTGGATTGGTTATAGCACCATAGCCCCATTCCATAAGTTGCTTGGTAGTGAGCAGGTGGAGGCGGTGCGGGTCTATAAAATGCCACATAACACCTTGTCCTCACTCACCGATACGACGGGCTATCTCAAACACAAGGTCTTTGAGATTGATCGCTCGATGAGCGTTGATGATCTGAATGTCGAGGGCGACACGCTCACATTCAACTACGAAATGGAGGCGATCCCGTTTAGCTATGCCGACACGATTACTTTGGTTTTGGCCGATACTACGTTTGTATATTCCGGCCCCAAAATAAAGGTATTATAACCCTTAAACGAAAGAGCCGCCCCCCTTCGGGGCGGCTCTTGTTCTTCTAAACGCTTACCACACAATCGGTTCCTTGCCGTGGGCGATGAGGTAGTTGTTGGCTTGCGAGAAGTGGCGACAACCGAAGAATCCTCGATAGGCCGACAATGGCGAGGGGTGCACCGCTTTCAAAATGCAGTTGCGCGCAGGGTCGGCAATCGCACCCTTACGTTGCGCATAGCTACCCCAAAGCATATAGACCACACCCTCGCGTCGAGCGGCGATCTCACGCACCACAGCGTCGGTAAATTGCTCCCAACCGCGACCTGCGTGCGAGGCGGCCTCGTGAGCGCGCACGGTCAGCACCGAGTTGAGCAACAGAACGCCCTGCTCGGCCCAACGGTCGAGGTTGCCACTTGTGGGTACGGGCGCACCCGTATTGCTCTCGACCTCCTGAAAAATATTGCGCAATGAGGGAGGAAACTGCACTCCGTCATTGACCGAAAAACACAATCCATTCGCCTGACCCTCACCGTGATAGGGATCTTGTCCGATAATCACAACCTTCAACTTGTCGAAGGGGCACTTGTCGAAAGCACGAAAGATATTCCCTCCGCGCGGAAAGATCTGTCGCGAGCTGTACTCCTCGCGCACAAAACCGACTAACTCGGCAAAATATGGTTTCTCGAATTCGTCGGCCAGCAATGCCTTCCAATCCTCGGCAATCTTCACATTCATAGCGTGTTATCGTTTTTCTTGATACGTTCTATGTTTCGTCGTAGGCTCTCGCGCCAATCGGGTTGCTCCACGCCAAAACGCTCACATATCTTCGAGCAGTCGAGCATCGAATTTCGGGGGCGTCGAGCGGCGGTGGGGTAGTCATCGGTGGTGATCGCAACAGCGCGACAATCGCATTCGGCTACGCGGAAAATCTCCTCGGCAAATTCGCACCACGTCGCCTCGCCCCTCGATGCAAAGTGGAAGACCTCGCCTCGCAGCGTGCTGTCGGCAACCACTTCGGGCAGTATCGCCACAATCGCCGCCGCCAGGTCATCAGCCGCAGTCGGGCAACCGCGTTGGTCAGCCACCACACGCACCTCGCGCTGCAGCTCGGCAAGGCGTAACATCGTCTTTACGAAGTTCTTGCCATAGGGCGAATAGAGCCATTGCGTGCGAATAACCACGCCGCGACAACCGCTTGCAGCAATCGCCTTTTCACCCTGCAATTTGCCTGCTCCGTAGTGGTTGATCGGGGCGGTCGGATCGCTCTCGCAGTAGGGCTTATGGCTCTCTCCGTCGAAAACATAATCGGTCGAAATATGCACCAAAGCCGCATCCACCGTGGCAGCCACACGAGCCAAGTTATCGACAGCGAGCCAATTCACCGCATCGGCCGTTTCGCGCTCCGTTTCGGCTTGATCGACAGCGGTATAGGCGGCACAATTGACCACCACATCGGGGCGCAAACACTCAATCAATGTAGCCACTGCCGCGCTGTCCGTGATGTCGCAATCAACTGTACCTATGGCTGTAACGCTCCACTCGGAGGGAACTGCACGTTGCAATTCGCGACCAAGTTGCCCGTTGGATCCAGTAACTAAAATTTTCATTCGGGGCTGTTAATTTTTTGTAAAATTAACAATTTTTTCCATTTTTCGCGCTAACTTTGCCTAACTAAATAAACTTTTTCAATGAAACGTTCAATTTTACTCGTTTTGCTACTCGTCGCTGCAATGATCGTTGCTCCGATGGATGCTGTCGCTCGCAAGAAAAAGGGTGAGCCCAAAGTCAAAAATGTCATTATGCTCATTGGCGATGGTATGGGTGTGGCCCATATTTCGGCTTTGATGCTCGAAGAGAAGTATCAGCCTATAAATATGGATCGCGCAGAGGCTGCTGCAATGATCAAAACCTACTCGGCTAACAATCGCGTAACCGATTCGGCTGCCGCAGGTACCGCCCTCGCTACGGGTACAAAGACGGGAAATCATTATCTGGGTGTAACGATCGAGGGTGATACTCTCACGTCGATTTTGACTCGCGCCGAGCAAAAGGGTATGCAGACTGCCGAGGTTGTAACCTGCTACCTGACTCACGCAACGCCCGCCGCATTCTATGCTCACGTGCCTAATCGCAACCAGTACGAAGATATTGCTGTGGAGTTTGTTACGTCGGGTATTGATGTGGCTATTGGCGGTGGTACGCGCTACTTCGCCAAGCGTAATGATGGTCGCAATCTGATCCCCGAACTCGAAGAGAATGGCTATCGTGTTGTCTATTCGCTCGATGAGATGCAGGATATTTCGGAGGGTCGTGTGGTAGCTCTTTGTGCAGAAAAAAATCTTCCGATGGCAACCGAGGATCGTGGCGATTACCTACCCAATGCCACTGCGAAGGCACTCGAAATTCTGACGGCCAATTGCGCGAAAGAGAAGACAGGATTCTTTATGATGATCGAGGGCTCACTGATTGATGTCGCAGGTCATAACAATAACGATGCGCAGATCTATGCCGAGATGAAGGATTTTGATAAGGCGGTCGGAGTTGCTTTTGATTATGCCGATAAGCACGAAGGTACGTTGGTTGTAGTTTGTGCCGATCACGAAACGGGAGGTCTGTCGCTGCCTTCGCGCAAGACCGATTTCACTCTTTCGGAGAGTGGTGTTGAGTATCGCTATGGTACTACCAGCCATTCGGGATCGATGATTGCGGCTCTGTTCTATGGCACGGGCGCAAAGCAGTTTGCCGGTATTATGGACAATACCGAACTCAGTCGCCGTATTGCCGAGTTGCTTGGCTTGTAGGCGCGTTGCAAGTATTGAGATAAAAGAAAGGCTCGAAGTTTTGCTTCGAGCCTTTCTTTTTATGCTGATTTGAATATTTATGCCACCTTGAAGCCGAGGCTTGTAACGGCTTTCTTGACCGCCTCGATTGAGGGCGTACCCGTTATGGTCGCCTCGCCCGACACCAAATCAACACTCACCGACTCCACGCCTTCTACTGCTGCAATCGCCTTCTCGACATTTGCGCGGCAATGGTTACAGCGCATACCCTCGATACGTATTACCGTTGTTGTGGGTGCCGTTTTACACTCGCACTCCGCCTCGCAACGCTCCTTTCGGCCAAAATAGCGACGAGCCAAAGCATTGAGGAGCAATGCTGTGAGAAGGATTGTGCAAGTCAGATTGAAGTACGACGGAGCTGCGTGATGACACGCCGTAATAGCCTCAATCGGAGCAGTGAACCACTCGCGCGGCAGCAGATAGTCGATGCCCAAACCGAACGCCATAGCACCGCCAATAATCGACGCCAAATAGATTGCCAACGTGCGAGGCCCCATCACCTTATTGATTACCAAAATCGACGCTGCATTAGCCGCAGGACCCGCCATCAGCAGCACCAATGCTGTGCCGGGCGACAAACCTTTGAGCATCAATGCCACCGCAATAGGAATCGAGCCCGTTGCGCAGAGGTACATCGGAATAGCACACGCCAGCACCAGCAACATACTCAATAGCGAATTGTCGGCAAAGTGTGCAAAGAACGATTCAGGAACAAAGACCGTAATCGCACCCGCAATCAAAAGGCCGATAACCAGCCACTTGCCAATATCCTGCATCATATCTACGTAGGCATATTTCAGTGCTGCGCCCACTCGCCCGATGAAGCTATGCGGGCGTGAGTCAGCCACTGCATACTGCTTTTGCGAGGTAGGCTCATCTTTGCGATCCACGCCAAAAAGATTGGCAGCCTGACCTCCGATCACTGCTGTTACCAATGCCGCCAACGGGCGCACAATAGCAAACGGCAGACCCATAAGCGAATAGGTGGCAATGATCGAATCGACGCCTGTCTGTGGTGTAGCAATCAGAAATGCCGTTGTTGCACCGCGCGATGCTCCTTCACGACGCAGCGACATTGCGGTCGGAATTACTCCGCACGAACATAGTGGCAGAGGTATTCCGAGCAGGGTAGCATTGAGTACCGAATGGAACGAATTACCACCGAGATAGCGTCGGTAGAGTGCCTGCGGAACAAAGGCGTGCATAATGCCTGCGAGCAGGAAACCGAGCAGCAGATATGGCGACATCTGATTGACCAATTCAAAAATCTCTCTCATAGATTTATCTGTATTTATTTACGGCAAAGATAGGAAAAAAGTTGATTAATTACTTTGCCCTGATCAATCTGTACCACCTTCTGTCGATTTCCAACCAAAAATCGCGACCCTCCTGCGTTGCTGACCAATCAAATGCGTGGCCAAAAACACACTCTGCTTCAACCGCCTCCCACAACGACTCATCCAGCGCGGTAAAGTCGTTGTAAAGATAGAAGGCTCGATCAAAAGCATCCTCACACTCCTCGCTTCGCAGGAAGGCGCGAAATATTTTGTAGCTGGTCATCTCTTATCACAATCTTGCCAGAAAGCTCTCCACGTAGGCTAATGCCTCGGTATGTTTCTCGACACAACGTGTATGACCGCCCGCTTTGCCGCGTGCCAGATTGTGTTTGAGATCGTTGAGCTTCACATTTATAGCCGTTCGATTGCCCGATTTGCAGATCTGCTCGATGTTCCCCATATAAGGAGCCTGCTTGTCGTGCGTGAGAAGGCGCAATGCCGAGATAACCTCGTCGGAGAAACCCTCATTTATAAGCTCCTCGAAAGAGTATCTCGTATCTTCCACAACGTCGTGCAGGAATCCTACGATGCGTTCCGTGTCGTTGTTGCCCATCATACCCACAGCCAACGGGTGCAGAATTGTCGGATTGCCATCGAGGTCGTAGTCGGCAGCGTGTGCTTTTGATGCGAACTCAATGGCTTTATCAATATCCGAGCGCGAATCGTAATCCTCATTTCTCACCGCGCGGGGCAGATACATAGCCTTATTGCGGCCAATATGGTCGCGCCACATCAGCTCCAATCTATCGGCCGTTTCGTTATCGACCATCTCGCCGGAGTGTCCTTTGTGCCAATCAATGTTTGGCAGTTCGCACTCCAACTCCTCGGTCGAGATGATCTCTGTACGTTCGGGGTGAAAAACGGCCTCAAAGTCCATCTGCATATAGTATGTTTCGCGCCCATTGCCGGCCCAATCTTTGCCCTTGTAAGGCTCGGTAGTGAAGCGACCCGCAGCGAAAATGCCTGTATTGCCTTCGCCCGTACGCAACATAAAAAAGCGGTCGCCATTACGCGCATTTTGCCATTCATATACACTCCAATCGAAATCGTAATCCCAAAAGCCCTTTGCCCACTCCTCCATATCGGCGTCGAGTCGCGCCATTGTATATGACGAGATCGCGGGATCCCACCTCAAAAGAAATGTGTTGTGTTGCGAATCGCAACGCTTGTTTATCGAAAGTGTAATATCAAGTTCCATAATCTTTTAGTGGTTAATTTCACTCCTTTGCTTGATAAAGAGCACTACGCTCACCTGCTTTTCGGGGTGTGCATCAATCAAGAGTTGCTGTACCCTTAAATCGAAGATGTCGTTATATCCCAGATCCAGCAATTGACTTACCGTCTGGTTCTTCCCCTGCGGAATAAATCCCAACTTATACTCCTTGTAGTAGATTGCCACCGCATAGGGGTCGAACTTATTATCGGCCTCTCTTACTAATCTCAATTGTGTGCCGATATGCAATCTTCTCAATGCCATACATCCCTCCCAGTATGTAAAGCCGGCAATATTAAAACTGCCAAAATGTCTGTTAATAGTCTTATTTCCCATAGTCTTAATTTATTTTACCCTGATTTCCGATGCAAAGGTATGGGGCTATTTTGACAACTTGTGTCAATACAAAATTTATAACAACAATATCAAATAAAAATCCCGACAATATTTCTGCATATTGTCGGGACAAAGGTATGGGGGCGTATTGACAACTTATGTCAATACGGGTGTGTAGCTCTGTTTTTTAGATTTTTTTGCAAAGACGATTGACCAAAGAGTGTATATATTCTTCAAATTCGGGCGTGAGGATGCGGATATCCTCTGCAAGACCCATTACAAAACGGCCTATGCCGACATAGTCGCAGACCATCGTGTCGAGCAACCATTGGCAGTCGTCGATCTGTGTCAGGTCGCGTGTCGATAGGGGGTACTCCTCAATCAATAGATTGTGCGCCATTACGCCCAACTCCAACTGCACCCGTTTCTGCTCGAAGCCGCTGATACGGAAGATGTCGATATATCCCTCGTGGTGAAGCTCTGCAAATTGCCAAGCATCGCTTAACACCTCGACCGATTGAATACGCGCAGTATTGAATAACTTGTTGAGCCCCGATTCCGGCTCGTAGCACCATATCTGCACATAGTTGGTCGTAAAACCAAACGGCTCTACCAGACGATCGCGCACAATACCCGTATGTGATGATGCGTAATTCCTCAAAATTACCTGTCGATGCGCCGAGATGGCCTCTATCAGGTGGTTGATGTTGATGGCATTTTTCCCCTCCACGACACAGTCGGCTAACGAGGTGCAGTTATAGACAGCCGAGAGTTTCTTGCGTAGGTTTTGTTTGAGCATATTGGTATTGTCCAACCCCTCGATGAGCTGATTTACGATGTGCGCCTCCTCATCGGTAAAGTGGATCAACTGCGAAATCTCCTTGAAATAGCGACTCTCCTTGCCGAGTTTATAGATGCCGCCCTCTTTGCGCTGCACGACAAATCCCGACTCCTTGAAGGTCTCGATGTAGCGATATACCGAGCGATAGGAGATCCCCAGACGCTCTGCCATATCCTCTACGGTGTAGTTGTTGTTGCCCGTCATCATCTTCATCAGACGCAGCACACGCTCAATTTTCGGCTGATCCATAATTTGCTGCTTTGGCCATTTGAGGCCTAATCCACACAAAGTTATGAATTTTATTATTTCGAGATATCGTAAAAATGGAAAAAGTGGATATTGATATCGCAAAAAATATCTTTTACACTCTTTTTGACAGACGGGTGTCAGCAAAAGGAGCGCATAATGCTGATAGAAAAAACAAAAAAAGCGAAAACCTTTCGATTTCCGCTTTCAGTACCCTTCGAGGTTCTGTTATTGAACGGCTTTTTCGATGACTTATATCGAATTTGGCAATTAAGATATATCATTCCCGACCCCGAAAAGGTATGTTATGCTATCAGCTATTGACTTTCATTTCGTATCTATTTATAATATTATATAACCACTTATCAAGGTTAAGTTTTTGGTTTTTTAAGGACGATTTATATGGAAATAATAAAGAGAAAAAATATGAACAGTAGTGATAAAATTCGATAAGATTAAAATCGTAAGTTCAATAGAAAATGTAAAATCATTAAATGACGATGTATTTGAAAATAAAGTAAAAGATGGGTGTATCATAGAGCAACGATATACAATGATGTCCCCTTACTATCTATATATCGAGGCAGATTATTGTGAACAAGAACTCATTTTAGAGTTTACGGGGAAGATATTAAAAGATGATTATAAAGATTTAATTCACATAAACAATATCCATACTTGTCTATCCAATATCAATGATTTGGGTTTATGCGACCTCAACATTGACGGGATATTGGCAGATGGGGAGATAGTCAAGGCAGATGTTTGTTTGGATGTTGATTACCCCGATTGCAAGGCATTGACAAAATCACTTCGTGCTAATGTGTCTAATTTCAATAAGTATCTTGTAAGAAACATCGGCGACAACTTTGTGATTGAAAAGAATGTGCAGACCAAAAGTTATAAACGCCGTTTAACCATCTATGACAAGGCGAAAGAGATTCAGAAGGCGGGCAATCGTGGGTTCTTATCAACATTGGATAATCCACAATTACTATTAGACTACTTTGATGGTAAGATAAGGTTTGAACTCAACCTCAACTCAAAGGAGCAAATCCGCAAGTCGCTCAATATTTATGACACATCTATCGGGGCGGTACTTAATTCAACCTCCACGCCCATTTGGGATTTACTTGATAATGCCCTTGTGGAAGCAGATGGTGAGATTATTTGCACCGATATTGGCGAGTTGAAAAACAAACTGCTATTGGACTTCTGCGGCAACGATTTAGCGAAGGTAGAGGCATTGCTACGAAACTACTATTCCAAAGGCACACACATATCGCAAGTGATGAAACCCTATCGGGCATTGGCAGCCAAACTTGCAGAGAACCACACTCCATCACTCAAACAACAACTCCGCAACCTACTTTTGGAGGTGCTAATCTTGTTTGGAATATTCATTTAGGGTGTATTCAAAAGCAAGGTGTATTCAGAAAAATCGGCAGCCACTTAATTGCGACTGCCGTTTTTCGTATTCGGATTATTCAAAGAATTATATGGCGGATATATTCTCAATGAAAATACTTATTGTGTTGCCTTATGAGGTTTAGTTGATGGTAATATAGTCGTTCATAATATCTTTGGTCAAAGTATTGCTGGTAATGCTTATCATTAGGTAGATTAAGTAATTCGTCTTTGAGTTTATTCCCTTCGGGAGTATAAAAGACTATTGGTTGACAGAACTCCTCCCAAAGACCATTCTTAATATCTTGGAAATATGTTTGTAAGAGTTCTGGCGTAAATATATAAAAAAGGTTAGGATTTATATTTATCCCCTTATTCCTGCATCGCTCCAAATTATTTTCCAATGAATCTTTAGGGTTTGTATATAAGTTTTCGGCAAACGATAGTAGCGAAACATCTTTTGAGTTTTTTATTTCTAATGCCATTTCGCATAAATCATCTTTTGGGAATAATCGTTTCCCGCCATCAAGAAAATTAAATATCCTTCGGGAACATTCTGCGTCGTGCTTGAAATAGAATTTGTGAACAAGATTGCCAATATAGCAACGACATTGCTGTTCTTGAAAGAAAAATCCATATTGTGCACCTGTCCTTGGGAATACCTGCTGCCCAATCGTACTAAACATCTGAAATGTCATAGGCATAATTGTATGCATATATATAACCCCATAAGGATATTCGTTTGTGTCTTCAATAGGAATATATGTGTCATTGCCTTTATTTATGGTAGTTGCAAAAAATGCAGCAACCAATGAGTTCGTCGAAAAGTCTATAAATCCCGTGTTGAAATTATAATGTTGTGCTAACCCATAATAATTCATTTCAAAAAATAGGGTTTTATCGAATGATGGGAGCATAATTCCATTGTCGAACATACGGCATAATGGGTGCGTCTTTACGAATGAAACGAAGTCTTCGGTTTTTAGATTGCTAATAAGTTTACCATCGCTATCTGCTCTTTCAAAAGGAGATTTGATATAGGGATATTCCTTATTTTGACCTCTTAATAAGAATGGGACATTCGTTAAATTCGGTTTGAAACAAAATCGCTTAGATGCTAAACGGCTTACTATAAAATCATCGGGGTTGGCATTGTTACAATATGGCGCATCGGAACTTTTTAGCCCCCAATAATATGCCGTATTCTTAATATTCTCAATTTTTGATTGCCAACCTCCTTGACCTTTGAAATCACATCTGATTCTTTCTATTATACCTAATAGCTCGTCTATATTGGGAAGTTTTTGTATTTCTGGTGCCGACAAAATTTGCATATAAATTATAATTTTAACTACTCTCCGTTTTTCAAATTGAAGTACATTGCCTTGCCCATCTCTTCCATCACACGCTTGTAGAATGTAGGCTCCTCGAAGAGTTTGGCAAACGAGTCCATCTGTTGCACATAGCACTCCTGAGCAATCTTCTCAAACACCTTCGGGAAGATGTTTTGAGCAAACATATTCACATCCGAGTTTTTGGCTTGCTTGGTGAGTTTCTTGCCCTGCTTCTGTATAGCATCGTAGATAGTCTCAACAATCACTCTGTCGGCTTCGGTGAAGTTGCCCTGATACATCAAGTTGATTTTCTCGATAATGTTGCCCAACAAGTCTCGTTTCTCCTCAGGAGCATTGCCTGAACCTCCCTTCTCGCTCTCCAATGTTTTATCCTCGGCTGTGGGAGCCAATACGATTGAGCCTGAGAATCCTTCGGTGAGTTTGTTGTGCTCCAATGCTAATTTGCCCGTCAAATCCACCTTCTCGTGTGGTGTCTTTGGAATTAACTTGTAGAGTATCTCGGTGAAGATGTATGTTTTGTAGAGCTCTACATCGAATGTGCGGACAATCTGCGCCATATATGAGTAGAAGCGGTTGAAGTTTCTCAACAGACTTCTAAACTTGAATTTATCCTCAATATCCAATGCCTCATATTCCTCCAATACAGGCATATAGAGCGATGTGAGCTTGCCCATATCCTGCGTTGTAGTGTATGTCTCAAATACCTTTGCCTCTAACTCGGCAGCCCACAGGTGGAACGCCTTGAGCTCGTTGAGGTACTTGTAAACGATATTCACATCAATATCATCTCCAAGCCAAGTATCCTCGTAGAATGGTAGGAACGAATCCTTTATTGATTCGGCTGTATTCGAGAAGTCGAGCACATAGGTATCAACCTTGCCTCGGCAGCTTCTGTTGAGGCGTGAGAGTGTCTGCACAGCCTTTACGCCCTTCAAACGCTTTGCTACGAACATCGTGTGCAGCAACGGCTCATCAAATCCTGTTTGGTACTTGTCTGCTACAATTAGCACATTGAACATATCCGATGCGAAGTATATCGGCAGTGCGCTCTCCGAGATTTTGAGTTCTTCCGTGCTGTTGAGTTGTGGCTCTGTGTACTCCACACCATTGTATTCCACCGAGCCTGAGAACGCTACCATAGGTTTCACATTGTTGTAGCCCTTCTTAGCGCAATAATCCTTCATTGTGAGGAAGAAACGCACAGCGTGAGCTCGTGATGGCGATACCACCATAGCCTTTGCCTTGCCACCTATCTTGTTGAGTGTTACTTCTCTAATCTTCTCAACCATCAATGCCACCATCTGCTCGATAACAAACTCGTGGTTGTCGTGGAACGCCTTTACAGCCTTTGTTGCGGGTGGCTCCTCAAATTCGGGATTGTCCGTGATGGTCTTTGCCACCTTGTACGATGTCTCGATAGTGGTGTAGTATTTCAACACATCGAGGATAAAGCCCTCGTCTATTGCCTGTCGCATCGAGTAGTGATGGAAAGCATCGTATTTCACGCTATCGCCTGAGCCTACTCTCTCTCCAAAGGTGCGTAGAGTCTTTGGCTTTGGTGTTGCGGTGAAGGCGTAGAAGTATTGATTCTTGTGCTGTCCCTGAGTGAGCAAATCTGATAGACTCTCCATCTCGTCCACCAACTCCTCTTCGCTCTTACCCTCAATCTCTGCCCACTCACGCAATGCCTCATCTGTATCGGCAAGGGCTGCTTTGAGCTTCTCGGCACTCTTACCCGATTGGCTGCTGTGCGCCTCATCTACGATGATTGCAAACTGCTTGCCCTTGTGGTTATCTAACTCCTTGTAGATAAGTGGGAAGCGGTGCAAAGTGGTTATGATGATGCGCTTCTTGTCGTTTATGGCATCACGCAACACCGATGAGTTATCCTTGTCTGTCACGGTTGCAATCATACCCTCGTAGTGGTCGAAGCCGAGGATTGTATCCTGTAACTGACGATTCAGCACACGTCTGTCGGTGATAACAAATACCGATTGGAACATCTCCTTATCCTCTTCGTTGTGGAGCGAGGCAAGACGATATGTGAGCCACGCAATCTCGTTGCTCTTGCCCGAACCTGCCGAGTGCTGCAACAGATAGTTTCTGCCCGCCTTTGTTTTGCGGGTGTCGGCAACAACCTTCTCAACTACATCCAACTGATGGTAGCGGGGGAATATCAGTTTTATGGATTTTTTCTTCTTTTTAACACCTTTTTCCAATACAATCTTCTCCTCCTCTTGCTTGCTGATGTAGCGTTGCAGGATTGAGAGCAGCATATCGGGTGAGAGTACACGCTCCCACAGGTAAGCTGTGGCATAACTACCATCTGCGGGCTGTGGGTTGCCTCCGTCACCGATGTTTCCTGCTCCATTGGAGCCTTGATTGAAGGGCAGGAAGAATGTATTTTCGCCCTTGAGCTCCGTTGCCATCGCCACCTCGTACAAGTCCACACAGAAATAGACAAGGAAACGCTGATTGAAGCGGAAGCACAGCTCTTTGGGGTTTCTGTCGTACATCCACTGACGCTTGGCGTTGCTCACCGACTGCCCTGTAAGTTGGTTTTTAAGTTCCAATGCCACTACGGGAATACCATTGAGCGACAACACGATGTCTATGGTGTTATGGTTGTCGGCTGAGTAGGCAAACTGACGGGTGCAAGTCAGGATGTTGCCCTTGTATCGCTCCACCAAATCGAGGTTGAGGCTCGAAGCGGGGGCAAAGTATGCAAAGCGCAAATCCATACCTCTGTCCTTCACTCCGTTGCGGAGCACCCATACCAAGCCGTTAGCCTCCACATTCTGTTGGAAGATGGTGTAGAGTTGCTTCTCTGCCTTGTCGCCATAGACATTCTGATAACGCTGCCACATCTTGGGCTGCGTGTTCTGAATGAACTCCACAAGCACAGGCATATCTATCGCCCTTTGCTTGTCGTATGTAGCCATTGTGCCTTTGCGGTATCCGTGCGAGAGCAAATAGGCTTCAATATCGTTTTCAAAGTTCTTCTCCTTGGTTTCCATATAGTGTCTGGGTAAACAGATATAATACAATGTTTTAATCTAGTGTTAAGCTCCAAATTTTGTCTGCCATATCAGCATATAGCATACATCTTGCTTCTATGTCTTTCTTTTTGATATCAGTATATCCAACAAAATTCAATTTCTCCTTGCTATAGAAGTTTGTGAAGTTTGGATTATTCCTATAAGCTTGTATCGACAATGATTTAGTAAGCGTGTTTTGTCCGAAATAGATTGGTAGTTTTTCTATAACAGACTTGTCGTTCAATGATTGGTTTGTACCATTTTGGAGTAGGACTAAGCCGCCAATCTTATTACGCCAGACATCAAAATCAGACTTTTGAGGGAATTCAATCGTGTGCCATTCAGGGTGATTACTCCATATATGTTCAACCTCGTAAGGTTTACACTTCTTATCACCTTTTACACTTGTCATATACGCAATAAAGCTATTCCCCATTTGACAGCCCTCATCAAGATAGGTAGTTAATCGACACAAGAAATACTTTACAAAATACTTATTCTGACCGTGGAGACGGAAAGATTCCATACCATTTTGGAAGTTGAATTCTTTATCTACCTCAGCCATTTTTTCCTTAAGTATCTCCTTAAGTTCATCCTTGCTTTTACCTCGTATAGTCTTAACAAGATTACACATTGTGAAACGAATAGAACTTGCAGCAAACATCTTGAAATTGACAGCTCTTCTTACGACAAAACCATCTATATATCTTGCTACTAAGTCAAGTTTTTGGTTGATTTCATTATCTGTATCTGTCACATTAAGTGGTGCTAACAAAAGGGGATATGTCAGAGATGGAGCAATTCCCCACCATCGCAAATAGTAGATGCGCTCAAGTCCGTTCTGTATAGTTTCTTCCGCCTTCTTTATCTTTTTGAACCACTTTAGATAGAACTTATAATTTTTTTCCATAAAGTGCTCAATGTTGCCATTAATAGCAGTGGCAAGCAACCCTTTTTTATAATTATCCTTAAACCAATTATGGAAACGAGAACCTATGTTCTCAAAATCCATATTTACAGCACCTATCTTTGTCTGGCGTATAGTCTCTGCAAATTGAGCTCTTAACCACGATTGGAAAAACAGATTGTCCGTGTCCTTTCCAAACTCACTCAGTGACAACATATCCTGCTTCCACTGTTGATTAAAGTCTCTACGCTTTGTATCATCAGTAAAATTAGACAATATAAAGCCCTTTAGCATATCTGAATTGGTTAGGGCTACACCACGATTATTCATCGTTTCAAATATGGTGTAAGCATTATCCTCTGATGGTGCAGTGATTTGAACTAGTATTACTCTGCCTGTTAACCAATATAGGAATGAACGCAACTTCTGCCCCTCCATATCGTCTGGGAAGTAATTTGCGATGTCCTGATAACGCTCAGCCATTGTTATCACACTTGCTTCATCGTCATCAGTAGGCGTATATTCTCCGTCATTGAATAGAGCTTCCAAACATTTCTTACGCTCATCGACATCAATGTTAAATGATTTTACGCCATAACTATCAGAGTATATAAGGCTTGCCAATAAACTGCTGTAGTCGGGTTTGGTGAGGTTATTAAGATATATGAGTAACAAAGTCAACGATGTTAATCGCTGTTGTCCATCAATCACGCTCAATCTTCCATCAAGTTTGCTGCTCAGAACAATAGAGCCCATATAGTATGTGCTATATGTAGCCACTTTAGGTGTATCATCACCATCTGTGTAGTTATTGTTAAACTCTTGCACTAAGTCTGTGATAAGTTGCTCGATATTTTCTCGTTGCCACTTATATTCACGCTGAAAATAGTCTACGGTATACTTTTTCTTATCTAATATTTCTTGTAGAGTATACTCTTTGGCTAATATCTTGTTTATTCCTGATTGTTGCATACTATATCTCCTTTTTGCCTGTTACATATTCGTAGACGTTCTCAAAGTTTTTCTCTTTGGTTTCCATATCGTGGTGTAGTTAATTATTCCTCTTCAGTGTACCAAAACGGTATATCGTTTACCATATCTTCAATTACCGAATCCTCAAAACAAATATTTATTTCTTCGGTTGTTAAACCAAGATTATCAAGTATGCAACAGGTAAGTAACACAATAGCTTTCCTTGTGAGGTAATACAACTCTTCGCCACTCACTGCCTTCTCAACATTCTTGGTTTCGTCATCGGGAATTAGGTGTGAATACTTGTGCCTTGAGTGAGCCATTACCTTTGCATCCAAATTGCACGCTCGTAAAGCATCTACATCTTTGAAATATTCTAACAACTTTGTAATTTGGTCATCGTATTTCCGAATATCCTTACCATCCTTTTTATTTACGAAACGCTTGAAATACCCATCCAAAGCCTGAGCAATAATCAGAAAGTCTGGCGCATCAAATTCATCTTTTTGCTCCGTAACCGCCTGAGCCAAGTATTTGGTGATGGGAGCCATCTGCTTGTAGGTTTCGTGCCATTGTTGTAATATTTCAGGTCTTTTCGTAACTAATTCGTTAAACTTAATCACCACTCCTCGTGGTTTGTATGTTTGCCTAACAGGGAATACTAACTGCTCTCTGCAAAAAGAATATTTGGAAGATGCTCTCCTTAGCCATACTGCCGATGGTGATTGTTTGCAAAATGTTGCTATCGACAAGAATTGAGAGAACTCCACAATCAATGTTGCAAATTTATATATAGATAGTGGTTTGTCAGACTCAAAATATACTTTAGTTGTCTGCTCTACGCTGAATTTATAACCAGCATTATTGTGTTGTTCATACGATGTCAACCTCAATCTAATGCCATCTTCAATTTCAGACACGAAGTTTACCCCTTTGCTTATATCCCAAGAAAATGAGTTGGTGATATTTTCTTTTTGAAAAACATCTTGAAAAGCCCAATCTCGCAAATAAGGATACTCAACAATACAAAGTGCGTAGAGCTCTTCATTCTGAGATTTTACGGGTTCGCGTTCTTCACTAATAACAAAATACTCCGCTCTAAACACCCATTTACGGAAATCTTGTCGGTTATCTAATACCGCATTAAATATGGAAAATCTGCGTCCAACCGCATCCAATCCATAAATTATATCAGCATTAGATATGCTTTCGTGATGGACAGGCGGCTCCAAATACAACTCCAACTCCGATTCCCTATCGCCATAGTAATAGAGTGTACCCATATATTCCTTGTTTATTGTTCTCATAAACAAGTCGTTATACTGCGGTATCGTCCACTTGCCGTGATAGGCAATAGGTGTATTTGGTTTGTTATTCATTTACTTCTCGTTTGCCTGTGACATATTCGTAGATGATAGACTTCTTATACTCTTTGAGGCTATCAATCTTTGATTGTTTGGTTTGGATTAGGCTATCAATATCTGCACACTTATCGTCCAAATAATCGGCAATGGCTTGTTGCTCGGCAATATTAGGATATGGGATATGTATTTGCTTAAACTCAGAGGAGTAAGTTCTCCATCTCATCATCATAATACCTCTGCCATATTTATAGCACTCGGCGGCAATACCTTTAGTCCTAAACACATAATGATAATAATGAGGCGCAGCATTATGATTGGGAATATAAACATCATAGGCGGGGCTTGTTACTCCATCATAATTCGATACGCCAATCGCACCCATCCAAGCCAAAATGATATTCACAACAACATCATTCTTGCGAACTATTTTATAACCTTCAGTTGTTACAGCCTTATTACCTCTTTCTTCTTGTTCCCCGTGAGGAAACACTCCAATGCCCGTATAGAGAGACAATAGTTGCACTTCACCCATAGGTTTGTAATTTTTCTCATCTCTTAGCCTAAACAAGGAGCCTATTCTTCTCACCTCCCAATGTTCGGGAATTGAGCCTATCCATTCGATGCCACTATCACGCATTGGGGCAGTGGGGTTTAAGCCTTTGGTTACGGCTTCGGTGATAACCGACTGCTTGTATGCCTTCAACTCCTCGATAATCTGCTCCTGCAATGCAATCATCTCATCCACCTCGGCACACTTCCTATCCAAAAACTCTGCTATCTTCTGCTGTTCAGCAAGGGAAGGTTGAATACAAAGATACTCGTCAATGTATTTTTGATTCATATGAGGAATCGTTGTTCCATTAACCTTACTCCTAAAGAATGGTTCTCCATTCTTAAACAAGTAGAATAGGTATTGAGCATCAAATTTCTTGTCGGTGCATACATATTTGACAGCGGTTGAAGATACTATACCTTCGCAGTTGTTTGCCACTATACCCGCATTAGCTCCATCCCAAAGTATAAGTATATCTTTCTTTTGGCAGGTCGGCACGCTTTCATCTGTTGAGAAATTACGACAATCTTTGCCGAGCATCTCTGAAGCACCGATAATAGGCTTGCCAAGTTGCTCAACATTCTGCTCCGAAGGCAACTTGCCCTTTACAAATTCTCCTGAGTATCTGTATTTAGCATTACTCCAATCCTGCGGTATCTCCCCAATCCAAGGGATACCGCTATCTTTCATTGCCCTGCTCATAATTCAACATCATTTAGACCGAAAAAGTCTATGAATTGTTTTCCTAAATTAGTTGCGTGAGGAGTGAGAGTTTCGGAGTCGGTAAGTTCCTTGTTTATCATTCCTTCATCGCTATATAAACCATCATTGCGAAGGTCGTCTATAATTGATTTCGACAAGTTATCATCCATTTCGGGGTAATACTGACTGAAATATGGTTGCTTCTCTATTCTATTTATTAGCATATCCATACAAGTCTTATCTTTCCGAAATGTGCGTGCTTGTTGAAAATATAGTAGTGCTTCTAAATGCTTGATTGTATATTTCTCCATACAATTCAAAAACACAATAATATACTCCTCTTCAACCTTATTTGTCGCAACATATTTGACTGCATTAGCCAAGCACTCCATCTTTATTTTGTTGGACTTAGCGGCTAATTCCGTAGCCTTCACAAAGACGGTTGTGAAGTTCTCATTATCACCAAGTGTGTCAAACACAACATCTTCAAGAGTAGCCAATCGTTCCCCAACCATTTTTTGCCAACTCTCAAATCTGCGTTGCAATGTTCCCTCTTTTACCTTTCCGACAGCTGACACAAAAAAGTTTACAACAGGAATTTGTTCAAGGATAGCACCTGCTACACCTTCAACAACATCCTTACATTGTATTTCAACCTTTTCTCTACTCATCGTCCCATAATTTTTGCCATCAGTGCGGTTTCTGCCTTGTCCAACTCTTCGAGATGGGCAAAGATGTCCTCGCTGCGACGGGGTGCAACATACTTGTAGAACTCACGGGTGAATGGTATCTCGTAGCCTATCTTGGTTTTCTTCTCGTCAATCCAAGCGTCAGGGGCATAGGGATAGACATTCTTCGCCATATAAGCCTCAATCTCCTCAGTCCAAGGGATAGACTCGGTATCACGCTTGCTGCTGTCTGCCGTAGGCTTGCCACGCTTCAAGATTGGGTTGCCCTGCTCATCGCACACAGGCTGCTCAACAATCACCTTGCTATACTTGAAATCCTCGTTAGCCTTAATCTTACTCTCGACAACGAGTGCTCCATTCTCATATACGCCCTCGGCAAACTCGTTATATGCCTTGGCAATAAGGGCTATACACTCGGCTGTAAACTCATTACGCTTATTGCCGAGCGACTTGCGACGCTTAACAAAACACTTGCTTGCATCAATCAACTGCACCTTACCCGCACGCTCTGCGGACTTATCCTTCGACACAATCCAAATGTAGGTTGCGATGCCCGTGTTGTAGAACATATCGTTTGGAATCTGAATAATAGCCTCCAACCAATCGTTCTCCAACAGGTAGCCACGGATATTGCTCTCGCCACTGCCCGCATCGCCCTTGAACAATGGCGAGCCATTCTGAATGATAGCCATTCGTCCCGTAGGCTTGAGTTTCGCCACGCCATTGAGCATAAACAACTGCTGCGAGTCGCCAATGGCAGGGAGTCCCGCACCGAAGCGTCCCATCGAGCCCTTCTTATGCTCGGCTTCAACGGCAGTCTTCTCATTCTTCCACTCGATACCGAAAGGCGGATTAGAGATGATATAGTCAAACTTGTAGCCCTCGAACTTATCGTCAGAGAGCGTATTGCCGTGCTTCATATTCTCGGCATCGCCACCCTTGATAAGCATATTTGCCTTGGCGATAGCGAAGGTTTGCTCGTTGAGCTCCTGTCCGAACTCGGTGAGCTGTGCATCCTCGTCGATGGCGTATAGCTTCTCCGAAAGGCAATCGAGCATCTGAGAAGTACCCATAGCCATATCGTACATCGTAGCGGTGATACCCTCGCTCTGCATTGCGTTCTTCTTGGGAGCAACCAATATCTCAGCCATCAGGTAGATAATATCACGGGCGGTGAAGTGGGCTCCTGCGTGCTCATCATAACTCTCCGAGAATTTACGCACCAACTCCTCGAAGATGTAGCCCATATCGACTGCCGAGATAGCATCAACACCCATATATGCCTTCTTGCTGCAAAACTCCGCAATCACATTGTAGAGGATGCCGTTGTTTGAGAGCTTGGTAATCTCCTTGTCGAAGTCGAACTTCTCGATAACATCAATCACATTTGCTGAGAAGTGGTTGAGGTAGCTACGGAAGTTGTCGGCAATGTTCTCTGCATCCGACAACAAACCATCGAAGGTGAATGGCGAAACATTATAGAAGTCGTAGCCCGATGCCGAGCGCAAGAAGCCATCCTTGACCATAATACCACGGCTGTCAAGCGTCTTGTTCATATCAATAACCTTCTGCTTGGTGGCTGCAAGGGTATCGCTGAAACGCTTGATAACACACATAGGCAAGATGACATTGCCGTACTCGTGAGGCTTATATGTTCCCACCAACTTATCGGCAATAGCCCAAATAAGGTTCGCCTTCTCCTGAATGTTGATGGTGGTTTGTTGTTGTAATTCTTCGATTGACATATTGGGTAGTTTTATTTGCTGTGGGGTGATGTGACGATGGTGCCCTTACGGATAATACACTTCTTACCGATGTAGGGGTTCTCCTCGTCAATGCCGTAATTTTTTAGGTAGTTGTATGCAACGCCAATCTCCTCCTTATCCCACGAATCGCACAAGGCTTTGAGATTGCCGTAATAGTAGTGCTTGCCACCCATTTCGAGGTGGACAACTGCTCGTTTTTGCTTTGTCGTTTCCATTTTCATAGAATTATCCACACAAATATAATAAATAATCCCCGAAAATGCTCAAAAAAGTGCTAATTTTCAAAAAAAGCATTATTTTCTCGCTTGAAAAGTTGCGTATATTAAATAAAAGCACTATATTTGTATCAAGAAAAGGAGATAACTATGAAAGCAGAAGTTGGGAAATATAAGTTTGGTCGCCATTATAACTTGTGGGGCATCTGGCAGTGGGATTGGGTTTCAGAGACGGGTTCATCAGCAAGATTCATTAAGGATGTAAGAACCTACGAAGAGGCAGTCACAGAGGTATATCGCCTCAATGGTTGGGGAACTCCCAAATATATAAAGAGAGTATTTTAATTATGTGTAATAAAAAATCTTACAGATATGGAGACAATAGTAGTAGTAAACGGAATGACAGCACATCGTGCTAATGTGATTTTTGCTCGTACAGGTTCGGCTGCAATGGGCGTAGTAAAGGCTCAAATGATTGACTTATTGAAAGAGAAGCTTCGTAATGGCGTGGCACACTTCCTCTACAAGAAGCAGAGTACAGGCGAGATTCGTGAGGCTTGGGGCTCTTGCAATGGTCAGCTGATGAAGGCTACACAGAACGGTAGAGGCTTGAGCGGAGACCAAGTGAACACCGTCAAGTATTGGGATGTAGAGAAGGGCGATTATCGCTCGTTGCGCTACGAGAACTTAATTCAAGTATTTTAGTCTATGACAGAGTACATTCTGGCGATACTTCGCAGTCAGTTGATGGTAGTGTTTTCGTGGGGTTTTCATCGCCCCACAGCACTGCCAGATGAGAGAGGTTTGGCGTTTGAGGTCGGTGGATTTCTCTACAAGGGCAGGGTTGAGGTCATCTACAACGATGCGCTCGATTTATTCGAGGTGCGATTGGCAGACGGCAGAGTTGAAGAAATGGTCTATTGCGACAACCTTGTGTCGGTCATTGACGGTATGGTCGAGCGGTGCAACAACTACAAAGAACGGGTACAGGCAGAGTATAGCAATCCCGCTTAACACATATCAAAAAGGGATACTAAACGAATACACTAAATTGATAGGACAAATATGGCAACGGCAGTGATTTACGCTCGTGTGAGCAGTGAGAGTGATAGACAAAATACCGAGCGTCAGGTAGAGGATTTGAAGCGATATATCGCCATCAACGAAATGGAGTTAGTCGCTACATACGAGGAGAAGATGAGTGGGGCGAAGGAGAACCGCCCCGTCCTCACCGAGTGCATAGGGTTTTGCATCGAGAACCACATCGGCACACTATGCGTTTCAGAAATCAGCCGTTTGGGTCGCTCGACAAAGATTGTTGTAAATACCATTGACGAGCTGACTAAGGCGGGCGTGAATGTCTATATCCAGAATTTGCCGTTATGTACCCTCAACGCCGATGGACAACCAAATCCCATTGCCAAGATGATTACGGCGGTATTGAGTAGCTTTGCCGAGATAGAGCGTGATAACATTCGTTACCGATTGAATTCGGGGCGAGAGTTGGCAAAGGTAAAGGGTGTAAAGATGGGTCGCAAGGTTGGCAGCGTCAAGTCGAGAGAGCACAAGCAGGAGGAGTACGGCAAGGTCATTCGCTCGTTGAAGGCGGGTAAGAGTATCCGAGATACGGCGGCGATTTGTGGGGTCAGCGTAAGCACCGTACAGCGAGTTAAGAAGGAGTTTGAGATATAGCAAGGTCTATTTTTTGAGGTCGAAATTTTTGGAAAAATATTTGGAAGCAATAGATAGGGGGGATATGGGGGAAAGCCCCCCGCCATAAAAAATCATCGGGATAACACATAGCTCCAAAAAACTTTTTACCCCCCCCTGTACCCCGCTCCTCGTCAAAAAAACTACGATAAATTTTAATTCCAGAAAATGATGTAAGGTGCAGTAAGTCAGTTTGCTAATTTATTTAGAGAAAATAAGCATTTGGGCTAATTAAATAGAGGTTTGATTTCAGAAAGTTTGAATGTAGATTTTGGGAGCAATTTGGAAAATTCAAATAAAATTTGTATATTAGTAGCACTTCGGTATTTAGTGATAGCCGATGTCTTTCCCAATAATCAAAAAACATATTAGAATTATGTAAGTATAGGATAATTGTGCCCATCGCACAAGGGTTCTACGCAAATCCCTGCCGACCAGAGGTCTTTCCCTACCACTAAAAGGGCAAAGAGGCGAAAAGCAAATAAGAGAGGAAATTTATGAATATATGTTAAGCATCGAGGTATGCAAGAACATTCTAAAAGAAGATGGATTAAGGCTTAATGATAGCCAAGTAAAAGAGGTAAGAGATTTTTTATATGCCATAGCTCATATCGAGTTGAGGGCACTGAATAATAACGAAGAAGAAAACAAAGAGGGGGATAGTTATGGAAATTAAAAATGTCGTTCTGTATTGCCGTGTATCAACAGCAGAGCAAGAGAAGGGTAGCTCACTCGATTGGCAGGAGGACTATCTCCGCCGTTACTGCGAGATGAAACGCTACAATGTTGTCGGCGTTTATAAAGAGGATAAATCGGCGAAATCTGGATTTAGTAAACGCACTGAATTTCAAGCGTTGATGAAATATTGCAAAGCACATAAGCACGAAGTCGATTACGTGTTGGTGTATCGTTGGGATAGATATTCCCGCAATTTGAAAGAGGCACTTATCAATCTCGATTATTTCGAAAAAATCGGGATTGAGGTTAATAGTGTCGAGCAGCATATTGATTTCAATGCCGCAGACTATATTACAATGCTTTCATTATATATATCTATGGCACAGAGCGAGGATACAAAGATTTCAAGACGTACAAAGGAAGGCATCCACGCATCATTGGAGAAGGGTAAATGTACTTGTAAAGCCCCACGTGGATATATCAATCGTCAGATAGACGACAACAATAAATATGTAGAGATAGACAAAGAGAAAGCCCCAATCATCAGAGAGATGTTTGCCGAGGTTGCAAAGGGTGTATATACTCCGTGTTATATCCAAAGAATGTTTGCTCGTCGAGGGCACTACATACACAAGAATTCGTTTATGAAAATGCTCCGTAACCGATTTTATGTCGGTGAGGTATTTGTGCCAGAATATAGCGACGAGAAGATTGGCACAATACCAGCGCACTATGTTAAGGGACTGCACGAACCACTTATCGATAGAGATACGTTTGAGCGCGTTCAGGCGATTGTCGATAAGCGAAATCGTCCCAAATTGACGAAGCGTCCACACCCTGACGTGTTCCTGCGGCAGTATCTGCGTTGTCCGCAGTGTGGGGCAACAATGACAGGTAGCGCAAGCAAGGGTAACGGTGGCAAATATTATTACTACCATTGCAGTCGTGATGCAAAGCATTTCCGCTGTCGAGCCGACAGAGCGAACGAGTTATTTGCTCGCTATCTCGCTACATTGAAGCCCAATTATAACATTATGCGTCTATATGGTGAAATTCTCCGAGATATTCAGAACGAAGGCAAGATAATCACCCAAAGTCAGATTGCAAAAGTCGAAGCCGAGCTTATGGCATACGATGCGCGATTGACGACGTTGGCTAATAAATATCTTGATAATGAGATGGATACGGAAACTTATAAAGAGCTGAAACAGCGTATTTCATTGGAGAAAAAGGCGTGCCATAGCAAGCTCGATTTGATGAAATCCCCCAAGTGTGCTGATGTCGAACCACAACTCGACTATGCTATGTCGCTGATTACCAATTTGGAATACCATATCAGAGAGGGGCGTTTAGATGTTAAGAGAGAGCTGATTGGTGTGATGTTCCCAGAAAAATTTGATTTTGATGGAAAATCATATCGAACCAATACCTACAACAAGGTGCTCGACTTAATCTATCAGCAGACCAATGAGTTACGGGGACAAAAAAAAGAAGACTCTTCAGATTTTTCTGAAAAGTCTCCTTTGGTACCCCCTCAGGGGCTCGAACCCTGGACCCCAACATTAAGAGTGTCGTGCTCTACCAACTGAGCTAAAGAGGCATTCAATCATTAACTGATTGCGAGTGCAAAGGTAAGGCAAATTTTCTTATCTGCAAACTTTTTGCCAAATTTTTTTGTCTATTTTTTTGCTTGCAATGTGCCTAAAATGTCATAACTCGCTATTCGACAAAGGGTTGTGCTCGAAAAGCGTGTTGCGATTTTTTTGCCTTCGGAGTGTGCCGTATGGCTAAAAAACGTGCCCGGAGCTATGTTTTGCGCGAAAAAGATGTAAATTTGTAGAAACAAAACATACTAAAACGATGAAGAAAATTCGCAATCCCTATATTGGCTTGGAGGCCGAGGGCTACAATTGCTTTGCTTGTGCGCCCCATAATCCCTATGGTTTGAAGATGGAGTTCTACGAAGACGGCGACGATGTGGTTTGCTATTGGACACCGCGCACGGAGTATCAGGGGTGGGTTCAGACGCTGCACGGCGGTATTCAGGCGACGCTGATGGACGAGGTTGGCGGCTGGGTCATCTCGCGTAAGATCCAGACTTCGGCAATGACGACGGCGCTCAATATGAAGTATCGCAAGCCTGTTCCGACGGGTGATGATGTGCAGGTTGAGGTGCGTGCGCATATCGTCGATCGCAAGCGTAGTTTTGTAATGATGGAGGCGACGCTCTCGTGTGGTGGCGAGGTCTGCTCGATGGCAGATATCACCTACTACTGTTTTTCGGAGCAGAAATCGCGCGAGGAGTTCCATTTCCGCAATTTTGAGTTGGAGGAGTAGTTTCCTCACGAAATGGAGTCAAAAAGCCGATAAACAAGAATACTTGTGAATTCAGAATAATACCTTTTACATATGAATTATTTGATTAAAATACTCCTTGTTGTTACTTGTATCTTACAGACGACAACTCTTTACGCACAAAGCATATTGAATCAATATGACGAGCAGGGCAATAAGCACGGTCAATGGATTGAAGATGACAATATTCCTGAACGTAAAAGTATATACAACTATAATCACGGCAGAAAGGATGGAGTATTTTATATATATGACTATGGTAATTTATCATACGTGGGCGAATATGATGACGACAAACACGTTTCCTATTCTTGCTTTGACCGAGGAGTATTGATGTATGATTTTTATGATTTTGAATATGGCGATATACAGATTGACCACCTGCGGTTTATAGGAAAGTGTAAAGGCAGAGCATACCACCCAAACGGCGTCATAAAACAGCAATTCATCACATATTTTGATGAAGGAGGCCCCGAAATGGATACTGCGTTTAGCCCTGAAATTAGCTACTATGATGAGAGTGGATATTTATATAAGGTCGAATATTACGCCACAGATTATCTCTTATCAGCGGTGTGGCATTATGATAAATCAGGAAATATAACGAAAAAAGAGTCAGAAGAACGGCATTAAAATTCCAATAGAATATTCAAATATTAATCCTAAAAATACTCACACAAAAAGAACAAGAGGTAAAGATTTAAGCAACGATATTTACAGATAGAGTATGAAAAAAATATTATTCATATTATTTGTTCTCATAAATATACAATGCCTTTCGGCACAAGATCCACCTGCTATGTTTATGCGCCGACTCCCTAATCAAGAGTGGAACAAGTATATTGTACTATATCCCGAAGGGCTCTATCTTACAACAGCGAGTGGGATCGGTAGCGTAATATGTTGGGGCGAGTGGGAGCAGAGAGATAGCATCATCCTTTTTAGGCGTTATCCCGAAGCCGTGAGCGAACAAGATATTGAATTTGAATTGGGGTACGATGCCGATGCCGAAGGGAGGACCATTTTAACAACCAATATTCAGGCTCTTGTCAATGTCAGTGCCAACGGGCTCTCGTCGAACACGCTTATATCGGGCGACGACAATCGTCAGGTGTTTCCGTATCAAGCAGACAGCGTCGGCGTTGTATGGAGATTTAACGAGCGAGGGCAACAAGTGAGGCGGGTGGCGTTGTATGACTCCGTAAACTCGCGCTACAACAATGTGGTGAGGATTAATATGACGGAAGATGATAGTTTTGCTTATGCGAACGTCAATCGTAGCCATATAAACCATAGCTACATCATCGTAGAGGACGAGGTGCTTGTGGAACAAAACACCGGCTTGGAGTATGTTCGTATGGATAGCATTGGTGTCGAACGCTATATGAATCGCTATTTCTTTACAGATAAGATACTCGCGACCATCAACGAATATCGTAAGAACCATAGCGTAATACCCCATAGTTTTCCTATCGCTAAAGAACTATATAACCCCAACTCGGAGCGATTTATTCAAAAGTTTGAGAATAGCCAGAAAATGTTGTCGAGCGAAGAGTTGATCGATGCTATATGCAAAATGTTGCGCTATGATAATGGGACTACTCGGCCCAGTAAGAAAATCCTAAATTCCGAAGATCAATACATCCTACTTGTAAACTATCTATTTTGTCGCAATGAGGATGCAAGAGAGGGAATATGGTATGATCTATACGATCAACTTGCAGAGTATCCTGTAAAGTTGCATATACTGATAGGTTATATTGAGATGTTGCCAGATGACATACGCGGAAAGGCACAGGAGCAATTATGTCGCTCATTAGCTGGGGCACACATCATTATAACTGGAAGTTTTGATAGGGGTACATTCATCGAGAAGTTTTGGGAAATGATGAGGACTCCACAATATATAGACTATCTATCTGAAATAACCCGCGACATAGATACGCCACCTTTGGATATTACACATTATGACAAAGAAAATGACACAGACGATAGAGACCTTGAATAAAAGAAAATTTGCATACAAGAACTTGTTTAAAAATTATTAATATTTGACTATGATGAAAGATGTAATTGATGAGTTGCGAAAATTTGCAGACGATATAACCGAATGGTATCCCCCTGCAAAACGAAAGGATATTGAGGAGTTTGAACATAGTCTTGACGTTAAGTTGCCTGATGATTACAAAGAGTTCTTGATGGAAACCAATGGTTTCCAGATGATGGGCCAAGATATATTCGGCATTAAGAATAGACAATTTGATCTATATGAAGCATATCGTATAGAACACAACGAGGTCTATGTTAAGATGCCTCATCATTTGATCCCGATTTGCCCTGATGGATACGGCAACCACTACTGCTTTGACAATAGCAATGACAATGTTGTCGTTTTCTGGGAATTTGATTTAGCAGCATACTACCAGGATAGACAAGAAGTGTATGAGCCCGAGGTGGTTTATCCTGATTTCAAATCAATGGTACAAGAGTTACTTATTGATTGGACATTGGAGGACTACAATTACGATGGGTCTGAGAAGTAGCAGATAAAATGCGAAAGGAATACAATGATTAATAGGATGTAATAATGAATAAGAGATTTTATACAATACGCGGTGCAGAGTTTGCTGCATTAGAGTCTGTTTTGGATTATGTTATGTTTCACCCCAATTTCCTTAAATGGGATACCGAACAACAGATTGCGGAAATTGAAAAGGCATTACCAAAGAATGCAAATTGCTTCAAGTTAGCGTATAGATCCAAATACCTTGATTTTTATAAGGAGGGGTATATTTATATTAGCAGACGCTTAAAAGATATTCTAAACGAATATAATTTATGTGCACAATATTACAACATTAAGATTGCAAAGCGAAAAGATATATCTAACTTCAAATGGTATTATCTTTTGAAACTGATGAGGTTTGATTGGTACTATTATCATTGGATCGATTTTAAGAGAAGTACATTTGCTTACAATGATTCTATATTAAAAGAAGATTATATATATGTGGATATTAATTCCTATGATGATGTCAAAAAATGGCGAGCGCAACCTGATCATCAATATGGTCCATTCATAGATCTTAGAGATATCGTTCTGACAAATTTATTCAATCCGGAATTAGATATGTTTCATCTTCCATTTACAACCGACATATTCGTGTCTGAACGCTTGAAAAATCGATTAGAACAAGAAGGCATTACGGGCATTGAATTCAATGAGTGGCCGTGTAAACTAATCCTAAGCGAATAGCCTCTGATTTAGAAGTGGTCTAATGAGTTGGGTTAGACCACTTTCTTGCCTCTCTTTGGGAGCGGATCGCCCCTATTTTTCCAAACTTTTTGCAGGTGTTTCTATAATTTTGTAACTTTACAATCAGAAATCCGCGCGACCTCTCAAATCGGGAAGTCGCGCGGTTGATTTATAGCTATTTCGGGAATACTATTTCTTCGCTTTTGGTTTTGCGCCCTCGAAAGTTGCGGTAGCGAGCACCTTGCGCGGAGCGGCCTCTGCCTCTGGCGTGTAGCGGAAGAACTCACGCACGGTGGTTATGATCTTGCCTGCGCGGGTCTGTTCGGGTTGAGGCGTGGTATCCTCGACGTGATGAACGTAGATATATTGCGGATCGGGCTGCTCGACACGCACCTCGATAGTATATGACTTGCCATCTTTAACCTTATCAATGGGCACGGTCAGCGTGCGCGACGATCCTGCCGCCAACATCATCTTCACCTCGCCCTCGGCAACAGCCGAACGACCAACATGAACGGTATAGCAAACAACTGCATCAACGGGAGCCAACTCGCTGCCATTGGATATGATGAATTCGGTCTTATCCAGCTGACGTACCGCAACGCTCGATTGTGCAAGTGCAGGGGCGGGTGTGGTCGCATAATCCAGTCGGTCGCTATTCCACTCGCCGGCAGCAGCAGGGTAGAGCACGGGGCGCACCTGCTCCAAACGCTTCATTGCCAGATAACTCTCATACAAACAGTAACCATTCGACGACTGCTCGGCAATCGAGAATGCTACAACCGACGGGTGGTTCTTCGAGGCGTGATACATACCTATGGCGCGATCGACATAAGCCGCCTCCCACGTCGGGTCGTTCGACGGATTACCACCCACACGACGCGATGCGCTGTGGCGCGAGGTATTCACATCAGCCTGATTGATCACATAGAAACCCAATCGGTCGCACAACTCATAGAGTGCGTCAAGCTGCGGACCGCCCTTGATTTTCAGCGCATTGTAACCCTGCTTGCGGAGCGCGCGCAGTTGTTCAGCCGTGGTTGCGATGTCCGAGGTCATTGCGAATTCGGCGGCGTGCAACTCAACGGGGACCTCATTGACGCTCATCTTGCCCTCCTTAAAACCGAGCGAACGGAAACCAATGGGCAGCACCAAATACTCGCCAAAACGACCCTCATATTGAGTCTTGATCACGGCGGTATAGAGGTAGGGTGCCTCGTGGCTCCACGCCATAACGTCTGCGATGTTGTCCAAGAAACGAACGGTATCCTCGCGCTGCATATCGAGTTTAAGATCGCGGTGGCCGTAGCTTACGACCTTACCTGCGGGATCGAGCAACTCGTAGTGGATTCGATAATCTTTCGGATTGAGCAGGTGGCTTTTGAGTATCACACCCATAGCGAACAGACCGTTGCTGTGGTCGGCACGAGTATCGAGAACGATGTCGCGCACTCGCACTCGCGGCTGCGCAACAACATAGACGTAGGGTGCCGATGAGGGCTGCTCCGAGTGTTTAATGGCTTCTGCTGCCGATGCGCCCAACGTGCGGATTGTAAAGGTGTTACGCCCCTCTTTGCAATACTTCGTGATGTCAAACTCGGCAGGTGTGCGACCATCTTGACTATACGCCACCTGCTTGCCATTCAGCTCGACGGCGTACGACGAGCCGACACCTTCGACGTGCAGAAATACCTCGCGGTCGATCCACGCAAAGGGCATTGCGAAGTGGGTCGAATAGAGTTTGTCGTTACCGATTGTTGAGGTCTGCCACTCGCCATCCGCCGGCATCGGCTGGAAATAACGCGAGCGGTCCAATCCTCCGAGCAGGGCCTCATTGCACGAGGCGTAGCTGATAATCGGGCAGCGTGCAGGCTCTTTGCCCACGGCGGTTACGGTCGGATTCTGCCACTCTTGCGCGGTGGCCGTTGAAAAAGCTGCAAGGAGCAGCAACGAAATATATCTTCGGAACTTCATTTTTTCGCACTAATTGATTAACTTTGCCATTCAGTTGGTAAAGGTACGTAATTTTTTTGAAACAGCGCAATGAACAGGCTCCCCAAACTCAATTTTCCTTCTTGTTGCCCTCGACTCACCGAGCGCAATGGGCAGACTATGGTGTGGGATGAACTGCGCCGAAAATGGTTGGTGCTGACTCCTGAGGAGTGGGTGCGCCGTCATCTGATAGCCTATCTTACGCACGAGTGCGGTGTGGCATTACACTCTGTGTGTCAGGAGTATGCAGTGCGCGTCAATGGCCAGCCGCAGAGAGCCGATGTGGTGGTTTGCGGCAATTCGGGCGAGCCTCTGTTGTTGGCGGAGTGTAAGGAGCCGACGGTCGAATTGGACTCTTCGGTACGCGATCAGGCAATGCGCTACAATGCTGTTGTTGGGGCACGTTATGTGCTGCTGACCAACGGAATCAAACTTCAAGGCTGGGAACGAACCGACGAAGGGTATATCCCATTGCGCTCGATGCCCGACCTGCGTGCCGAATAAAAAACGAACGACGATGGAAGATGATAAGATTCGGGTGCTCGGTGCCCGCGTACATAATTTGAAGAATGTCGATGTCGAGATTCCGCGCAATCAGCTGGTTGTAGTTACGGGACTGTCGGGATCGGGCAAATCGTCATTGGCCTTCGATACGATCTATGCCGAGGGTCAGCGTCGCTATATGGAGACCCTCTCGACCTATGCCCGCCAATTCATCGGCAATATGGAACGTCCTGATGTCGATAAGATTACGGGATTAAGCCCCGTTGTGGCCATCGAACAGAAGACCACCAACAAGAACCCTCGTTCGACGGTCGGTACGGTTACCGAGATCAACGATTTCTTGCGTCTGCTGTACGCCCGCGCATCGCGCGCCTATTCGCCCGTAACGGGGGAGCAGATGGTGCATTATACCGATGAACGCATTGTCGAACTGATCGAAGAGGGCTTTGCAGGCCGCAAGATTGCGCTGTTGGCACCCGTTGTTCGTGGGCGTAAGGGCCACTATCGTGAGTTGTTCGAGCAGTTTTTGAAGAAGGGCTATCTATATGCCCGCATTGATGGCGAGATTACCGATATTACAGTCGGTCTGAAACTCGATCGCTACAAAATACACCATATTGACTTGGTCGTTGATCGTCTGATTGTCGGAGCTTCGTCGCACGAACGCTTGGTTACAAGTCTTAAAGAGACAATGCGTCAAGGCAAGGGAACTATGGCTGTATATGACTATGATACAGATGCTTCGCGTTTTTATAGCCGCCATTTGATGTGTCCTTCGACAGGCTTGGCATTCAACGATCCTGCGCCGCATACATTCTCGTTCAACTCGCCGCAAGGTGCCTGCCCGCATTGTAACGGTTTGGGCGATGAGGCAGTTTTTGATCTTGAACGTATTGCACCCAACCCCAACCGTTCGATCCGTGAGGGCGGTATCGAGCCGCTTGGCAAGGCGCGCGCGAATACGCTCTTTGCGACGCTCGAAGCGTTGGGCCGTCGCTACGATTTTACACTTGACGATCCGATTGCCGCACTCTCGGAGGAGGCGATGAATGTGGTGCTGTATGGCGATCCGCAACCGATGGCTGTGGATTGTGGCGCATCGGTCGGTCGTCAGATGATTGCGTGGGAGGGCGTGGCCGAATATATCAACCGCTTGGACGATGACGATTCGCGCCGCGGAAATAAGTGGCGTGAGCAGTTCTTGGCGCGTCAGAAGTGTAGCGTTTGTGGTGGTTCGCGCCTGCGTAGTGAGTCGTTGCACTTCCGTGTGGGGGGTAAAAATATTGCCGAGGTGAGTGATATGAGTATCTCGGAATTTGCTGTTTGGGCCGAGCAGGTCGAGAATGAACTGACTGATAAAGAGCGTGCTATTGCTCACGAAATATTGAAGGAAATGCGCTCGCGTGCTGGTTTTTTGGTCGATGTCGGATTGGGCTATCTGTCGCTGTCGCGAGCATCGCGTTCGCTGTCGGGAGGTGAGAGCCAACGTATTCGCTTGGCTACGCAGGTGGGCTCGCAGCTGGTCAATGTGCTCTACATTTTGGACGAGCCGAGTATTGGTCTGCATCAGCGCGATAATCGCCGTTTGATTCGCTCGCTCAAAGAGTTGCGCGATGCGGGTAACTCGGTGATTGTGGTCGAACACGATGAGGAGATGATTCGTTCGGCCGACTATGTGGTCGATGTCGGTCCGCGAGCCGGAATGAAGGGTGGCCATATCGTTGCGGCAGGAACGCCCACCGAGATTGAGAATAGCGATTCGCTTACGGCTGACTATTTGACAGGCCGCCGTTCGATTCCGATGCCCGAAAAATTGCGTACGGGCAATGGCTTGTCAATTGTGCTGCGCGGAGCTACGGGCAACAATTTGAAGAGTGTAACGGTTAGCTTCCCGTTAGGTAAATTCATTTGCGTTACGGGCGTGAGTGGTAGTGGTAAGTCGTCGATTGTGAATGAAACGCTACGCCCGATATTGAGCCGCGAATTGTATCGTTCGCTCGATCAGCCTCTTCCGTATGAGTCGATCGAGGGCGTGAAAAATATCGATAAGCTCGTTCTTTACAAGGGTAATGGGGTGCAAAGCCCCTGCCTTGTACTTCTTACCGGGCATGGTGATGTCGATACGCTCACTTGCGTATTTCTTCTCC
>CALBQR010000060.1 GCA_937899895.1 uncultured Alistipes sp.
CCTCTGTACCTTTCCAATCTCCCTCGGGTAAAAGACCAAGGACGAACCAAAGAAGGAATAATCGTTCGAGCCCTTGGGCGAGATAAGAACCAAGGAACATCGAAAGAACTCCCAACCACCAAAATGTGCTTTTTATTAAGATTGCCATCTCTTTTACCTCTCTTATACCTTGCCTCTTTTTACCGAGAGAACTCCGACTGACGACCGAGAGAAGTCCGACTTAACTCCCCACCTACAAAAAGTACTTTTTCTTAATATCGCTTTCCTAAAAAAGTTTCCAACCATCCTAAAAAAGTTGACTCATTTCCTAAAAAAAGTTGACTGCTTTCCTGAAAAGGTTGACTACCTTCCTAAAATTGTTGCCTGATAAGTCTGTGAACTTATCACTCAAGCCTACAATATTTTTTATTGTAACATGAATTACAGATATAACAAAGAAATTTCTTTTTTTCATGTGTAAATTAAAAAAAATCGATTGTATTGCAATAACTGATCATAATTCTTGTTTGCAACTTGATGTAATTGAAGAATTAAAAGATAGTTATGAAATGTTAATTGTTCCTGGCGCTGAAATTGAAGTAAAAGAAAAATATCATGTTGTTTGTTTATTTAAAACATTTGATATTGCAAGAAAGTTTCAAAAAGCTTTAAACGTATATTTAGATAAAAAAATGCATGATGAAGAAATATATGGAGAACAAAATTTATTTGATGCTTTTGACGATATAGTAAGTAATTATCAAGTAAGTTTAATGGGATCATCTAATATTTCAGTATTAGACTTAAGAAAAATTGTTAAAGGATTAGATGGAGTGATGATTCTTGCACATATTGAAAAATATGGTGATGATGTATTTGATAAACTTGATATGAACCGTATCTCCAATCTGCTTCAAATGGTTACCAGCAAGGATTTCGGTCAGATTTTCATTACTGACAGCAATAAGGTGCGCATGTCGGGCATACCAACCATTGTGGTTATCAACAAGGTGGATTTAAGCAACCCCGAGAAGCTCACTGCTCTTGTCGAGAAGTGGCAGGCGTTGCTCCCAGAGGCGGTGATTGCCCCATGCTCGGCAAAGGAGAATTTCAATGTGGGTGGTCTGTTCGACCTGATTCTCTCGATGTTGCCCGAAGGCGAGCCCTACTACCCGAAGGATACGCTAACCGACAAGACGTTACGTTTCTTCGCCTCGGAGATTATCCGCGAGAAGATTTTTCTTAATTACGATAAGGAGGTGCCTTACAGCGTTGAGATCGCGATTGAGGAGTACCGCGAGGAGCCGAAGATCGACCGTATCTCGGCAACGATCTACGTTACACGCGACAGTCAGAAGGGCATCATCATCGGTCATAAGGGCGAGAAGTTGAAGCGCGTGGGAATGCAAGCGCGCGAGGACTTGGAGCGTTTCCTCGACAAGAAGGTCTTTCTGCAACTATTCGTCAAGGTCAATGACGATTGGCGCAACAACGACCGCCAGCTGCGTCGTTTCGGCTACGAGCAGGAGTAGCGCGAGCGATATAGCAATAGCAAACCCCACCTTTCGAGGCGGGGTTTTGTTTTTTCAGAAAAGCTCCATCTGGCCGTCGCGGTAGAGGTTGATCACCTCGCAGCCGAGCGACCGCGCACGAGCGACCGTATAAGCCGTACCACCCGCGCGACCATCGAACCACGCCACGACCGTTGCCGCGCGCTCGACCATATAATCATCACGACGCAAAAAGCAGTCGCGCGAATACTCCTCTGCCAGCACATCTACCCTATTTGCCGTCGTAAGAATCTGCTCATAATCGCGGCGCGTAACGACCGAGAATCCCGCGGCCTGACCGCGAAAAGGTACCGCCGCAATGAGTTGAATATCGGTCAGTTCGCGTTGCAAATCGATCACCGCGCGAGCTGCCAACAGATCGAATCCCTCGGCCATACCATTATAAAAGTAACGCGCACCACGCGCATACAACTCGCGCAACGTCGCATCAAGACGCACGCGCAAAGCCTCCGCCGAGTCGCCCACCGCAAACCGCATCGCGCGATGTCCCGTAAATGCCACACACTGTGTTTGATCGAATTTCATAAGGCAAATTTAACAAAATTTTATCTCAAAAAGGGCAGTTTATGGCTCTAAATTTGCAGGTCAATAGATCGAATCTTAAAACACAAAAAAATTTGTTCGATTATGAAAAATGCCGGAACTTGTATGTTAGTTTTTCTGGGTGGCGCACTGCTTGGCGGCGCAGCAGCCCTGCTCTTTGCGCCCAAATGCGGTGCCGACCTGCGATCGTCAATCAAAGATATGATCGAGAAGGAGGTCGATGCCATCCGCTGCCACTGCGAAGAACTGAAAGAACACGTGCATTAAGAGCCGAAAATGCACAACGAACAGCAGCATAAAAAGCCTGAACGCGCCTTCGTCGAGCAGGTAACGGACTACGTCCATCTGCAACTTACCGCCACCAAACTCGCCTCAATCGAGTTCGTCTCGCTGACGATGAGCAATGGTTTCGGTATATTGCTCGCCGTTGTAGCCGCAGGACTTGCCCTGTTGTTTGTGGTTGGCGCAATGACGTTGTGGATCGCACGGGCCATCGGATCGCTCGAATGGGCGATGATGATTGCAGCCTCGGTATTCGCAGTCGTGGGAATCGTTCTCTACACGCTACGCGAACGTTTGATAACCAACAACTTGATCCGCTGCTTCGCACGTATGCTATTCGAGCCAGAGCGGCCTGACCAAAACGAAAAAGATGCGCAAAAATGACCGAACGTGAAACACTTGCAGGTATCGGCTCGATTGCCGAACTGCGCAAATATCGTCAGCAGATTGAGCAACGATTGAACGAAAGTCGATCGACACTCAACGCTCGACGACAGCAGCTGACAGCACGAATCACGCCGACCTACATTCTGGGTTACGTGGCCACGCGCACCGAAACGGTTATTGCGATGCTCGATTTTGCCCGCCGACTCTACGACCTTGCTCAAAACAGTTTTGCACGTAGGAAGAAGGGCTGACCCGTTGTGGGTCAGCCCTTCGCTATTTTTCGGATTGTTAGGCCGTTAGAACACCAACGCTACACCCAATTGAACGCCACTTTGGCGACTTCTCCAATCTTTATCTGTGCCTGCCGTCGAATACATATATCCAAGCGAGAAATCCATTTTGAATTTATCGGCAATATACAGACGATAGCCACCGCCAACACCTGTCAGCAAACCAAATGCAGGAATACCAACGTTAATATTTGTACCCAAATCGCCCGAAACAAACCAACCACGTGTGCGGTCGTTGAAAAAATATTGAGCATTTGCATAAAGCGGCAACATTGCAACACCCAAATTGGTTTCATTCATACCCGTTGCCAAGCCGACTTCCCATTTGGGTGTAATCGCATAGTTAAAATCGAGCGAAACAAAATGATAGATAGAGCCCTCTGAACTATTGGTCATATCATATTTATTGCCCGTAACTTGATGTTTAAGATCTGATGTTATTTCATAACCAACTTTATAACCCACCGAAAATGAGAATTTGCGCTCTTTGGGAGGATTTTGTGCCATTGCCATGCTACACAGCAACAACATCGCAATAAGGATAACAATTCTTTTCATAGTCTTTAAGGTCTTAAATGTGGTTTTTCACAAAAAAAGAAAAATAATTTCACCTGCGCAATACCCCCCCCATTTTCCGACCAATAAAACACATTCGATGGGAATATACGACTTTTAGAAAAACGCTTTACAGCAAGCCCGCCTCGTAGAGGGTTACAATCTGCTCCAACATTCGGTCGTCGCCCTCGCTATCGTACTCGGTTTTCAGATTGGCACCAAAGATCTTCGCAACGCCCTGCCAGAAACCCGCCGTAAAACTACCACGAAACTCGCGCACAATCTCATACGACGAGTAGTCTGTTTCGCGAGCAATCAATTTCAACAACACCTTGCCCTGCGAGCGGGTCATCTTCTTCAATACGGGGGTGTATTCCTCCTTGATCTGCTGCTCGATCTGCTTGGTGTAGGCCTTCTGCGCCTTGCGAGTGGGCAGTGTCAGCAATTTCTCCTCCATCTCGGCCATACGTTGGCGAGCGACCTTCGCAATCGGGTAGGTCTTTTTGACGGCAATGACCATTCGTTGATACTTGCGCATATCTGCCGGACGACGGAAAACATAGACCGGTAACACCGCGATATTTTGCACCGAATCGCCCTGCTCAACCTCGACCCACGCACGGGTATAGCCGCGAGCACGACGCTCCTGCACCGACGATTGTGTCGGCTGAGGCTGCGACGGCGCACTGCGCACGGCGTGTCGTTGCTCCTGACGTTGGGGCTGCCGAGCGCGCTGCTGCGACCACGAGGGCACTGCGAACATCAGAAACAAAATGAGTATGGCGATTGACTTTCTCATATTATTGTGTTACCTTTGCAAAGATAACGATAATTTCGGAAACATTTTCAAACGTACCAATATTTATGGAAATAGGAGCTAAATCGACCTCAACATTCGTCGTAACCGAACAACTGACAGCCGCCGTAATGGGCTCGGGCGACCTGCCCGTATTGGCAACTCCCGCAATGATCGCACTGATGGAAGATGCTGCTATGAAGGCAGTTGCAGCTGCGTTGCCCGACGATCAGACCACCGTCGGCTCGCTGATGAATGCCTCGCACTTGAAGCCTACGGCCGTGGGTGATACGGTCAGCGCAACCGCCACGCTCGTTGCCGTCGAAGGACGCAAGCTCACCTTCCGCGTCGAGGCTCACGACAGCGAGGGCGTGATCGGCGAGGGCGACCACGTGCGCTATATCGTCGGCCGCGAGAAATTCCTGGCAAAGTTGAAGAGGTAATCTTCTATTCAAAGTTAAAAATTAAAGCCACGCCCAAAAGCGTGGCTTTTTCGTTGATACCAATAAATCGCGATAGCCAATTATAAATTGGCTTACAGCTGTTTAAGCGACAGGCGTACAGCGTCCTCAACCGAGCACGAAGGATTTTGTTTGAGCACCGCTTTGAGTGCTTTATCGGATGCTGTGCGGGCAAAACCGAGCATCGTGAGAGCGGCCAAAGCCTCCTCATAAATCTCGTTGCCACCCTGCACCTTATCGAGCAACTGTCGCTCCTCGTAGGGCGTTACAGAGATCACCTTGCCACTCAACTCAACAATGATTTTTTGAGCCGTTTTCAAGCCCAAGCCCTTCACATTTTTGAGTAGCGTTGCGTTGCCCGTAGCAATGATATTGCGCAGTTCGTCAGGCGAATAGGTCGAGAGGATCATTCGTGCCGTATTACCACCAACACCCGAAACGCTCAACAGATGGCGGAACAGCTCGCGCTCGAACTTCGTGGCAAAGCCGTAGAGCAGTTGCGCATCCTCGCGGACAACGTAATGAACGTAGATCTTCGCCTCGGTCAATTTCTCGATTTCGGAGTAGGTTTGAAGCGAAATTGCGATGTCGTAACCAACGCCCGCAGCCTCGATCACAACACGCGCAGGAGAGAGCTCGGCAATTTCGCCTTTGATATATTCGTACATATTCGATTACAATTTTTCGTTTATCTGCTACAAATTTACAATTTTTTTGTATCTTTGTATTTCATTAGCGAAAATTAACAACTAAAAATAACAAAACATCTATGAAAAAAACGTTTATCGCAGCCGTTGTAGCAGCTCTCTTCGCTGTGGGTTGCACCAACAACGCCGCTAAAACTACCGAGGGCGCAGCAGAGCAGACCGCTATCACCAGCTCGGATATCGCTTTTGTAAAGGCTGACTCGCTCGTATTCTTGTCGGATATCTACCAGACCGAGGGCGTAGCTTTGCAGAAGAAGCTCGAAGCTGCACAGCAGTCGTGGGCAAAGAAGGAGCAGGGCTTCCAGTATGAGGCTGCACAGTTGCAGGAGAAGTATCAGAAGGGTCTGATTACCAGCATTAAGGCTGCCGAGACCGAGGAGAACCTCAACAAGCGCATCCAGAACTATCAGAACTCGATGCAGAAAGAGGCTGCTACGCTCGACGAAGAGAACTTTGTATTGAACAACCGTATCAATATGCTCGTTGCAGAGGCTATTGAGGAGATCAACAAGGACGACAAGTACAAGCTGATCCTCAACTCGTCGGCTCTGCTCGATGGTGCAAATGCCCTGGATATTACCAAGGACCTGCTCAAAATCGTAAACGAGAAGTACGCTGCCGAGAAGAGCACCGCAAAGACTGAATAAAGCGCAGAGAGACAAATTGACAATTTGTTCATCAAATCGAAAAGAACTGCACCAAAATTGGTGCAGTTCTTTTTTGTTTCCATTGCGAAGTATCACGAAATTTTGTATATTTGTGGGTCGCCAATGCCCGCTATGGGTGGCGAAAATCAAAACATTAATTAACAGCCGCTTATGGGAAAATTACTCGATAAAATCAATAACTTTTTCCGAAATTCCGTATCGCCGGTTTTCGTGTTGATGCTCTTTATCGCATTTGTTTTGTGGTATATCGCTAAACTTGACTATATCTATACGACATATATCCCCGTGCGAGTGAGTCTTGACGGGCATAAATTCAGAGTCGATTGCACGGTTGAAGGTCGCGGATCGGCCTTGATGGCTCACCGCTTTCATCTGGTCGATAAGTCGAAGCTCACATTTTCACGCGTAAATCACGCGCCGTTGTCGGTTGATAGTACTATCATTGTGCTCTCGCCCACCTCGTTGTTAAATGCCATATCGGCAAGCTATCCCGAAGTGAAATTTATCTCGATTGGCGAGGTCCCCGACATTCAGCTCGACCGCGAGGAGGCGGTTGAAGAGTGATTCGTGTGGGGCTGACGGGTGGCATCGGGAGCGGAAAGAGTACCGTTTGCCGTCTGTTCGAGGAGCTTGGCGTGCGTTGTTACGACAGCGACAGCCGAGCCAAATGGCTTATGCAGAATGATCCTCTCCTGCGCGCAGAGTTGATAGCGATATTTGGCGAGCAGGTATATAACAGCGAAGGAGAACTCGATAGAGCACGTCTGGCAGCCGAAGTATTTGGCAATAGCGAGCGTTTGGCTGCACTGAATGGGGCTGTTCATCCCGCTGTCGGTCGCGATTGGGAGCAATGGTGCGAGGAGCGCAGAGAGGAGGGTGCGCAATATACAATTTTGGAGAGTGCGATTCTGTTCGATTGCGGATTTGATCAAAAGGTCGATCGGGTGATTGCAGTAAGTGCGCCCGAACAAATTCGCATTGAGCGAGCTGCGATGCGCGACAATGCTCCAACCAATGTTATTCGCAATCGCATAAAGGCACAAATGAGCGACGAGGAGCGCGAAAAACGGGCGCATCATACGATTCTGAATATTGATATTGCAACACTGCGCGAGCAGGTTGAGAAGTTGCACAATACCTTCTGCAATGAAACTGAATAACACTACGATAGACCTTACCGAACCGCGCGTGATGACCATTATCAACATCACGCCCGACTCGTTCTATGGTGGCAGCCGTTGCTTTACCGATGAGCAGATCGAAGGCAGAGTAACAGCAGCCATTGAGGCCGGAACGGATATGTTCGACGTAGGCGGATATTCGTCGCGCCCCAATGCCGACGACGTGCCGGTAGAGGAGGAGATCAGACGCATTGCACGAGCAATGAAGATTATTCGCCGCGTAGCACCTGCGACAGCCGTCTCAATTGACAGCTTTCGTGCAGAGGTTATTCGTAAAACGGTGGAGAAGTTTGGCGACTGCATCGTAAATGACATCTCGGCGGGCGAACTTGATCCGACGATGATCGAAACTGTGGCCGAATTGCAACTGCCATATATCGCGATGCATATGCGCGGCACGCCTGCAACGATGCAGGAGATGACCTCGTATGGCAACATCGTCGAAGAAGTGCGGGAGTATTTCGTTCGCAAGATCAAGCAACTGCGATTGGCCGGTATCGGAGATATTGTGATTGATGCAGGTTTTGGTTTTGCGAAGAGTCTCGAACAGAACTATCAACTAATGCACGGATTGCATCGCTTGACCGACCTTGGGGCTCCGCTATTGGTTGGTGTTTCACGCAAGTCGATGATTTACAATCTACTCGGCTGCACACCCGAACAGGCGTTGAATGGCACAACGGCTCTACATATGGAGGCTCTGCGTCAAGGCGCAAAGATTCTTCGTGTGCACGACACGCGCGAAGCGAAGGAGGTCATCACAATTTTCAATAAACTGAATAAAACAGAATAAAACAATAATGATACAGTGTAAAGATATTCGCAAGAGCTACGGCACACTCGAAGTGTTGCGTGGCGTTTCGCTCGAAGTATCGCGCGGTGAGGTAGTCTCGATCGTCGGTGCAAGTGGCGCAGGAAAGACCACTCTGTTGCAGGTGATGGGCACACTCTCGCGCCAAGATAGCGGAACGGTGCAGATTAATGGTGTCGATGTGAGCCGAATGCGCGATAGAGAGTTGTCGGATTTTCGCAATGCACACATCGGTTTTGTATTTCAATTCCACCACCTATTGCCCGAATTTACCGCTTTTGAGAATATCTGTATCCCCGGTCTGATCGGCAAACGCGACCGCCGCGAAGTGGAGCGTCGCGCCGCAGAGTTGATCGATATGATGGGACTTGGCGATCGCCGCAACCATAAGCCTACGGCAATGTCGGGCGGAGAGCAGCAGCGTGTTGCAATCGCGCGTGCATTGATCAACTCGCCTGCCGTACTGCTTGCCGATGAGCCTTCGGGCAACCTCGATTCGCACAACCGCGACGAGATTCACCGACTCTTTTTCCGCCTACGCGACGAATTGAAGCAGACCGTTGTGATCGTTACTCACGACGAAGGATTGGCATCGATGGCCGATCGCAAAATCACGATGCGCGACGGAGAGATTGTGGAGAATTCACAATTCACAATTCACAATTCACAATTATAGTTTGGCTCTGACGATAAGCTACTATGACCCACGAAGAATTGCGCGAACTACTTGAACGACTGCACGATAAATATAATCGTGCCGAGTTCGTTGCTGACGATCCGATAAGCATTCCGCATCTATTTTCGGGGCGTGAAGATATCGAGATCAGCGGCTTGCTGGCCGCAACTATCGCGTGGGGAAATCGCAAAGCGATCGTAAAGAGTGCGCGCCGAATGGTCGATTATATGGACGGTGCTCCATACGACTTTACGATGAATGCCTCCGATGCCGAACTCGACAAACTACTCACATACGTACATCGAACATTCAACGGCTCGGACTTCCGTTCGTTCGTAGTCGCTATGCGTCGTATGTATGCCGAGGAGGGAGGTATTGGTTCTTTCTTTGAGCGTCGATTTGCCGCGACGGGCGATATGCGCGTGGTGCTATCGGAGTTCAGAGATGCCTTTCTCGCCGCCCCTCACGATCCGCATTGTCGCAAGCACCTCTCGTCAATTGATAAAGGTGCAGCCTGCAAGCGTCTGAATATGTATCTGCGCTGGATGGTGCGACGCGACGATCGAGGTGTCGATTTCGGACTTTGGGAGTCGATTCCGATGTCGGCTCTATATCTGCCACTCGATGTTCATTCGGGCAATATGGGTCGCGCATTGGGTCTGCTCACACGCAAGCAGAGCGATTGGAAGGCGGTTGAACAGATAACCGAAACGTTACGTCAATTTGATCCGAACGACCCTGTAAGATTCGACTTCTCGCTCTTCGGCGCAGGCATTGACGGATTTCTCAAAGAGTAGCACAGATGGGTAGCAAGGGTTTCACATTCAAGCAGTTCGAGATTAATCACGAGGGGTGCGCAATGAAGGTGGGCACTGACGGGGTGCTGCTTGGGGCGTGGTGCTCGTGTCAATCGGCGCAGCGCATTGCCGATGTGGGAACCGGCACAGGATTGATCGCGTTGATGTGCGCACAGCGAAACTCCGAGGCAAAAATTGACGCCATTGAGATTGATTCGGCGGCAGCAACGTGTGCCCGCGAGAATATCGCACAATCGGCTTGGAGTGATCGAATTGAGGTGATTGAGTGCGCCATTCAGCAGTTCTCGACCAAGGAGCACTACGATTTAATAGTCAGTAATCCTCCATATTTTTCAGAAACATTGCAATCGCCCGACCCTTCGCGCGCAACTGCCCGCCACAACTGCTCGCTACCCCATCGGGATTTGATAGATGCAGCCAAACGACTGCTTACGCCCGAAGGGAGATTATCTATAATCTTGCCTACGGACGAAGCTCGCAAATTTGCTATGCAAGCAGTTGTCGCGGGATTGCACCTGCGCCGCCGCTGCGATATAGCCACAAAAAAGGGGGCAACACCCAAGCGCACAATGAGCGAATGGAGTCTAACAACGGGTCAGGCCGATATCGAGTTGCTGACTCTAACGGCTGACAACGGCTCGCGAAGTGAAGAGTATAGCCGCCTGACCGAAGATTTTTATCTTAAATAGGTATATTTTCTTGTGCCAAAAGGCTATTATTTCGACAAATAAAAGTAACTTTGCAAAATAACTATTACCAAAATAACGAATCACGTATGAAACGTATCAAAGCAATATTGGCCACCGCAGCCTGCATCGTAATCGCAGCATCGGCATCGGCACAGAACTTTACCGCCGCAAAGGTCGGCATCGTTGAAGAGAATGGCGTTACAACACTTTCGCATCCGCAAACAACGCTCACGATTGATCTGGTCGTAAAAAAAGAGATGATTGTGGCCGGCCCCTATGCCCGCTTTGCGCAGAAATATCTCGGCGCACGTGCTCCGCTGACCGATAAGATCAGCTACTCGATTGTTAATGCCGCTATATCGGCTACCAATACGGCTCCCGTAACTACTGCAACTGCCTTTACCGAGAGTAGCGAGGTTGTATCGCTGCGCGGCACTGCCGAGGAGTTCCCGAAGGTTCTGCCCAACAAGACCTCTTCGACCGAGATCCCTCTCGAAACAGCTGCACAGAATGCCGCAAATACGATATTCAAGTTGCGCAAAGTACGCATCGAGCTTGTTTCGGGCGACGTGGGTGAGAATGTCTATGGCGCAGGTCTGAAAGCGGCTCTCGACGAGATCGACCGCTTGGAGCAGGAGTATCTCGAATTGTTCCTCGGCAAGCAGATCGTAACCACCTCGATCCGAACCATCTCGGTTGTTCCCGAACAGTCAAAGACCAAATATATCATCTGCCGTTTCAGCGAGAATACGGGCATCGAGGCTGCAAGCAACCTTTCGGCTCTGCCGATCGTTTTGGAGCTGGTTCCGAGTGGCCAGATTCCGACCGCAGGCCTGACATTGAAGAGCGAGCGTGATACTCGTTATGCCGTTCCGTTCCGCGTGGCCGACAATGTTGTATGTCGCATCTCTGACGGCAAGAGCACGTTGGCAGAGGTCGAGTTGCCCATTTTCCAATATGGCAAAGTGGTTGAGATCGTAAATACCCAGAAGAAATAGTCAGGCTCGTAGGCAAATCCCAAAATCAGCAAACACCAATTAAAGCCAAAGACGATGAATGCTACCTCACGAATGGTCGCTCTGCTCGGTGAGTTGCGCCGAGAGATGAATGGTGCCGTTGTGGATTCGATGCACGATAAGGGTATCGACTACGCGTTGAGTTACGGCGTGAGTATTCCGACCATCAGAGCATTGGCTCGCCAATATGCTCCCGATGACGAGTTGGCTCGATTGCTCTATCGTCAGCAGGTGCGCGAATTGCAGCTTGCGGCATTGAGCATCGCGTCGCCCGAAAGCGTTACAGCCGAAGAACTTACGTTTTGGAGCGAGGGTGTAACAACGATCGAGATGGCCGAGAATGTCGCTACGGTTTTAATCGCTCGCACGACCGTTGCGGAGGTGGCAGCAAAAGAGTGGCTGACGACGGATAGCGGGCTGTTGCGATATGCGGCAATGTTGATCGGAGCGCGTTGTGTCGGTCTGAAAATTGCCGATATTGCCGACTCGCTCGCAAAGGCTTTGCGTAGCGTTCCCGTTGGTTTGGAGGTGGTTTCGGCTCACGGTGCGGCGGTATTGTTGGCGGCGTGTGGCGCCCGTTCTGATGATGAGCGCGGAGCTGCAAAGGCCTTTATCGAAGCACTGCCCGAAGGCTCGTTGCGTGATCGAATTGACGACGAAGCAGGTTGGCAATTAGATATGTAAATCGTTACTCAACAAGATATTATGGCAAAGGTTAAGAAGGCTTTTTTCTGTCGCAACTGCGGCTATGAGGCTCCGAAGTGGATCGGTCGCTGTCCCTCGTGTGGCGAATGGAACACCTTTGCCGAAGAGATTATTGCAAAGAGTTCTACGGCATCGGCTGCCGCGGCGGCACATCTGCCACAATCACGGCCGCAGACGATCGTACAGATTGAGGATCAGGTACATAAGCGCATAGATCTGGGCAATAAGGAGGTAAATCGCGTTTTGGGCGGTGGTTTAGTGCGCGGATCGCTCATATTGCTGGGCGGCGAGCCGGGTATTGGCAAATCGACCCTCAGCCTGCAACTCGCATTGGCCGATCACGGGCTGAAAGTGCTCTATGTTTCGGGCGAGGAGTCGCCACAGCAGATCAAAATGCGAGCTTCGCGTATCGGCACGACAAATGAGAATTGCCTCGTCTATTCGGAAACTTTGCTCGAAAATATCGTTGCGCAGATTGAGGATATTCAACCCGATATCGTTATAATAGACTCTATACAAACTGTTTATACCGAACTAATCGATTCATCGGCAGGTAGCGTATCGCAGATTCGTGAGTGCGCCGCGACGTTGCTCAAATATGCCAAGAGCACAGGCACCTCGATCTTTATTATCGGCCATATCACCAAAGATGGTACGATCGCAGGTCCGAAGATTTTGGAACATATTGTCGATGTAGTTTTGCAGTTCGAGGGCGATGGCAATAATGTGTATCGAATTCTGCGCGGCATAAAGAATCGCTTCGGTGCGACATTCGAGATTGGTGTTTTCGAGATGCGCAACGAGGGCTTGATCGAGGTCGATAACCCCTCTAAAATTCTGCTTTCACACTACGACGAACCATTAAGTGGCATTGCCGTAGGCGCGGCGGTTGATGGTATTCGCCCCTATCTGATTGAAACACAATCGTTAGTCTGCAACGCTGCATACGGTACTCCGCAACGCTCAACAACGGGCTACGACTCGCGCCGAATGAATATGTTGCTGGCTGTTTTGGAGAAGCGCGTGGGGATGAAGATGTTCTCGAAAGATGTCTTCCTCAACTTTGCAGGCGGATTCAAGGTCGCAGATACAGGTATGGATCTGGCTATCGTGGCTGCGGTGATCTCCTCATATTTCGATAAACCGCTGATCGAAGGCGTCTGCTGTGCGGGCGAAATCGGTCTATCGGGCGAGGTGCGACCTGCACCGCGTAGCGAGCAACGTATTGCCGAGGCGGCCCGTTTAGGATTTCGTCGAATAGTAGTTTCGGGCTATCTGCGCAAAGATCTGCCCAAACCTCCGAAGGGTATTGAGGTGCGCTACGTCAATCGTATCGACGAATTGCCCGCCGCAATTTTCCAAAACGGTTACGACGAGTAAAAGTATTGTTAAACAATAGATTACATCCCGATCTGACAAAGGCGGGATGTTTTTATTTTGCGGTTACGGGAGCGCAAGTATCGACAAGGCACAGTTTTTGGTCCGAGAAAAGCTAAATTTTCCGGAAATGAACGAAACGAAACGTATTCTCGTAATCGGTGGCGCAGGGCTGATCGGGGCACACCTATGCCGCACACTCGTCGATCGCAACTATGAGGTCCATTGTATGGATATACGCAGTTACGAATCCTCGCCCATTCTGCGCGAAATCTGTTCGCTGCCAAATTTCAACTTTATTCGCCACAATGTTGTAAATCAGTTCGGTATAAATGTCGATGAGATCTACAATTTAGCAACGCCCTCGACTCTGCGATACGAACAAGGTGCCGAGGTCGAAACGCTCAAAGTGAATATCATCGGTACGCTTAACTGCCTCGAAGTCGCACGTCATCGCCGTTCAAGGATACTCTTTGCATCATCGGGCGATGTATATGGCGCACAGCGACAGCAATCAATGCGCGAAGACTCGCCCTTTGGCCCTGCACGCTCGGCATTAGCCGAAGGCAAGCGCGCGGCCGAGAGTCTTGTACGAGCATATAGAGATGAGTATCAAGTTGATGGAAAGATCGCACGAATATTCAACACCTATGGCACAGGTGCCGACACAAGCGACCAGCGCGTCGTGGCAAAGATGATCGTCGAGGCTCTTACGGGGCAGAATATCTCGATCTATGGCAGTGGCGAGCAGTTGCGAACATTTTGCTGGGTAGGCGATGTGGTTGATGCGTTAATACGACTGATGAATCGGTTGCCCGACGTAGAAGTGCCAACGGTGAACATTGGCAGCAACCACGAAATTTCGATTCGCGCACTCGCCGAAAAGATCATCTCAATTACAGGTAGCCGATCGAAGATCATACATCTTGGGGCGCGGAACGATGACCCTCGCCATAAATCGCCCGATATTTCACACGCACGACAGATGCTCGATTGGCAACCGACAACCTCGATCGACGAGGGTTTATTGCAAACGATAAACTATTTCGAGCGCGAGTTGTGCTCGATGCGCAGTTGGGTTGAAATGCATTGATCATTAATATATTAAAGAGTATAGGATATGGAAAAATTCAAAGAAAAGGTCGCCCAACAGACCATTACACTTGTCGATTTCTATGCTACGTGGTGCGGCCCGTGTCGCACGATGGGGCCGATTATAGATCGTGTAAAGCAAGTATTGCGCGATCGTGTAACTGTTCTCAAATACGACATTGACGACCCCAATAACGAGCAACTCGTAGCGGATCACAACGTTCGTTCGGTGCCGACCATTGTGCTCTATCGTGCAGGAGAGGTCGTTTGGCGCGGTAGTGGCGTTGTGAGTGCAGAGCATCTGATTGATCTGATTGCAAAATTGGAGAAGGCGCATTAGACTGGCCTTCTTAACCGCCGGACCTACGACAAGTTACACCGCCAATAACAAATAGAGCCGCGCCCCGAAGGGTGCGGCTCTATTTGTTAATGTATCGAGGAGATTACTCCATACACTTCTTAATGTAGTGGTGGTGCGAACCGTAGCGCTCGAAGGTAGCCTTGTCCAGAGCCTCGCGGTGATCGGGGTGAGCCACCGAGATCAACAGACGAGCACGCTCCTGCAAGCTCTTACCGTACAGATCAACTGCACCGTACTCGGTTACAAACCAATGCATATGCGAACGAGTGGTTACAACACCTGCACCCTCGGTCAGCACGGGAGCGATCTTGCTCACACCCTTGTTGGTTACCGAAGGCATAGCGATAATCGACTTACCCTCCTTTGCCAACGATGCGCCATAGATGAAGTCAACCTGACCACCCACACCCGAATAGAAACGAGTACCCAGCGAGTCAGCGCAAACCTGACCGGTAAGGTCGATCTGCAATGCCGAGTTGATAGCGGTCATACGGGGGTTCTTTGCAATTACGAAGGGATCGTTGGTGTAACCTACGTCCATCATTGCTACGCCCGGGTTGTCATCGATGAAATCATAAACTGCCTGCGAACCCATCAAGAAGGTCGAAACCATCTTACCGCGGTCGGTACCCTTGTTTGCACCGTTGATAACGCCCGCCTCAACCAGAGGAAGAACGCCGTCAGCGAACATCTCGGTATGGATACCCAAGTTCTTGTGGCCGCCCAGCTGTGCCAATACTGCGTTGGGAATTGCACCGATACCCATCTGCAAGCAAGCACCATCCTCGATCAGCGATGCGCAATGCTTACCAATCAGAGTCTCAACCTCGTTGGGAGCGGTGAAGTGAGCGGGTTCCAGCGGCTGGTCATCCTGAACGAATACGTCGATCATCGACATCGGGATCAGAGCCTGACCGTGAGCACGGGGAACATACTTATTAACTACTGCGATAACGGTCTTTGCCTGCTCAATTGCTGCCAAAGTAGCATCAACCGAGGTACCCAACGACACGTAGCCGTGCTTGTCGGGAGGACAAACCTGAATCATTGCAACGTCGCAAGGCAGCGCACCGCAACGATACAACTTCTGTGTTTCGCTCAAAAATACGGGAATGTAATCAGCATAACCGCTCTGGGTTACCTTACGTACGTTACCGCCCACAAAGAACGAATCAAGCTGGAAAATACCCTCGAATTCAGGTGCTGCATAGGGAGCAGGACCCTCGGTGTGAAGGTGGTGAATGTGAACATTCTCAAACTCGTGGTTAGCACCGCGCTCAACCAAAGCCTTGATCAGGCACTGGGGGGCACTTGCTACCGAGCTCAAATGGACGTGATCGCCCGACTTAACAACTTTCACCGCCTCTTCGGGGGTGGTAAATTTGATCTGGTAGTTCATTTTATTTGGATTACGATTATAGTTTGTTTGCTTCGTTGTTTGCTTCGTTAGCACTATCAACTTACAAAGTTAAAAACTTTTTCGGCGTATGCAAAATTTTCGGCCGAAATTATCCTATCACTCTTCGACTTAAAGGTTCGGAATATTCTCATCGAGCCAAGCAAAGCGACCCTCAACCCAATCCTTCAAGAACTGAACCTCGGCATCGTAAGCCTTCAAAATCTGCTCGCGCGTTGCACCCTTCTTGCAGAGCTTGTTCCACTTCATATCGTTCAAAACAGCCGATTCGCGCTGTGCTGCTGCTACGTCGTCGATATATGCCAGAATGTTATCCTTGTCGGCACGCATCGCTGCATAACGCTCCTTCAATATCTTCAAGAACTCCTCATCGTTGCGCAGAACCTTCATCCACAGACCCGATCGGTCGGTATTATAGATGTAGAATCCTTCGGGAATCAGGTTGTCGTTAGTGTCAAATACATCGTTACCAAAAGCGATATCGAAATCCCACAGCGGACCCATATAGAGCATACCATCCTCACCCAAGTTCATATAAACGCTGAGGAAGAAATTGGCATCCATATTCATCGAAAACTCGCTATTGAGATACCAATCGACAAAGCTCTCCATATTCAGATATGAACGATACGACTCGGCATCTCCCTCTTTGAGGAGCTTTTCGATGTCGTTGATATACTTCATAACATAGTCATACTCATCGCTACCCTTCTCCGGTTCGGGATCCTTCAACACGAAATTGAGTTGCGAGATGTCGCTCTTAAAGAAGATGTCGCCATTGGTCTCCTTTGCGCGATAGTCGATTTCGAGCACGTAGCCGTCGGGCACGCGATTATCATCTACCTTAATCTGCTCGCAGAGGTAGTAATGACCCAAATGTTCGCCATTGAGCACCAACTCAACAGCCTCACCGCGCTGCTTCCAACGGAAAGTGGTATATTGCTGCGCCATAAAGAAGGTCAGATCGGTACGCATCATCGCCTTATCGTTCCAGCTTGCCAGCAACACCCAACGCTTATGCTTGGGCATACCGAGCACTTCGGCCTTCGAGCCGAGTTTAATGGCATAGGGCTTTTTAGCGTAGCTCCAAGTGGTATTACCGCGACCCTTAACTTCGGCATCTGCCTCCTTGAAAACAGCGGTACCATTGCCATCGTCGATCATCATCTTGGCTGGGATCCACGTATCTTTATCCTTGATCGTCTGGCCATTCTCGGTGTTGATCACAACAACGGGCAGACCCGACAAACCCTTATAACCGATATTCAGTTTAACGGCAATGGTCGTCTTCTTGCCATCAGCGGCGGTGATGGTATATTCAACGGTCTGAACAAAATTGAGAGCCGTATGTCCGCTGACCTGCGTCTTATTCTGCGCTACAACGCGACAACCAACGGGGACCGTAAAGTCAGCCACAAGCGAGGTACGATCGACATAGTAGGGAACTGTGCAAACGAAAACACCATCCTCATCGGCCTTAAACACCAAGTCCTCGGTGAGTGCTTTATTCTGCGCCTTCTTAATCGAAAAGCTCAAAAAGGTTGTAACCTCCGGAGTGGGAGGAGTCGGAGGGGTCGGCTCCGGACCGTTGCAGGCGGTCAGAAAGACAGCCACGCAAAGCAACATTTTGAAAAGTGTTGTCTTCATAGTTGTTTGAATGATTTGATTTTTATATGATTTATCCTAATTCCTTAATTTTAATTTTGCACTTTTCTCCGACAACTGATTATTGGCGAAACGGCCTACAACAGCATCAGGCACTATTTTTCATTGTACAAAGATATGAATTTATTGACAATTCGCAACCACTGAAACAGGCAAATCAGACTCATTTGTTAAAAATTTCACAGAGGCGAAAATTAAATCCTGCAAAAGTGGAACAACGTATAGAAACTTTTCCTATATTTGTATAGTTATTCGAGCGCAATCGGAACATCGTAGCGGCATTGATACTAATCGATGCCCGTTTGGTGTGTTGAGTGGTTGCCAAATGCAGACAAGGACACAAACAATTTTTTTAAGTATAATTTCTGGGGGCGGGTCTCTCGTCTCCAATTAATTACAACAGAAAAACTACTTATGGACAAACAAAATGTTAAGGAGTTGAAGGATGTTGTTATCCGTTTTTCAGGCGACTCTGGCGACGGTATGCAGCTTACCGGAACACTCTTCTCCGACACCTCGGCATTGATGGGTAACGGAATCTCAACATTCCCCGACTACCCCGCCGAAATCCGCGCACCGCAGGGCACCGTAGCAGGTGTTTCGGGCTTCCAGCTTCATTTCGGTAGCGGTAACGTAACCAACCCCGGCGACTATTGCGACGTGCTCGTTGCAATGAACCCCGCAGCTCTTAAAGCTAATGCTAAATGGTTGAAACCCGGTGCTACCGTAATTATCGACGGCGACACACTGACCGAGAAATCGGTTCAGAAGGCCGGTTTTGCAACTCTCGACCCCATCAAGGAGCTTGGCTTGGAGAATCACAATGTAGTTATTCCCAACATTACCTCGATGACCAAAGAGGCGTTGGCTGAAACCGGTTTGGATAACAAGAGCGTTGTTAAGTGTAAGAATATGTTTGCACTTGGTATCTGCTTCTACATCTACAACCGTCCCTTCGACCACGCGAAGAAGTATATCGACAGCAAGTTCCTCAAAAAGAACCCCGCAGTTGCCGAGGCTAACAAACTCGCAATGGACGCAGGTTATAACTATGCTGCCAATACCCACGCATTCGCTAACACCTACGACGTAGCTCCCTCGCCGCTGGAAAAGGGCGTTTATCGCTCGATCAGCGGTAACGTTGCAACGGCTTGGGGTCTGTTGGCTGCTTCGGAGAAGAGTGGTCGTCCACTGTTCTGCGGTTCGTACCCCATCACTCCCGCAACCGTGATCCTCGAAGAGTTGGCAAAGCACAAGTCGCTGGGCGCAAAGACCGTTCAGGCAGAGGACGAAATCGCAGGTATCTGTACTTCGATCGGTGCGGCTTTCGCAGGTAACTTCGCAGTTACAACCACTTCGGGTCCCGGTCTGTCGTTGAAGAGCGAGGCTCTGGGTCTGGCTGTAATGGCCGAGCTGCCTTTGGTAGTTGTTGATGTTCAGCGCGGTGGTCCTTCGACCGGTCTGCCTACAAAGACCGAGCAGAGCGACCTGGTTCAGGCTCTCTACGGCCGTAACGGTGAGTGCCCCGTTGTCGTTCTGGCAGCAAGTACTCCGAGCGACTGCTTCCACTACGCATTCCAGGCAGGTAAGATCGCAATGGAGCATATGACTCCCGTAATCCTGCTGACCGACGGCTTCATCGCTAACGGTAGCCAGCCCTGGCGTATCCCCTCGATGAGCGACTATCCCGCTATCGTTCCTCCCGTTTGCACCGCATTGGACGAGGACGAGGCTCAGTATATGCCCTACAAGCGTAACCCCGAAACTCTGGCTCGCCGCTGGGCATTCCCCGGTACCGAAGGCTTGGAGCACCGCATCGGTGGCTTGGAGAAGGATAAGATCAAGGGTAGCGTTTCGCACGACCCCGCTAACCACCAGATTATGACCAACACCCGCGCCGAGAAGGTTGCACGCGTTGTGAACGTGATCCCCGATCAGACCGTTATGGGTGCTGACGAGGCTGACGTTCTGGTTATCGGTTGGGGCGGTACTCTCGGCCACTTGCAGACTGCTGTCGAGGAGTTGCAGGCCGAGGGTAAGAGCATCGCACTCTGCCACTTCAACTACATCAACCCGCTGCCCGCAAACGTACGCGACGTATTTAAGCGTTACCGCCGTCTGGTTGTTTGCGAGTTGAACGCAGGCCAGTTCGCAGGTTATCTGCGCCAGAACTTCCAGGAGTTCAACTTCGAGCAGTTCAACAAGTGCGAGGGTCAGCCCTTCACCGTAGTTGAGTTGAAAGATAAGTTTAACGAAATTTTAGGCAAATAGTTATGTGTACATATAAATATACTCCGGCAGATTTCAAGAGCGATCAGGAGGTTAAATGGTGCGCTGGCTGCGGCGACCACGCTATCCTCAACTCGGTGCTTAAAGCACTGCCCGAAGTAGCAGAGAAGCAGGGCATTCCTCACCAGATGTTCACCGTTATTTCGGGTATCGGTTGCTCGTCGCGTTTCCCCTACTACGTACGTAGCTACGGTATGCACACCATTCACGGTCGTGCTAACGCTATCGCTACTGGCGTAAAGACAGCTAACCCCAACCTGAGCGTATGGGTGGCAACCGGTGATGGCGACTCGCTCGCAATCGGTGGTAACCACTTTATCCACGCTATCCGTCGTAACGTAAATCTCAACGTTGTTCTGTTCAACAACGAGATCTACGGTCTGACAAAGGGTCAGTACTCGCCCACCTCGAAGCTGGGTAAGATCACCAAGACCTCGCCTTACGGTACGGTTGAGAAGCCGTTCAACCCCGGCGAGTTGGTAATCGGCGCAAAGGGTACTTTCTTTGCTCGTTCGATCGACGCAGAGATGGAGCTGACAAAGAACTGCCTCGTAGAGGGTGCAGCTCACGAAGGATTCTCGATTGTCGAGGTATTGCAGAACTGCGTGATCTTCAACGATAAGACTCACGCTCTGTTTGCAGGCGACAAGGCTACTCGTGCCGAGAACACCATCACCTTGAAGCACGGCGAGAAGATGCTGTTCGGCTCGCAGAAGAACAAGGGTCTGATGCTCGACGGTATGAAGTTGAAGGTTGTTACGGTTGGCGAAAATGGCGTAACCGAGGACGACATTCTGACTCACGACGCTCACGAGAAGGATACCACTCTGCACGTGATGTTGGCAGCAATGAAGTATCCCGAATATCCCGTTGCTCTGGGCGTGATTCGTTCGGTAGAGGACGACGCAGTCTATGACAAGAAGGTAGCAGAGCAGGTTGAGCAGGTTAAGGCTGACAGCAAGATTAAGTGTATGGACGATCTGCTGCGTAGCGGCGCAACTTGGGAGATCAAGTAATTCGGAACGAAATACTTAATTCTCAATATAGTACAAAACCGAATCCCTCGCGGGGTTCGGTTTTGTCGTTTATGGAGCCATAGAGCGTGTCAGGAGTTTCGACCTCGACTAATAATTTTGAATTTTGCTTTTTGAATCTTGAATTTTGAAAGCGATTTCGGAGAGATCGTCATCATTGGCGGGTCGACCTTTGGTCGAGCCCCCCCCACCCGCCAATGATGAGTTTTAATCAGCCACACGACTAAATGTCGCGCCGCCCCACGCCACCGCGTGTGCATTCACTATGTTTTTTTGAAACAAATTTTTGTTTCGGTTTTATAGATGGACACAAAAAACAGCCCAAAAATAATTTCGGGCTGATATATAAAATTAAATAAGAGAATTATAAATCTTCGCCGTTGGATTGGTTGTTGAGATTATCGTAAAACATAGTAATCACATAATCTGAAAATTGCTTTGAAATCATAAACCAAACTTGACGATTCGCCACATCATTGACCGAGGTATCACCTTCGTATATTTGGAAAAAGCCAGCTTGATACCGCTTGTCGTGAACTGTAATTTCATAAGAAATATCCTCATCTTCCGAAAGTGTCTGAGCGTCTTCTGTCATAGGAATATATTTCTTATTATTCTCAAACTGTGAGCAAAGTTTATTAAAGCGAATAATTATATTTCCCTCGCTTTGACCTCTCTTGTCCACAACCATAATTCGATAAACTTTGTTGTTATTGGTAACAACGTGAAGATAAACATCAGTTCCATTAAATTCACCTTCCAAGACATCTTGATATCCCGCACTCGTAAACCCCTTTGCTTTAAGTTTTTGGATCATTTCAGCTTTGGTGCCATCGACGGGAATGCCGAGGAACTTCGTTACATCTTTCTGCGCATTGGCAGTCGTCGCAAACAGAATCATCATTGCGGCTAAAATCAGTCTCTTCATACTGCTCAGTCTCCTGTCCTCCGTGCCGCAAGAACATTTTAACATTAAACGCAAAAGCGTGGCACTGATACACTTATCTACAATCGGAGGTTGTGAGAATGACCCTTGTCAGCAGATGAGTAACCAGCCCACGCATACGCGCGAACCGCTACACCCTCTTGCTGACTATTGGAAGTTTCTCACATTTCCGATTGCAAGAGAAGCATAACGCTTCGTAAATTTCAAAAAATATGTCGTGCCCTCGCACGAGAGCACCTACAAATATACTCAATTATATTCAATTCGCAAAATCAAAATCTCAAAAAATGGTAACACAAACCGCTGACACGCACACTCTGTGGCTGGGGGGGCGTGCGACAAAAGTCGCACGAGCCACCGAGAGTGTGACGAAATCAAAGATTTCGCCAATAGTTTATAAATGAAAAATTGTGAATTGTGAATAAAAAAAAGAGCCGCACCCCTCGGTGCGACTCTTTCTCATTGCGGGGCGAACCCTGCACTTATGCGTTAGCCTTTTTGCGGCTTGCCTTCTTGGCTGCGGTAGCCTTATCCAACTCGTTGATGAAGTCCGAAAGAACGTTCATATAGTTGATAAATGCCTCGTAAGCCGAGTCGTAGGGGTTGAAGTAGCTATGTACGTCGCCATCCGAGAACCACTTGGTTGCCATATAGTAGAAGTGGTCCGAAGTCTGCAAGAAGTTCCAAACAGCCTCATAGTCAGCGGTCTTCAATGCACGAACCTTATCCTTCTGTGCATAGAGCTTTGCGAAGGCCTCGTTCTGCAACTCGTTACCGAGCCAAGCCGTAACGTCGCGCTCCTCATCAGCCCACGACATTGCGTGCGGGCAGTAGAGAACTGCAACGGGCTGGTACTTCGCAGCGGTCTCGCTTACGGTACCGAACTCCAACTCACCACTTGCCAACGCTGCTGCGGGCAGTGCACGCATAAAGTCGAAGATACCTGTCTCGGCCCACTGGTGCTCGCCGAAGGTCTCGTAGTCCATAAAGAGGTTCAGCACCTCACCATTCTCGCCCTTCAACCAATCAACATACTTGTCGGTAGTCAGAGGATACTCACTCCAACCCTGGTTCGAGAAACGGAATGCGATATCGTCGCTGAGCTTATAGTTACGCAGCAAGAGGCGCAACTTCTGATCGATAGCGTTTGCATATACGTAGTCGGGGCTCTTCCAACCCATCACGTGGCGCGCACCCTCGGCCAACATCGTCTTGAAGCCCATCTCGGCTACCATCTGACCGATCTCGTCCGAATAGATCAACTCGGTGTTACGGAAAGCGGTCGGCTTCTGGCCAAACTCCTTCTTGATCAGTGCGGTGTGAGCCTTAACCTCGCGAACGAACTCATCCTTATCGGCCAACGAAGCCAGCGAGTGCGAGTAGGTCTCGGCCAGGAACTCAACGCAACCCGTTTTAGCCAACTCCTTGAACGACTCCAAAACTTCGGGAGCGTACTCACGGAACTGGTCGATAGCCGTACCGGTGATCGAGAACGATACCTTGAATGCGCCCTTATGCTCCTTAATCAGATTGAGCAGGAGCGAGTTCATAGGCAGATAGCACAAACGAGCCACCTTCTGCATAATCGACTGGTTGGTCAGATCATCCAGATAGTTATGGTCTTTGCCCATATTAAAGAAGCGGTACTTGCGCAGACGAAGCGGCTGATGTACCTGAAAATAAAGACAGATTGTTTTCATTGTATGTTGTTTTTTTATTTTTGTTACATTACCGATTCATATACCGCCTTGACTTTGGCTGCGGCCTTATCCCATTTCAGACCCTCAACCTCTTCAAGACCCTTCTGCATAAACATCTTCGACAGAGCGGGATAGCATACCAGCGCGTGGATAGCGTCTGCCATCGCATCAACGTCCCAATAATCGACCTTGATAGCGTAATCCAGCACCTCGGCAACACCCGACTGCTTCGAGATGATTACCGGCACGTTCGACTTCATAGCCTCCAAGGGCGAAATACCGAACGGCTCCGAAACCGAAGGCATTACATATACATCACTCAACGTAAACATCTTATGCACATCTGCGCCACGCAAGAAGCCCGTAAAGTGGAAGCGGTCCGAGATACCCAGACGAGCCACACGACGGATCACGTGGTTCATCATATCGCCGCTACCTGCCATTACGAAACGCACGTTAGGCACACGTTTCAACACCTTTGCAGCCGCCTCGACAAAGTAGTCGGGACCCTTCTGGAAGGTGATACGGCCGAGGAATGTAACGATCTTCTCATCAACATAACGCTCTGCCTCATTAGCCTGGCCCTCGGCGAAACGCACTGCATTGTGTACAGCCACAACGCGATCAGCCGGAATACCATACTTCTCGATACAGATGTTACGCGTGAGGTTACTTACCGCGATCACACGGTCAGCTCCCATCATACCCGTACGCTCGATCTCATAGACACGCGTATCGATATTATCGTCCGACGAGCGGTCGAACGACGTTGCGTGCATATGCACAACTAATGGCTTACCCGAAACACGCTTTGCGGCGATACCTGCATAGTAGGTCATCCAGTCGTGAGCGTGGATCACGTCGAACTGACCTTCGAGATCCTTTGCCACCTGTGCTGCAACCATCGTATAGCGGGCGATCTCCTCGAACAGATTTGCGCCATACTTACCCGAGAAGGTGTATCGCTGCTTCCATACGTCGCCGTGCTGCCACGTGCGGCGGCCCGTCTTGACATACTCGTCGTGATACGATGCGAACTCCTCCGGAGTGATGTATGGCACCATATTCGAGTCGATATGAACAAACGAGATCTTGCTCCACAGATCCTCGGCACCCTCCGTCGGACCGAACTCGGTCTCGACATCGCTCGCATTGACCACCTTGACGAAACGCTGATCCTCATCGCCCGATGCCTTCGGCATTACGAAGATAACCTCAACGTCGTTCTTGGCCAAACCGCGAGTCATACCGTAGCAGGCTGTACCCAGACCACCGGCGATATGGGGAGGGAATTCCCAACCGAACATTAATACTCTCATTGTTATTCCTCCTTATTTATTTTTTCGTTACTTTCTTGGTAGTCTTCTTTGCAGCGGGCTTCTCCACCTTGACCTCCTTCTCGGCCTTCGGAGCGCACTTCTTCGCGCCGCACTTCTTTGCGGGCTTCTCTGCAACCTCTGCCTTCTCGACCTTTGCCTCGGCCTTTACAGCCTTCTTCACGGTCTTCTTGGCGGGCTTGCGGTAGCTCTCGATCATCTCGTTGATGCGCAGAACTGCTGCAACACTCCAAGCCTGCGAAACGGCACCGCGAGGTGCGTGCGGGGGATCACCGTCGTAGATCTCGTTAATCGAGCCGATACCCGACATCGTCAGATCCTCCTCGAAATCCGAGAGCATATCCTCGGCTGCCTGCAAGAACTTCTCGCCCTTCAAGTCGAAACCGGCCTTCACGTAGTGCTCCATCAACCATACCCAAACCGTACCCTGGTGGTATGCAAGATCACGAGTGCGCTGATCGCCCTCGATACGGCCCTGATAGAGCGGATTGCGAGGCGACAGCGTACGCAGGCCCTTCGGGGTTGCCAAATGCTGACGAACTACGCGATAAACATTAACGCACTGCTCCGAGTTGAGCATCTTATAATCCATCGAGCAAGCGATGATCTGGTTCGGGCGGATGAAGGTATTAACCTTGCCCTCTACGGTTACGTAGTCAGCCAGATAGCCCTCGCGATCCAACCAGAACTTCTCAACGAACGACTTCTTAATCAGTTCGGGCAGCTCCTTCCAAGCGGCAACGAACTCCTTGTCCTTATATTTGCGAGCCAGATCCAAGGTGTAGCAAACTGCGTTATACCACAGAGCATTCACCTCAACCTGATAGCCCTCACGGCCCGTTACGGGTTTGCCATCAACTACGGCGTCCATCCAAGTCATTGCCAATGTGGGGTGGCCGGCACGAACCAGACCGTTAGCATCAACTGCAACCCACTCGCCAATACCGCGACGGAAGGCCTCCAAGACCTCCTTCATCTTCTCGCCATAGCTCTCCCAAACCTCCTTCGCACCTACGTGCTTCTCCAACTGCTGCAAGGTCCAGAAGAACCACAGAGCTGCATCAACCGAGTTATACGACTCGCCGAGGTTGGGGAACAGGCCATTCTTGATATCGCGCACCTGGGTATCCAGCACATCGCGGCAACTCTTCACGTCGCCCTGCGAAAGGGTCAGACCCGGCAGTGCGATGAAGGTATCGCGGCCCCAATGACCGAACCAGGGATAACCTGCGATAACGTCGGTACGCTCACCGCGACGAACGATGAACTGACGTGCCGAGTGGCGCAGGCAGCTCAAGAAATCGACCTTATTGGTACGACGAGCCAGCTCATCCTCGAACAGCTTGTCGATCTCCTTTGCCGAAGGCATCTCTTCGAGCGAGCACGAGAAGATCACGCTCTCGCCCTTTGCAATCTCACCCTCGAAGTATCCCGTAGTCATCAGGTCCTCGTGTGCAGGATAGCCGCGACGAGCCTCCTCGGCGTACTCAAAGTTGTAGTACCAATCGGGAGCCGCTACGAACTCCATCGCCTTCTTATCGGTCTGCATATAGAGCCAGGGGAACTCCGAGTACATACGGGTCTTAACACCGTTCTTCACGGGGTACGAGTGGCCGTTAGCATACATATTAGCCTGACCTACGGTGTGGTTCTCGCGGAAAGCGAGGAAGGGGCGCAGACGCAGAACGGTGCGCGAGTGAGCATCAACAAGGGTGTAGCGGATCAGCAACTGCGTACGCGAGTGAATCCACAACATCTCCTTGCGCAGAATCACGCCACCCACACGATAGGTAATCGTGGGAGTCGGGGTGTACTGGAAGTCGATGATGTACTTGTGGCCTCTGGGCTCATAGATGCCCGGAAAGCGGTGCAGCGCGAGGTTGAAAGCCTGGTCGTGCTGAATTACGGTTTCGTCGAGCGACGAGAGCAGCACGAAACGGCGATCCGTTTCGTCGATAGGAGTAACCACCAGACCGTGATACTTACGCGTATTGCAGCACACGATGGTAGTACTCATATAACCACCCTTACGATCGGTCGAGAGCATCTCACGTTGCAGCGAGTACTCCAAGTTACCGAGTTGGTCTTTGTCAAAATTAAGTACTGACATATTATATTTGTTTAGATTTGTACACAAAAGTGCTATAAAGATAGACATTTTTTCGCTAAATGCAATAAAACCAGCAGGTTTTTTTATTGCTTCAACGATTTTTCACTCCTCTCCGAGCTTTTTTGAGAGTTTAGAAATTCTCGTTTCTCTCATCCAAAAAATCGGGTCGGGTCAATTAAAGAATATACAAAATGAGTCGGGAGATCGCCCTTGCGACCTCCCGACCCCATTTTCAATGCTGTTATGCCCACTTAACCAGAGCGAAGTCCATACGGTGGGGCAACTTGTCGTTCTTGGGGAACACACGCAATGCCACGTCGTACGAGCCCGTACGCTCAGGAGTGATATCAAGGGTATAAACTACGCGGTTGCCCTCGGCCTTCTCGACTTTCAACTCGTGAGTTGCGACAACCTTTACGCCCTGACCCTGCTCGATCTGCTTGGCCATTACCAGCTCAACGCCGATATCCTCCGAACGCAAACCTGCAACATCAACCGTAACCTCGTAGCGATACGAATTACCTACGAAGATAGCCTCCTTGTCGATATTGATCTGCTTAACATCGAGAACATTCACCTGATCCCAAACAGCCGAAACCTTACGCTTCCAAGCGGCAATCTCGCGAGCCATCGTGTAATCGCCCGCCTTGATCAGCTGATGACGATCACGCAGCTTGTTGTAGAAACGCTCCTCGTAGTCGATCAACATACGGTTGGTCGTGAAGTTCGACGCGATGTCGGCGATACAGCTCTTAACCGAATGAACCCACTCGTAAGGGATATTGTCGGTACCGCGATTATAGTACTTCGGAACGATCTCCTCCTCGATGGTAGTGTAGATCATCTCTGCATCCAACTCATCCTGGAATCGCTGATCAGCGTAGGTACGCTCCATAGGCAGTGCCCAACCGGCACCCTCCTTGTAGCCCTCAACCCACCAGCCGTCGAGAACCGAGAACTGCATTACGCCGTTCATTACGCACTTCTCACCGCTGGTACCCGATGCCTCCAAAGGACGGGTAGGAGTATTCAGCCACACATCGACACCCTGAACCATCTTGCGAGCCAACTCCATATCGTAGTTCTGCAAGAAGAGGATCTTACCCACGAACTGGGGCATAGTCGATACCTCTACGATGCGCTTGATCAGATCCTGACCGGGCTTATCGTTCGGGTGAGCCTTACCTGCGAATACGAACTGTACGGGACGCTCCTTGTTATTAACGATAGCGGCCAGACGATCCAGATTGGTGAACAACAGGTATGCTCGCTTATAAGTTGCAAAGCGGCGTGCGAAACCGATCGTCAGCACATCGGGCTTCAAACCCTCAACGATGCGAACCATCTGACGGGGCGAATCCAAACGTACCTGCTTGGGATCGCTCACGCGCTTGCGGATGTGGTCGATCAAACGACGCTTCAAGAACATACGCTCCTCCCACAACTCCTTGTCGTCGATCTGATGAACCTTCTGCCAAGCGGGGATATCGTACGAATGGCCAGAGAAACCATCGTTGAAGTAGCGCGAGTAGAGACGGCGCAGGTTCGATGCGGTCCAGGTCGGGAAGTGAACACCATTGGTTACGTAGCTGATATGCAGCTCGTCCTTGAAGTAGCCCGGCCACATATTGCCCAGGATATCCTTGCTCACCTCGCCGTGCAACCACGACACACCATTAACCTCCTGCGAGAGGTTGCAAGCCAGAACGCTCATCGAGAACTTCTCGTTGGGATCGTTCGGATTGGTCTTACCGAGGTTGATGAACTGCTCCCAAGTGATACCCAATACCTCAGGATAGTGCGACATATACTGGCGAATCATCGATTCGGGGAATGCGTCGTGGCCTGCGGGTACGGGGGTATGGGTTGTAAAGAGCGACGATGCACGAACAACCTCCATAGCCTCGCTGAACGAGAGCTTCTTGCGACCTACCATATTGCGGATACGCTCGATACCGATAAATGCAGCGTGGCCCTCGTTGCAGTGATAAACCTCCTGCTTGATGCCCATCTGGCGCAATGCGCGGATACCGCCGATACCGAGCAGGATCTCCTGCTTCAAGCGGTTCTCCCAATCACCACCATAGAGGTAGTGGGTGATCGAACGATCCTCATCGAGGTTCAGGTCGTGGTCGGTATCGAGCAGGTAGAGGTCGGTACGACCTACCTCGCACTTCCAAACACGTGCGGTCAGCATACGGCCCGGCAGGGCGATCTGAACGCTTACCCAGTTACCCTCCTCATCACGGACTGCCGAGATAGGCAGCTTGAAGAAGTTCTGTGCCTCGTAAGTAGCCTCCTGCGCACCCTGCGACGACAGACGCTGGGTAAAGTAACCGTAGCGGTACAACAGACCAACGGCAACCATCGGAACATTCTTATCGCTGGCCTCCTTCAAGTAGTCGCCGGCCAAAATACCCAGACCACCCGAATAGATCTTCAACGACGAGTGCAGACCGTACTCCATCGAGAAGTAAGCGATCTTTGCCGACTTGGGATCGGGCTTCTCGTTCATATACTCCTGGAACTGTGTATATACAGCATCCATCTTCGAGAGGAATACCTGATCCTGCTCCAACTCCTTGTAGCGAGCGTAGCTTACCTTATCAAGCAACGAGATGGGGTTCTTATCGCACTCAACCCACAGCTGATAGTCGATCTGCTCGAACAACTCACGTGCGCCCAGAGTCCACGACCACCACAAGTTGCGCGACAAGATTTCCAGCGGACGCAGACGCTCCGGCAGGGTCTTCTCGATCATCAGACGAGTCCAAGTGGGCTTCTGGGTTACCAGCTGCTGACGAACGAAGTTGATCTGCTCGTTGTATGCACCACCACCATCGAACATCGCCTTGTTGGTACGTGCCACCGAGTTCTCGATTGCCAATGCGTAAGCATCGTTATAGTACTTAATGAAATTCTCCCACAGAGCCATCTTTGCAACTGCTGCTGCACCCTTGCGCTCTGCATTTACGGTACGGGTGTCGGCGCCTGCCATATGAACGATAGCTGCTGCGATCTCGTCTACAACCTGCTGATCGTTCGAGTCGGTACGCTCGATTACATTCACACCCTTAACCTTGCCTTCGAGGCCCTTAACCCACATACCGAAACCTGCCAACGAGGTGGTGATGGTCGGAACCGAGAATGCAACGCTTTCGAGCGGAGTGTAGCCCCACGGCTCGTAGTACGACGCAAATACCGTTGCGTCCATACCTACCAACAGCTCGTAGTAGTGCTTATTGAAGATACCGTCGTTACCATTCAGGTAGCTCGGTACGAAGATAACCTTAACCTTGGGATTCTCCGACAGCAGCACGCTGCCATTCATTGCACGTACAACGGGATCCCAATTCTGGTCAGCCAGATAGTGGGTCGTGTATTTGAATACACCACCGTCGATTGCGTTCGACTTGTCAGCCAAGTGAGCCTGCAAATCCTTGCGGGGACCGTTGTTGCCGGCAGGAACGGTGATGTAAGCCAATACATCGCGCTTCAACTCATCGTTCTCGGCAACCTTCTTCAACGACTCAACGAACAGGTCAATACCCTTGTTCTTGAACTCGTAGCGGCCGCTTGTACCGACGATCAGCGGCTCCTTCTCGAACTTGGTGCCGAGGCAAGCCTCTGCAACCTCGATCATCTGCTTGCGAGCCTCCTTACGCTTTGCGTCGAACTCTTTGTCCTTCCAAACAAAATCATCCTCGAAACCGTTGGGCGTAACCATATCAACCTCACGACCAAGCAGATACTGGCACTCACGAGCCGTAATATCGCTAACCGTAAGGAATGCGTCGTGGTAAGCCGCAGCGATCTTCTCCAACGAGTGCTTTGCCACTACGTTGAATTGGCGAGCCTTCTCATCAGCGTTGAAACGCTCCAAATCGCCATAGAGAGGGAAGCCGTTACCGGCCAGGCAGCGACCCATTACGGTTGCGTGGGTAGTAAAGCACGAAGCCACATAGGGCGAGTGATTACGCAGATACAGACCACCGCTCGAAGTCATCCACTCGTGGAAATGAGCAACAACCTTATCGGTCGAGGTGCAGAAGTTATCTACGTAGCTCTCAATCACTTTGCCCGCTGCATAACCGAACAGCACAGGCTCGATATAGTCCCACTGACCGCTGATCGAATCGACGCGGTAGGTCTCCCACAACGACTTCAAAATCTCATCCTTCTGGGGCAGCATCGACTGGAAATCAACCAGAACGGCGATGGGCGAACCCTTCACCTTCCAGCGGCCGATACGCACGCGGATACCGTCGTTATAGAGGGTCTGACGCCACAATTTCAGCAAGTTGGCATCTTCTTCAAATTCGGGATTTACGCTTTCGCGAAATACATCGGGGCCCAACAAGATGTACTTGTCGCCGAGTTTCTCGGTCATAGTCAGGGCTTTGGTTGCAATCACGGTGTGGATACCACCGACCTTATTGCAGACCTCCCAGCTAACCTCGAACAAGTAATCAGGAGCCAAAATCTCGTTATTATTCATACGTTATTTATGTTGTTAATTCTTCAATAAGCAACTTTTTGCCGCGCAAAAGTAATACATTTAATTGTGGTTTCCAAATAATAAAAAAATTTAATAACCAATAATTGCGCCAAAAAATCAAAACGTTAGGTTCAATTTTCGCTCTCGACAAAGAGCTCCGCTATCACAGAATCGCTCACCAACCACCTTTCAGGGCACATTGCGACGCGATTCCCATCGCTGACAAGCACCCCCGACGCAATAAAACGCTCCGCCTCGGCCATAAAATATTCCGCGCGGGCACGACCAAAATTTTTCTCCAACGCCCCTATATCGACTCCCTCGCGGCACCGCAACGAGGTCATAATCGTTTCGTTATAGCGATCCGTGGCGGTCAAATGCTCACTTTCGTAGCACTCGCCCCGATCGACACCCGCCAGATACTCCGCCACCGAAGCCACCGCCCACACGCGATTCTCGCCATCGAACGAGTGCGCCGCAGGGCCGATTCCCAAGTATGGCTGCGACTGCCAATACGACGAATTGTGGCGCGAGCGGCGATCCTCACGGGCAAAATTCGAGATCTCGTAGTGGTCATAGCCAACCTCCGTAAGCGTCGTATGCACCTGATTATATTGTCGTTCGCTCTCCTCGTCGGGCACGGGCACAAGCTCTCCGCGCGCCGCCATACGTCCGAAACGGGTATTCGGCTCGATGGTCAGATGATATGCCGACACGTGCTCTACATCGAGCGCAATAGTCTGCTCCAACGAGCGCGCGAGGGCATCTTTCGGACCAAAAGGCAGGCCATAAATCAGGTCGATCGTGATATTGTCAAAGCCCACCGCGCGAGCCACCTCGACCGCACGAATGGCCGCTGCCGCATCGTGGCGACGATTCATCACACGCAGCACCTCGTCGTCAAACGATTGAATACCAATACTTAAACGATTAACCCCCACCGCACGCAGAGCCGCAAGATACTCCGACGAAAGATCATCGGGATTGGCTTCGAGCGTAATCTCCTCCAACGGTGAGCAGTCGAACGCTGCACGACACAGCTCAATCACACGCCCGATCCACTCGACACTCGCCAGCGAGGGCGTTCCACCGCCAAAGTAGATCGTACGCACCGCCTCACCGCGCAGAAAATCGCGGCGCATAACCACCTCGCGCTCCATTGCTGTCAGGGTCTGCTCCATCAGGCGCAGGTCGGCATTTTTGTAGAAGTCGCAATAGGCGCAAATGCGTCGGCAGAAGGGGATATGAAAATAGATTCCGGCCATCGGAGAACAAAGATACACATATTTTTTGATTCACAATTCACGATTCACAATTCACGATTATTCTACTTTGCTTTCAGAACACAAACGCAGTGTCGGTGTGTGAGTATTTATCGGAACCACAAAATCTTCTCTCATACATTGAAATATATACGCGCACGCGAGCGCGCGAGAAAACCCAAAAATCACACACTCGCTCGCCCCAAAATACCCCACCCAACCAACCCAAAATTGGCCTCAAATACCCATCTGCCGAACATTCTTAAAAAATTTGAACAATTTTATTGTTATTTTTTTCACACTTTGAATTTTTTTGCTATCTTTGTGCCGTGAAAAAAGGGCTTGTTCCGAACGGGACTTTGCACGAGTTTTGTCGGCGCACTTTTCAAGCCCCCATTCACCCGATTTTTGATGAGGTTTTAACAAAAAAATAAAAATTTACAACTATGGCTAAAATTGATTTGAGCAAGTACGGAATTACCGACGTTGTCGAGATTCTGCACAACCCTTCGTATGAGACCCTCTATGAGGAGGAGACCAAAGAGGGCCTGACCGGCTTTGACAAGGGCGTTGAGACTGAGCTTGGCGCAGTAAACGTTATGACCGGTATCTACACCGGCCGCTCGCCCAAGGACAAGTTCTTCGTAAAGAACGAGGCCAGCGAGAACACCGTATGGTGGACTTCGGACGAGTACAAGAACGACAACAAGCCCTGCTCGGAGGAGACTTGGGCAGAGTTGAAGAAGCTGGCTATCAAGCAGCTATCGGGCAAGCGTCTGTTCGTAATGGATACCTTCTGCGGTGCAAACCCCGCAACTCGTTTGAAGGTTCGTTTCATTATGGAGGTTGCTTGGCAGGCTCATTTCGTTAAGAATATGTTCATCCGTCCCACCGAGGAGGAGTTGGAGGCTTACGGCGAGCCCGATTTCGTATCGTTCAACGCATCGAAGGCAAAGGTAGAGAACTTCGCAGAGCTCGGCCTGAACTCGGAGACCGCTACCGTATTCAACCTGGCTTCAAACGAGCAGGTTATCCTCAACACTTGGTATGGTGGTGAGATGAAGAAGGGTCTGTTCTCGATTATGAACTACCTGCTGCCCCTGCGCGGCATCGCTTCGATGCACTGCTCGGCTAATACCGATATGAACGGTGAGAACACCGCTATCTTCTTCGGTCTGTCGGGTACCGGTAAGACCACTCTTTCGACCGACCCCAAGCGTCTGCTGATCGGCGACGACGAGCACGGCTGGGACGACGAGGGTGTATTCAACTTCGAGGGCGGTTGCTACGCAAAGGTTATCAACCTCTCGAAGGAGGCTGAGCCCGATATCTACAACGCTATCAAGCGCGACGCACTGCTCGAAAACGTAACTGTTGATGAGAACGGCAAGATCGACTTCACCGACAAGAGCGTAACCGAGAACACTCGTGTTTCGTACCCCTTGTACCACATCAACAACATTGTTAAGCCCGTATCGAAGGCTCCCGCTGCAAAGAAGGTTATCTTCTTGTCGGCTGACGCATTCGGCGTACTGCCTCCCGTTTCGATCCTGACTCCGGAGCAGACCAAGTACTACTTCCTGTCGGGCTTCACCGCAAAGTTGGCAGGTACCGAGCGCGGTATCACCGAGCCCACTCCGACCTTCTCGGCTTGCTTCGGTGCTGCATTCCTTTCGTTGCACCCCACCAAGTACGGTGAGGAGCTGGTGAAGAAGATGCAGGCTTCGGGCGCAACCGCTTACTTGGTAAATACCGGCTGGAACGGTACCGGCAAGCGTATCTCGATTAAGGATACCCGCGGTATCATCGACGCTATCCTCGATGGCTCGATCGACAACGCTCCTACCAAGTCGATTCCCTACTTCGATTTCACTGTTCCTACCGAGTTGCCGGGTGTTGATCCCGCAATCCTCGACCCCCGCGACACCTACGCAGAGGCTTCGCAGTGGGAGGTTAAGGCACAGGATCTGGCTGGCCGCTTCGTGAAGAACTTCTCGAAGTTCACCACCAACGAGGAGGGTAAGAAGTTGGTTGAGGCTGGTCCGAAGCTCTAATCAACGGCTTAAAAGACTTATTCTTCATAACGAAGGGTGCTCCCGAAACGGAGCACCCTTTTTTGTTAGGCGCGGGCGAGAAGCCTCCACAACGCCGACTTAATAACGATTCAACGCTGATTCAACAACGACTAAACACCGACTCAAAAAAATATGGGACACCTCATCGGTGCCCCATATCTCTTATATCTACCCGCAGTCAAGGCGGGAGATTCGCTCGTTATACAAAGGGAGCCTTAACAACCTCTGCTTTGATCTGACGGCCACGAATAACGACCGCAATCTGCGTACCTACGGCAGCGTGAGCCGTCTTAACGTAGCCCATACCAATACCCTCACGCAGCGTGGGCGACATCGTTCCCGATGTTACAACACCGATAACATTGCCCTCCGCGTCGGCCAACTCGTAGCCGTGGCGGGGAATACCGCGCTCAATCATCTTGAAGGCAACCAACTTACGCTCAACGCCCTCAACCTTCTGCTGCGCAAGTATCTCACGGTCGATAAAGTCCTTACCCTCGGCAAACTTTGTGATCCAACCCAGACCGGCCTCGATGGGCGAAGTGGTGTCGTCAATATCGTTGCCATAGAGGCAGAAGCCCTTCTCCAAACGCAGGGTGTCGCGTGCGCCCAGACCGATATTCTTCAAACCGAACTCCTCGCCGGCCTTCCACATTGCCTCCCAAAGTTTGTCGGCATCCTCGTTAGCCACGTAGATCTCACAACCACCCGCGCCGGTGTAACCCGTAATCGAGAGAATTGCATCTTTGATACCTGCCACTTCGGTCTTGCAGAAGGTGTAATAGGTCATATCCTCAACCTTTTCGGGGCACATCTTCTGAACGAGTTTCATCGCCATCGGGCCCTGAATAGCCAGCTGGCAGATCTCGTCAGAAGCGTTATAGAGCTCCTTGCCTGCCTCCATACCGAAAGCCTTGCCCTGCTCACAGATGTGTGCCCAATCCTTGTCGATATTGGCAGCATTGACAACAAGCAGATAGGTCTCGGCATTGATGCGATATACCAAAATATCATCAACAATACCGCCCTTACCATTCGGGAAGCACGAGTACTGCACCTTGCCGTCGAACAGCTTCGAAACGTCGTTCGAGGTGATGTGCTGCAAGAACGGGAGAGCCTTCGGGCCCTTGATCCAGATCTCGCCCATATGGCTCACGTCAAAGACGCCCACGCCGTTACGAACGGTAGTGTGCTCGTCGTTAATGCCCGAAAACTCGATGGGCATATTGTAACCCGCAAACTCGGCCATCTTGGCACCTGCTGCGATGTGGTACTTGGTAAAAGGAGTGATTTTCATTGTGTTATAGATGTTTTAAGATTATTTTTCGGTTGTAGTTGCTGCATCAGTTGCAGGCGTAGCGGCAGCCTCGGTCGCGGGTGTTGCAGGTGTTGCGGCTGCGGGGCGTTCGCGGCGTTTAAGTGCCAATGAGGGGCAACGCTTGAACTCCTTGGTGCGATCGAACAGGTAGCGATAAGTTACGTGCTGCTTGTGGCGGTTAGCGCAGACAAACTTCTCGACCATACGCATCATCACGGGGTTGAAGTCGCCGATCCAAGCCAATTCGAGCGTCTTATAGGGGAGCGTACCCTCCTCGACCTTCTTCTCAAAGGCGCGGATCATACCCGACTCGATACCCTTACCCTGCTGTTCGGGTGTAACGCCAAAGATCAGGCCGAAAGCACGATCGACCTTCTTGGCAACCTTCAAGTCCCAGATAAAACGCAACTTATTGACAATTCCGAACTTACCGTTAAACTTGCCGATAATGCGGTTCAGATCGGGGATCATAATGAAGAAACCGATCGGCTCGTCGTTGTAGTATGCGAAATAGACCAATTCGGGGTCGAGGATCGGGCGAAGCGTATTCATCAGTCCTCGTGCGTGCGCCTCGTCCATCTGCTGAACGCCCGTAAACATCGACCACGCCTTGTTATAGACCGTACGGAAGCCCTCGATCACGCGCTCCAAATCCTCCATTCGGATATGCTCGAAGCGATATTCAGGCTGCTCTTCCAAACGTTTTACACGTGCATAAACCGCCTCCGAGAGCGTTCCTGCGCTGATTCCACGAGCGTAGGTATGCTGGTTAAAGTAGGTCTGGAAACCATACTCCTCAAACATCTTCTGATAGTAGGGCGGATTGTAGGGGTTGGCGTAGAGCGGTTGGTGCTCGAAACCATTGACGAGCAGACCCCACCATTGGTCGCGCGAGCCAAAGTTGATCGGGCCATCCATCGCCTCCATACCATTCTCGGCGAGCCACTCGCGGGCAGCATCGAAGAGAGCGAAGGCCAACGCCTTATCGTCGATTGCCTCGAAGAAACCGCAACCACCCGTCGGCTGCTCATTGTCGAGCATTGCAGTTCGGCGGTTGAAGAATGCGGCGATACGACCTACGCACACACCCTTCTCGTCGAAGGCCAGCCAACGACGCGCCTCGCCATCGTTGAACGAATCGTTACGTTTGGGATCGAAAACCGATCGAATATCATCATCAAGCGGGCAAACCCACGCGGCATTTCCCTTGTAGAGCTGCTTGGGCAGATCAAGGAACATACGCTCATCGCGGGGCGTTGCAACCACCTTCAAAGTATATTTCATAGCCATAGTAGTTTTAATTTTCGAAAAACCTTAGCAAATATACACAATATTTTTTACTTTTGTCTGTATAGATGCGATTAATATATGAACAATACGATTAATTCGACCTCGCAACTCGATGCGACCTGCTCGGTGCCTTTCCGTTTTATGCGCCACCGAATCCACAAAATCCTGCTCGTTTGTTGCAGCTACGACGGCTATATTCTCGAAGAAGACGGCCACATCGAGGCACAGATCAATCAGGAGTATATGGACCTCAATATGAGTAACCCTCCCTCGCTGACGCGCGTCAGTTCGACCTCGGAGGCGTTAGAGCGTTTGGAATCGGAGGGCGGTTTCGACTTTATTCTGACGATGTACAATGTGGGCGAGCCCGATGTCTTCGCCTTCTCTCGCATCGTCAAGGAGCGTTATCCGAAGGTGCCCGTTGTGTTGCTGACCAGCTTCTCGAAGGATATCTATCGCCGCATCGAGGAGCAGGATCGCACCGCGCTCGACTATATCTTCTGCTGGCACGGCAACGCCGATTTGATCATCGCCATCATCAAGCTGATCGAGGATCGAATGAATGCCGACAAGGACATCTTGGAGGGTGGTGTGCAGTCGATTCTGTTGGTCGAGGACTCGATTCGCTACTACTCGACCTATCTGCCCGCGATCTATAAACTCGTATTGTTGCAAAATAGTGAATTTCTGAAAGATGCATACAACGAGCAGCAGCAGATTCTGCGTAAGCGTGCCCGCCCGAAGATCCTTCTGGCGACCAACTACGAGGATGCCGTACGAC
>CALBQR010000061.1 GCA_937899895.1 uncultured Alistipes sp.
TCTGCCAGCTGGTCTGCAACCAGATGAGGAACAACGGCAGCGCGGCAAAACTGCCATAGATGGCGTTGTAGCCACTCATCCACGTTTGCAGGTAGATGTAGAGCCATTGAAAGAGCAGGAAGATTGTACCGCTGACAAGGGCCGCGGTCGCAGCACTCGAAAAGCGAACTTTGGTATTTGGCAGCACGATATAGACAAACGTGAACATCATCCATATCAGCGCGAGCGAGGCGGCATTCGACCAGATGTGATAGAATGTTGAGGCGTTGATATTGAGCCATTGATCGAGGTAGTGCGCAACGGCATTCGAGGCGATCCACAGCACGGGAACTACCACAACCACAGTGATATAGTCGCTAAATTGTCGAGCAAATCCGCGCGAGCGTTTCACCTCCCAGATGTTGTTGAATGCCGACTCGACCGACGAGAAGACCTGCATCACCGCCCAGAACAGAGCCAGCACGCTGAATGTTGCGAGCAGTCCGCCGCGCGTACGTGCGAGGGCGTTATTGGCAAAGCCGACCACGTAGTTGATAAATTCGGGGAACTGCGGCAGAGCCTCGTGCAGCTCGCGTGTGAGGTTTTCGGCCATACCGAAGCCCTTCATCACCGCAAAGATCAGCGCAGCCAGCGGCACGATCGACATCAGCGTATAGAATGTGAGTGATGCCGAGCGCATCAACGTATTGTGCTCGATCACGCCACGTGCCGTATAGTAGAGTAATTTATACTGCTTCAAAATCCAGCGCAGAAATCGATTTTCGACCTCTTCCGGACGCAGTTGGAATACTCCGTCGGTCAGGAAATGTATTACTCGTTTCAACATTGTATCTCTTATAACTCTTTGATTTCCAAACACCAAACATCGCCTCCGCACTCGGTGAAGGCAAACATCCGATCGCCACCCTCTTTCACTCCTAAACGGCGACAGATCTCCGTCGAGGAGAGTGCCAAATCGCGTTTGAGAGCCGTAATGCGACCTATCGAACGGCGTGCCAATTCGCGCTTCAACTGCTTGGGTGCGAAGGGCAGAGCTTGCACAATCTCATACGTGCGTGCCAACGTTGCACCTTCGGGCAGCTGCTCTGCAAGGTAGAACCCGTCGGGCGTGCAGGCCTCGGCATCGGGTGCCACCTCGGCGAAGTAGGTCGAGGTCAGACGCGCCTTGCGCAGAGCCACATCGGCCGAGAGCAGATAGCGTGCCGAGCGCGGATCACGCGCCATTCGCGGCGGGGTGAGTCGGTCGCTCCCGACGCTGAATGAGCCGTAGCCTAACGCAGTGGCTGTCAATGTATTATATTCGTTTCCGCGTTGCCATTCGGCAATCACCTCCTTGCACTCTCCTGCCAACGAAACCACCTCCACGCGGCTCTCTGCGCCGAAGATTCGCTCGGCCTCGGCAACATCAAAGAGGGGTGAATTTTTGATGACAATGTGCGGTGCAAGTTGCTGCAATCGAGGTAACATTGCCCCCACATCGGGCGAGCAACATTCGATGAGCACCTGTCGGCGACCATCTCCCGAACGGCGGTCGGGATCGGCATAGATCATATCGAATGGTTCGTCAATCGAGGCGATAACCTCCTCGGCCGAGGCGCATCGCACCTCGATATTTGTGGCTCCGAGACGGCGGAAATTCTCGCGTGCAATGGCGGCCAGCACCTCGTCGCGCTCAATGGTAACAACCCTCTCAAAACGCTTCGAGAGATAGAACGAATCGACTCCAAGTCCGCACGTAAGATCCAGACAGCTAACGCCTTTGCCCTGTTTGTGCGCGGCGGTATCCTCACTCGACGACTGCTCGAAGGCGCGTTGCGGAATGATACATCGTGCGGCAAAATACGAGGGCAACTTCTTACGTGCGCGTTGCAGATATTTCACCTCCGAGGCGATGAGCGCGGCGTGGGGCAACTTGCGGTCGAGGGCAATGCGCAACGGATCACGATCGATATTCTCCTCGATCGCCCGCCGAACATCCTCCTGCATCAATATTTCAAGCTCCTCGAAACTCATCTCCGATAATATTTGTGCCGCGTCTGCGCACAGCCCTATAAACGCCTTTTGAATTGGTATTTTTGCAAAGATAACGATTTTTTTCGGGCAATGTAGCGTATTAGCTCGGTTATAGCGATCGCAACGATATAAAAAATCGGAATTGCCCACCAATCAATCTGCTCTTCGAGCGTTGCGCCCCTCATTTCGGCTGCCACCGCGACCGAACGATTCATCAGCTCGGCCATTGCTCCTGCCACCTTTGCCAGCCAAACCCACGTGGAGGGCAGGATCAATGTCGCTATCGAAAAGCTGACCACGCCATAGGCCAGCAGGATCACCAACGGGTTTAGAACTACGCCGATGAGCGACACGCGCCCGAACCAAAATGACATCAACGGCATCGTTGCAAGGCTCGCGGCTAAACCGACTATAATGGTGGCAATCAGGAAATTGGCTATCCCCGATCGGGTGCGTAGAGTGCGTTGCAGAGGTACCGCCCAATAGAGTATCGCGGCAACGGCCACGAATGAAAATTGAAAGCTCACATCACGCCATAGCGACGGCTCGACAGCCAACATCACCAATGCCACTGTGGCGAGGATATTGCCCGACCGATACGTGCCGTCGATAGTGTCAGATAGTTGTAATGCGCTGAACATTAGCGTTGCACGTAACGCACTGACCGACATTCCCGTTATCACTGCGAAGAGCCACACTGCCGTCAGCACGATGATATTGAGCCATCGATGACCATTATCGAGAAAGACCACCCACCGCAGCAGCAGATTGGCCAGCGCGAGGATAATTGCCACGTGCAGACCCGATACCGCGAGCAGGTGCGCCGCGCCACTTTGGGCATAGCTCTCGCGCAGGGCAGCCGACATTTCGCTACGGCGACCTGTGGTCATTGCGGCGCAGAGGGCGAGTTGGTCGCCTTCGAGAGCTGTTGAGCGAAGTTTCTGAAAGACAATCTGTTGCAGTCGCAGGGAGGCGATGCGTAGCGAGGAGCATTGTCCCAACGGCACGATCGGAGTCGCGCTACCGATCGAGATTCGACCGATATATCCGCGAGCCTCCATCAGGCGCGAGTAGGAGTTTGTGGTGTCGCTGATCGGGCGTATCGTTGTCGAAAGGCAAATGCGCTCACCCATAGTGAGTTGGGTGCTGTCATCGGTCCAGATTATCACACGTCGATTGCTCGTGTGCCACTCGCCATCGGCTGTGCGAAAGCGGTCAATACGTGCCGATGAACTTTGGTAGCGACCGCGATCGGTCGTAGGCTCATTGATCGAAAGTTCGAGCATCAGAGGGGTGTCGAACGAGGGCAAGATGGTCGGCCGATCGCCTCGCGCAAAGAGGACTCCCGTAAAACCGAAGGCCAAAAAGAGGGCGATCTCCTTTGCTCTTCGGCTGATGAGGGCTGTGATGTAACAGATTAATCCACAAATGATTGTAACGGCTGTCGGTATCTCGAATATCCACTCGGCAACCAATCCTGCCACGAACGCGGCAAGCAACGGAAGCATTGGCAGTCGCAGTGTCGGGCGGTTCATCGTGGGCTAAATATCGAGGTGCTCCTCGACCGTGCGGCGAAGATGTTCGTAGTCGAGGTGGGTGTAGATCTCGGTCGTTGTGATGTCGCTATGACCAAGCAGTACCTGCACCTGTCGGATGTCGGCACCGCCCATAAGCAGATGTGTGGCGAAGCTGTGGCGGAAGGAGTGGGGGCTGACCGTTTTGGTGATGCCGGCCGCTGCAACCGCTTTGCGGATCAGCGTGAAGATCATCACGCGCGTCAGTTTCTGTCCGCGGCGATTGAGGAACACGATGCCGGCACTTTGGCGATCGGTTGTGGCGATGTCGCGGCGATAGGTCATATAATCTTCCAATCGCGCACGAGCCATATCTCCCAGAGGCACAAACCGTTGCTTGTCGCCCTTGCCCGTTACGCGCACCAGATTCTCCTCGAAATCAATATCCTCAAAACGTAACTCGACAAGCTCTGATACGCGCAATCCGCAGCTGTACAACATCTCGATAATTGCTCGGTTACGGGTGCCGAGCATCGTTGTCGGCTCGATAGCCTCGATAATCGAATCGACCTCGCCGATCGAGAGCACATCGGGCAGATGTTGCCCCACTTTGGGCGATTCGATCTGATCGAGGGGCGAGGATTCGATGCGGTCGGTCAGCATCATATATCCGAACAGACTGCGCAGACTGCTCAACACACGCGCCTGCGAACGTGGCTCCAACCCTTGATCGAAGAGTTCGGAGAGATGTTGCTCGATATGTTCGGCCGTTACGCGTGTGGGTCCGATGGGCTTTTCGAGTGTGGTGCAGAACGAGGCCAGACGCTCGGCATCGCGCATATATGCCTCGACGGTATTTGCCGAGAGTCGCTTCTCGACAGCTATATAGGTGCGGTAGCGACGCAAAATTTCCTGCCAACTCTTGCTGTAATCTGCCATAAAACTTGTAACTTTGAGGTCGGAATAGGCCATTTTTAGCCCTTCCGTTGCGAAGATACTAAAAAATTATCTATTATGGACTACGTTGAACTCAATATTCCCTGCTCGACGATGGAGCAGTCGGAGATTTTGGTTGCCGAATTGGCCGAATGGCCTTTCGAGAGTTTCGAGAATGAGGGCTTGTCGCTCAAAGCATATATCCAGCGCGATCGTTTGGTCGATTGTATGGCGCAGGTCAATGCGCTGCTTGCCGACTACGGCATCGAGGGTGCGCGATATATCGAGATCGAGACACAGAATTGGAACGCGCTGTGGGAGAGCAACTTCACCCCCGTCGATGTCGAGGGTAAGATTATGATCCGTGCCCCGTTCCACCCTGCGCAGCCCGACTATATGCTCGAAGTGGTGATTATGCCCAAGATGTCGTTCGGCACGGGCCACCACGCTACGACCTACCTGATGAGCCGCGAGATGATCGGCCGCGACTATACGGGCAAGGTGGGCCTGGATATGGGCAGCGGTACGGGTGTGCTGGCGATTATCGCCGCCAAGTTTGGTGCCGAGCGTGTCGATGCGGTCGATATCGACGATTGGGCTTACGAAAACTGTATCGAGAATATCGAGCAGAATGGTGTTGCCGACCGCATTGTGCCGATTTTGGGCGATGCATCGGCTATCGAGGGCAAGAGCTACGACTTCATTTTGGCAAATATCAACCGCAATATCCTCATTGCCGATATGCCCCGCTACGCTGCGACGTTGCGCGAGGGTGGCGAGCTCTATATGAGTGGAATTTTGGAGCGCGATGTGGAGGATGTACGCCTGCGTGCCGCCGAGTTCGGTATCGAGATGGATGGCGCACGTTTCCGAAATGGCTGGGCTGTAATGCGTTGCATTAAGCGATAGATTGTGTAACCCGCTTTATCCTTCGACTTTCGTCCGATGAAGAGCTATAAGACGCGCGGCATTGTGCTGCACACGGTGCGCTACGGCGAGAAATCGGTCGTGGCCTATCTGCTGACCGACACGCTCGGCCGTCAGACATATATGGTTGGCGGCGTGGGTGGCGGCAAGGGGCGTAGCAACAAGATGGCTCTGTTGCAACCGATGTTCCTGCTCTCGATCGAGGGGCTCTGCTCGCCGCGCGGCGAGATGCACCGCTTCCGCGAGGCGGTGCTGGCTCAACCGTTGCAGTCGATGCCCTTCGATGTGCGTAAATCGACGATTGCGATGTTTATGTCGGAGGTGATCTATCGCCTGATTAAGGAGTCGGAGCCCAATTCGCCACTCTTCGATTTTGTGTGGCACTCGATTGAGGCTCTCGACGCGATAGAGGAGGGCGTTGCCAATTTTCATCTCTGGTTTATGGTCGGATTGAGCCGCTTTCTGGGCTTCTTCCCCGGCAACGAGTACCGCGAGGGCGATTGGTTCGATATTCGTGAGGGTCAGTTCGTGTCGTTGCCGCCACTGCACGGAATAGCGATGACGCAGGCCAATGCCGAGCTCTTCAACCGCTTTATTGAGTGCGATGTGAGCGAGTTGGGTACGATTGGCCTGAACCGCGACCGAAGGGTCGAATTTCTCAATTCGATGTTGGTCTATTTCGGTTATCACCTCGACGCAATTCATAAGGTGCGCTCGGTAGAGATTCTGCGCGAGGTATTTTGATCTGCCATTCGGGATAATAAAAAATCCGCGTTCCGATTCCGAACGCGGATTTTTTTTGTCGTTTGCCGTTAGTCGTTTGCCGTTAGTTGCTTGCCTTTTGTCGCTTGTCGCACTTTTCGGTTGGTGGTTTTACGGCACGGGATCGTAGCCACTGCCTCCCCAGGGGTGGCAACGCAGCAGGCGTTTGATGGTGAGCCAGCTACCCTTTATCGGACCATATTTTCGCAACGCCTCGATGGCATATTGCGAGCAGGTGGGCGTATATCGGCACGAGGGGGGTGTCAGCGGCGAGATGCACCTCTGATAGAACCGCACCAAAAAGAGCAACGGAGCTGCGCCGATGCGCTTACAGATTGCTCGAAATTTCGGCCAAAATTCGCTCGACTGCATTGTTGATAGTCTTATATTCGTGGATCTTCTTTGTGCTATAAACCAGCGCGATAGAGAGGTGTCGATTGCCAATCTTCGAGGTTATTGCCGCCTTGCCCAAACGGTATGCCTCTTTTGTGCGACGACGCACCAGATTGCGCTTATTGGCACGTTTCAGAAATCGTTTCGGCACCGAAAAGAGCACCTCCGTACCGACCTTAACGGCGACGTTGCTATCCTCCTCCGCTGCTACCTCGTCGATAAGCCACATATAGCGGAAGGGGTATATGAACCCGCTTCGCCCCTCTTCAAACAGGCGGCGAACCATTTTGAGCGAGCGCAGTCGCTCGGCGCGTGTAAGGGTCAGTTCGGACATCTCTCTTTACGAAAAAGTCGGGGTGGATTGTGCCACCACCGACAGAGTTTGAGTTTTGCTATATATAAATATATATAAGTGTGTGCGGCCTATACGATCAACCTCTTTCGGCAGGTGCAACTCTCAAATCGACCACTACTCGGCCTTTGCCGTTGCGGTCTTCTTCGTTGTGGTCGCCTTCTTTGCCGTTGCAGTTTTGGTTGTGGTTGCCTTCTTGGTTGTAGTGGCAGCCTTTTTCGTTGTTGCGGCCTTTGTCGTAGTGCTCTTCTTTGCAGTCGAAGCCTTTGCGGTGCCCTTTGCTGCGGTGGCAGTGGCACTCTTACGTGCGCGGGTCTTCTTTGCCAACTTGGTCTGCTGCGTGCGGATGAAATCCTCGTGAGTATCCTCCTCGCCCAACTCTACGGGAGCAACCTCCTCACCTGCGGCCAACTTGCCGAGGTAGATGTCGATAGCCTTGGTCATCGACGGAGCAGCGGGGGTGGGTGCCATCACGCTGATTGTGATACCCGAAGCGACTGCGGCACGTGCTGTTGCATCGCCGAAAGTTGCTACACGGGGCATCTGCTTACCCTCGTATGCCTCTTTGAATGCAGCCACATCCGACGGGGTGTAGAGTGCTACCAGATCGAACTTCTCCAAGGGGAGTTGCGACACGTCGGTATGTACGGTCTTTGCCAAAATAACCTTATCGACGTTGAGGTTCAAGCGGTCGAGGGCTTCGGGCAGTTCGGGCTTGTGAGGCTCGCTCAATGTGAGCAGATACTTCTCGTCTTTATGCTTGATAATGAGCTCCAAGAAGTTGGTAAATGAGCCGTCAGCGAAGAAGATCTTACGCTTGCGGTAGATGATATACTTTTGCAGATAGAGGGCTACGGCCTCGGTCTGGCAGATATACTTCATCGTTTCGGGAACGGTGATGCGGGCCTCTTCGCAGATGCGGAAGAAGCTATCGACCGTTGTACGGCTGGTGAAGATAACTGCTGTATGTGTAAGGATCTCTACGCGCTGACCCCTGAACTCTTTGAGGCTCACGCCTTGAACGCGGTTAAAGGGGTTGTAGTTGATTTCTACCTTATGCTTGCGTACGATTTCGAAGAACGGTGATTTTTCGATAATAGCCGGTTGCGGCTGCGAAACCAAAATTTTCTTAATGCTCATTTTATATTAAAATTCTCGTATTGCAGTCAGAACTATCAGACTGACAGGGAATAATTCGACGGTGCAAAGGTACAAAATCCAATGCAAAACGGAAATTTTTTTAACCGCAAACAAGACGTAAGTTTCGTACAAAAAGGCCAAAAAAATCACAACAATCTCAAAACCAATAAGATACAAAATTAATTTTGCATCACCAATTTCGCTCAAAGCATAGAGTAAAACGGTCGGAGCGCACGAAATTGTGAAAATTGAGAAGCAAATTTTGCGTAATCGGAGCAGTTGCGAGGTGATATATTCGCACATTGCCACGCGCCCAATTATCCATAACAGAGCGATTTGCACCGCTCCGACGATCGCCCCGACAAGGATCACCGTCGGCACGGCGAATGCGGCGATCCAGGGCTGAATATCGAGCGCGGCTATCTGTTGGCTCAAATCGGCACCCTTGACAATCATAATGGCGAGGAGCAATATTCCCACACCAATCGTTGTGGTGAAAAAGCGGGTGTAGATACTGCTCTGGCCGGTGTGTTCAAGCTCCTCGGCTAGTGATTTGCGGTTGGTAAAGATCTCGATGATATCGCTGCGGAAACGATAGACCAACATCACATAGAGCAGCAACAGCACAATCACCGCCGACTGAAAGCCCACCGAGGCGGTCAGGGACGAATTGACTGCCGAGCGATCGTGCTCTCGCGGTGCGACGCTCTCGGTCAGCGGGCCATAGATAGCCTGCGCCTCGGCTGTGAGCACCTCTTGGCTCGGCACTTGGCGGTACATAACGCTGTCGGTGCGCACCAACGCCGCACCCAGAGCCTCGAAATCGAACTCCGTCGGGCGCGAGAAATCGGCCGCCGCCGTTGCTATATTATTATATATAGTGTCGTGTTGAATCACCTCGTTTGTTGCGTTTTATCGTTTTAGTTGTACCTCCGTTTGCGCTATTCATACATTCGACGCAGGGCGATGCGGATCGTGGTGCCCTTGCCGATTTCGGAATCAACGACCGAAATACGACCCTTATGATACTCCTCGATTATGCGGCGGCTGAGCGACAGGCCCAGACCCCAACCGCGCGTCTTGGTGGTGAAGCCCGGCTCGAAGATGCGCTTCCAATTGCTGCGGGCGATACCCTTACCCGTATCGCGCACATCGACAAAGACCTGCTCGGCCGATGAGGAGATCGTAACCGAGATGCGACCCTGACCTTGCAGTGCGTCGAGCGAGTTCTTCATCAGATTCTCGACCACCCACTCGAAGAGCGCGGTGTTGATCATCGCCTGCACGGGGGCCGTTGCCAAGCCGTTATAGTCGAGCGACACGTTTCGCGGAATACGTGTGCGGAAGTACATCACACAGCTACCCACAACCTCGTTGATGTTGGCTGCTGCCAAAACGGTCTCGGAGCCAATCTTCGAGAAACGATCGACGATCTTCATCAGGTGGGTAAGATCCTTATTCATCTCATCGACCGCCGTCTGATCGACATCTTGCGAACGCAGATACTCGATCCATCCGAGCAGCGACGAGGTGGGTGTGCCGAGCTGGTGTGCCGTCTCCTTTGCCAGACCGATCCAGACGCGGTTCTGCTCATCCTGCTTCGAGGAGCTGAAAGCGATATATCCGAACAGAATGAAGATCACGATGACGGTCAGCTGCACCAGCGGGAAGTAGTAGAGCGTGCGCAGCAGGCGCGACTCGCCATAGAAGATATAGATGTTATCTTGGGCATTCCAACGATTACGAATCACGATGGGCGAATTTTTATCCGACAGGTGGTCAATCTTCTCACGCAACAGATCGGGGTGGTTGATCACATTGTTGGGTATCAGGTGCGACTCCAACACGCGAAGATTGTGGTCGGTGATGATCAGCGGGATATTGTTGCGGCCCGAAATGATCTGCTCCATCAGCGGGTCGCCACTGACAAATATGCTCGAATTGCCACTGCGTTCCATTGCCATAGCCCATATTTGCACATCGTGCTGCTCCTTTTCGCGCAGCGTCTGCGCCATCTTCGAGGTGAAGAAGAGCGATCCGCACGCAAGGATCAGACCCAGAATGATCACGATCATTCGGTGGCGGAAGGTAAATATCTTCGAGAGGCGTTTCATTGTGGGTTGTCGTTTTTCGTGTGTTCGATTAATCTCGCTTGTGCTGACGCTCGGTATCCTGCTCGGTGAGTATTCGGTGATACTCCGCGAGGTTGCCCAATAGCTCGACTGCCGCCGCCGCATCGCGGTCCTTGCGCAGATTGTAGAGCTTAACGCCCTCCGAGTAGCGGTAACGAAGAATGATCTGCGTGTTGATCGCATCAATAATCTCCGCGCGATTGCGACGCAGGTGGCCCTCCATATCGCCTTCGAGAGTCTTCTCCAAGCGGCGAATCTCGGCCAGCAGGGTCGAGTCCTGACGCTCCTGCTCGGCAGCACGACGAACAACATCGGCATACTGACTGCTCTGGGTGCGATACGATGTCTCGCGCCCCTTCATCATCTCGACAAACTCCTCGAAGTCGCGATCGCTGATCGAGAATGTCTGCGGATCGAGCTGTTGCAGACGCTTGTCGTTGCGCTTCGCATAGTCGTCGGCAAAGTCCTCGATATGGCCCTCGGCATAGATCGTCATCACAAATCGGGTTGCATACTCCGCCTCGCGCACCACGTCGGGCATCACGCCGCCACCGTCATAGACCTTGCGACCGCCACGTGTAGTGAATTCGCGGATAAGCGAGTCGGGCACATAATCGACCGAGCCGTCTTCGTTGCGGTGGGCGTAGTCGATAGCCTGAATACAGCGACCACTCGGCATATAATATTTTGCCGTTGTAACCTTCAAATAAGAGCCGTAGCCGATGTCGCGTGTCGATTGCACCAATCCCTTGCCAAATGTGCGGCGACCCATCAATACGGCGCGATCCATATCCTGCAACGCTCCCGCCACGATCTCGGCAGCCGAGGCCGAGCCGCTATTTGTCAGCACCACGATCGGCAGTTGAGTGTCGATAGGCTCCTTATCGGTGTGGTAGGTTGCATTCGTATAGTCGTAGCGACCCTTCATTTTGAGCACCTCGCTGCCTTTGGGCAGGAACATCGAGAGAATATCGACCGCCTCCTGCACAATGCCGCCGCCATTGCTACGATAGTCGAGCACCAAGCCGCGCAGGCGTCCCGTCTCGCGCAGACGCATCAACTCGCGGCGCAAATCGGCCGCACAGCCCTCGCTGAAATCGTTATGTTCGATATAGGCGATCGAGTCGTTGAGCCAACCGGCATAGGGAACGCCCGAAATCGAGATGCGTTCGCGGCGCAGAGTCAGATCCATCACGCTGTCATCGACCAGACGACCTACTTTCAGTCGCACCTCCGTACCGGGGTCGCCCTTCAAGCGGCGGCTTATCTGATCGACCGACATACCCTTTGCCGACTCTCCGTCGATTTCGAGGATGCGGTCGCCGATCTTGATACCTGCACGATCGGCCGGAAAGCCGCGATAAGGCTCGGCAAAACGGACATACTCGCCCTTCTGGCGGATGAGCGAACCTACACCGCCATATTTACCGCGTGTCAGCATCTCGAACTCCTCGACCTCCTCTTCGGGCATATAGGCCGTATAGGGGTCGAGCGTCGAGGTCATACCCGCCGCGCCGTTTTTCAGCAGATCTTCGGGTTTGATCTCATCGACATAGAGCACGCTCAACTCGCGCATCATATTGATCAGTATCTCGATATTTCGCCCCAAGCCAAAGTCGTTGGTTACAGATGCGGTGAGGATCACAGCCCCCGCTACCCCCGCCAGAGAGATGGCTACGCGACGCGCTATTTTGTTAATTTTCATCGAATTAAATCTCTTCGCCATTTTCTTTACGCATATACATTTCCGAGCGATAGATCACCTGAACCACTGCTGCACGATGGCCGCGAATCACCGTTCGATCGCCCTCCGACCAAACCTCCAACTCATCTTCCCAGAGGGTGCGCATACGGCGACCTGCCGAGGTGGCACGATAGAGCAACACGCCATTGCGCTCGCCCGACAGCGCATAGTCGCACGCCGCCATTGCCGCATCAATGCCCACGCGATTATTTGCCAGCGAGATGGGCAGCGAACGAGTCATATAGCCAAATGCGGGGTAGGTCAGTGCCAGCACCGCAAAGACGGGCAACATCCATTTTGAACGGGCATCACTGCGCAACATCGCGATATACTCCTCGATCGACATCGGCGTCTGCTCGAAGTAGTAGGAGATGGCATAGAGTGCCACAACTGCAACGATCAAAAGCAGGAAATATTTCACTGCACGAATCAAATATCTGTCCGTTCTCATATTTTTTATTATTCAAAATTCAAAAAGCAAAATTGGTTTTCCTTTGCGACAAACTATAATTGTGAATTCTCAATATAGTCCGCCACCTGCTGCATAAGCCATTTCGGCGTTGAGGTCGCACCGCAAATACCGACGCTCTCGGCCCCTGCGAGCCATTCAGCCTGCAATTCAGAGGCCTCTTCGATATTGAAACTCTGCGGATTGGCCTTTCGGCACACCTCGAACAGCACCTTGCCATTCGAGCTTTTGCGACCGCAGACGAAGATCACTCTATCGACCGAACGGGCAAACTCCGAGAGTCGCTCCTCGCGCCCTGCCACCTGTCCGCAAATGGTATCGAGAGCCTCGATCTGCGAGGGGTCGGCAGCACGTTGGCGCATAATCTCCAAGATGTGCTCAAAGAGGGCGCGGCTCTGCGTGGTCTGCGAGAGGAAGTAGATCGGTCGCGAGAAATCGACCTGCTCCAAGTCGCTCTCCTTCTCGACAACGATCACGCGATCTTCGACCTGTCCGGTCAGTCCGACCACCTCGGCGTGGCCGTGCTTGCCCAGCAGAACGACCTGACCACCAACGCTTTGCATCTTTTCGTGCGCACGTTTTACCTTGCGCTGCAATGCCGCCACAACGGGGCAGGTGGCATCAATGACATCAATGCCCAATTGCTTCGCCTTGACGTATGTCGTCGGTGGCTCGCCGTGTGCGCGGATGAAGAGCCTTCGACCGCCCAAATGCTCCATATCGGCGTGGGTAACAGTCTGTAAGCCAAGCCTTTCGAGTCGCTGCACCTCAACGCGGTTATGAACGATGTCGCCCAACGAATAGACCGTACCGCCCTCGGCGAGAGCCTCCTCGGCCCGCGAAATGGCACGTACCACGCCAAAACAGAAACCCGAATTATCGTCGATCAGAACTTTCATTCCTCAAAATTCAAAAAGCAAAATTCAAAATTGGTTTTCCTTTGCTACGGTTGGCAAAATCTTTGATTTTGACACACCTTCGGGGGCTCGCCTTCGGCGACCGCCCCAGCCCCCGAAGGTGCGTATCGCCATTGGTTATCAGTTGTGTCGAACTATAATTGTGAATTCTCAAATAGTTCGCCAAATTTCTCGTCGAACCAAACCATTTGGTCGTCGATCGACATATAGCTGTTGTCGAGCACCACCGCATCGTCGGCCTTGCGCAGGGGGCTGATGGCGCGATTCTGATCGGCGATGTCGCGCGAACGAACATTCTCCTCGATCTCCGAGAGCGACACCTGCTCGCCCTTTGCGGTCAGCTCGTCGTAGCGACGCTTGGCACGCACCGCAGGGTCAGCCGTCATAAAGATCTTGATCTCGGCATTGGGGAATACCACCGTGCCGATATCGCGGCCATCCATCACGATACCCTTGTTGCGACCCATCTGCTGCTGCATTGCAACCAGCTTCTCGCGCACCTCGCCAATCGAGCTGACGCGGCTGACGCAGTTGCTCACCTCGATTGTGCGGATCTTGCCCTCGACCAGGTCGCCATTGACATAGATGTCGCTCGCTCCGCGCTTGGGGTTGAAACGGAAGGCGATGTCGATCTTGGGCAGCAGCGCGAGCAGAGCATCCTCATCGAGAATACCCGAACGGATCGCCCCATTTTCGAGGGCGAAGAGGGTTACTGCGCGATACATTGCTCCTGTATCGACAAAGATATATCCGAAACGTGCCGCCAGAGCCTTTGCGAAGGTGCTCTTGCCACACGACGAGAAACCATCTACGGCGATGGTCAGACGGCGACGATTATTTTTGTTCAGAGTCATAGTATGAAAACTTCAATAAATGTTGAGATGATAGTGTATGCACCGAGCGCACCGATCAGGCAGCCGGCGATACGGTTGATCCAGAGCATATGTCGGGGTCGGAAACGGTTGCGGAAGATACTGATGAGGCTTGTGAGGCAGAACCACCAGCAGACAGCACCACCGAAGAAGCCGATCAGATGTAATGCACCGAGAGCCAGCGAGTTCATTGACAGGGTGTCGGTGGTTTCGATGCTGAACATACCGAAGAAGACGAAGATATAGGGCACGATCATCAGCATATTGGCCAGCGTGAAGCCGAGCATCGACACGAAATCCTGCCACAGGTCGCTCTGTCCGGCGCGGTTGCGGCGGATCTGTGTAACGGGATTTTGGAGGTAGATATAAACACCCACCACCACGATCATAATGCCGCAGCTGACACGCATAAACAGCGCGTATTGATCGAGCCACGATTGCAGCATCGAGTAGCAGAAATATGCCACCGTAGCCAGCAACGTATCGGCACACGCCACGCCTACGCCCGAAGCCAATCCCGATTGACGCGATTTGCTCAATGTGCGCTGAATACAGAGAACAGCCACCGGTCCGACGGTGATCGACGATGCCAATCCGACGAGCAATCCTCTGAAAATCATATCATACCACATAGTATCCCTCTCTTCTGTAATTTGGTTGTTTCCACCTCGGAGTGCAACTCGCAGCGGCTAAAACTCCGCACCTTGCACCAACTCCGCCCTCCTGCTTTTAATACTTGTATTAAAAACTATGAGTTATAAAGTGCAAAAATAGTAAATATCTTCTATCTTTGCAGATAAAATGTCAGATAAATTATCGAATAAATCCTCGAAAAGATGCAAAAATTAGTACAGAATAAGATATTCCTCTCGCTTATCTCCATTTTGCTGCTCTCGGCAGGGTGGTTGCGTATAACGGGCGTAGTGCTTGTGGTGGCTCTGGTGCCGCTGCTTTGGATCTCGGAACAATACTCCGCTTCGCGCCGCGACTTCTGGCGTATGGCGGGCTGGACAACCCTCGTGATGTTCCTCTGGACTATCGTAACCTGCTGGTGGATATGGAATTCGACCCCCGCAGGAGCTATCGCGGCGATCATCGTTACCGCCGTGCTCCCCTCGCTTGCCGTGCTCTTCTACCACTTTGTAAGCAAACGCGCTCCGCGATCGTTGGCATACTGCTCGCTCGTCGGCGCGTGGATCGCATTGGAGTACTTCTACCTTACGACCGAGGCTTCGTTCCCCTGGTTGGCGTTGGGTAACGGTTTTGCAAACGACATTTGGGCGGTGCAGTGGTACGAACTGACGGGCGTATTTGGCGGCTCGCTGTGGGTGCTTATCTGTAACATTCTCTTCTTCGAGGCTTTACGCTCGCGCTCGGTGCGCCGCGCAGTGGCAGGCGTGGTGGCCGTAGTGGTGCCGATGGTGGTGTCGGTGGCGATGTTGCTCGGCGCGGAAGAGTGCGACGAGAGGGTCAAAATCAGCGTCGTGCAACCCAATTTCTCGTGCTGGCCCATCGACCAAAAGTATGACCTGCCCGACGAGGTGCAGGACTCGATCTTCCGCGCACTTGTGGAGCAGTGCCCCTCGGATAGTCGCTATGTGCTGATGCCCGAAACCGCGTTGGGTGCCAATAGCGCGATCTGGGAGAATGATTGGTCGGCGGCGGCAATCGGCAATATTCGCGCGGTGCAGGCGACGCATCTGCCCGAAGGGTCGATCATTACGGGTGCAAGCACACTGCGTCTTTACCCCTTCGGTACGGCCGCTTCGGAGACGGCCCGCGTGCGTGGCACGATGCGTTACGATGTCTATAATACGGCGTTGGAGTTCGCTCCTCGCGATGAGTTCGATGTGCGCCATAAGATCAAATTGGTCGTGGGAGCTGAGAAGGTTCCCTATCCGCGACTGATGTCGCTCATTTCGGGTCTGATTGTCGAGTTGGGCGGCTCTTCGGGGCAGCTCGGCGTCGATCCTGCACCCAAAAATTTCGGCTCGGAGGAGCTGCCAATCGGCGTGGCAATATGCTATGAGTCGGTCTATGGCGAGTTCTATTCGGAGTTTGTGCGTCGCGGTGCGAAGGTGATGTCGGTGATCACCAACGACGGCTGGTGGGGCAAGACAAACGGCCACCGCCAACACTTCTCTTACTCGCGTCTGCGCGCCATCGAAACCCGCCGCAGCGTGGCTCGAAGTGCCAATACGGGCATTTCGGGATTTATTGATCCGCAGGGTCGCGTGATCTCGTCGATAGGTTGGGACGAGCGCGGCGTACTTACGGCCGAGGTGCCCGTCTGCACCCGCCTGACGCTCTACACGCGCTATGGCGATTATGTGGCTCGTCTGTGCTGTTATCTGTTGTTACTCTGCACGTTATACTATATTGCCTATCGTGTTCGACGTCGCAATCACCTTGTCGATTAAAGCCCTTTTCAAACGATGAACTACGCCCAAACACTCGACTATCTTTATTCGTCGTTGCGCTCGTTTCAAGATGCGGGTAGCGACGCCTATAAACCCGGCCTTGACCGCATCGAGAACTTTATGACCTACCTCGGTCGCCCGCACCGCCACTATGCCACGATCCACGTCGCAGGCACCAACGGCAAGGGCTCGACCTCGCACCTGATCGCTTCGGTGTTGCAGTCGGCAGGCTTCCGCACGGGACTCTTCACCTCGCCCCATCTGCACGATTTCCGCGAGCGGATTCGCGTCGATGGCGCGCAAATTTCGGAGAGCGAGGTGGTCGAATTTGTCGAGATGCACCGCTCGGCGATGGAGCGCATCGGGCTGTCGTTTTTCGAGATGACTGCCGCAATGGCCTTCGACCATTTCAGTCGTGAGAGCGTTGAGGTGGCTGTTATCGAAACGGGGTTGGGAGGTCGCCTCGATGCCACGAACATCATCACTCCGATCACCTCGGTCATTACCAATATCGGCCTGGATCACACCGACTTACTCGGCTCGACACTTGCCGAAATCGCCGTCGAGAAGGCGGGTATCATCAAACCCGAAGTGCCCGTTATCATTGGCGAACACAATGCCGAGACGGACCCGATTTTCGAGCGTGTGGCAGGCGAAAAAGGGGCGAATATCTACTTTGCCGAGGATCTGTTTGAACTTATTTCGGGCGAGAGCAATGAGCACGGAAGCCGTTTCTCGGTGCGCCGTGCAGGAGATGATCGCAAGTTCAACCTTGATCTCGATTTGGGTGGCGAGTATCAGCGTCGCAATATCATCACCGCGCTCGGAGCGTTGGAGGTGCTGCACCGTCGTACGCCCGTGTCGATTTCGACCCGCGCACTGATTGAAGGTTGCCGTGGTGCAGCTGCCACAACGGGGTTGCAGGGTCGTTGGCAAAGGCTTGGCGACCGACCGACGGTGCTGTGCGATACGGGCCACAATGCGCACGGCCTGCGATATGTGGCCGAGCAGTTGGAGGGGCTGAATTGCAATAAGTTATATATCGTATTGGGCGTTGTGCGCGAGAAGGATCTGGCGGCTGTCCTGCCGCTGTTGCCGCGCAAGGCTTATTACATCTTCACGCAGGCGGCGATCTCGCGCGCGTTAGATGCCGAGGAGTTGGCTCGCGCCGCCTTTGCGGTCGGATTGCGTGGCGAGGTTGTGCGCGGAGTGCGCGAGGCTGTTGCCCACGCCCGCACGTTGGCCACCGATGACGACGCAATTTTCATCGGCGGCAGTACCTTCACCGTTGCCGAGGTCCTGTGAGAACTCAAAAAGCGACATAAAAAAAGCCACGCTCTCCGATGGGGCGCGGCTTTTTTCGGTTGATTATAGATTAGGCGAATCCTACTTCTCCTTGTAAAGTTCGCGGAAACAGTGGCGGCAGATAGGCTCGTAAGTATCTTTCTCGCCGAGCATTACGAGTTTATCGTCAGCCGTGAGGCGGTGCGAGTGGTGGGCCAAATTGCCACAACGAACGCAGATTGCGTGCACCTTGGTAACATACTCCGCCGTCGCCATCAACGCAGGCATCGGACCAAACGGCACACCGCGATAGTCCATATCCAGACCCGCTACGATCACACGCACACCGTTATCGGCCAGCTGGCGGCACACCTCGACCAGATTCTGATCGAAGAACTGCGCCTCGTCGATACCCACAACATCGACATCGGCCGACATCAGCAGGATGTTACCCGACGAATCGACGGGCGTTGAACGAATGGCGTTGCTGTCGTGCGAAACGACATCCTCCTCCGAGTAGCGCACATCGAGTTTGGGTTTGAAGATTTCGACGCGCTGATTTGCGAATTTTGCGCGTTTGAGGCGACGAATCAACTCCTCGGTCTTGCCCGAAAACATCGATCCGCAGATCACCTCGATATAGCCTTTGCGGCTGGCATTTTCCAAAAACATAGGTGGTTATACTTTTTTAATTATTATCATAGCTTGAACTCCTCGCAAAATTACCACAAAAAATCGGCTCGTGCAATAGTGCTCGGAGTTTGATTTATGGAAAATATGTGATACATTTGTAGAAGTTGGAAAACAAAAAACTCAAACTATGAACCGACGCGAAATGTTGAAGGCGACCGGTACGCTGCTTGCCGGTGCGACCCTGTTTGGCGTGGAGGCACTTGCCGCCGAACCGACCGAAAACGAAAAGGCAACCACAACCCCGAAAACGACCTCAAAACGTAAGGCCCTTGTGATTGGCGCGCACCCCGACGACCCTGAAAATGTGGGCGGTACGATGCTCTTGCTGCGCGAAGCGGGCTGGGACGTTGCGGCGGTCTATATGACTCGCGGCGAGGGTGGCATCACGGGTAAATCGGGCGACGAAACGGCTGCGATCCGCACCGAGGAGGCGATCACAGCGTGCCGGATTCTCGATGTGCGACCGATATTTATGACCCAAATCGATGGCAATACCGAGATCAACAAGGAGCGTTACGCCGAGATGCGCGAGGTGATTGCGGCCGAGAAACCCGATCTGGTGATTACCCATTGGCCTATCGACGGCCACCCCGACCATCGCGTCTGCTCGTTGCTGGTCTATGACGCTTGGCGCAGACTCGGATACAGCTTCGAGTTGTACTATTTCGAGACGATGACGGGCACACAGACTCAATATTTCCAGCCGACCGACTACGTCGATATCTCGCGCGTGGCGGAGCGTAAGCACGAGGCCTATTTTGCGCACGTGAGCCAGAATACGACCAAGTCGTTTGCACGTTATCACGACCGCGTCGAGAAGTTCCGCGGTATCGAATTCCGTTGCGAACGCGCCGAGGCATTTATCCACCTGCGCCGCAGCAATAGCGACATTTTCTAAACGCAAAATGCAAAATTAGGCCACGCCCCATTGGAGCGTGGCTTTTTTGTTTGCGCTTATTCATTAAATAAGAAAATAGGGGAAAATCGAAATTCTCGGAATTCCGTTATTATCTGCGGTTTGCGCGGAGTGTCGCTCGGACCTCGTCGATGGCTATTCGTAATAACTGATCTCGCGGAGGGTAATCCTCGTTGGGCGAAAAACGCCGTCGCGGGCGAAGAGTTCGATGCGCTTGATCCAATTGCCGTGCGCGTCGTATTCGTATTGATAATCAGCCGTATATACGCGACGTATGTTGTCGCCGTCGATCTGATAGCTGCGATATTTTATGCAGTTATTCCACTCGTCATACTCTCGCTCAACGACCATTTCGTTCTTATACTTTTTGCCGTTGGTGAGGGTGCGAATATTAATGCAGTTGCCACGCTGGTCGTAGCGGTAGAGCTTAACGATATGAGAGTATGACTCACCCGATGAAACCATTATGTATCCGTCGCGATTTGGGCGAATCTTGGGGATCGAACTCATTTTCACGAGGTTGCCTTGCGCGTCATAGCCCATTTTTACAACCTTTTTAATCTCGCCGTTGTGGTTGTAATGCACCTCACGAACGCAGTGCCCGTCAGCATTGTATTTGTAGCGCGTTTGAGGGTTGGGCTCCATATCCTTGCGCGTTTGGGGAGCCCTGCTACGATGTTGATACTTGACCTTTTGGCTCTTGCGGTTATATTTGTACGCCTCATATCTGATCTTGCGACCATCGGCGCGCAGGTCGTAACTTTGAGCGAGCAACCCGCGATCATCATACTTGAAAATATTCGTGTGCGAGTATCTCGCCGAATCCTCATAACTGATTACGCGACGCTCGAAGCAGTTGCCACGCTGATCATATTTATAATAGATGTCGTTCGCCTTCGGAGCGATCCTGATCGTTGATCTGTGGGGTCTTTGGAAAAACTCCTCCCACTCTACATTGCCCTCGCGGTTGAAGTGGTAGATCGTGGGTGCGGGTTGATATTGGCTCGTGTCGGGCGCGAGTTTGCCATTGACCTCAACGACCGAAGCCGAATATGCTTTAATCATTTTCACATTCCCACGCAATGGGTAGTGTTCGTAGCCATAACGCATCGTGGCTGGCTCTTGGGCTGTGGCTGCGGCAAATGCCAAAATCCACAAAATCGAAAGTGTCAGTCGTTTCATTTTTAGGTGCATTTGTGGTTATATCGCAAATATATAAAAAAAAGATCATAATTCACAAGCCAATATAGGCTGATCTCTCCATCTTTTGCCACTACGCATAGTATATACGTGGGGCAGGCGGGTTTTGGTCGCAGGCAAGGCTGAGTGATGAAATCTGCGTTTTCGCCAAAGCGATTTTGAAATTCAAAGCCCGATATTTTGCAAGAACGAGAATTATTGGTATCTTTGTCCAAACGGAGAAATTCAAAACTATGAAATTGCCACAAAAAGTCAATGTCTTGCTGCTCGGATCGGGTGGCCGCGAACACGCATTTGCTCACAGCATTGCACGTAGTCCCCGCACAGCAAATCTTTATATCGCACCGGGTAATGCCGGCACTGCACTCGAAGGAACGAATGTCGATCTGTCGCCGACCGATTTCGGTACGGTCAAGCAGTTCGTGCTGCGCAACAATATCAACCTTGTGGTTGTTGGTCCGGAGGATCCGCTGGTGCACGGTGTGGTCGATTTCTTCCACAGCGATAGCGAGATTTATCACGTTCCCGTGATTGGCCCTTCGGGCGAAGGTGCCCGTTTGGAGGGTAGCAAGGAGTATGCAAAGGCATTTATGATGCGCCACAATGTCCCCACCGCCGCTTACCGTTCATTCGGCAAGGGCGAAGTTGAGGAGGCTGTCGAGTTCCTGCGCACGCTGCGTCCCCCCTATGTGTTGAAGGCTGACGGCCTGGCAGCAGGTAAGGGTGTGGTTATTCTCGATGAGTTGGAGGAGGCTCGCCGCGAGTTGGAGCAGATGTTCGACGGCAAGTTCGGCAAGGCGGGTGCTCGTGTGGTGATTGAGGAATATTTGAGTGGCATAGAGTGTTCGGTATTTGTTGCTACCGATGGCAAAAATTATAAGATCCTGCCCGTTGCGAAGGATTACAAGCGCATCGGCGAGGGCGATACAGGTCTGAATACGGGCGGTATGGGTGCCGTTTCGCCCGTTCCGTTTGCCGACGAGGAGTTTATGCGCAAGGTCGAGGAGCGCATCGTGCGTCCGACCGTTGCAGGCTTGGCGGCAGATAAGATCGACTATCACGGCTTTATCTTCATCGGTTTGATGAACTGCGGCGGCGACCCCTATGTGATTGAGTATAACGTACGTATGGGCGACCCCGAAACCGAGGTGGTGCTGCCCCGTATCGAGAGCGATATTATGGAGCTGTTCGAGGGGATCGCCTTCGGTCAGCTCGACGATTGCGATCTGCGCATCGACCCGCGCACGGCCGTTACGGTTGTCTGCGTGTCGGGTGGCTACCCCGAAGCCTACGAGAAAGGTAAGGAGATCAGCGGTCTGGACGTTCCGACGCCCGAAGGCACGAAGATCTATCACGCAGGTACGGCAGCGAAGGCGGGCAAGACGCTCACTTCGGGCGGTCGCGTGTTGGCAGTAACCTCACTTGCCGAGGATATTCCGTCGGCATTGGCGAAGAGCTACGGCGCAATCGAGCAGATCAATTACGAGGGCAAGTATTGCCGTCGCGACATTGGTCAGGATGTGATGCGCTACGGGAAGGAGTAGCCCCGCGTGGTGTGAGATTTAGGCGGTTCGTTAGTTGCTTCGAGGTAACGGGCGGACCGCTTTTTTTGGCAAGGTGCTTTTTGAAGAGAGTTTTTTCGCCGACCGACCACTCGTGGGGCGGAGAACTTTTTGGGGCGGAGAGCTTTTTTTGGGGCAGGCCGCTTTTTGAGGGCGGAGAACTTTTTTTGATTACAGAAGCAAGGAAAAGAGAAGCGTGAGCAATAAAATAAACATAACGGGACAGCCGCTGCTGCTGACATTGGCCACCTCGCTTGTGCTGACGGTGTTGGGGCTGATGTTCCGCCTGCCATCGGCAGGCGAACTGCCCGCCTTGTCGGTCGAAACGCCTCTGGGCGAGCTTCTTGCTGCTTTTCAGAGGGCACATCGTGGCTGGTCGGTTGTGGCGGTCTTTATGACGGCAATCTCGTCGGCATATCTGGTTACGCGCTCGTCGGTGCGCTATGAACTTTATGGCGTGCGCTCGTTTATCGCAATGGTGATGTTCTCGCTCTGTTCGTGCTGTCTGTTCGGTTGCGAGGAGTGGCTGCGCAGTTGGGCCGCGATGCTTGCTCTGCTACTTGCCTGCCGCAATTTCGAGGCGGGATTCAAACGTAGCTACGCCTTTGGTGCAACCTTCCGAGGAGCCTTCTTCCTCGGCCTTGTGCCGCTGATCTATGCCCCCGCCGCAACGGTTATGCTCGCCCTGCCCGCCATTATATTCCTCTTTCGTCGCCCTGCACGTGAGGTGGCTGTGGCAGTTGTCGGTATCTGCCTGCCCGTGTTGATGACCTCGTATATCTGGTGGGGTATGGGCTACGACTTCGGCTACGTGGTCGAGCGAATGATCGCCGCCGCCACAACCGAGTCGGGATATACCCTCTTCGGCGGCGCGCAACTGCTTGATCTGCTGGCAATGGGCGCAGTGCTCTTTGTGGTGCTGATGTCGCTCGGAGTCTATCTGATCGAGCTGGGCGCATTGAAATTCAAGTCGCGCCGCATACATATATTCTATGTTCTGCTGGCCCTGCTGATCCTCGCCTCGTCGTTGGCCCAAGGGTCGGACTGCTGCACGTGGCTGCTGCTGTCATTGCCCCTTTCAGTGTCGATGCCACTGCTCTTTGTACGTGCCGAGGGCCGTTTCTCGATGGTTGTCTATCTCGCGCTGGTGGGCCTTACGGTGATGTCGCTTGTTGGATAAATCGCCCGCAGTTTGAAGATTCAAAAAATAATTTATACCTTTGCACACGCAACCAAGCGGATATGGTGTAATTGGTAGCCACGTCAGACTTAGGATCTGATGCCGAGAGGCGTGGGGGTTCGAGTCCCTTTATCCGCACAAAGTTCAAGGCGAGCAACGGTTTTACCGTTGTTCGTTTTTTTGTGTCTGTGAGTGTGCAAGCACCCTCCCCGCCACCTCAAAATCGAAGCCTATCGGCTTGCTCGCCTTGTGTGTAGATAAGGAATATTGATGGGGTTGCGGGGATAAATTATATTATATTTTCAGCGGTATCCCCGCTTCACCTGCGCTTCGCTTGGCGGTCGAGTCCCTTTATCCGCACGAGCGACTGCATTTGGCAGTCGCTTTTTTTTGTGCGCATAAAGGGACTCGCACTGCTTGTTGCGCCTCGGCAGAGTTGTCTGTGGTCGGTTGTGCCTGACCTATCAAGAGAGGCGATTAGCCCATTTTCCCCGTAAGGTAGGCTTTGGTGCGTTCGTCAGAGGGGTTGGTGAACATCGTTTCGGTGTCGCCATATTCAACCAACTCACCGAGGTACATAAACATAGACTTCGATGATATTCGTCTTGCCTGTCCCATATTGTGGGTAACGATAAGGATTGTAACCTCCTTTTGGAGCTCCTGCATCAGCTCCTCGATATGTTTCGTCGCGATAGGGTCGAGTGCCGATGTCGGCTCGTCCATCAGGAGCACATCGGGTTTTAGAGCCAAAGCACGGGCGATGCACAAACGCTGCTGCTGACCGCCTGAAAGGAATGTGCCCTTCTTATTCAGTACATCTTTCACCTCGTCCCAAAGGGCTACGCTACGCAAGCAACGCTCTACGGTGGCATCCTTCTCCGCCTTTGAGAGTTTGATGCCGTTTAATGCAAATCCCGAAAGCACATTATCGTAGATACTCATCGTGGGAAAAGGCGCGGGACGCTGAAAGACCATACCCACCCTACGGCGCACATCAATAGGCTCCATCGAGAGGATATTCTCGCCATTGAGCAAAATCTCACCATCGACGCGGATATTCTGATAGAGGTTGTGCATCAGATTTACGGCACGCAAGAGCGTCGATTTGCCACAGCCCGAAGGGCCCATAATCGCTGTGATTGTATTTCGTTCGATGGCTGCCGACACATATTTCACCGCCATCGTCTGCTTGGTATATGATACGCAAGTCTTCTTAAACTCCAATATAGGTTTTACTGATTCCATCTCTTTGCAAGATATTTAGCTGTAAGATTCAAAGTGAGTACGAATAACAAGAGGAAGAGCGACGCGCCCCAGATCAACTCTTGCAGGTTGGGATCGTTGAAAAACTCCCATATAAGCAGAGGTACCGCCGAGATCGGTTTATCGACCGCAAAGCGGATAAATGAGCAACCGAGGGCGGTAAACATCAGCGGTGCAGTCTCGCCGATTACGCGCGAGATAGCCAGCAGAACACCCGTAAAGATACCACCGAAAGCGGCTGGAAGCTGCACTTTCATCATTACACGAGCCTTGTTGCCGCCCAATGCCAAACCTGCCTCTTTGAGTGATGCAGGGAGAATTTTCAGGGTCTCCTCGGTCGAGCGGATAATAAGCGGAAGCATCATAATACAGAGTGCCACGCTGCCGGCGATTGCCGAGTAGCCCTTCATCGGAACGACGACCCAGATGTAGGTTATGATGCCGATAATTACCGAAGGTGTGCCCTGCAACAGGTCGGTAAGATAACTTACAACTTGTGCAAAACGGTTCTTGGGATTCTCCGCCAAAAAGGCACCGCATAAAATACCCATAGGAACGGCAACAACGACCGCCATACCGAGCATTATCATTGTGCCGATAATGCCGTTGGCAATACCGCCGGGGATTGGCTCGCCTGCCTCGATAGCCTTCATCGCTTTGTAAGCCGTAGGTGTCGGCTCGGTAAAGAACGACCACGAAAGTTGGTCGTAGCCACGCAGGAAGACCTCGCCCAAAATGGCTACGAGAGGTATGGCCGTAAGGGCTGCAAACAGACATACGCCCCATCGTAACGCCTTATCCTTTGCCAAACGGTTTATGATTTTCGATTTATTCATAGTTACACTATTCTTGCGCGTTTAATCATAATCTTGCCCACCATATTGATTACTGCGGTTATCAGAAAGAGAATCAAACCGATAGCAATAAGCGAGGAGAGTCGCAGATCGTCAGCCTCGCCAAATTGGTTGGCGATGATTGACGCCATCGAGTTGCCCGTCGAGGTGATTGAATCGGGGATATTATTCGTATTGCCGATAAGCATCGTTACGGTCATCGTCTCGCCCAAAGCGCGACCAATCGCCAAGATATAAGACGAGAAGATACCGGAGCCTGCAACGGGGAATACCACCTTGCGGATGACCTCGGCACGTGTCGCGCCAAGACTATATGCGCCCTCTTTCAAATCGTTGGGCACCATCTTGATAAACTCGGCACTGAGTGAGGCAGCATAAGGGATAATCATAATCGCCAGCACCAGCGAGGCGGTCAATATGCCGGAACCTTGTGGCGAGATATTGAGTGCCATAACGAGCGGGCGCAGAGTGTAGAAGCCCCACAAACCATAGATAATTGAGGGGATACCTGCCAATAGGTCGGTTACGGTACTCAATACGGTGGCAATCTTTGTCCCTTTGAAATACTCGCCCACGAACAACGCAACGGGCAGAGAGAATGGTATGCAGAAGATAAGAGCCAACAGCGTTGTCATCAGCGTTCCCGTGATAAAGGGCAATGCCCCATACTGCTCTGCTCCCTCGGTGTAGCTCCACTCCGACGAGGTCAGGAACTTGAAAAATCCGAAGTGCTCGAACGCCTCATAAGCGTCAGTAACGAGGGCATAAACTACGCCCCCGCATACTATGGGCATTGTCAATGCTGCGGCGAACAATAGGATTCTGTATAGCTTATCGTTCATAGCGTTTCGTTATTGCAATATCGAGATGCCGTCATAGGTAACGGCCTTCAAATTTGTCATACTCAACTCCTTGGCTTTCGTCGGCAGCGGAGCATAATGGACCTCCGAGGTGATACCCTGCGCCTTATCCGAAAGGATATATTTCAAGAGGTCGAGCGTTGCCACGGCCTGCTCCTTCGTGCGGTCGGCATAGTTCTGCTCCTTGTAGATAATCATCCAAGTAAAAGTTGAAATGGGGTATGCTCCAACAGCGTTCGAGTTTGTAATGGAGCAGCGAGTGTCGGTCGGAATTTCGCCCGAAGCAGCCGCCGAAATTGTTGCCGATGATGGCAGAACGAACTCCCCACGAGGGTTTCGGATACGTGCGTAGGGGATCTTCTGTGCAAAGGCGTACTCCGAGCCGACATAACCTATCGTATTCTTTGTCTGCTTAATCACGCCTGCCACCCCAGGGTTACCCTTGGCAGCCTGTCCCACGGGGAAATTTACAGATTTGCCCACACCAAACCTCTCTCGCCACATCGGGCTGACCTTTGCAAGGTAGTCGGTAAATACGAATGTCGTACCCGAACCGTCGGAGCGATAGACGGGGATAATAGCCTCTGCGGGGAGCTTCACATCGGGGTTGAGGGCCGCCAAACGCTCATCGTTCCACATCTTCACCTCGCCCGCAAAGATCTCGGCGATAACCTCGCCCGACAGCCTCAATTCATCTACGCCGTCAAGGTTGTATGCCATCACCACAGCACCCATACAGGTCGGAATATGTACCACGGGCTCCATCTCGGCCATCTCCTTATCCGAGAGAAAAGCGTCGCTACCTGCAAAATCGACAATCTTATCGCGCAGGTTGCGCACACCGCCGCCGGAGCCGATGCCGCCGTATGCCACCTGGTCGCCTTTCACCTCTCCAAACTGCTCGAAAACAACGTTGTAGAAGGGCAACGGGAAGGTTGCACCTGCGCCCGAAAGCTCTTGCGGCTCACTGCTGCCACTCTTTGAATTATTGCCACAAGCAACCATTGCAGCGGCAGCAATCAATGTCAAAACTGACTGAAAAGTTCTTCTCATAAATGTTCTGTTCTGTTTTAATTTCGATGACAAAAGTATCGGCAAGACATTTCATAATTGTTTCAAAAAGATTAGCTTTTCGTGAAATGCTGACGGCGAGCAAAATATTACATTTTCGTTAAATCTAATTTCGGGGGATCACAACATTCGCCAATTCTGCGTAATTTTGCAGAGGAATTATATGATAGGTATATGGCAACAAATCGTATATTGATTGTAGATGACGAGGAGACCTTGTGCGAGGTGCTGAAACTAAATCTCGAAAATGAGGGGTATGATGTGGATGTGGCGTTCAGTGCCGAGCAGGCACTCGGCTACAACCTGAAAGAGTATTCGCTCATTCTGCTCGATATTATGATGGGCGAAATCAGCGGTATAAAGATGGCCAAGATGTTGAAAGCCGATGTTGCCACCGCCGATATCCCCATCATCTTCTGCACGGCCCGCGATACGGAAGATGATATGGTTATGGGTCTGAATCTCGGTGCCGATGACTATATTATGAAGCCCTATACCGTGCGTAATGTGATTGCCCGCGTTAAGAGCGTTTTGCGCCGAACGGCCACCTACAAAGGGAACAATGTATCTGCCGCCGAGAAGCCCAACCGATTGGTGGTTGATGGCCTATGCCTCGATTTGGAGTTCAAGCGTTGCACGGTCGATGGCGAGGAGGTTCGTTTGGCGCGAAAGGAGTTCGAGCTGCTTGCCTATCTCATAAAGCACCGTGGAAAGATATGTTCGCGTGAGCAAATCTTAAACAGAGTGTGGAGCGACGAAGTGGTTGTTCTTGATCGCACCATTGATGTCAATATCACCCGCCTGCGCTCAAAGATAGGTGCATACGGCTCGTATATTGTTACCCGTTCAGGCTTTGGCTATGGCTTCCGAGATTAAAATATCGTTTCACAAGCGGCTGTTTCTGCTGTTGCTCGCCTTTTCGTGGGCGATGGTGCTCTGTTTTATCGGATACCAATATCTGCGCGAGAAGGAGTATAAATCGCAATTCCTGAATGCACAACTCCAACAGTACAATCGCCACCTGCTTGACACCGTTGAGGAGGGGCTGCCCTATGAGGATTATATCGCCACCCACAACAAACCGTTTGACGAGTTGCGAATATCAATTATCACACTGTCGGGAGCCGTGATTTACGACAATGCCATATCGCTCGACTTGCTCGACAACCACCGCGGTCGCTCCGAAGTGGCCGATGCGCTGGTAAAGGGCGAGGGGTATAACATCAGCCGACAATCGACGAGTGATGGTCGAGAGTATTTCTATTCGGCAACACGTGGCGAAAGGGTCGTTGTTCGCACTGCCATTCCATATTCCAATACGTTGCAAGACCTGCTCGAAGCCGATTGGTCGTTTCTTGTTGTGATGATTACAATTACACTTGTGATGAGTGTGGTGGCATATTTTACCACTCGCCGACTTGGCAAGGATATCGAGCGTGTCAATCGCTACGAGGCCGAGCAGGAGCGAAATCGCCTTAAACGACAATTGACAAACAATATCAACCACGAACTGAAAACCCCCGTGGCATCTATTCAGGTCTGCCTTGAAACACTGCTTTCGGGCATCAACCTCAGCGAAGAGAAGCGGCTGGAACTTATTGAGCGTTGCTATATGCACAATGAGCGCCTTCGCCGACTGCTTAACGATGTGTCGCTTATCACCCGAATGGAGGATGGAAGTGCGCTTATCAACAGAGAAAAGGTGGTAATCAACGAGATAATAGATGAGGTTGCCGAAGAGTTGGAGGTAATGCCCGAAGAGGAGCGATTGATGCTACATTTAGATTTTAACAATGAGGCCGTTGTCGATGGCAACCCCTCGTTGATAGGCTCCATATTCCGTAACCTGACTGAGAATGCCATAGCCTACTCGGAGGGTAAAAACATCTATATTTCACTGCTCGAAAACAACGAAAAGGTGTGCCGCATCCGCTTTGAGGATGATGGCAAGGGCGTTGAGCAGAAACATTTGCCTCATCTCTTCGAGCGTTTCTACCGTGTTGATAAGGGTCGCTCCCGCCAAAAGGGTGGCACAGGGTTAGGACTTGCCATCGTTAAACACGCCGTTCAGTTTCATGGTGGCACTATCTCCGTTACAAACAGACCCAATGGTGGCCTAAGATTTGAGTTCACACTGAGCAAACACAATGCATAGTAGGTTATAATATTATATTGACGGCCACAATCACCTCTGTCGGTGGCGTAATAATCTCATAAAGAGCCATGCTCTTGAGCTTAAAATATTTCAAATCATATCACTCTCTGTAGCTTCTAATACAATCTCCATAAGCATTTTGAGGGCATAATCCCTACATTTAGGTAGTATATATACAGCGATTTTAGCCATAAATTGCGATTGCCCACAATGGTAATAAGCTCTACTTTTGCCATCGTAAAAATGTGAATTTTGAGATATGAGAAGAGTAGTGTTATACCTTGCATTTTCAGTATTATTGCAACTCCTTGCAACTTCAGTTGGAGCTACCGAGCCACCACATAGCGCCACCCTAAATGGAGTTGTTAAAGATAGCGAAGGCAACCCCTTACCCTACACAACCATATATATAGATGGCACCTCGCATGGCGTTACTGCCGATGGCAGTGGTCAATACACTATGAGTGTGAGCAAGGGTGAGGTGGATATTGTTGTTCAGATGTTGGGCTACGCAACAAAGCATCAAACCGTAGTCGTGGATAACGATAGAGAGGTGTTGGATATAGTGCTTGAAGCAGAAACAAAGGGTATAGATGAGGTTGTTATATCGGCATCGGGCGTAGGTCGTCTTCGCCGTTCAGCCTTCAATGCTGTGGCTGTAGATACACGCTCACTCCAAAATAGCACGAAGAGTATCTCGGATGCCATAGCACGCGCACCAGGCATTAAGCTCCGTGAGTCGGGAGGTGTTGGCTCAGACATGGCACTTACGGTGGATGGCTTCGCAGGCAAACATGTGAAGGTATTTATCGATGGTGTACCTCAAGATGGCGTAGGTGCTGCCTTTTCACTCAACAACATCCCTGCGGGCTATGCTGAGCGTATAGAGGTATATCGTGGTGTTGTACCTGTAGGCTTTGGTGCAGATGCTTTAGGTGGCGTGATAAACATTGTTACCAAGAAACAGCGCCGTAGCTGGCATGCTGATGCTTCGTACTCATTTGGCTCGTTCAATACTCATCGCTCATCGATAAATGCAGGGCAGAGCCTTGATAATGGCTTGGTGTGGGAGCTATATGCCTTTCAGAACTACTCGGATAATAACTACAGTGTAGATGCTCCTGTTGAGGATTTTACCACAGGGCGCATAGAGCGAAATAAGTTGGTCAAGGTAGAGCGTTTTCATGATAGATACCACAATGAGAGCGTGGAGGCCAAGGTTGGTATTAGAGGTAAGCGCTGGGCAGATAGGCTCTTCTTCAAGGTGAACCTATCAAGCATGTATAAAGAGATTCAGACGGGTGTGCGTCAGGAGATTGTCTATGGTGATAAACTGCGCAGGGGTTATACCATCATGCCAGCTATGGAGTATCAGAAGCACAACCTGGGTATTGAGGGTCTTGACCTTACGCTTACAGCAAACTACAATCACAATATCACCTATAACATCGACACCGCACAATATAAATATAATTGGCTTGGTCAGACCAATAGGTTAAACTCACCAGGAGAGCAATCCTACCAGCATACCCGCTCAAATAATAGCAATTGGAATGCTACAGCTACACTGAACTATCGCATAGGGCGTTCACATAACTTTACGCTCAATCATCTCTTTAGCTCGTATGTGCGTCACAACACATCTCTTCTTTCAAATAGAGATGAGGAGGAGGTCATAGATAAGCAGACTATGAAGAATATAACAGGTGTTCAATATCGTTTTATGCCCTCAAGACGCTGGAATACGACACTCTTTGCAAAGTACTACTCACAGCAGGTTTCGGGTCCTATAGCCACAGATAGCAACCAATCGCACTTTGTGCGTACAACACGCAGTGAGGATGCCTTGGGCTATGGTGCGGCGGGGACATACTTTCTAAATCCTGCAATTCAGGCGAAGCTATCCTACGAGCGAGCCTATCGCCTACCTACAATCGAAGAGATGTTTGGTGATGAGGATTTGGAGCAGGGCGACATTGCAATACGCCCAGAGAGTAGCGATAACATCAACATTGCCTTGAGCTATAATGGGCGTTACGGAGAGGATAAGCAACACTCACTCTATTTGGAGAGTAGCTTTATATGGCGAGATACACGCGACTATATACAGCGAAACATCGTAGATATAAGCGGAGGTAAGAGCGCTGCATCCTACATAAATTATGGCCGTGTGCGCACATGGGGAGTTACATTCTCAGCTCGCTACGCCTTTGCATCGTGGCTCTCGGTGGGAGGTAATGTAACCTATATGGATGTACGAGATAATATGCCTATTGCCATAGGTACTGTGGCGATGCCGAACTTGGGTTATGGTGACCGTATGCCAAATATCCCATATCTCTTTGCCGACAGCGACATCACGCTTAGCTGGGATAACTGTATTAAGCGCGACAATGCGCTATCAGTCACATACGACAATCAATATCTACACAACTTCTACTACTACTCGTCAAGAATAGGAGTTAATAAGGGAGATTATATGGTACCTACACAGCTCTCACATAATATATCGTTGAGCTACTCCGTGAACAAGGGGAAGTATAACTTTGCCTTGGAGTGCCGAAATATTACAAACGAGTCTCTTTACGACAACTTTAGCCTTCAAAAGGCGGGTAGAGCCTTCTATGCGAAGATTCGCGTAGCGTTTGGAGGTCGAGAATAGCATAAATATAGATAAACAATTAAATAGTTAAGTGAATGAAAATTAAGATTTTATCAAAGCTACTTATTAGCGCAGTTGCTCTTGCAGCCTTGGCATCATGTCAAAAGGATGACAACACCAACGATGTTGGGTATAATGATGGTGTGGCACGCCCTTATGTTATAGCCTCGGAGGGAACATTCTCCAACACCACAACAAATGCACTACTTACTGCGGAGTCATTGGATAGTGGCAGCATAGGTATGGAGCGAGGTTTGGTTAATGATGGTGCTTCATATTGGGTATTTTGGCAAGATAAGTACCTCTATGCGTTAACATATAATCAGGGCAATGCTGGTACTACACGCTCGTATGTTATGAATAGCGACTATACGCTCTCTGCTCGTCCAGCAGAGTATGCTGTGCGCCGCTTCACCACTGCAGGTGTTTACCAAAACTACATCATGACAACATCTGTAGGTGATGGTCCTAAGGAGTGGGCAGATGAGAATGGCTACCTACCTAAATCCTTGCTCGTATCACTTCTCGATGTTGAGTCTGAGAGCTACACAACGAATAACACCCTTGATGAGCAATATATATCTGAAAATTTTGTTGGTAATGGAGAATACATTACCTTTGCAGGTATAGAGCAGGTTGGCGATAAGATATATACAGCCGCTGTTCCTATGGGTCTTAGTCAGTATGGTGTTAAGGCTGAAGGGGGCAAGTGGATTAGAGAGGGATACGAGGATTTGGTTAAGAGCGAGGCAGGTGGCTCAGGTAGTGGCTCATATAAGGAGGGCGAGTTGCAGTGGACTCAATATCCTGATGAGTGCTGGGTGGCTATCTTCGATGACCAGACACTTAAAAACAAGAACCTTATTCGCACAGATAAGATGAGCTACGCTGCGGGTCGTAATAAGTCGCAGTACTATCAGATGATATGGGGTGTTGAGAGCGGTGATGTCTATGTCTTCTCGCCATCCTATGCCAAGATGATGAGTGATGAGCGTCAGAGGAGTACTCTTCCTGCAGCAGTTATGCGTATTAAGGCGGGTGATGCAGAGTTTGATGAGTCATACTATGTTAACATCGAGGCATTGACCGATGGTCGTTCATTCATGCGCACATGGTATATCGGCGATGAGAAGTTCTTGATGCTTATGTATGATTCGGTGTTTGAGCCAGGCAAACAGATGGTTGCTAATCAACTTGCTATCTTTGATGCCAAGGCTATGACTATAACCCCTGTTTCGGGTATTCCAGCACCAGAGAAGGTATCAAGTTTTGGCAACGCACCATATACCGAGGCTGGTAAGACCTATATTGCTGTGACAACAACTGATAGCTACCCTGCAATCTATATCATTGATAATGCAACAGCCGTAGCAACCAAGGGTATCACTGTCGAGGCTACAAAGATTGGGGCAATAGGCAGGATGGCACCACTTATGTAATAGATTATGAGAAAGTTAATGAAAAACCTTCACTTGTGGCTCTCGTTGCCTGTAGGTTTGGTGATATCTATAACCTGCTTTACGGGTGCTATGCTTATCTTCGAGAAGGAGATATCTGAATCCATCCAGCGCGAATACTATTATGTTGGGAGCGTTGGCGATAGTTGCATCGGTTTTGACGAGGCTGTGGCGTTAGTTGAGCCTATGCTTAAGGATAATCAGCGAGTAACGGGCATCACCGTAAGTTCTGACGCTGAGCGCACATGGAAGGTAAACCTCTCAACGCCTAAGCGTGCAGCAATATATATTGACCAATATAGTGGCGAAGTACTTGGCTCGCCTGAGAGGTTGCCATTCTTTCGCACTATGTTCCGTATGCACCGCTGGCTTATGGACTCTCGCCCTGCGGATGGTGGGATATTCTGGGGCAAGCTTATCGTTGGCATAAGCACTCTTACCATGGTCATCATTATCCTTACGGGCGTAATTATATGGATACCTAAGAGCGTTAAGATGTGGAAGAATCGCTCAAAGATATCTCTTGGAAAGGGGTGGCGGAGGTTTTTCTATGACCTACATGTTGCAGGAGGCATATATGCCACACTGCTTCTTCTTGCCATGGCCCTTACGGGACTTACATGGTCGTTTGGATGGTATCGCACAGCATTTTATGGCGTTCTCGGCGCTAATGGAGAGGCATCACATAACTCGGCACGGATAGCGCAAGTCAAGAGCGGCGATGATTATGCTGTTGCCGAGATAGCATATCGTGATATCCTCTCTCGATACGATAGTTATAACGATGTCACCGTTACACCTAACTCTGTATCTGTCAAGCTATCTGCCATGGGCAACTCTCGCGCCTCAGATAGATACACCCTCGATGCTGACGGCATCGCCGCAGTAGATATGTATGACGCTGCGCCACGCAAGCAGAAGCTCCCAGGCTGGATATATGCCATCCATGTAGGTAGCTTTGGTGGCTATGTTACCAAAGTGCTTTGGTTTCTTGCAGCATTGCTGGGCGCCTCGCTACCGCTAACAGGTTACTATCTATGGTTTAAGCGCAAGTTCAAGCGATAATAATACCACCATGAAAAAATTAGGGGATGACTAACAAGTAAATTAGCCATCCCCTTAGTAACTATGAAGGTTACCCTACTTAGCAACAACTACCGAACATGGAAGTTGTCCACCTACTATAAACTGATTAAGATCAACACTCTTCCTACTTACAGATGCCGACTTCACCTTGGTAATACCCTTAACCACGCCATGCTTCCACTGTGTATAAGGGTTATTATATTCGTCATAATAATATCTAAATACACCATTATTAAAATCTAAAGCGACAACATCAAGTGCAACTACTTCATAACCACGCCCATCACTTATCTCTCCATAACGAACGAGACCATCTATAGTACCGTCAGCACTCATCATGAAGGCCATAGGATAATAATCACCTGTCACAAATGAATAAGAGCCATCGCTAAGAATACAGCATGGCAGCCATGTAGGGTCGTAGCCAGAAGAGAACTCTGCAACTGTAAACTGGTTATAGAAAGCAAGGTAATTTACACCTGCTTCTGTCCAAACATGACCAAGGGCTGGAACATCTGAGTCCAAAACGCTAAGGCCATATACATATACCTGGTCATCAGCACCATCAATAGGCTCCACAGAGAATGTAAAGTCTGTGCGCTGCTCTCGAACAATATATTCCCGAATATCAATTATCTCCTCAGTGTAAGCTGAGTATGTACCCAACCAAGTCTTTACAATATCAGACGCCTCTGGTCTATAGATGCAATTATTATCATAGTCGTAGGCTACAATAAAATGTGAATAACTATTCCAATATGGAGCATCCTTATACATATCTACAGAATCCTTTGGCACATAAATCTTCAAACCAACTATCTCAAATGGATCACCAGAACATGTTGGAGGAATAGTTGACTTGCAATATACACCACTCTCAAGGTTAAGACAACGAGCGAATGCAGCATATCCAATCTCCGATACACTTTCTGGGATTGTTATACCCTCAAGGCTTGTGCAACCATAAAATGCACTCTCTCCTATCTCGGTTACACTGTTTGGGATATCTATACTCTCAAGGCTTGTGCAATACCAAAATGCACCCTCTCCTATCTCGGTTACGCTATCTGGAATAGTTACACTCTCAAGGCTTGGGCATTCGTAAAATGCGAACTCTCCAATTTTAGTTACATCGTTATCGAAGGTTATTACACCCTTACCATTCTCGTAGCTGTGTGAGACTATATTTGCACCAAAGGTTGTGAAAGCATCAGCATAATCGTTGAAATAATCACTATATGGTTCAACCTTAGATGTTGCTGTGTAGGAGATAGTATTATTTGGGATAGCAGGTTCTACAACCTCTCCTTTTTCAAAGTCGTAACCTATGTAATAATCAGCGAATTCATCCCACACATCTGCTGTTTTATAAGCCACTATAGACTCAGCAGGCACATAGATCGTTTGCACATAGTCGAAATTTCCAGAGCCCAAATATGGTGGTCTAAATGGCTTACAATAGACAATCTCAAGGTTTTCACAGTTCAAGAATGCATACGCTCCAATCTCAGTTACGCTATTTCCTATCGTTACACTCTCAAGACTTGTGCACACGACAAATGCAGACTCTCCAATAGTTACTACACTGTCTGGAATAGTTACACTCTCAAGGTTTTCACAGTACGAGAATGCATACTCTCCAATCTCAGTTACGCTATTTCCTATTGTCACACTCTCAAGACTTGTGCATCCGAAAAATGCAGCATATCCAATAGTTACTACACTGTTTGGGATAACTATACTCTCAAGGCTTTTGCATTCGCGAAATGCACCTTCTCCAATCTCGGTTACGCTATTTCCTATTGTCACACTCTTGAGACCTATACATTTATCAAACGCATACCATCCAATAGTTACTACACTATCTGGAATATTTATACTCTCAAGACTTGTGCATTCGCGAAATGCATACTCTCCAATTTCGGTTACACTATTTCCTATCGTTACACTCTCAAGACTTGTGCAGTAGGCAAATGTAAACTCTCCAATTTCGGTTACACCATTTCCTATCGTTACACTTTCAAGACTTGCGCACACGACAAATGCATACTCTCCAATAGTTACTACACTATCTGGAATATTTATACTCTCAAGACTTGTGCATTTGCTAAATGCATGCTCTCCAATAGTTACTACACTATCTGGAATATTTATACTCTCAAGACTTATGCAGTAGGTAAATGCAAACTCTCCAATTTTGGTTACACCATTTCCTATTGTCACACTCTTGAGACCCGTGCATTCATCAAACGCGCTCTCTCCAATAGTTACTACACTATCTGGGATAACTATACTTGTAAGGTTATTACAAAAAAAGAATACAGACTCTCCAATCTTGGTTACACTATCTGGGATAGTATATTCAGTCAAACCTGCAGAAGCGAATGAGGTAAGTACTCCATCAACAATTAAGCATCTGCCATCCTCTGATGAGTACTTTCCCTTAAACTCTTTTAGATTACTACAATATCCAAATGCACTATCTCCAATCTCAGTTACACCATTTCCTATCGTTACACTCTCAAGGCTTGTGCATCCTAAAAATGCATATATACCAATCTCGGTTACGCTATCAGGAATAGTTACACTTGTAAGGCTGCTGCAATATTCGAATGCCGCATTTCCAATCGAAGTTACGCTATCAGGGATAGTATATTCAGTTGCTCCACAACCAATAGCAAAGGCTTTAAGTACTCCATCAACAATCAAGCATCTGCCATCCTCTGATGCGTACTTTCCTTTAAACTCTTTTAGATTACTACAAATTCCAAATGCACTATCTCCAATCTCGGTTACACTATTTGGGATATCTATACTCTCAAGGCTTGTGCATTCGTAAAATGCGCCCTCTCCAATTTCGGTTACACCATTTCCTATCGTTACACTCTCAAGACTTGTGCATAGGAAAAATGCGCCCTCTCCAATAGTTACTCCTGGCAACACCATTGCGCGAGCTGCAACCCAAGCACTATCACCAATAACAATCGGCTTAAAAATCAATGGCTTATTCAATTTCGAAATATCATGGCTCGCAGTACAAAGATAAGAATCTTGCGAAATTGTAATATTAGACCCCATTGTAATCTTTGCAACATTGTAAATCTCAGCCCTAGGACCAATCGCCACATAATCGCCCAACTCCAAATTCCATGGTTGCCATATTTTCGCAGATGCCGCGATAGCACATCTCTTGCCAATCTTCGCTCCCCATAACCGAAACATAAAACTTCGCCAATATCTAAAAACTGGTCCAGCAAAAGGACGAATAAACAACAATGCGAAGAAATTCCAGCATAGCCTCGCTATCTTGTTCTTTAAAGACAATGAGTCAACGTATTTTGAATATTTCATTATTGATGCCTCTTAAAATAAAACCAACCAATTCTCTTAATCCAATAAACTAGCCAATAATACATCGCAGGCTTAGTTTTTGTAACAAGCTTCGATGGCTCCATTAATGAGTGATTTCTCATTTGAGCCTCACGAAGATCATAGTCATAAACTTCTAAATCTCCAACATTAGCAACCTCATTCCAAAACTCTAA
>CALBQR010000062.1 GCA_937899895.1 uncultured Alistipes sp.
CATCGAGCATCTCCGCCACCTTCTTGGCACTCGGATAGGTCTCAGTGTTGGCATCTGTGATAAGCTGTTCCAACTCCTGTCGCGTACGCCTAATAAGCTCCTCGTTTGCCGCCAGCAAATCCGCTACCCGAATGCTCACAATCACATCCGGGTGGCTCTCTACAAGATCTAGTAATTTTGCCATAAGTTTACCTGATTTAAGGTTATACAATAAAAATCCTGCAACGACTTGAAACAGTTAATTTCGTTATCGTTGCAGGAGCAAAGGTAGAAGCGGGGCGCTGTGGCGGGCGCTAGGGCAATGTGCCACATATAAAAAAGTGCACTACCTATAAAAGGTAATGCACTGATGGATAATGCGTAGAAGGTATGAGGTGACTTACGCTTTGATGGCGTTTAACTCCCGTCGCCATTGTTTGGACGCTGATGCGCCACTGCATTTCTGCGGCTCTGTATTAATGCTGTGGGCGGTATCTCTATACCAAGATTCACTATCTATATGTTTACTCAGAACGTAAATAAGATACTTAATCATTGAAGCCTTTGCGTATTCTGAGTTGTAAATCTTTGAAAAGTTCCTCTCAACAACACATCTTTCAAACTCTTTAAATGAAATACCCTTAAAAGCATCATCGCAGACATAGTCATATACTTTGCGTAAGTAACACTGGTCAATTAAGCGGCTTAATACACTTTGGCTAGGCTTGTTAATGGCGTAAATGTCCACACCAAAAGTAAGCTCAATGCGTTTACGCAAGATTGGCATATGTTTAATAAAACATTCAACATCAAACGTTCCAGGCATATTAAAGTCGTGGTCATCAACGAATCTCCTATAATACCGATACTCACTCTCTGTGTCAAATTCGAGGTCAAGCTTTTCGGTTAATAGTTTAAGTAAATAGGTGTTGTCATATGACGAGTCCATATAATAAGCACTTATCATATCGGCAACTATTAAAGGTGAAGCGACACGCCTTAGTTCTACAATCGTGTAAAACTCGTCGTAGTTACACTCTTCTGGAAACGGAGTATAATCTAATAGTTCTCTATCCTTCGCAAGATTACGCTGCTCACATTCATCCTTGTAACATTTATCTATGATGCGTATTGCTTTGGATACAATTGCAATAATGTTTAGTTGTGCTATAAACTCTAAATTCTGTTTCATAGTTTTAGTTGTTGTTAGGGGTTGTTATCCCTATGCCAAACGCGCTGAACGCTGGCTACAGATTTGTTAGTTCCAATTTATGGGTTGATAACACTTGGGGATATATCCCGCGGCCGTGCTGTTTTGGCTATCTTTTATTGTGGCTGCAATCAGTCCAAATCCTTCCACATTGCAACGGCGAAGTTATGAAGGATTTTGCAAACATACAAGATGTACCCCCGTTAGGGGTACAATGTTCGTGGCGAGAATGATGTAGGAGGGCGATATTTTTTTTTAGGTTTCCTTATTGGTTTCGATAAATCGATATCGCAATTAGCTGTAAAATGCGAAGTTATACTTTCGAGGCGGCATCATATGCCCTAAATTAGCCGAACATGCACTCAGCTCTTGGATAGCAATTCGCCTAGAAAATCTATTATAATTTGCCAAATCGACTTAAAAAATCGAGTTTTGGCAGATTATAAGTAAAATTTCTGACTCAAAAATCATAACCTTTCATATAAATACAACCCCGCCTTTTGCGGACTTTGCAAAGGAAGTTGGTGCATTAAGGCTGTTTTTATTAAAAAATTTTTGCAAAATGATATTTTTAGCATTTTAATTGCTATATTTGCAAAAGAATTGTAAATACGAGGATTAAAATGATATTAGAGATTCGTTTAAGTAACTTCTTCTCCATTATGGATGAAGTAGTGTTGGATATGCAGGCAGCAAACATCCAGACCAAAAAGGCAAAGGCTCTGGCGGGAAACACTTTTAAGCATAAGGGCGTTCGTCTGTTAAAGACGGTTGCCATTTACGGTGCAAATGCTTCGGGCAAGAGTAATATCATCAAGGCGATTCGAGCTTGTGTAAGTATGATATACAACTCTCACAATCACAACGAGAATACGGTTTTTCCTTTCACGCCATTCAAATTTGGCGGTAGTGATAAGCCAAGCACTTTCTTCATTCGCTTTATTATGGACGGAGTAGAGTATGAATACTCGTTTTCGATGACTACATCTGAGATTGTCAAGGAGGAATTACACCACTCACCAAATGGTCGTAGGGCAACCGTATTTACTCGTGATGAGAGCAAGGGTCCAGAGAAGAAAAATATTTATGACTGCAAGTCAGGCATTCGTCGTCCGATGGATGTTGCTGCAAACACCTCTCGAAAGACTCTCTTCATCTCTCGCGCGAGTCAGATGGGTAGAGAACTTGCTCAAAAGGTGTTCCGATACTTCAACGAGCAATTTGTGTTGTACTTTGCAAACTACAACACAGATATGGTTGAAAGATTGCTTGAAGAGAATCGTGAGCAGTTGTTAAATGTGTTACGAATTGCGGATAGCGATATTATCAATATCAACAGCCGTTCGGAGCAGAGGTCATACACCACCGCAATATTTGACCCTCAGAACAATAACAACATCGTATCGATGGATAATATTCAGAAGCCTCAATTGGTGATTACTACATACCATAGGAATAACCCAAGTGTATCGTTTGACTTTGACGAGGAGTCGGAAGGTACACGTCGTCTATTCTTTATGATGCTGACAATTATCGACATCGTAAAAAATAACAAAATTTTGCTTGTTGATGAGATTGAGATGAGCCTGCACACCAAACTTGTCGAGTATATTCTCACCCTGTTCAACAATAGCGAATGTGCCCAGTTGATATACACCACACACAACACCTATCTGCTTAACGACAATAAGATTCGCAAGGATCAGGTGTACTTTACGAATAAGCGAGCAGATGGTTCTACCGACCTATACTCCTTGTATGACTACAAGGATTTTAGAGAGGGAATGGATATAGAGAAGGCTTATTTACAGGGTCGATTCGATGCTATTCCATACATTGATGACACTGTGAGTGCAATTGTAAAATAGAGGATTATGGCACGCTATAATAGAACATCGAAAGAAAAGAGGATGCGTCCTAACTTCTTCGTATTTTGCGAAGGTGAGACCGAGGTGGCTTATGTGACGCATCTTCGCTCTAAATATCGTCTGCCGATTCAGATTATTCCAAAGAAGAGCGACTCGAATATCTCGTGTAGATACATTAACAACTGCAAAAAGGAGTATGTTACTACGGATAGAGATCGCACATTTTTGATGTACGACCTGGATGTCGCCGGCATATTGGAACATCTAAAGTGTATCCCCGAGGCTACGCTACTTGTGTCGAGCCCTTGTATTGAGTTGTGGTTCTTATTACACTGCACCGATTGCTCTGCGGAGTTAAATCAGAGTAGTTGCGTTAAGAAGTATCAGGCCTTCTCGGAACACTATACGAAAGGCAAACTGAATGTTAAAGACTACTTAATTTTAGCAGAAGGTGAGGATAGGGCAATAGATCGTGCAAAGAGGCTTACATCCCCTTGTAATCCCTCAACCACGGTCTACAAGCTTATTGAAGCATTAAAAGAGTCCCATAACGAATAGATATAGTAACTATGGAATTGCTTGGTATATTTATAACAATCAGACCCAAAGAGGAGGCGTTAGCTATAATCGATGGCTTTACTCATAAATACGACAATAAGCACTCATTTAATGCTCGACAAGATGTTGCGCTCTTCAAGGCTTATTGCCACGATGCAGCCAAAGCAATTACTGAGTGTTTTGCATCGGAGATGTGGGGCCCTCAAAGATGTATAAGGCGTCTGGAACACTTCAGGAGTAATGATGATGTGGGGATGCTTAAACCAATGTCATTGGAGGCTGTGGGAATGCTTTTAGGCTTACGTAATATTATTGCTGAGTCTATTCCAATCAAAGACTTGCCATCTTGCAGGCGCTTAACGGAATTATCGACTGGGGATGCAATATCTGCAATCAATGACCTCGGCAAGAATAGTATTGTTAAAGCTGTTGTATGCGCAGGTCTGCTCGGAAAGAACATTTCAGATAGTATCGAAATATCTGATGTAGAGAAATACTATCTCCGCCAAATTGAAGAGTTAAAACAAGAACTCACAGAAGAGCATCGCGAGATGTGTAATATCGAGGTATTCTTAATGGCAAAATACCAAGCTGAACTTGGATATTGTCATCAAGCAAGAGTAAAAACTGGCATAGGTACAGTAAAGGAAATAGTTGGCATTATTAATAATGCCAGTGAGGCTATCAGGAAATACGAGGAAATGGTGGCACCTAAGAACACACCATCACTTACCTATAAATAACTTTCTAGTATGCTACTCTAGGTCGATTCTATTCAGGAACAATATCTAAAAGTCAGTGAGAATGATGCTCTCGGTGAACAGATTTGCATCCTAGCAGAGGATCTTAAAGGCACAATCGAGCCAAATAGATGGGCAAACCATATTTTCAAACTATTATAGTCTATGGGGACAAAAAACGGGACACCCGTCAAGAATGTCCCGCGAATCGCTAGTGCTGCTACCTTCTTAATCCCCTTTCTTGTGGTTGTGAGGCTTAAGAGAAGGAGTGTTACCTGGTGTAGACTTGTTGTCTCTCTGTCTTCTGTCAGGTTTGCCAGTTGACTTTGCAATTCTCTTTGGTCCTGGTTTTATACCCATAACTCTTATGTTTACTGACGACTCGGACAAGTTAGACTTGCATTTTTTAAAGCGAATTGCTATCTTTGCACCGATTAATGAATTATTCACGCCCATAGCCATCGTTCTTCAGGGCTAACAACTCGCCTTGTTGTTGTATGGCAAAGTATTGGCATACGAACAACCTTGTTAATCAAAGTGAGGAGAGAAGGCTCGATATAATTGAGCTAGCTTAGAGCCCCTCTCCCTCGTGGTTATGCATACTGGATTAGTGTCCAAGTAACTGCTTTACCACAATACGGCGGCATAACATTGCCTTTTGCGATTGGTGCTGTAGTGGTTGGATAGCCGATCACCTTCCATACGCCACTAGCAGGACATCTCTCGCCAGTTTTTGCGGTCATAGTCATATGATTTTATTGTGAATACTTGTAGGCACCTGACCCGCCTAACTGGGCCACTCATAATCCAATGATGAGTTTCTGGTTATCAACATCCCTCAAGGTTCCAGCTTGGGGGATGTTTGATGTTGCAAAGATATGTATTTCTCTGTAAACCTCCAAATAAAAATGTGTAAAATGTGATTTTTTCACATCTTCAACCCTTGTTATGCATAAAAAGTGGCAAAAAGTTTGCTTAATTGAGAAATAATCACTTACTTTGCAAAGCTTTTAATCAATTACTTTTTAAGTGTATGTTGCAGCAATTTACAGTAGAAAATTTCCTCTCCTTTAGAGATAAGCAGAGTTTTTCACTCGTTCCAGGTAAGGGATCTTTAAAAAAGGAGCATAAGATTGAGCCTATCAAAGGCCAGTTTGCATTAAAGACTGCAGCTATGTTTGGTGCTAATGCAGGAGGAAAAAGTAACTTTGTTAAGGCGATTGAACTTGGAAAAAAGTTAGTATTGAGAGGTACGCGTGCTGAGGATTTGATAGACTTCTATCCTTTTAGACTTAGCGCAGAAAGCCAATTAAAAGATACGCTAATAGTGTACCATATTTTATGTAACAATAAAAAATATGAATACGGATTTAGGTATAATGCTGAATCGATTAAATCAGAATGGCTTAAGCAAATTACAAAAAAAACAACATATACGATTTTTGAAAGAGATGTTGAAGAATCAACCTTTGATCTCTCTTACCTATTGAAACTTAATCCAAAGGAAGAAGAATCTCAATTCTTATCTTTCTTCGCAAAAGCGACACCTCAACGACAGTTGTTTTTGCACGAAGTCTTAACCCGCAATATTAAAGATAATGTATCTAATATTGACGATCTAGAAGCTGTCATTAATTGGTTCTCAAACTCGTTAAAGATTATATTTCCGGATACACCTTATAAGCAAGGTGTATTATTAAAGGCTGCAGGTGATCACGATTTACAGCGCGGTTTTGCTGCGTTATTGAGATACTTTGACACGGGAGTTGACAGTGTAAAATTGATAGATGTGCAATTTGATAAGTTAGGAATTCCTCAAGATCTACATCGAGCGATAAAAACAGATTTAGCAAAGCTAAAAGATGATGAAGCTTTTGGAGCACTACGATATGATAATAATTTATTCTTAATCAACGTAATAAATGGCGATATTAAAGCAAAAAAGCTAATGACCGTCCATAAAAGAATTGACGATGAAAATATTGAACTATTTTCATTGGGTGATGAAAGCGACGGAACAAAAAGACTTTTTGATTATATACCACTTATTCTAGACCTTGTGCAAGGAGATAAAGTATTTGTTGTAGATGAAATGGAGCGAAGTCTTCACCCGTCATTAATTCAGCAAATATTAACAATATTTTACAAGTATTCAGAAAATACTGCCAGTCAATTAATTTTCACTACACACGAAAGCTCTTTGATGAATTTGAAGATTCTTCGCCGTGATGAGATTTGGTTGATAAGCAAAATACAAGATGGAGTTAGCACTTTTGGAAGGATGGATGATATGTATGATGTACGCTTTGACAAGATGTTACAACATAGTTATCTAAATGGAGAATATAATGCAACACCGAAGTTTGGCTCTGAAGAAGACATAGAAAAACTCTTTAATAAAATTAAGGGTGATTAACTTTTATATTGACCGATATATGAATTGTTTTATAAACAATGGCGATTACTTTGAAAAGTAGTCGCCATTGTTGTGTATTGGCTATTAATGTAATAGTATAATCACTCTATTAGCCTTGTTTTACTGCGTCACAAACACTCTCCAACTGCCGTCTTTTTCGCCGCGCTCAACATACTTCTTCTGAAGAAGTTGGTCGAGCAGTTTCTGGATAGCAGCGATGCTAATACCTGTAATCTCTTTCATATCCGCGAGAGTCAATATCGGCTCTGTTCGCATAGCGTTGAGAATCTTTGTATAGTTTGGCGTGCGGAATGCAATACGCTCGCCATCGTACCACCACACATTCTCATTCTTCTCGCTCACAAACAACACATCATTATACACTTCCGTAGCAACCAAATCATTGAAATATTTCAAGAACGGACGAATATCCTTAATCTCGGCGTGAGCACCATCGCTCGGTGCAGGACCTACCTCAACATCAGTCTGATGCAGAGCCTCCAAATAATCGCTCTTCTTGCGACTGCGGACCACCACCATTGGGTAGTTATGGCGAGTCAGAATAAAGTTCACCATCAGTCGGGCGATACGACCATTGCCATCCTCAAAGGGGTGAATACGAATATAGCGGTAGTGGAATAACGCAGCCAACTCCACCGGCGTAAGTTTACCCTCTTGCTCCGCCTTATTATACCAATCGACCAAATCCACCATCAAGCTCGGAGTCTCCTCTGGAGATGCATACTCAAACCTATCCCCATAACGGGTGATCACGCTATTGGGGCGAGTCTTGTATTGCCCAGCGTGTATCACATAGCTCGTCTGACCACCGCCTGGAAGATTGCGATAAACCGTATAGTCCTCTCGTAAAAGAGTCTTGTGCAGTGTTCGAATAAAGTTCTGCGTCAATGGCGTCTCTTTCACTTTTGCCTCTTCAGTCATCATACGGAGTCCCACATTGCTTGCCGCCATCTCTTGCACATCGCGCACATCAGCCTCGCCAATCACCTTGCCGAAGAGCAATAATATTTCAGTCTGACCATAGGTCAAAGTGTTGCCCTCGATATGGTTGCTGTTGTAGTTGAAATCCACGGTAAAACGACGGCTCAGTCGCTCTCTATCCTTCTCAGACAGTGGTTGCAACTCCTGCCACGCAGCCAACGCTTTTTTGATATTTAGGTATTTCATACGCCTGAACATTTATCATTTCTTGTGCAAATATATAAAAAAGTTTTGAATATGGTTGTACATATACAACCTTTTTGATATTTATTCTATGCAAATAACGAAATAATCTATCGAATTAGAGCATGGTTCGTAACGATCAACTGCCCCCATGATTCATTTTGGCCAAAAACAAAGCTTGCATCTCTTTGAATTATAAAGAGTATGTAGGCTTTTGGTGTATAATTGGCGCAATGCCAATATTGTATTACTATGCTATAAAAGTTATACTTTCTGAGATGAATCATATGGCCTAAGTCACCCGAATACACGCTCTACTCTTTGATGGCAATTACCCAGAAAATCTATTATGTAATTACACAAATTGTTATTACAAAAAGTGTAAATACATTTTATGTAACATTGGTTTTGGGGTGTGCTTTTATTTTCGAAGTGCACCATAAATGTACTGCGTTTCGGAAACAAAACAACATTCCATACTTTCTCGGACAACATATATATGTAGTTTTATGTCAATGTATTATCCCCGCATCTTCCGAGTAAGAAAGTCTATGTATTTATATGTGAGCGTGGTGTAAGGATATTTAGTGCAAATCGCACAACGCTTTGAATGCTTGAGATAAACAAGCCACACCGCCTTCACCGCCGGAATCACTAAAGAAACAAAAAATATAAGGAGTCCCAAAAGGACTCCTATATTATTTTATTCATTTCGAGATAGTTAGGTGATTTTCGAAACCCATCAAAAATCCCTCAAAAATCACGGTTTTTCTCTCAATTTTCGACCAAAAATTTATATATTAATTTAAGGTTGTACTTAAATTGGAGGGTGCGGAGGGTTGGTGACCGTTTGTAGTTGGTTAGCGGTTAAGGCGAATGTTGGGACCCAGATGTGTGGTTTCGGTGCAGGTCAGGCGGTCGGTGAGGTTGCCACACTGAATGGTGAATGTGCCATCCTCCAAGTGCCACTTGCCATCGTTCGCTGCCATTGCCAACTCCTCGGCTCTAATCTCAAATTCGACCGTCGTGCTCTCGCCCGCTGCAATCTCGACCTTCTCGAAATCGCGCAGACGGCGTGCATCAGGAACAATCGACGCAATATCATCATTGATAAAGAGCAACACGCTCTCCTTGCCGCTACGCTTGCCGATGTTCTTGACATCGACAGCTATGCGGATTGTATCGCCCGCCTTAAACTCCTGCCCTTCAATAACTCGCAGGTTGCTATACTCGAACGTGGTGTACGACAGTCCGTAGCCAAATGCCCACTGCGCTGACACCACGGCGTTGTAGTCGTAAGCGCCCTCCATCGTATCGACACTCTCGGAAACCTTATGGTCGTAGGTGGTCATTGCGTTCGAATACTTTTGATAGGTGTAGGGCAACTTGCCCGAAGGATTGACCTTACCATAGAGGATATCGGCAAGTGCGCGAGCGCCCTCCGTGCCGGGAATATAGGTGTGGAGTACGGCTGCCGTGTTGTCGACAAACGACGATATAATACGACCTCGACCCTCGTTAAGAATAAGCACGACGGGTTTGCCCGTAGCGATAAGTGCCTTGGCAAGCTGCTGCTGATTCTCCGAAATGGCCATCTCGGTGATGTTGCCAGGCGCCTCACAATATGAATTTTCGCCAATGCAGAGCACCACTACTTCGGCCTTCTCGGCGGCCTTCACCGCAGCCTCGACATCGATGTTGCACTCGGTAGCAAAATGTCCCTTCGAGGCGTACTCGACGCCCGCAACGAAATCGACATTATCACCGCCGATAGCACGAATTGCATCGACAAACGTGGTGCCATTAGGCAATACTTGATCCACGATATCGCCCTGCCACGAGAAACTCCAACCACCACATAAGGGGCGCATACGGTCGGCATTGGGTCCTGCAACGAGAATGCGCGTATCGGGCGAAAGCGGAAGGATCTGATCGTTATTTTTTAGTAGCGTAATCGACTCGGTTGCAGTCTTGTAGCAGGCCTCGCGAATCTCCTCGCCTTGAAACTTCGGGTAGTCCTTGCGATAGGTGTTCGGGGTATCGAGCAGACCCAAGCGAACCTTCATACGAATGATACGTCGTACTGCATCGTCGATACGCTCCATCGACACTTTGCCCTCGTTTACCAACTCGATAAGCAACGTGCAGAAATTGACATCGTAGGGGATCATCGACATATCGACACCCGCATTGATCGAGAGCCGAATAGCGTCCTTGTGGTCCACGGCGATCTTCTCGCGGGTGTACAAATTGGCAATATCGGCCCAATCTGTTACGATCATACCGTCCCAATTTAGCCCCTCTTTGAGCCAAACGGTGAGCAGTTCATAGTCGGCGTGGGTGGGAATGCCGTTGATTGATGCCGAGTTGACCATAATCGACAGAGCGCCTGCCTCGATCGCAGCCTTGAAGGGCGCAAAATGTTTCTCGCGCAGCTCGGCAATAGATACGTATGCGGGGGTGCGATCCTGTCCCGAGTTGGTCATACCATATGCCATATAGTGCTTGGGACACGACGCAATGTGGTAACGGTCAATATGATTGGGGTCCTCGCCCTGATAGCCGAGCACCATCTCACGAGCCAGCTCTGCCGAGAGATAGGCGTCCTCCGAGAAACTCTCCCATTGGCGTGGCCACGACGACTTGCGACCAAGGTCGAGCGTGGGTGAGTAGGTCCACGGAATGTTGCACGCACGCACCTCGTAGGCGGTCATCTCGGCCATTTGACGCACCAGCGCGCGGTTGAACGTAGCGGCTGCATTCACCTCTTGTGGAAAGAGCGACGAGCCCATCGTGTAGGTCACTCCGTGAATGGCGTCGATACCGTAAAGTGTCGGCAGACCCGTGTGCTTGATCGATACGGCGTTAATCTTGGGGATTATCTCGTTCCATTCCTCGACGGTGAGAGCCTTGCCAGGGGCATTGAGCACCGAACCAAATTTGTATTGTGCGGCAATTTGGTCGAGAACCTCTTCTCGAAGGACAAATTTTTTGTCGACTTGGGGCACGCTCGCACCAAATTTATCAATGTTGAGCTCGGCCATCTGTCCGACCTTCTCTTCGAGGGTCATACCTTTGAGAATCTTCTCGACGCGACGCTCGATTTTGCTATCGCGCGCAATGGCGGGTGCAACCTCCTGAGCCACAGCTGAAAATGAAGTGGCGACAAGAACAAATGCCAACAAAAGCAATTTTATAGATTTCATATTTAATAGTTAATAGTTATTTAGCGTTAAAAATCGTTGTGTGTCTTGATTTTCGATACCCAAAGTTACCTCTTTTAGTTTTTAATGACAAACTTTCGAGGCGCAAAAATGCAGGAAAAGCGTGGCGAGGTCGAGAATAAGAGCCAATATCTTCAATGATGGACTTTTGATAAAAGCTGCATTTGTGCATTAAAAAAGTGCATTCGAACAGCCCGATACAATAATATTATGATTAACTTTGTATGTGGGTTTATAACCGCACAACTGCGAAAAAACAGAGTTTAACGCATTAGTACTAACCCAAGTGATAACCGAAAGGCGGAGCGCGCCCTTGAAATTGCGCTCAACTCGGCCCGAAACTGGGGAAAAGAGAGTCAAAAACATCAAATTAATTTATGATATGAAACCTGCGTTATTGGTATTGGCTGCGGGAATGGGTAGCCGCTATGGTGGCCTGAAACAGATTGACGGCCTTGGACCAAATGGTGAGACGATAATGGATTACTCAATATTTGATGCCATTGGAGCCGGTTTTGGCAAGGTGGTTTTTGTCATCCGCAAAGACTTTGAACAAGAGTTCAGGGAAAAGATCCTTTCAAAATATGAGGGGCATATAGATGTGGAGGTCGTATTCCAATCTATAAACTCGCTGCCTGAGGGTTTTCGTTGTCCGGACGAGAGGACCAAACCCTGGGGACCTGCGCACGCTGTAATTATGGCTGACAAGGCTATCGATGTGCCGTTTGCGGTTATAAACTCAGATGACTTTTACGGAAGAAACTCGTTTGAGGTTATCGGCAAGGAGTTGATGCAGCCCGCCAAACGCCCAGGTGACTACTGTATGGTAGGATTCCGCGTGGGTAATACGATGACCGAAAATGGAGGTGTAAACCGAGGAGTGTGTCAGGTGCAGAACGGTTGTCTTACATCGGTTGTTGAGTGTAAGGGCATAGCATACAACGAGCAGCACGACATTGTCTACAAAGATGCGGAAGGAGTCAGCCATAGCCTTGACGCGAACGTACCCGTATCGATGAATATGTGGGGATTTACGCCCGATTATTTTGAGCTGGCCACAAGGGAATTCACAAAGTTCCTCTCGGAAAAGATCGACAAGCCCAACTCCGAGCAGGTAATTCCTGATGTCGCCGACGCCCTTATAAAATCGGGGGAGGCAACCGTAAAGGTTCTGGATACAGATTCCCGATGGTTTGGTGTAACATATGCGGAGGACAGGCCGGGTGTGGTTGAAAAGTTTGCAGAACTGCACCGAAAAGGGGTCTATCCCGACAAATTGTTCAAATAAATTGCACTCTTCAAGGATAATGTAACCCAATTATTTATATCTTTGAGGTAAACAATACCGTAACACAAATAACCTATAATAATATGAAAACTAAGATTCTTCTTGTAGCAGCGTTGTTCCTTGCTGTTGCATCATTTGCACAGCAGCCTCGCTCGGAGTATCCTCGTCCGCAGTTTGAGAGGGCTGATTGGATGAATTTGAATGGCGAATGGAGTTTTACCCTCGATCTGGCTGACACGGGCCACGAGCGTGATTTCACCAACAATAAAGGTTTTGACGGTAAAATTATTGTCCCGTTTGCTCCGGAGAGCAAATTGTCGGGCGTAGAGCATAAAGAGTTTATTAATGCCGTGTGGTATCAGCGTACAATTCAGATTCCGGCTGATTGGAAAGGTAAAAATGTAAAACTGAATTTTGGTGCAGTCTTTTATGAGTCGGAGATCTTCATCGACGGCAAGTTTGTTGGTCGCCATTATGGAGGTTCGGATTCTTTCTCGTTCGATATCACAGAGTTTGTGGCAGACGGCAAGGAGCATAACCTGGTGGTTCACGCCGAGAGCGATTTGAGATCTGAAGATCTGCCGTCAGGCAAGCAGTCGCACAAACTTTATTCTCACGTTTGTATGTATACCCGTACAACCGGTATCTGGCAGACTGTATGGATGGAGGCAGTGAACCCCTGTGGTCTTGAAAGAGTGCAGGTATTTACAGATATCGACCAGAACCAGATAGTGGTTACTCCTACATTCTATAACCTTTCGAACGGCAATCGCCTTGCAATAAGTGTTAAGGATGGTGAAAAAGTGGTCGCAAAGGCAGATGTTGTTGCTGCGCAGGGCATTCCAGTGGTTATACCTGTCAAGAAACCAAAACTTTGGAGCCCCGAATCTCCGTTCCTGTATGATGTAGTTTACGAGGTGAAAGATGCCGCCGGCAACGTTCTGGATAAAGTGGACGCTTATGTGGGTATGCGCAAAATCCACATAGACGGCACGCAGATCTACCTTAACAACAAACCATACTACCAGCGTCTTGTCCTCGATCAGGGTTTCTATCCCGACGGCGTGTGGACTGCACCTTCGGACGCAGCATTGAAGGGAGATATCGAGATGTCTATGGCAGCCGGTTTCAATGGAGCACGCCTGCACCAGAAGGTGTTTGAGGAGCGTTTCTACTATTGGGCCGACAAATTGGGCTACCTTGTATGGGGCGAGATGGCCTCTTGGGGGAAGAATTCAAGCTCGGTGGCCGCAGCTCGCAACTTTATCTCCGAGTGGACCAATATAGTGGTACGCGACCGTAATCACCCGGCACTCGTAACCTGGACACCTTTCAATGAGGAGTGGGAGGCTACAACCAACGAGATGGGACGTTTCCTGACGGATGTATATGAACTTACCCGCAAACTTGACCCTTCACGTCCTGTGAATACCGTAAGCGGCGGTTTGTATGTGATTTCGGATTTCTGCACCACTCACAGCTACCAGCAGGATGGCGAGAAGTTGCACAAGATGTTGTTTGATGGCGAGAAATTCTACCAGCCTCAGGCACCCGGCAAGATAAATGCCAACACGTTGGACCACCTCTATTATGATGGCAAGGTGCCTTACATCATTGATGAGTTTGGAGGTATCAAATGTGCAGAGGCAAACCCCTCAAAGGAGAATGCTTGGGGATATGGTGATGCAGCCATTACCAAAGAGGATTTCTACAAACGTCTGGAATCACAGGTGAAGGCAATCGTAAGCCACAGCGATAAGATCTGCGGTTTCTGCTACACTCAGCTTACCGATGTTGAGCAGGAGCAGAATGGTGTCTACTATTTCGACCGTACAGCGAAATATGATATGGAGCGTGTGCGCGCAATATTCCAGATGGCACTGCCTGAGACAAAATAATTGTGAACAACTATAAAATATTGACATTATGGACATTAAGCTTATACGTGATAAATTTGCAGAGCATTTTGCAACTGAGGGCGAACTTTACACATCACCAGGACGAATTAACCTCATCGGTGAACATACTGATTACAACGGCGGATTTGTATTCCCAGGAGCCATCGACAAAGCAATGGTGGCCGAGATTAAGCCCAACGGCACAGACAAGATACGCGCCTACTCGGTAGACTTGCAGGATTATGCAGAGTTTGGCCTCAACGAGGAGGACAAACCGACGGCATCTTGGGCCTGCTACATCTTTGGAGTGGTACGTGAGATTCAGAAGCGCGGCGGAATGGTCAAAGGTTTTGATACCGCATTTGCAGGCGATGTTCCCCTGGGAGCAGGTATGTCATCTTCGGCAGCATTGGAGTCAACTTATGCCTTTGCATTGAACCATATCTTCAACGAAGACAAGATTGACAAATTTGAGCTTGCCCGCATCGGACAGTCGACCGAGCACAACTATTGCGGTGTGAAATGTGGAATTATGGACCAGTTTGCATCGATTTTCGGAAAGAGAGGAAACCTGATGCGTCTGGACTGCCTGTCGATGGAGTTTGAATACTTCCCGTTTGATCCTGAAAAGTTCGGTTACCGCCTTGTGCTGCTCGATTCTGTGGTAAAACACGAACTTGTAGGCTCTCCTTACAACAGACGCCGCGAGTCTTGTGAGCGTGTAGCTGCAATGCTGGGTCAGGAGACCCTGCGCGGTGCAACGATGGAGAAACTCAACGCCATTAAGGACAAGATCTCTGAAGAGGATTATATGCGTGCCCGCTATGTAATCGGCGAGGAGAAACGTGTATTGGATGTATGTGCCGCTTTGGAGGCAGGCGACCTTGAAACCGTAGGTGAGCGTATGTATCAGACCCACTGGGGAATGTCCAAAGACTACGAGGTAAGCTGCGAGGAACTCGACCTTCTGGCAACCATCGCCAAAGAGTGCGGCGTAACCGGTTCGCGCATTATGGGTGGCGGATTTGGCGGCTGCACAATCAACCTCGTAAAGAGCGGTCTGTATGATGAATTCGTAGCAACGGCCAAAGAGAAATTTTGCGCTGCATACGGCCACGAGCCCAAAGTCTACGATGTGGTAATATCTGACGGTGCTCGTAAATTTGAAATATAACATAACCCCCAAATTAGGATAAGTTATGAAGAAATTGGCAATTTTGGCATTGATTTGTATGCTTGCGGAATCGTGCGGCGATAGTGATGCTCCGACCCTGTTCCCACAAGAGGATTTCCAAACAACAGTAGACGGCAAAGATGTATCATTATATACATTGAAGGCGGGCGATATAACTATGCAGGTAACCAACTTTGGTGCCCGTGTGGTATCGTTGTGGACCCCGGACAGAGAGGGTAAACTTGATGACATCGTATTGGGTTACAACAACATTGACAATTATGTGAATAATCCTGGCGAGCGTTTCCTTGGCGCTGTGGTAGGTCCTTATGCAAACAGAATTGCAAACGGCACATACACCATTGGTGAAGAGGTTTACAACTTCCCACAGAACAACAACGGGCAGACATTGCACGGAGGACTTAAAGGTCTTGATATGGTGGTATGGGACGTAAAGGAGGTGACGGAGAACTCGATTGTGCTGTTCTATCTTCGTCCCGACGGTCAGGACGGAATGCCCGGAAACCTTGCAATAACAATGACCTATACGCTTACACCCGAAAATGAGTTCAAGGTAGACTATCTTGCAACAACCGACAAGGCTACTCACGTGAACATCTCGCACCACTCATTCTTCAACCTGAAAGGTGAAGGCAACGGTACAATAGAGGACTTGGAGATGGTAATCAACGCTTCGGCCATAACGCCTATAAATGAGGTACTTATCCCTTCGGGCGAGATTGCTGACATTACGGGAACCCCGTTTGATTTCCGCCAGCCCCATATTATTGGCGAGAGAATAAATGCCGACAATGAGCAGATTAAGTTTGGTGCAGGTTATGACCACAACTGGGTGCTTGACAAACAGACCGACGGCGTTGAGTTTGCGGCATCGGTCTATGAGGCAAATTCAGGCAGATTTATGTCAGTGTATACCGACCAGCCGGGTATGCAGTTTTACAGCGGAAACTTCTTCGACGGAACGACCAAAGGAAAATATGACAAGGAGTTGCGTTACCGTGAGTCGATTGCATTGGAGACCCAGAAATTCCCCGATACACCCAATCACAGCAATTTCCCCTCGACACTGCTTAACCCCGGACAGACGTATACTCATACCTGCATATATAAATTTGAAGTCAAATAGTATTAGCGAATTGATATGAATACTTTTAGCTATACCCTGGCCCTGTCGCTCTTCTGTCTGTGCACTTCGGTTGGCAATGCTGCCAACGACGGCAACAAGCAGAACACACCTCATCTTACAGCCGAGACTGTGGAGATTGGCAAGGTTGCACCCCGCACCCAGCTTGCAGGAGCGCAGGGTGAGAGATACGATCAGCAGTTCGTAATGTCACTCAACGGAGAGTGGGACTTCTGGTGGAGTGAGAGCGATGCCTCCTATAAGGAGGAGTTTGTGGCTCCGGAATACAACAGCAGCAGCTGGAACAAAATTCAGGTTCCGGCAAACTGGGAGCTGAACGGCTATGGTACAGCTATCTATACCAATCACGGATATGAGTTCAAGCCTCACAATCCGCAGCCGCCCCATCTGCCTGAAAAGAATGCTGTTGGAGTGTACAGAAAGGTGATTAACATCCCTGAGAATTGGGACGGACGCGAGGTTTATCTGAATATTGGCGGTGCCAAGAGCGGCTGCTATGTATATGTAAACGGAGTATTGGCCGGATATAATGAAGACTCTAAAAATACGGCTGAATACAACCTTACTCCATATCTTAAAAAGGGTGAGAATCTTGTAGCATTTAAGATATACCGTTGGAGCACGGGCAGCTACCTTGAATGTCAAGATTTCTGGAGATTGAGCGGCATCGAGAGAGATGTTTATGTTTTTGCACAGCCAACAGTGCATCTGTTTGATTACAAGATTACCCCCATTGTAGAGGAGCTGGCCGCAGACGGCCTTACCGGAAGCGGTTACTTTGAGATGGATGTGGTGGTAAAAAACGGATCGAAGTCCGACGTGGCTGTCGAGCTGGCTTTGGGCGACGCGCTCTCTGAGGGTGGCAAGAGAACGGTTTCGATTGCTGCCGACAAGGAGGCGTTGCAGAGTTTCAAGATCCCGTTCAAGGAGTGGAACTTGTGGAGCGCGGAGATACCTGTCCTTTACAACGGCTCTATCTCAATTGCCAAAAATGGCAGTGAGTGCGAAAAGGTGGAGTTCAAGTTCGCCCCAAGGAGAGTTGAGATCGTTGGTAACCAGCTGCTTGTAAACGGCAAGGCCGTCAAGATCAAGGGTGTGAACATTCACGAACACAACCAGCATACGGGACACGTCATAAGCCGCCAGCAGACAGAAGCCGACATAAAACTTATGAAGGCCAACAACTTTAATGCAATACGTTGCAGCCACTATCCGCAGCCGGCATATTTCTATGAGTTGTGCGACGAGTATGGAATCTATGTATGCGACGAGGCAAATATTGAGTCGCACGGTATGTATTATAACCTCCGCAAGGGTGGAACATTGGGAAATGACCTCCGATTCTACAATGCCCATATGGCGAGGGTGAAGAATATGTATTGGCGCAACAAGAACTACACCAGCATCATCTATTGGTCGATGGGAAATGAGGCCGGCAACGGCTATAATTTCTATCAGACATTCCTCTATCTAAAAGATCTGGACAAGGTGCGTCCGGTACAGCACGAAAGGGCAATTTTAGAGTGGAATACCGAGATCTACTGCCCGCAGTATCCGAGTGCATTCAAATTGGCCGAGTGGGCTGCGCAGGAGACCGACCGACCATATATCCTCAGTGAGTACGCCCACGCAATGGGTAACAGCACGGGCAACTTCAAGGATCTGTGGGACGTAATCTATGCGGCAGACAATCTTCAAGGTGGTTTCATCTGGGATTGGGTAGACCAGGGCATTCTCCAAAAAACAGCAGATGGGCGAGAATTCTGGGCATATGGCGGCGACTTTGGCGTAAATGCTCCGAGTGATGGCAACTTCTTGTGCAACGGTGTACTTGGTCCCGACCGAATCCCCCACCCTGCGATGAATGAGATCAAGCACATCTATCAGAATCTGTGGATAGAGCCCGACGGAAACGGTGCATACAGAGCCATCAACAGAAACTACTTTACGGCCATTGACCATTACAACTATGAGATAGTTTCCATTCCGAGGAAATATTCGAAAGGTGCAAAATCAAGCGTTGTGCTACGCGGAAGAGCCGATATCGATATTCCGGCAAATGACACACTGACAATTCATCTTCCTCAATTCAAGATGCAGGAGGGATATGACTATTATGTCAATTTCTCCGGTGAGCAGAGCTGGAACCAATATCCGTTGGGCGATTGCACCATTGCGCAGGTTGCCACCACCGCCAAAAAGGCAAAAGTTGAGTTTGAGGTCAATGCCGAGAGTGGCATAATTGAGAAATATAAGGTAAATGGGGTGGACTATATCGCTGATGGATTTGGTTTAAGGCCAAACTATTGGAGAGCTCCGATTGACAATGATTATGGCAACGGCGCCCCTGCAAGGTGGCAGGCCTGGAAGGTTTATGGCAAGGAGTGCAAACCTGCTGAGGTTACCGATCAGATGGTCGGAGAAAACAGGGTTGTAAAGGTTGTCTACAATCTGGAAGATCTTGGTTGCAGCAATGTGGTTACCTATACCATTGAGCCTAGCGGTATCCTTACGGTTGAGGCGCAGATGTCTGAGGCTTCATTCAAGGAGGCTCCACGATATGGTGTAAGGTGGAGAATGCCGCAGGAGTTCGCCAATGTGAGATTCTACGGAAGAGGTCCTTGGGAAAATTACTGCGACCGAAAAGACGGTGCTCAATTTGCAATATACTCCTGCACGGTGGACGATATGTATGTACCATACGTAAGACCTCAGGAGAACGGTCATCGAGTGGATACCAGATGGTTGGAGATTAAGAATGCAAAAGGCAGGGGTTTGGTAATCCACGCTGTGGGAACTCCTTTCGAGTTCAATACACTGCACAATTCAGTTGAGGATTTCGATGCCGAGGAGTCTACGGCACCTTACCAGTGGAATAATTTCGTGGAGAACGATCCTCACGATGTCGGACGTGCCCGCAATGTTATGAAAAAGCAGACTCACGTATCCGACATCTCGCCACGTAACTTTACAGAGATCTGTATTGATTCACGTATGACAGGTGTGGGCGGCGACAACTCGTGGGGAGCTGAGACTTATGACAAATATAAGGTGCTTACAAGCCAGCCGCAGAGTTTGAGCTTTAAGATTATTCCGTTTTAACTAAGTTGAGTTTGTTGTAAGAACTGCGGCAGCGGAGTATTTCGACTTTTCTTGTCGTTTTGGCGTCGACTGCTGATTTCAGAGCAATATACAACAAAAGAGAAAAGCCTTGATATTCGTTGAATATCAAGGCTTTTTATTAGTTAGACCAACACAACCACCATGAATCAAAAAATAATATAGGAATCCTTTTGGGACTCCTTATATTTTTTGTTTCTTTCGTGATTCCAGCGGGATTCGACCCCACTCCAAAACCACTGCATCGGGTGTGCGAGCAGTAGCTTTGCGGCTATTATTTTATTGATATTTCGTTAGTTATCTCTTCTGCGTTGGCATTGGTTATCTTGTAAACAATCTTATCTGTGCCAACCTCTACATCCATTCGTGCGCGGTTTGGATTGCAGACTATTGGGAAGTTACTGCCACAGATAGCATCGCCAGCCTCACTGAAACGATACTCGTGGATATGTCCGCATAGCATTAGGTCAATATTTGCGCTGTTGAGTATCGGAATAAAGAGGCGCGCAATCTCTGCCTCGCCGTGCCAGCCGCTGCTACTTGGTGGAATGTGGATTATTACGACCCTTGCTCGCGCATTTTTGCACTCTTGGCTATTAACAACCTCTTTGAGCCACTCTGCCTCCTGCTTGCGGTAGTTGTCAAAACGTACAAGGTCATAATACTCAATGTCATTGTCGGGTTTATCCTCGCCACCATCAAGAACTATAAAGAACACACCACCGTGGCTAATAGTGTAGTATGGCTGCCCCGTAGATGTTGGGAAGTAGTCGTAGAAGGCCGCAGCGTGCTCTCCGCGAGTCTCGTGGTTTCCACGCGCGATATATAGAGGTACTTGCGTTGCAAATTGAGCCACAGATGGAGCAATAACGCTCTGAACGAGTTGCTCCTCGCTTGCCAATATACTGACCATATCACCATTGTAGAGGACAAAGTCGTAATTTTGAGGTGTGATAATCTCCTTTGAGAATAGCTGCTCAAGCACTTCAGGCTTGTCGTGGAAATCGTTGCCCATAGCAAAACGTACGGTTTGAGCCTTGTCGCTCAATGTTCGCATAAAGTATGGCTTGCGGCGGTAGACGTCGCTACCCTTTCCCTCGCTGTAGTATAGGCGATCATTCTTGGGGTTGAGAAATACAGCTTTATTGAGCACTCTGTATCGATATGACGTGCCGGCATCAAGGCCTGTAACCTTAACCTTATGCCAACGACCCACAACCCTACGGCCGTGAACGGTGTGGAAAAACTGCTCTCGGGCGGTGTTGTAGAAGTGTGTGCCGTCATCAGGTGCAACCTCTACCCAACTTACGGCGTCGCAGTCGGTCTGCCAAACCACTGTAAACTCACTCTGTGAGCAGGCCTGAATATATGGGCCTGCGATAATCTTTGGAGCTTTTACCCCTTCAGCAGCTGCAAACGTTGCAATGCCGAGGGCAAATATTAGTGCAATAAATCGTCTCATAGCTACAAAGATAAGAAATTTATCTGAAAATCCTGCATTGGCGCACACTTTGCGCGATCTATGCGTTGCAAAATCGGAAGTTATGCCAGTTACTTCAAAGTTGCAAGCCATACAAGCTGCCCTTCTTGAAGGCGTTACACTTGTGGCGGCGTCAAAGTTTGATCCTGCCCGCGTGGCACTTGCGGCCGTTATCCGTGATAACCATGGCCCATGTTAGGCTACCGCTCCTTGACTAACTTGAGTTCCTTACCCTTACAGCCTCTATTACTACCGTAAAGCGATTTCCCCAACGCCTGCCACAACCTCCGCCACGAATTTACCAGATAAATACTCTCGTGCTCTCTCAATATTCATTTTGAGGCAGTTCATCCCTATCAATCCTCAAAAAAAGCGGCAGCCACCGCAAAGTAGCTGCTGCCTTTCACATTGTAATTAATCAAATTAAGTATACTACGCTTGAACTATTAAATTACTGCTTTGACACAATTAGAATTTGTATCCTGTCATTCGGTTAGCATACGTACTCCATCCATCAGCGGCCTTATATAAATCTACAGACTGATCTGGCACATAGACCTGCTCAATATTGCTACATAATGCGTCTTTGCACTAGTATCGTATCCGAAGCAACTATATTCGCCATATAGTTCTATAAAAATAGATATATTATATCGAATCGCAAAGCCCTTCACCATACTCTACGCTTTTTAGTGTGAAAAATATTAAGGAGTGTCTTTCGAGGCACTCCTTAATATTACCAGTAACGATTTTTGAATTAATATTTCTCCGAGTTGTTCAGTTCTTCGGTGGTGAGGGATTTTTTGTCCATCTTATGCCAGAAGTAGGCAATATAGGCCACAACGAACGGAATGATAAGCGACACAACTGCCATCGTGCGGAGTGTAAATTCGCTTGAGCAACTATTGGTCAGCGTGAGCGATGCTTGCAAATCATAGGTCGATGGGTAATAGGCTGTATTGTTATAGCCGGCAACCATAAAGAGTGCCATCACAGCCAATACCGTACCGGGTGCTGCCAGCCAGATACCGCGCTTGAAGTTCGGCTTCACAAGCGTCAGTACAACACCGCCAACCAACAATACTGCTCCAACAAGGAACATTGCCAACACCGCAGGCATCTGCAAGAAATTATGCAGATATTTGTACTTCTCCATAAAGACTACGCCCTCGGCATCAACCGCGAAGCCATCCATCGTAAGCAGTTTAACAAGGATAAACACCAGCAACAACACGAAGCACACGAAGCTGATCAAGAGGCTACGACGTAGTTGTGTCGCGAGTTTATCGTTGTTGATATTGTTGATCATATAAAGCGCGCCCAGACTAATAGCCAAGCACAGCACCATCAAACCAAATCCGACATTAAATGGCTCGGCCACAGCTTCAAGACCGTGCCAATTGTTTGCCCAACTGCTGATTGTTGGAGCGGCGATATTGCCAACAGCACTCTTATTGACCATAAACTGCGAACCCGTAAAGAAGGTACCTACCGCCGTTCCGATCAGCAGCGGAGCAAGGCATCCATTGAGCATCAGGAATGTGCGGAAGGCATTCTTACCGAGCAGATTACCTGCTTTACCCTGAAATTCGTACGAAACGGCCTGGAAAACGAATGTGATCAGAATCAATATCCAAACCCAATATGCGCCGCCGAAGCTGGTGCTGTAGAAGAGCGGGAACGATGCAAAGAATGCCCCACCAAAAGTTACCAACGTAGTGAATGTCAGTTCCCACTTGCGACCTGTCGAGTTGATGATCAGTTCGCGCTCGGCCTCATCCTTACCTGCAAAGAAGATCAGCGCATTGCCACCCTGCACAAAGAGCAAAAAGACCAATAGTCCGCCCAGCAGAGCTATCAGAAGCCACCAATATTGCTGTAAAAATATATAGTCAATCATAACGAATTGTTTTTAGTTATTATCAATCTCAGGACCCTTCTTAATAGCCTTCATCAAAATACGCAACTCGATAGCCAGGAAGAGAGTGAAGATAGCGACAAAGATGAAGAATGTGGTCTGCACAGCCGCAACACTTACACTCGACACCGCCGCCTTAACGGGCAACAGGCCCTCGATTACCCAGGGCTGACGACCCACTTCGGCCACTATCCAGCCAGCCTGACCGGCTATATATACCAGCGGAATCGACAACAAAGCGGCCCACTGCAACCAAGTCATCGACGCAAGGCGTTTCTTGTAGTTTGCCCACAGCACAACGCCCATAAGCAGTAACAACGCACCGCCAAGTCCGACCATAACGCGGAATGCCCAATATACCAAACCTACGGGAGGAACAAGCTCCTCGCGCGAGTCGATATATCCATATCCGAAGTAATCGATATTATCATCCAACACTGCGCGAGCCTCGGCTGCCGCCGCAGGATCGCTGTCGCTCAATGCTCGATACTCGCCAAAGGCCTCGATAGCGCGCTTACCGCGCTCGATCTTCTCCTCGGCCGAAGGCATTACCTCCCCACTCGGAGTGGTGTAACCATCAAGCAGATTGTTTATACCAGGGACATAACCATTGATATCGTGCGTCGCGAGCACCGAAAGTACGCCCGGCACCTCTACACCCGGCACAATAGAGAAGGGCGCACGCTCACCGCCATTCTCCAATCCCTCGGCTGCGGCGAGCTTCATAGGCTGATATTCGGCAACATGTACCGCCGAGCTATCACCGCTAAACATAACGGCAAATGTACCGACAATACCCACGATAGCCGATACGCGGATACTTGCCAACGCGAAACGCTCCTCACGCTTTTTGAGCAGATACCAGCAACTCACGCCAATAGCGAATATCGCACCCGTCATCCAACCGCTAAATACCGAGTGGAAGAATTTCGAGATTGCCACAGGATTGAGCACCAACGCCCAGAAATCGACCATCTCGTGGCGCACCGTATCGGGATTAAACTCCATACCCACAGGATGTTGCATCCAGCTATTGGCAACGAGAATCCATATCGCCGAGATCGCCGCACCGATACCCGTCATCCATGTTGCTACAAGGTGAGTACGCTTGCTCACCTTCTCCCAGCCGAAGAACATCACAGCAAAGAACGTCGCCTCCATAAAGAAGGCCAAGATACCCTCAATGGCAAGCGGAGCGCCAAATATATCACCCACAAACCACGAATAATTACTGAAATTGGTACCAAACTCAAACTCCAAGATGATACCCGTAGCGATACCGACCGCGAAGTTAATACCGAAGATCTTCATCCAGAATTTGGAGGTCTTCTTCCAAAACTCATCGCCCGTAGCGACATAGATGGTCTCCATAATTGCCATTATCACAGCGAGTCCCAGCGTCAGCGGAACAAAGAGCCAATGATAACCGGCTGTCATTGCAAATTGCAATCTCGACCAATTGACCAATGCGGATTCTACCATAGCGTTATTAGATTTAAGATGGTTATTAATATTTTATCGGATTGATAAGTTCATTACTTACGTGTTCGATCTTCTGTTCCTCGCTCTTACCTGCAAGTACGGGCTTAAAGAAGAAGGCTCTCAATACCAGAAACAGCAACACGACCTTGAGCAGGATCAACCACCAAAGTTGCCTGCCCCAAGTCATATTTTTGAAGCCCTCGACATAGAAATTATATACTGCCAAAACCGCTCGTTTCATCGTTCACCAGCTTTTACACCTTAAAGGTAAAAACATTTTTAGAAAAATCAAAATCACTCGTAGCCACAAATTCGTTTATATAACCCTATACAAACAATTAAACTCTTGAGCGATGTCCCATTATTGCTATTTTTTTCATAAATTTGTTTCGGCGAATAGGACAAGAGGGTTATTGAAGCGACACGAAAATCAATCGAGCCTCTATCGCCATAAGTAACGCAATAAAAAATAAACGCTAAACATTTAAGATATGAAAAAACTTGTGGCACTTTTGGTGTTTTGCTTCTGCTTTGGGAGTATGGCTATGGCGAACGGATTGGAGGGGAATGGCACTCTGACCGAGCACACTATCAAGCACAAAGGCGTTGAATACACCTACTATCTTTACACCCCGAAGAATCTGCCGAAAGGAGCACCGCTGGTCATTGTGTTTCACGGTTACGGTGCGCGCAATGTGCCTGCATTAAGTTTCGGATTTAACCCCATTGCCGACCAGAATGGCTTTGCTGTATGCTATCCACGCGGACCAAAAGATTTTAAGGATGCAGCGTGTTGGGCCGTAGGCTACTCGTTCCACATCGAGAAGGGTTGGGAGCGCGACGATGTAGGTTTTGCGATAAAATTGGTTCGTCATCTGCAAAAGCAATACGGTTTCTCAAAGCACAACATCTTTGCCACAGGCCACTCAAACGGCGGCGAGATGAGCTACCTTCTGGCATACAAAGCCTCGCACATCTTTGCGGCCGTAGCTCCGATTTCGGGTTTGACGATGGAGTGGATGTACCGCGAATTGAAGGCCAAACGCCCCATTCCGCTGTTGGAGATACACGGCACGAACGATGTAGTTTCAAAATGGGAGGGCGACCCCGACAACAAAGATGGCTGGGGCGAGTATATTGCCGTGCCGCGCGCTGTCGCCTATTGGGCCGCGGTAAACCGCTGTACGCACGAGATCTGCGAAGAGTTGCCCCTGATCAACAACAAGGTGATTGCACACCGTTACGTCGATGGCATTGGCGGCAATCAGGTGTGGCTCTATGAGGTTGTCGGAGGCTCGCACGCTTGGGCCGATAAGGATATGAACCCCGCAGCCGAGATATGGAAGTTTTTCAGTATGTATCTCAAATAGAGTATCTAACGTTCAAATCCATACAAAGGATTTCGCTCCTCGAAAAACAAAACACCTGCCTAAATGATTTAGGCAGGTATTTTTTATTTCAGCAAAGCATTAAACGACGGTCTATCAAGCGACGCTACTCGTGCGAAGTGATATCGGCCAACTCGTCGGTAATAGCCTGCTGGCGACGCTTATTATAGGTCAGGCGCAGTTCATCAAGCAGGTCGTTGGCATTGTCCGACGCGGTCTGCATCGCAACCGTACGGGCGGCGTGCTCCGAGGTCGTATTATCGAGCAAAATCTCATACAGACGTGTCTTCACAGCGTATGGAACAACACTTGCCAACAGCTCCTCGACCGAAGGTTCAAAGATATACTCAACATCCGTAGCCTCTGCCGCAGCCATACTATCAACCGCCATCGGCAACAATTGATCTGCCACAGAGCTTTGACGCCCCATCGAATGGAAATGGTGATAGACTACCTCCACGCGATCAACACGCTCGGCGGCATACTCCTCCATCAACCATTCGGCCAATCGCGCCACCTCGGCATAGGTATAGTCGCCAATCGAGGTCGGGAAATCACGGCACATATCATACTCCGCTTTCGTCGCTGCTGCAACCATCTTCTCGCCAATGGCGACAACGGTCCGCTGCTCATAACCCTCGTTTGCAAGGCGTTTTTCGGTCTCATTAAGGGTTTTGATCGCCGAAGCGTTAAATCCTCCACACAACGACGAATCCGAAGCCAAAGCGACGATAATCGCCCGTCTTTTCGATGTGTGCGGCAGAGTAAAGGGCGATGACACCTCCGCAACGGCACGCAACGTAGCCACCATTGCCGACAGACGAGATTCGTACTCGGCAAACGAGGCGGCCGTGCCCTGCACCTTATGCAGTTTAGCCGATGAGACCATCTTCATTGCCGAGGTGATCTTCAACGTGCTCTGCACAGAGGCTATACGACCCTTTATCTCTTTAAGTGATGCCATAGATTACGACTTTAACGACGCTACAACAACTGCCGCAGCCTTCTCGATACGTGCAACGACCTCTTCATCAAGCTGACCGCCACGCAACTTCTCAAAGACATTGGTCGATTCCAACTCGCGCAACAGCTCGTGCTCAAAATCGGGCACCTGATCAATCGAAATATCGCGCATCAAACCGCGCGTACCGCAATAGAGCACAGCGATCTGATGCTCGACTACCATCGGTGCATATTGCGGTTGCACAAGCAGTCGGGTATTCTTTCGGCCCTTGTCGAGCGTTGCCGCCGTAACGGCATCCATATCACTCGAAAACTTCGAGAAGGCCTCCAATTCACGATATTGTGCCTGGTCGATTTTAAGCGTACCGGCCACCTTTTTCATCGTCTTGATCTGCGCGTTACCACCCACACGCGACACCGAGATACCGACATCGACCGCAGGGCGGTTACCCTGGTTGAAGAGGTTGGTATCGAGGAAGATCTGGCCATCGGTAATCGAAATTACATTGGTCGGAATATATGCCGACACGTCGCCTGCCTGCGTCTCGATGATCGGCAGTGCCGTCAGCGATCCTCCACCGCGCACCTTACCGCGCAACGATGCGGGCAGGTCGTTCATCTGCTCGGCCACCTCCTGCTGGTTGATGATCTTTGCCGCACGCTCCAACAGACGCGAGTGCAGATAGAAGATATCACCCGGATAGGCCTCACGACCTGACGGACGGCGCAACACCAACGACACCTCACGATAGGCTACCGCCTGCTTCGACAAATCGTCATAGACAACCAATGCGTGGCGGCCCGTATCGCGGAAATATTCGCCAATCGCCGCACCTGCAAAGGGGGCCAGATATTGCAGTGCTGCGGTATCTGCAGCCGTTGCCGCAACGACGATCGTATAATCCATCGCGCCATTCTTGCGCAGCGTCTCAACCAACGAAGCAACGGTCGAAGCCTTCTGACCCACAGCAACATAGATGCAATAGATCGGCTCACCCTTTTCAAAATTCTTACGCTGATTTATAATCGTATCGACAGCAATTGCCGTCTTGCCCGTCTGACGGTCGCCAATAATCAGCTCGCGCTGACCGCGACCGATAGGGATCATCGCGTCGATAGCCTTCAATCCCGTTTGCAGGGGCTGATTTACCGGCTGACGGAAGATCACACCCGGAGCCTTACGCTCCAAAGGCATCTCTATCTTCTCGCCACCGATCGGGCCACGACCATCCAGAGGTTCGCCCAGCGGGTCGATCACACGACCCAGCATCGCCTCGCTGACCATAATCGAGGCAGTACGACCCGTACGCTTTACCGTTGCTCCCTCCTCTACCAGATCGGTCGGACCAAGCAACACGGCTCCGACATTATCCTCTTCGAGGTTCATCACAACGGCACGCTCGCCATTATCGAACTCCAACAGCTCACCCGCCTCGGCATTACCCAAGCCATAGATGCGCACCACGCCGTCGCTCACCTGCAACACCGTGCCCACCTCGGCATACTGAGCTCCGAGATCAATGCCCTGTAATTCGGCCAGCAGTGCCTGCGAAACCTCTGCCGGCTTGATATTCTCTTTATCCATAGTGTGTTATAGAATACGTTTATTGCTGCCCGCAAGCTCACGACGCAATCGATCGAGCTGCGAACGGATCGACGAATCGATCATATGATCATCGACTCTCAATGTAAAGCCTCCGATCAGTTGCTTATCCACCTTCGTATGCAGAATGGTCTCGCGGCAATGCGTCTGCTCCTTAACCAGCTCTGCGATACGCTCTTCGGTCGCGGCATCCAACTCTGCGGCCGAAACCAATTCGACATCGACAATCGAATGTCGTTGCTTATAGATCTTCACGTAAGAGTGAAGCATAAATTCCAGATAGCGTTCGCGTCGATGCGACAAAACAAGGCGCACAAATCGCTCCAACGAGCCACTCATCGCCCCCTCACAACACTTTCCGATCAGAGCGATCTTCTGCTCTTCGGTGAGTGTCGGAGCAAACAGAGCTTCGCGCAACTGCTCAACCTCGGCCAGACACACAGCAACCCTCTGCGCCTCGTCATAGACGATGCGTTCTTCACCGCGCACAGCCGAGAACTCGGCCAACGCCGTAGCATATCGCTTGGCTATCGTACCCGTGTACATCAGGCTTCGTTGTTTTGCGAGGTTGCTTGACCACCCCTGTTAATTTCATCGAGCAATCTGTCGGCTAACACTATCTGCGACTCCTTCTGCTGCAACTCGCCACGCAGCAATCGTTCGCTGATGGTAACCGCCAGAGCCACAACCTGCTGACGACCATCGCGAATAATCTGCTCACGCTCCTCGTTGGCCTGCGCACGCGCCTCGGCAACAATACGCTGGGCCTCTTCCGAGGCCTTCGTACGCGCCTGATCGACAATACGATCGCGCTCCTCGCTCGCCGAGCGAAGAATCTGCTGACGCTCCGACTCTGCCTTTTCGACAATAGCCGCGCTATCGAGCGTAACACGTTCCAACCGCACCTCGGCCTCGTGAGCTGCCTCGATCGACGAATCGATAAAGTTTCGGCGCTCCTCGATCGAGCGCAGAATCACCGGAAAGCCAAATTTACAGAGCAGGAACAGCACCACGCCGAAGGCCAGAGAGGTCCAGAAGATCAATCCGAGTTCGGGTTGTAAAAGTCCCATATCCGACTCCTTTTCGATTGATTAGAGAGCCATAAAGCAAACTGCAACTGCGAACAGTGCTACACCCTCGATCAGTGCCGCAGCAATGATCATCGTGGTACGCAACTTGTCCGTTACCTCTGGCTGGCGAGCCGAAGCCTCCATCGTAGCCTTACCGATCTTCGAGATGCCAAATGCGGCACCTACAACTGCGATTGCTGCGCTAATGGTTGCGCCAAGAATACCTAATGTTTCCATAAATAAATTGTGTGAGTTTAGTTATTTGTTGTATTTTCAATTTGTTTCGTTTCGTGTTCGTGCCCGTGTTCGTGCTCTTCCGAGTGTTGTGCCGCACCGATAAATACGGCCGAAAGCATCGTGAATACAAACGCCTGCAAGAATGCCACAAGCAACTCCAAGCAGTTCATAAAGATCGACAGAATGACCGACACTGCGCTCATTGCGCCATTAACAGCCGCACCCAACTTTGCCGTTGCAAAGACTATACAGGTCAAAATCAATATGATAGCGTGGCCCGCCAGAATATTGGCGAACAATCGGATCATCAGCGAGAATGGCTTGGTAAAAAGGCCAATAAACTCGATTGCGGGCATAATCGGAATCGGCACTTTGAGCCACGTAGGCACTTCGGGCCAGAAGATCTCCTTCCAATAGTCGCGCGTACCGAATAGATTGACAGCAAAGAAGGTTGCCATTGCCAGCACAAACGTAACCGAAATATTACCCGTAACATTCGCGCCCGCAGGGAAGATCGGGATCAGTCCCATCAGGTTATTGATGAAGATAAAGAAGAATGCCGAGAGCAGATAGGGGGCAAATTTGCGATAATTCGGGCCGACGCAGGGGATAATTATACCCTCCATCACCGACTCGATCACCATTTCGAGCACACCCGCCAGACCGCCCTTTGCCTTCGTATCGGGCTTATCGTTGCGATAGCGACGCGCCACGCCCAACACAATGAGCAACAGCACCGCACAATTCACAAACAGACCCGCAACGGTCTTGGTAATCGACAGGTCTATCGGGCGAACCTGCTCTCCATCAGCCATTTGCTCTACGACCTTACCGGCATACGCACCCTCATCGGCAATGCGGAAGCCCTCGTAGCTATGTCCGTGGTGCAGTCTGTTCGAGCTGAAACAGTACCACTTACCGGCCTCGGAGCGCACAATCACAGGCAGCGGCACAGTGATATGTCGCTCGCCAATGGTGCAGATATGCCACTCGTAGCTATCGGCGATATGGTCGAGGACAACCGACTTAACATCAAGTTCCTCGCTCGGCTCTTCCGACACCTCGGTTGCCTCGGACACAACCTCTGTCGCTTCGACTGCCGCCACCTCGGTTTGTGTCTCGATGGGTTCTGTCTGCGCCATAGCGGTTTCTGTCTGCGCCCACACGGGGACAGAGACAGATAACGACAATAGCAGCAATATATTGATTATCAATTTCATCTCAACATCAAACTCATTTCGCAGCATCCATTTCTGCACAAACTTCGATCGTATCTTTATAGACATTGACCACACCGCTACGAATTGCCACGCGGTGCTCCATCCCACTCTCAACGTAGATCACATCGCCTCGTTCGAGCGTTGACATCAACGGCGCGTGCCCTTTCAACACGGTAAATTGACCCATCGTGCCCGACAGTTTTACACTCTCGACCTCGGCACGACAAACAACTCCCGCAGGTGTAACGATCGTCAATTCCATATACCTATATATTATTTACTCGACGTTTCAGCCAACAGACGCTCGCCCTTTGCGATTGCGTCATCAATCGTACCGACATTCAGGAATGCCTGTTCAGGCAGATGATCAACCTCGCCATCGAGGATCATCTTAAAACCTCGTATGGTCTCCTCAATCGGGGTCATCACACCCTTCACACCCGTAAATTGCTCGGCCACCGAGAAGGGCTGCGACAAGAATCGCTGCACACGACGTGCGCGATTAACAATCGTGCGATCCTCATCCGAAAGCTCATCCATACCCAGAATGGCGATAATATCCTGCAACTCCTTATTACGCTGCAAGATCTGCTTCACGCGCTGTGCCGTCGTGTAGTGCTCCTCGCCCACAATGTTCGGATCGAGGATACGCGAGGTCGATTCCAGAGGATCAACCGCAGGATAGATACCCAACTCGGCAATCTTTCGACTCAAAACGGTCGTAGCATCAAGGTGCGAGAATGTCGTTGCAGGCGCAGGGTCCGTCAAGTCATCCGCAGGGACATAAACTGCCTGCACCGACGTAATCGAGCCATTTTTGGTCGATGTGATTCGCTCCTGCATCTGACCCATTTCGGTCGCCAACGTCGGCTGATAACCCACCGCCGAAGGCATACGACCAAGCAGTGCCGACACCTCCGAGCCTGCCTGTGTAAATCGGAAAATATTGTCGATAAAGAACAGAATATCACGCTTTTCGCCATCTTTGCCGTCATCACGGAACGACTCGGCAACGGTCAATCCCGACAGCGCCACCGAACGTCGCGCACCCGGCGGCTCGTTCATCTGACCAAAGACCAACGTCGCCTGCGATTTCGCCAGCTCCTCATAGTCAATCTTCGAGAGATCCCAATGACCATCCTCCATACTCTTGCGGAACTCGTCGCCATAGCGGATAACACCCGATTCGATCATCTCACGCAACAAATCATTACCCTCGCGCGTACGCTCACCGACACCCGCAAAGACCGAGTAGCCGTTATGTCCCTTGGCAATATTATTAATAAGCTCCATAATGAGCACCGTCTTACCAACACCTGCACCACCAAACAGACCAATCTTACCGCCCTTAACGTATGGCTCCAACAGATCAATCACCTTGATACCCGTATAGAGCACCTCCTGCGAAGTTGCCAAATCCTCAAACTTGGGAGGTTCGCGGTGAATCGAAGTTGCACCCTCGCGATCGAGCGCGTGCATACCGTCAATCTCCTTACCCACGACATTCATCAAGCGGCCCTTAATCTGGTCGCCAACGGGCATCGAGATAGGCGAACCGAGAGCCTCGACCTCCATACCTCGGCGCAGGCCATCGGTCGAATCCATCGCTACGGCACGCACCGTATGTTCGCCAATATGCTGCTGCACCTCGACGATCAGGTCGGTTGTACCTTCGCGCTTAATCGAGAGTGCCTCGTGAATTGCAGGGAGCTGAATCGACTGCTCTTCGTCGGTAAAATGGACATCGACTACGGGGCCGATAACTTGGGACACGTAACCCTTTTTCATATCTGTTTTTGTTGCGTTTTTCTCGTTTTTTTTACACAAAATCGCGCCCAGACATATCTACATCCCACATTTGTCATTATCAAGGCCAAATTTAAGGGCACGACCAACAACAAAAATAGCAATTTTTTTTGAATTTCAAAACATTTACCCGACAGATAGGCATCTAAAATCTCCGATTGCAACCACAGTTCCTCTCCCAAACAACAATCACCACAACGCATAAAAAAAAGCGATCCCCGCCCGAAGGCGAGGACCGCAAAACCAGTATGGTTAATCACCTACTACCAGCCGGGGTTCTGACCCAGGTTGGGGTTGATGATAGTAATACCGCTGGGCAGAGGATCCAGATAGTTCTGGGTCTCGTTGAATACGCGGTTACGATCGGGGTGGAAAGCCGAGATGTACTTCTTGCCATCAACCTCGCGCCAGAAGTCGCCCTCGATGTCAGCCCACTCCTTACCATCGTGCAGACCGTTCCAGTCGTACTCGTTCTTGGTGTAGTCGTAGTAAGCCTTAACAGCTGCCTCGCTAACACCTACTATACCGCTGGGGTTCTTCGAGAAGTCGAGCTGAGCACCCATCTTCCAACGACGCAAGTCATCAGTACGGAAACCGTCGCAGATCAACTCGCAACGACGCTCACGACGGATCTCCCAGATAAGCTCGTTTACACCGTAAACGTTCTTGGGATCCTTGGTGATTGCAGTACCATTAACCGATACCGAAGTACCATTAACAGTCAGAGCGGGGATGTTACCGTGCTTTGTACGCAACTCGTTGATCGACTTGTCAGCGTCAGCCTGAGTCATATTGCCCAACTCAGCGCAAGCTTCAGCATAGTTCAACAGAATCTCTGCATACATATAAACGGGACCGTCAGTGTCATTGTAAGGAGCCAACTCGTTAGCACCGCCGTTAAGAACGTAATCCTTAACAACGAACTTGGTCAACCAGTAACCGGTAGTCGAGTTGATACCCTTCAACCACGAGTAAGTATCCAACATTACAACCGAGTCGCAAACGTTGTGAGCCAGACGAGCATCACGACCAGCGATAGCCGACTTAACGGTCGAATCATCGAAACCAGCCTCACTTACGTGGATAGGCAGACCGTCAGCGTTGCAGTACGACTCAACAGCGTCTTTAGTCATACCCCAAGTAGGAGTCGACGAGCTCGAATAACCGTGCAGACCGTGGCCAAGCTTAACGTCAGCGTCATAACGGAACTCCTTGTACATAATCATCTCCGAGTTGTTCTTCAACTCCTTCGAAATGTAGTTCGAAGCGTAGTCATTGTGAACCGACCACTTGCCGCTGTTCATTACCTCCAAAGCAGCATCCTTAGCGATCTGGAAGAACTCGTTAGCAACTGCAGTGTTGTTCTGGTGATACTTCTGCCAAGTACCCTCGAAGAGGGCAGCACGCGACAGAACAGTCCAAGCTACATACTTGTGGAATGTACGGCCGTCCGAGTAGTCGCGGCAGTTCTGACCAGCAAACTTCAAATCCTCGCAAACCTTGCGCATAATCTCTGCGCGATCGGTACGAGTCTGTGCCTGCCAAGCCTCATCGGTCATACTAACCTCCTTATCCTGCCATACGCAGTCGCCATAAGCGCGAACTACGTCGAAGTGCTGGATAGCGCGGTAGAAACGGCAGAAACCCTCATAGTGCTTACGAACCTCGTCCGAAAGCTCCATATCAGCCATACGAGCCATAATCAGGTTAGCACGGCGAGCCTCCTGATAAGACGAAGCCCAAACACCGGTACCCGAAGGAATAGTTACAGCGTAATCAGGATTGTTGTTGTCCTGGCCGTAGTCATCGCTCTTCGAAGCTGCGTAGAAACGGCCGCTGTGAGCTGCACCGTAGCTCGAAAATGCGCTATAAAAATAGTTGGTCTCCATCTTAAGAGCTGTCTCACCCTTCCAGAAGGTCGGGCCGTCAGCAAACGACGACTGGGGGTCTTCCTGGAGGAACTTCTCACAACCAACGAGAGCCGCAGTTGCGAAGACCAAAGCTGCAATTAATATCTTTTTCATATTCTTATTTCATTTTTTAGGTTAGAACGAAATCTGAACACCACACGACCAAACACGGCAGAACGGGTTACCACGACCACCAGTATCAGCAGTACCACTTACGTTGTACTCGGGGTCGATTGCACCATTCAGGTGATCGAAAGTAATAAGGTTCTGAACGCTTACATACACGCGTGCCTTCTCGATGGTAGCCTTCATAGTCCAATCCTTCGGCAGAGTGTAACCCAAGGTTACGTTCTTCAAACGCAGGTATGCCATATTGCTCAAGTACTTAGTCTGCGAGTAGTAGTTGTTAGCACCATTCGACAGACCGTTGATCGAACCGGTATGACCAATCCAAGGACGCGGGAATCTTGCGTCGGGATTCTCAGGAGTATAGTAATCCAGCTGATCGGTGAAGATGTTAGTCGAACGACCCTGAGTCAAAGGCAGGATACGCGACGACTGCGACCACATTTCGCGCTTACCAACGCCCTGGAACAAGAACTCGAAATCGAGACCCTTCCAGTACAAGCCAGCACGCAGCGAGTACTCGTAGCGAGGAGTAGTGTTACCGATACGGATCAAGTCGCCGTGATCGTCAATAGTACCCTTGCCAGAGTCAACCTTACCGTCCTGGTTCAGATCCTCGAACTTAACGTCGCCCTCGCCATAACGGAAACCGCTCTTATACAGAGCCTTCTGGTAAACCTCATTGATACCTACACGCGAACCGTCGTAGATAACAACACCGTTAGCAGCCTCATCAGCGGTGAAGTAAGCGTCAGCGGTCTGGAAGCCCCAGATTTCGCCCCACTCCTTACCCTCATAGTAACCGGTGATAGCGCCAGTGTTGGTACCCCACTTGGTGATCTTTGCCTTGCTGTCAGCCAAAGTAGCGGTAGCGTAGATGCGGAAGTCCTTGTTGAAAGCGTGGTTGTAGTCAACCTGTACCTCCCAACCGCGGGTACGCATATTACCACCATTTACGTTAGGCATCGAGGTCAGACCGATCTCGTAAGCCACCTGGTCAGCCTTTACAAGCATACCGGTAGTCTGACGCTGGTACCAGTCAAATACAACGTTCAACTCGTTGTTCAAGAAGCCCAGATCCAAACCAACGTCGATAGTCTCGATCGACTCCCAAGTCAGGTCAGGATTGCTTACGCCCGGCATACCGAAGTACGACAACGAACCGTTTGCGCTCTCAGGACCGATCCAGCTCAGCGAGCCGCGACCGATAGTGGTCATAAAGGGATAGTACGAACCTGCCGATACGTCCTCGTTACCGATCATACCGTACGAAGCACGAACCTTCAAGTTGCTAATTACGTTCTGGTTCTTCATAAAGTTCTCCTCCGAGAGGCGGTAGCCAATCGAGCCAGAGGGGAAGAAACCCCACTTCTTACCAGCTGCGAACTTCGACGAACCGTCGAAACGACCGTTCAACTCAACGAGCAGCTTGTCCTTCCAGTTGTAGTTGATACGACCGAAGAAACCGGCAGCTGCACGCTTCGACTTCGACTCGCTAACGGTAGCCAAACCATTAGCCTCCTCGGTCAGCGACAGAACGGGGTAGTTATTGTTAATCATATTCTTAGCCGATGCACCGATAGTCTGGGTGAAGTAATCATCCGAGTTGAAACCGAGCTTAACAGCCAAGTTGTGATCCTTTGCAAGATCAACTACATAGTCGAAGTATGCGTTGAATGCGTTAGCGCGATTCTTAACGATAGTCTTCGATACCGAGTTGGTGCTAACCAAAGCATACTTAGGCGAGTAGCTCGACCACCAGTTTGCTACATAAACGGGTATCGAAACGCCGTTCGAGATGTAGTTCAGGATGCTACGAGTGTAGTCAGCGTGGAAAGTCAGACCCTTAGCGATGTTGATGTCAACATTTGCACCTACGCGCATATAGTCGTCCTGACCCTTCTGAGTAGGATAGCCTACTACGAAACCGTTACCGTGGCGGAAGTACAGACCCTTACCACCTGCTGCGGTAGCGTTGATCGACTCACCGGTGTTGGGGTCGATACCACCATCCGAAATACCGAAGGGGAAGAAGGTCGGGAAACGCATAGTGTAAGTAAACAAGTTCGAGCCCGAACCAGAGTTGCTGTTAGGATACTTGAATACCTTCTCGGTGTACATCATCTTGGTACCAACGCGCAACCACTTCTTAACCTGCGACGAAGTCGAAACGTTAGCAGTTACACGCTGCATCGACTGCTCATCAGCCATCTTCAACAGACCGTCCTGCTTGTAGTAGTTAACCGATACGTTGTACGAAGTCTTACCTGCGCTACCTGCAACAGTCAGGTTGTGGCTGTGCTGGAATGCGGTGTTCTTCAAGATTTCCTTGTTAGGATCTACAACACGGTAGAAGTGAGCAGTACCCGAAGCGTTGTACTCATAGTCGCGACCGTAAACGTAGGTCTGACCCAGCTTACCAGCATTGTAATCATCGAGGTAGTTGTCCAACCAGTTCTTGATAGGATCCATCAACTTCGAGTAGTACATACCGAACGCCTCCGAGTCATACAGACCGCTGGTGTTCTCGTTAGCCAACATAGTGAACTCCATTGCGGGGATCACGTCGTAGCCGGTAGCGTACTTGGGAAGGTCGATAGGCTGCTGCCAAGCGAAGTTAGCCGAGTAGGTAACCTTTGCACGATCCTTAACCTCCGAACCATCCTTCGAGGTGATCAATACAACACCGTAAGCACCACGGGTACCGTAGATCGAAGCCGAAGCTGCGTCTTTCAGAACCGAGATGTTAGCAATGTTGTCGGGGTTAACGAACGACAGGTCGCTGATCTCAACACCATCCAACAGGATCAGAGGCTTGTTGTTACCGTAAACCGAGGTAGTACCACGAACCTTAATCGAAGCCGACTCACCAAGGTCAGCAGTCGAGAAGGTAATGGTCAAACCGGGAACGGTACCCTGAAGACCCTTGGTTACATCAACGATAGGCTTGCTATCGAAAGTCTTCGCTACGTCAACCGAAGTAACCGCACCGGTCAGGTTGGCCTTCTTCTGAGTACCGAAACCTACGACAACAACGTCGTCGATAGTCTGCGAATCATCTGCCAGGGTTACGATCATACCGTCGTAAGCCTTTACAGTCTGGCCAACATAACCAATGTACGATACGGTTACCGATGCACCTTCGGGAACGGTAAGGGTAAAGTTACCGTTAACGTCAGTGGTCATACCGTTGGTCTGGTTGTCCGACTGAATTACCGTAGCACCGAGGATCGGTTCACCGGCCGAATCCTTAACGGTACCCGAAACCTTGACTGACTTCTGAATCTCGGTGCTCTCGCTCCAAGCCTCAGCTGCCATCAAATTCGTTGTGCACACTGCCAAAGCCAGCGTGAACAACAAACCAATAGTCAATTTTCTTTTCATAGAGTAAAAAATTTAGTTAGATAAAGATTTAAATAACAGTGGTGTATCTGTTTTTCTTGTTAGTAATTTGCTCTTTTTTAGTTTTAGGCGTTAATAATTCCTCCGTTTTTCGCACACGAACTGCGCTTCTCGGCTCATCGGTTTCTCATTCCGAACCACGACACATATATACCCAACAAAGCACAATGCACCGCAGAGCAGTCCATATACGTAATACAAAAATAAGCAAGATTTTCTTAACGACAAAAAAATTTCACCTTTTTTTCGAAAATATTTCACTCTCTGACGCACTCCAAAGGCCATTTCAGATAATATTTCGAGTTTTTGCAACACCTTATATTTATATAGGTGAGCGCATCGCCCTTGCAATGCTTTGAATACCTGCACCATACCCCCAACAAAAGCTCGGCGACAGCCAAAATTTGCTTTTTCGCGACAAGTTTGCGATATTTGTAACCACAAATCGAAAAAGAGTATGGATTGGCTGATTGATTTAGGCTACGCAGGGTTATTTTTAGGAACATTCGTCGCAGGAACGGTACTGCCGTTAAGTTCCGACGTGCTGCTCATCGGGCTGCTCGCTGCCGGCGGCAACCCCATCGCGTGCCTTGTGGTGGCCACACTCGGCAATTGGCTCGGCGCGATGACATCCTACTATCTCGGTTGGTATGCAAAATGGGAGTGGCTCGAAAAGTATTTCAAGATCCGCCCCGAAACCATCGAGCGACAGCAACAGCGCATCAACCGCTACGGCATTTGGCTTGCGGCGGTATATTGGGCACCGATTGTGGGTATAGTGATTATGGTCGCACTCGGACTATACAAAGTTCGCCCGCGCGCAACGGCACTGATCGCCCTCATCGGGGCGTTCCTACGTTTTCTTTTCTGGATTTTGCTTAATACAATCTGGCAGTAGCCCCTACTTTCGACAATCTAACTCATTGAGAGCAAAGGCGTATGCTCCGAGCGAAACAGCTCGGCTCGCACCCAACTTCGAGAAGATGATTCCGATACGTTTTTCAGGATCATAGCTCACCGTGCGCTCACAGCCATAGACCTTCAACTCGCGTTGCTCGCCTCGCGCAAAACGCGCAAACTGCGCCTCATCGTCAAGTTCATAGACCGCAACGGGCATACGCGCCGTGCGCTCCCCTTCGTTCAGTTGCGACAACGTCGAACGCATCTCGGCCAGCACCGAGGGCATTATATATTTGCGTGCACCCGTCAATCCGCCACCTACAACGATCAGACCATCCAACAGCGATGCTACCGATGCAAAAGCGTCGCCCGTAGCACGACCGAACTCGGCAAACGAACCGATAGCTGCCGCGCGATCACCCTCGCGCACACCCTCGGCAATCTCGAATATCTCTTTCGGCGTAAGTCCGTGATCCTCAACGCCAGACAACTCGCCATAGACACGTTGCACGGCACGTATCGACACGCTATCCTCGACGATTGCATCGGGATATATTCGGTTACGCAAGCAGTAAATTTCAACACACGAATTGTCGCCCACGTGCATTCTGTTATCGACCGACATTCCGAATCCGAAACCCGTTCCCCACGTGAAACCCAGTAAGTTATGGAACTCTTTGGCACTTCCCGCCGCCTTCAATCGCTCATTCACTTCGGGCAGCGCACCCGCCAACGCCTCGCCGTATGCAAACAGATCGGCATCGTTATTGATCCACACGGGCAGCCCGAATCGCTCCGAAAGGTAGTCGCCCAAAGCCACACCCTCGCTCAAACAGGGAAACGTCGGCAGAAAACCACCACCGATAATTCCGCGCGGATAGTCTGCCGGGCCGGGGAAGGCAAAGCTGATAGCAACGGGCTTTTGGTCGAGCTGCGCAATCACACGCTCGAAACCCTCAACGATGGTCTGCATACAGAGATCCAGATCGTGAGCATTCGAGGGCAGCGTTACCGGCTCTGCGACAAATTGATTTGCGCGAATCGCGCCAAAGACGAAATTGGTACCGCCCGCATCGAGCGTAACAACGGTACGAGGATCGTTGCTATACATAGTTTCAGCTGTTTTTTTGTTGGTCTGTCGAGCAAATTTCGCACCCATAGTACGCGCTCGATAGTTCAAAGTTACTGATTTTCGGTGAAACGCCAATACCCTACCGCAAAAAAAGACTGCTCGAATTGCTCCGAGCAGCCATTTTATACATAAAAGCGGATTTTACTTACTCTCTATCGAACTCAATGCCCAGACGCTTACCCGTACGGAATTTCGAGTTCTCCATCTTGGTATTGAACTGATCAACCGTTGCGCGACTTACGCTGTTATAAGGCGGTACCAGAAGGTCGAAATCGAATGCGAACTCGATCGCCGACTCCAAAATCGAGATAATCGACTCGCGGTCGATACGCTCATTGCCGAATTTGCGATAGTCGTACGAGGTGTTCATATGGCCCTCCACGAAGAATGCACTCTCCGAATTAATAAACAGACGACCAATCAGATAGCCTTCATCCTCATTGCGATTATAACGGAACGAGTCGGCCAAAAAATTGTAGATGTTGATCACACCACAGTAGCTGCGATCGAGATCCTCACTAACATACTCCTCGCCCAAAACGGCGTGCGACGATTCGAAATCGAAGACATTGGTATGCATCGTGAAGATCAGCATCTCGCCCGCGATTTGGATTTGCGCCTCGAACTTACCACGGTCGCGGTAGTCGATTCGCACTCGCTTATCGAGCTTGCCTTCAAGCTCATCATCGAACTCGGCATTCATCTCGTGAAGGCACTCCTTCAACAGATTAAATGCAGTAAAGGTGTTGTCGAACACCCTCTGTTTAAGATTTGATTTTTTGATCAGGGTCGCAAGAATCTCCGATCTATGACCCAACGTATCGTTATCCATATATAAATTAAAAATGTTGTCTTAACGCAATCTGATATGCTCGCCCTCTTCCAGCGCGGCATCGGCCGAGAGGCGGTTGAGCATAGCCAACTTTGCCAAACGAACACCGTACTGCTGTGCCACTGCGCGCAACGACTCACCCTCCGAGGCGGTATGATAGAGATCCGCACCCACATAGCGGGCCTGCTTACGCTCCACAAATACGCGCTCTCCCTCGCCGAGAGTCGCACCTGCGGCCACATCATTATATTTGAGCAATTTCTTGGTCGAAAGCTTGAACGCACGTGCAATGGTCTCGTAGCTGTCGCCCTGTTTTGCCACGACATATCCGACACCATTGACCGTTTGAAGGGCATAACCATTATGGCTGTTCAGCGCAACCGTATAGTTGTCGATATCGACCACTGCATCAGTCTGTGTCGCAGGCGTTTCAACCGTTACGGGCTGCTCCTCGCGGATCTGCTCTTCAACCTCTACAATCTGCTCGACGCGCTCCTCCAAAGGATTCTCGCCACGATCAAAGAGGTAGAGTCGATTCTCCTCAATGATACGGATCAACTTCTCGGCATAGAGCGGATCGGTAGCATATCCTGCCGCTTTCAATCCTCGTGCCCACGCTGCATAGTCGGTCTCCGAATGGCGGAACAGCGAGTCGTAACGCGGCTGCGTATCGAGATATGAGGCGTGATCCTCATACGATTCCTCGGCCGTATTGTATTTACGGAAACATTCGCCCTTGGCATCGTCATCGTGGCTGATGGTCATACCTGTCCAATTCTTCTTGCACTTAATACCGAAGTGGTTATTGGCCTCGACAGCCAGACGGCCATTGCCATTATTCGATTCAAGGATACCCTGCGCCAACGTAATACTTGCCGGAATACCATATTTCTCCTGATGCTCAATGGCAATAGGGCTGTAACGGGCGATATACTCGTTGGTGGTATATGTTATACGGCTCTGCGAAAAAGCCTTCGTGCCGGCGAGAAGCGCGACGACGAGCAAACACAGCGAGCCAAGTATCTTTTTCATTGTCGAAATCGGTGATTATTAAAGTGCAAAGGTAATGAAAGTTTGCACATTTATTGCACGAGAGGGGCAGAAAGAGCAACAATTTTATTTTTTTATACTTTTTATTACTCTCAATGCAACATTATTGACTACTTTTGCGTCTTATTTAGAAAGGGTTTCTCTTTTTTCGGAGAAATTGAGCCGAAAAAGAGCCAAAAAGCACAACAGACCTCATAATGTTCAAGTGCATTAACGGACAGTGCTAACAGCTTACTTTTAGTTGATTATTAATTAAAAACAAACCTTAATAATTTATGTTTACCAAACACGCTAACGAGATTTTCATTCAGGCTATTGACGATTATCATCGCCACGACGATGTAAATGCTCTGATCGAGAACCCCTACGAGAAGGGTTCGCTCGACCATCTGCTCTATCTGAAAAATTGGATCGACACCGTTCAGTGGCATCTCGAAGATATTATCCGAGATCCCCATATCGACCCCGTTGATGCGCTCAATTTGAAGCGTCGCATCGATCGCTCGAATCAGGTTCGTTGCGATATGGTCGAGTATATCGACTCTTATCTGCTCGATAAGTACAAGGATATCGTCCCCGCAGCCGATGCTCGCATCAACACCGAGACCCCCGCGTGGGCAATCGATCGTCTGTCGATTCTTGCGTTGAAGATCTACCATATGCGCGCAGAGGTTGAGCGCGATGATGTCGATGAGGAGCATCGCACTGCGTGTCAGGCAAAGCTCGATGTACTGATGCAGCAGCAGGAGGATCTTTCAACAGCAATCGAGGAGTTGATCGAAGATATCGAGGCAGGTCGCAAATATATGAAGGTATATCGTCAGATGAAGATGTACAACGACCCCGCTCTCAACCCCATTCTCTATGCAAAAAAGCAGTAGGATCCTCGTCGTTCGACTCTCGGCGATGGGAGATGTGGCTATGTCGGTGCACGCCATAGCCGCACTGCGTCGCACCTATCCCGAACTTGCAATTACGATCTTCACGCGAAAGAGGTTCATCCCATTCTTTCGCGATGTCGAGCGTCTGGACTTCATTACGCTCGAAGGCGAGAATGGTCAGATGGGCGTGAAGCGCATCTTTCAGGTTGCCCGCGAGGCGGCTCGAAGCGGTGTAGATACGGTTGCCGATCTGCACGATGTTTTGCGTAGCAAGCTCCTGCGAGCGTTGATGCGCCTGCGCGGCTGTCGCATTGCAAAGATTGACAAAGAGAAGGCTCTCAAACAACGAGCTATCCGCCCCACGAATAAAGATCTGACGCAACTGCGCCACAGCGTCGAGCGTTATGCCGAGGTCTTTGCCCGTTTGGGTTATCCGATCCGACTCACTACCGTCGAGCGACATTCGCGCACCATTCCCGCACCGTTTGCTCCGCGTACCGAGGGCCGCTGGGTGGGCATTGCGCCATTCTCGAAGCAGGAGGGCAAAACCTACCCCTCGCCTCTGCGAGATAGGTTGGTTGAGATGGCCGCCAAGGAGTTTGACCGCGTCTTCATATTTTCGGGCGGAGGTGCAGAGCTCGAATTTGCCCGCACGATGGAGAGCCGTTTCGACAATGTTACGGCCGTCTTCGGGCGCATACCTCTTGATGAGGAGGTCGATCTGATGGCCAATCTCGATGCGGTTGTGTCGATGGACTCATCTGCAATGCATATGGCCTCGCTCGTCGGCACACCAATCGTCTCGGTATGGGGCGCAACGCACCCCGCAACAGGTTTCTACGGTTGGGGCAGCAATCCCGAAAATCAGATTCAGCTCGACCTCCCCTGCCGTCCCTGCTCGGTCTATGGCGAGCGAGAGTGTCAATTTGGCGATCATCGCTGTATGCACGGCATCGACCCGCAATTGATCTTTGAGCGATTGACGACAGCAGCAACCAAATAGGGCAAAAAATAGATATAATAAACAGACAAAAGCGCGGCACACCACCGCGCTTTCACTTATTTATTGAGCTTATTGGTCGGAGGTTACCCGCCTATAATCTGCAACAGCAAGATGAAGATTCAGAGCCGCCTGCAACGCATTCTCATAGACCTGCAACCAGGATAACTGCGCCGAAAGCACATCGAGAATAGTCAGCTCGCCCTCGTTATAGGAGTAGGTGCTCAATGCGAGATTTTCGCGTGCAATCGCAAGATTGCGAAACGACGACTGCCACTGCGAAAGGCTGTTTGTAATCGCCGACCAAGCGTCGGTCTCATCGCGAATGATCCGATCGCGCAGCTGCTCACTCTCCCAATGGCGCACATCCAAATTTTTACGAGCAATGCTCTCGGCTCGCCGACGTGCGCCCCAATGAAATATCGGGACATCGACCGACAAGTAGACCGAGCCGTCAATCGTCGTATGCCAATCGCGGTTAGGCGATCGTGTCTGCCACACGCCGCCTACACCTGCCGCCACTTGCGGAAGATATGGTGCGCGAGCCGAGCGTACAGCGATAGAGGCCTGATCTATGCGCAGTTGCGAGGCGATATAATCACTTCGACGGTCAAAAATCTCGGCCAAAGCCATTCGTTCGGGCATCGCCACAGCGCACATAACGCTATCCCTCGGCACGTTACCCACCGCCTGCTCGACCCCCATCAGGATATTGAAATTGTGCAGTGTTGTCTGATAGAGCTGTTCGGCCGCCACCAATCCATACTCCGCCTCGCTCAACCGCGTATCGGTCATAAGCACATCGCTACGCGAGATATATCCATTCTCGAAACGGGCATCCACCACTCGTTTCAGCGAACGGATAATATCAACATATTGCCGAGTCAGGCGCAATCGATCGCGTGCCGCCGCCAAATTCCAATAGGCATACTCCGCCGCATAGGCCACCTCGACATAGGAGAAAAATTCCTCACACAGAGCCACATCGGCCCCTACGCGCGCACTCTCATAGGCCGCACGACGTGCCCCACCTGCATATATCGTCTGAACGACAAGCGGTTGCAACGAGAATGAGAAGGGCTCTACCCCATCCTGCCAACGCATATCGAAATTAAATCGGCCCGACGCATCAAGTTGTGGCAACATCCCCGTTCGACTCAAACGCACCTGCTCCTCGGCCGAGAGTGTCGCCGCACGCGCAATGCGCAGTTCGTGGCTATATGCCAAAACCGCATCCCGATACTCCTCCGGTGAGAGTTGCCGCTGTTCTTTAATCAAAGATGATTGCCGCCCCGCCGCGCTCATCGAGTAAGTTTGCTGCCCCTCGGCCGAGAGCGAGAGCAGGCTGGCAAGCAAAATTATAATGGTTCTATGTTTCATCGTTCGATCGGTTTACGAATATTGAAAAAGAGCGAATAGCAGACAGGCAAGAAGAAGATTGTCAGCAATGTAGCCATCAGCAGACCACCCATAATCGTCGCAGCCATACCGCCAAACATCGCATCAAACAATAGTGGCAACATACCCAAAACGGTCGTTATCGAGGCCACTGCAACAGGCACAACGCGCTGTCGCGTTGCCTGCACAAGAGCCTCATAAGGGGCCTCTCCCGAACGGGTTTGGAGATCAATTTGATCGACCAACACAACCGCATTTTTGATATTCATACCCACCAGGCCAAGCAGTCCGAGCAGTGCGAAAAAGTCAAACATACGTCCCGTAACGAGCAGACCTGCCACCACCCCGACAAAGATCAACGGCAACATCAACAAGATTACGATCGGTCGTCGAAAATCCCCGAACAACAGCAGTAACACAAAGAAAATCAATATCATCGTCAGTGGCACATTGGCCGCCAAAGCCCGATTCGATTCGCTCTGCGACTCCTGCTCGCCAAAGACCCGCATCGAGTAGCCTTCGGGCAGAGGTACCCCACTCTCCACCCGCGCGAAAAGACGATCGAAGAGTTCCTTCGAGTTCTGCCCACGCACAGGATCGCACTGCGCCTTCATCACTCGCTCGCGATTAAATCGCTTAATCACACCACGTTGATAGTCGAAATCGAATCGCGAAACGGCCTGCTCCAAAGGATACACCCGCCCGTTAGGGTTGAAAATGGGTAACACCTGCATATTCGTAAGATTGTAATTATCAATGTTTTCGTCCTTCAAAACAATCGGCACGCGGCGGTCGTCCTCTCGAAAAACGCCAAGTTCATATCCCGACGTAGCGAGCGTAATGCTTTGCGCCATCTGTTCGCGCGAGACGCGAATACGCTGCCCCGTCATCTGCGAATATACAGGCAACCACGTCGGCACACGATTGCCCCAGCTATTGCGGATATTTGTCGCACCGCCATCCTCGCGCATAATCGCCATAGCGCGATTGGTAAGTGCGGCAAGAGTGTCGATATTGTTGCCGATAAAGCCGAATTCGATCGCGCTTTCGGTGGCAGGAGAGAGTTTGAAAAGCGATGAGCGAGCCCACACATCAGGCTGATTTTCAATCGCGTATTCACTAAAACGCCGTTCTACCGCCGCCGTCGAGTCGGCCGTAGTCAATTCAACGAGGATATTTGCAAAATTATCGCGCGGACCAAACGACGAGCTGGCCAAATAGTAGCGAGGAGGTGTCGAGCCAACCGTAGCCGAAACCCTGCGCACCGAGGGCTGACGCTCCAACCAACTGCACATCTGCTCGACACGCTCCGCCGTAGCCTCGATATTGAAACCATCGGGCAGAAAACAATCGACACGGAAATAGGGTTTATCGAGCGACGGGAAGAAGTTTTGCGGCATCTTGCGCATCGCCAACATCGACCCTGCAAAGAGTATCAAGACCGAACAAACGGTCAGCGCACGATGGTTCAGCAACCATTCCAGCACGCACGTAAAACGCTGATAAAAAGGCGTATCGAACGGATCTCTGTCGGTTGTGGCAGCAGGGCGCATCAGAGCAATGCCGAAGAGTGGCGTTTGGGTGAGGGCAAGCACCCAACTCAAAATGAGCGATACGGCCAACACCACAAACAGCGGTTTGACCATTTCGGCAACAGCCGACGCCGCCAACTGCAACGGAAGGAACGAGCAGACGCCTATCAGCGTGGCACCCAACAAGTTCCATTTCGGGCGCGACGCACCCTCGACGAGTGCTACGGCAGGTTTCACACCGCGGTCGATCATTCGACGGGCGTTATCAACCACCACGATCGCATTATCGACCAACATTCCCATCGCTATAATAAACCCTGCCAGCGAGGTGCGATTCAGCCCCTCACCCACAGCCAACATTACCAACATCGTACCGCCAATTGCCAGCACAAGCGACGAGCCAATCACAACACCCTGTCGCAATCCCATCACCAGCATAATGACCGCCACGACAATCGCAACAGACTCAAATAGATTGAGAATAAAGCGGTTATTCGCCTCGCGCGCAATCTTGTCTTCGGGGTATAGCTCCACAATCTCCATTCCGAGGGGCATCTGTCCGCCTAAACGCGCAAGTTCGGTCGCCACCCTGCGACCACTGCGCACCACGTCGCGTTCGGGGTCAGTCGCAATTCCGATCCCGATTGCCCGCTGCCCGTCGATCCGCATAATCGAGGTTGGCGGAACAACCTCCGCGCGCTCAATACGCGCCACATCGCCCAACCGAAATTGCTTCCCCTCGGTCGAGGTAAGCAACTGATCGGCAATATCTTCAAGCGAACGATAGGTGCCCGTTTCAAGGATTCGGATCTGCATCTCGCCCGCCAGTTTCTCGCCACTATCGACCACTCGATTTTGGCTGCCCATAGCCGCAATAATCGCCTCCGGTCGAATCGAAAAGTTGCTTAAACGCGCCATCGAGACATAGACATTCACCACAGGTTGCGGCTCGCCATAGAGCGTAACTTTCTGCACCCCGTCAAGCGTTACGATACGTGTTTTGATCAATTGCGCCCATTGTCGCAGATCCTCATCATCAATACCCGCATCGCCCTTCAAACCATAATATATCCCATAAAGATCGCCAAAATCATCACCAACCGAGATTTCCGAGACCCCGACAGGCAACTGATTCTGAACATTTTGCACCTTGCGACGTAACTCATCCCACATCTGCGGCATACGTTCGGCAGGCGTCGAGGGCAGCAGTTCGACAACGATACGCGACAACCCGTAATAGGACTCCGAGGTGAGTTTATAGACCGATCGCATCGACTGAATCTCGCGCTCGATCGGCTCGGTTACAAGGCGTTCGACCTCTTCGGGTGAGGCTCCATCATAACGAGTCATCAGCACCGCACTCTTAATCACAAACGGAGCATCCTCCTTCTTGCCGAGTTGAGTGAAGGCATACACACCGCCCAAAAGCATTATCGCCAACAGAAACCACACCACATTGGGGCGGCGAAGTGAATAGTCAGTAAGATTCATTCTTTCGCTCGATTTTATTGTATAACTACCACTCGTTCACCCTCTTGCAGCTGATAGATGCCTGCCGTTACGATCTTCTCGCCACCCGTCAGACCGCTACGCACAACCACCCGATTGCGCCCGAAGATCTCGCCCAGCTCGACCTTTTGCAGATGCACTCGATCGCCACTCACCACCCACACATAGCTGCCGCCCTCGATCGGAGTATAAACAGCACTCAACGGCACCGAGACCTCATCGCTCGCCCGCGATTGATCAATCTGCATCGTTACGGTGCAGGACATACCGGGCGTAATATCGAAGCGGCCCGCAGGCAGCGGCTCGCGCAAACCGAGCGACACGGGAAATCCCGACGCATCAGACGAGGTCTGGACATACTCTTTCAGGTAGGCAGGGAATTGCACTCCACGATAATTATCAAACTCGACCGAGAATCGTATCGCTGTATCGCTCAATAGATTAAGCCCGCTTTCGGGCATCGTGAATTTGACACTTCGCGTACGCGGATCGACCAATCGCACGATACTCTGCCCCGCGCTGACACGTTGATAAGTATCGACAAACTGTCGTTCGATAATACCCTCAAACGGAGCGCGTAGCTTTGTCTCGGCGAGGTTATCTGTCGCATTTTCATAGTCGGCGCGTGCCTGCACAAATTGGGTCTGCGCAATCTCATATTCGGCACGCGAAATCGCTTGACGGGCGAGCAGCCGCTGCGCACGTTCATACTTTGCCCGCGCCGTCTCGAAGGCCGAGCGCGCCGCATCGCGCTGCCGCTCAAACTCCTTCGGGTCGAGTTGCGCAATGACATACCCCGCAGGGATCAGTCGTCCCTCGCTGATGTCGATACGCTCGATCAAACCACCCACCTTAAAAGCTAAATTTGTGGAGTTGTCGGCAGTGGACATTCCGGCAAAATCTTTATCAATAAAATTCAGTTGCTCAACGGTTTGCACCTTCACACGACGTTCGGACAAGTCATTTGGCAGACCTCCGCGGCACCCCACCAACGCCACGAGTGCGAGCAACATTATCACACGAAATTTGTTTATCATAGCGCACAAAAAAGTTACCGAAGCGAGCATTGTGCTCACCTCGGTAACTTCGTTCTTCAATTTTCGTGCCCTTGCGCGGGTCGTGCGCTATGCCGTCAATTCGGCCACCGTCGCCCCAACAAATTCGATCAGATCGCGCGGCGAAAGCTCGATCTGCAACCCGCGCACACCCGCACTTATATAGATATGGTCGTACTCCAAACAGCTGCTGTCAATGTATGTCGGAAACGGTTTTTTCATTCCGATTGGCGAGCAACCACCGCGAATGTAGCCCGTCGTTGCAAGCAGTTCGCGCACGTGGATCATCTCGGCACTCTTGTTGCCCGACACGCGCGCCGCCGCCTTCAAATCGACCTCGCAGTTGCCCGCAATGACACACACGAAGATTCCCGTGCGATCGCCACGCAGTACCAATGTTTTGAATACCTGCTCGATAGGTTCGCCCAACTGCTCGGCCACGTGGCAGGCGTCGAGATGCTCCTCATCGACCACATAGGGGACAAGTTCGTAGGTGATTTTAGCGCGATCGAGCAGTCGCGCGGCGTTTGTTTTATTGATTTTTGCCATTGGTTATGCCTTTTTCGTGCACAAATATACAAACTTTACGCTAACTTTGTGCTCTCAAAAAACAGAACAGAATAAATGGAACGACGACAGAAAGTTTTCGACTACCTCGACGCACACTCGATCCGTTACGAGTGGTACGAACACCCCGAAGCACCCACGATCGAGATCGCCCGTGAGCATTGGCGCGACGATGGCTCGACACATTGCAAGAACCTCTTTTTCCGCAACCATAAGGGCAACCGCCACTATCTGGTCTGCTTCGACAGTGCGCAGAATATGGCTATCCACGACCTCGAACATCGCCTACACCAAGGCAAGCTCTCGTTCGCATCGCAGCAACGTATGGAGCGTTATTTGGGGCTGCTGCCCGGCTCGGTGTCGCCCTTCGGATTGATCAACGACGAGGAGCACCACGTGCATCTATTTCTCGATCGCAATCTGCTCGACCGCCCCTCGCTCAGTTTCCACCCCAACGACAACCGCGCTACGGTCGTCATCTCGCGCGAGGAGTTCGAGCGTTACCTCTCGCTGGTTGGGAATACTTACGAATATATTGAACTGTATTAGAGCAAGTTGGCGATTTTGAAAAATCGCCACACCTTCGGAGGCTCGCCCTTCGGGCTACCGCCCCAACCTCCGAAGGTGCGTATAATCAATCAAACAAAAAGCCGCACCCATCTTGGAGTGCGGCTTTAATTATTATTGGTAAATCACAAGGTTATGCCTTCGACTTCACATACTCATCAATCGCTTTGGCGGCACGACGACCGGCACCCATAGCGAGAATTACGGTTGCGGCACCTGTAACGATGTCGCCACCTGCAAAGACTCCCTCGCGCGAGGTACGGCCTGCATCATCGGCCACGATGCACCCGCGACGGTTGGTTTCAAGGCCTTCGGTCGTAGCCGCAATCAGCGGATTGGGCGAGGTTCCGAGTGCCATAATAACCACGTCGCACTCGATCTCGAACTCCGAGCCCGCCTTCACCACGGGCGAACGACGTCCCGACTCATCGGGCTCGCCAAGCTCCATCTCGACGCAACGCACGGCACGCACCCAACCCTTCTCTGTTCCAAGCACTTCGATCGGGTTGGTCAGCATACGGAACTCAATACCCTCCTCTTTGGCGTGATGCACCTCCTCGACACGCGCAGGCAATTCGACCTCCGAACGGCGATAGACGATCGTTGCCTCGGCACCCAAACGTTTTGCCGTACGCACTGCATCCATTGCCACATTACCACCGCCGACAACAACCGCACGACGACCTGCATAGATCGGCGTATCGTACTCTCCGTCGTAGGCGTGCATCAAATTGGTACGTGTCAAAAACTCATTGGCCGAAACCACACCATTCAGGTTCTCGCCCTCGATACCCATAAAGCGCGGCAGACCCGCTCCCGAACCAATAAAGACTGCATCGTAGCCCTCTTCGTCGAGTAACGAATCGACCGTCAGGGTGCGACCTGCGATTGTATCGGTCTCAAAGACAACGCCCAAGCGGCGCAACGAGTCGATCTCACGTGCCACGATACGCTCCTTTGGCAGACGGAATTCAGGGATACCATAGACCAGCACACCACCTACCTTATGCAGGGCCTCGAAAACACGCACCTCATAGCCCAATTTAGCCAAGTCGCCCGCACAAGCCAAGCCCGACGGACCGCTACCGATAATCGCTACTCGATGGCCATTAGGCGTGGGACGTTGCTCATCTTTTCGTCCGTGTTCGATCTTCCAATCGCCCACGAAACGTTCGAGCTTACCGATGGCAACCGGCTCTCCCTTAATGCCCAAGATACAAGCACCCTCGCACTGCGACTCCTGCGGGCAGACACGACCACAAACACTCGGCAACGAGCTATCGCGCGCAATGGTATCGGCCGCAGCCTGCAATTCGCCACGAAGCACGTGGCCGATAAATTCGGGAATCGAAATCGACACGGGGCACTGCGCTACGCAACGCGGATTCTTACAATTCAGACAGCGCGAGGCCTCCAACTGTGCCTCTTCGAGGTTATAGCCGTAGCAAACCTCCTCAAAATTGGTTGCGCGCACCTTCGGATCTTGCTCGCGGCAAGCCACACGCGCTATTTTGTTAGCCATAGTTTCTTCGTTTTGGGGTTATTTATCCAGACCTATGCGGCACTTATGTCCTGCGGCGCGCTCGGCTACAATGGCATTGGCGCGCTCCTCCAACGAGCGATACATACCCTGACGGCGCATTGCCTCGTCGAAATCGACCTCAAAGGCATCGAACTCCGGACCATCGACGCACGTAAAGCGCGTGCGACCGCCAACCGTTACGCGGCAAGCACCGCACATACCCGTACCATCGACCATCAACGCATTGAGACTCACCGTAGTTTTCAAATTGTACTCACGCGTGGTAAGCGTTACGAACTTCATCATAATCATCGGACCGATAGCAACTGCCTCATCGTACTTCGCGCCACCGTCGATCAATTCGCGGATCAACGCCGTAACCATACCCTTGAAGCCCGCCGAGCCATCATCGGTTGCGATATGCACCTTTGCAAAGGCCGACATACGCTCCGTAAAGATCAACATATCTTTGGTCTTGGCACCGATAATCACCTCACACTCAACGCCTCGCTCCGAGAGCCACTTAACCTGCGGATAGACAGGGGCAGTACCCACACCTCCCGCAACAAACAGGAAACGACGCTTGCGCAGCTCCTCGATAGGCTCTTTGACAAAATCCGAAGGACGACCCAACGGACCTGCTAAGTCCATCAGCGACTCGCCCTCATCGAGTGCCACAATTTTGCGCGTCGAAACGCCAATAGCCTGCGTAACGATCGTTACCCAACCCTCCGTCGGGTCGTAATCGGCAATGGTCAGCGGAATACGCTCGCCGTGCTCATCGGCACGAACAATTACAAACTGCCCAGGCAGAGCCGCGCGGGCAACACGCGGAGCCTCGATGCGCATCTCCCAAATGCCCGTCGCAAGTTCGCGTTTGTAGAGAATTTTATACATAATTATCTGTCAGTTTTTAGTCGTCTTATCTTACCACACCCGTAATGCGCAACTGACGCATCGGGCGTTCGGGATCATTCATAATCAGCGTGATACGTTCGATATTGCGGCCATAATCGAGCTGCGAAGGATCGACCGTAACACGCATCTCGACACTCTTTTCGGGCGCGATCGACGCCCCTGCTGCCAACGAGCATTTAAGCGCAGGACTGCTCATCTGTACCGAACGGATGATCAACGGTTCCATTCCGTTATTGGAGAGCCGAACGCTTACCGTAAAGGGTTTATCGCCCTTGCCGACATCCTCGAACTTTAACATCTGTCGCTCGAACTCCGCCTTCGGAGCGAGTTCGTTATTCAATATCTCGAAACGCTCGATAGCGTGGCCGTTGGTTGCAACCAACACCACCTCATCGCTACCCTCGACACGCAGTTCAAACTTATCGATCAACTCGCCAAAATAGCCCGAAGAGCGCGGAACAGAGTAGGTAAATTCCACACGGCCGCTCGCTCCCGCAGGTATCGTCTGCGGAAAATCGTGGCGCAGGAATCCGCTCGAAGCGATAGGGCGCAGCTCCACGCGCAGCGAGTGTGTAGAGGTGTTTTTATAATTGAGATACAATGTCTTGCGCTCGTTCTGCGTAACGAACGAGAATGGCAACGTGCGTGCGCTGACACGCAGTCCACTCTCGCCCACAGCCGTCGGATACAGCTCCTCGACAGACTTGGCACGCGCAATCACATTACCCGTAATGCGCAACGTGGTACGATAGCGGCGACCACCCGTAAAAACGGTTATCTCCTTGGCAAACTCACCGGGGCGGTTTGTCGGATCGAAGGTAACACGCATCTGACCGCGCTCGCCCGCCTTGATTGGCTTGCGGCTGAATTCAGGCGTGGTGCATCCGCACGACACATTCACCTGATCGATCACCACAGGCGATTTACCCCGATTGACATACTCGAAGATGCACGACACCTTGCCGTCATCCTCGCGGATCGTGCCGAAATCCCACACCGTACGAGTAAAGCGCAACGATGATTGCGCCGAGGCCGACATTGCGGCAAAGCACAACAACGCTACGGCAGCCACTCGCAGAGCAATATTTCGGAGAGAATTAGCCATACCTTTTTTATAATATCACTACAAATATAAGGTTTTTGACGTAAAAACGCATTTTTTTATGAATAATTGTGATTTTTTTATCGAAATTATTTGGAGGTAACAAAATTTGACGTATCTTTGCACTCGCAAAACGGAGGTAACCCTTTCCGAAAGGTTGCAAAAGTTTGTGAAGTTCATTATTCCTCAATAGCTCAGTTGGTTAGAGCACCTGACTGTTAATCAGGGGGTCGCAGGTTCAAGTCCTGCTTGAGGAGCGAAAGGAGATGCAAAAGCATCTCCTTTTTCGTTTTCGGGCAGTTCGCAATTATCGCAAACACCCACCACCCAAATAGATAGCCTCGTTGGCACAAATTGGCTCCAATAACCATTTTAACGCACAGAGTGGCTAAATTGTCGCAACGTATTGCATTTTTAGAGTTCCATAGCTATATTTGCCACAACAATCGACCCAAGAAAATGACACATCTCGAACTTCTGATCATAGCCGTCGGGCTCTCAATGGATGCCTTTGCCGTCGCAATCGGCAAGGGGCTGTCGGTGCAGCGCACAGAGCCGGCCCACTACCTGAAAGCAGGCGTATGGTTTGGTGGTTTTCAGGCACTTATGCCTGTCATAGGATACTATCTCGGATCGACATTTTCGAGCGTCGTTGCCCACATCGACCATTGGATCGCCTTCATTCTGCTCGGTCTGATCGGTGCTAATATGATCCGTGAGGCCCATTCGGGCGAGAGTTGCGAGGTCGATCCCGACTTCTCGACCCGTTCGATGTTACTGCTCGCCATTGCGACAAGCATTGACGCCCTCGCGGTGGGTGTTTCGCTCGCCTTTTTGGGGGTTCCGATTCTCGGTGCGGCTCTGTCAATCGGCATTACGACATTCCTCTTTTCGGTCGCAGGAATACGCATCGGCAATATTTTCGGTTGCCGTTACAAATCGAAGGCGGAGATGGTCGGAGGCGTGGTATTGGTAGTAATGGGTCTTAAAATCCTGCTTGAACACACTTTGGGTTAGTCCCCAAATTCCGCATAATAGGCACAAAAAATCCCTGCTCGGAACAGCTCCGGCAGGGATTTTATTTTGCGAGGCTCCGCCCCTTTTACAACAGCAACTTGATACCTGCCGTACAATTAACACCCATTGAGGGATAAAGCGGGTAGATATAGTGGCGACGATTGAGCAGATTATTCACCTCTGCCCAAACCGCAAAACGCTTACCGATGCGATACTCCGCCTCAACGCCGAGATCAATGCGCGCAGGGCAGCTACGCTCGAAGGTGTAACCGAGATATTCGCTCTCGGCAAAGGTCGCATATTGCAGGCAGTCATAGCCATCCGTCGCGCCAAACTTAACGCCCACCATAAATTTAGCAGAGGTATAGCGCACCTTAAAATCGACATCGTATGCAGGCAGCGGCTTGCGACCACTCTTATAATCAAGCATATAGTAGAGCTGCTCATCACCCTCGGCAGCACCCGACACACCGACAAATTGGTCGATCTTCTCGCCAATGCGATTGATGTGATAGCGTGCATCGAGCGCGAACTCCAAGCCGCGCACAGGGCGGAACGTAAGTTCTCCGCCAATGTCGATACGGGTCAGTTTATCGGTCAGAGGGAAGTAATATGCCCCTAAAAGGCAGGGGTACAACATTCTGTTATTGATATAGGCACCCGCCCAGATGCTATAATCGAGCACCTTCGATCGGGTCGCGCCCATCAAACCCAAACGCACTTTATAGACATCGGCATTAGCTCCATTATAGACGGGAGCGATATATGGATTCTCGCCCCTCAACGTAGCGTAGTTATAGGCTTGCAGACCGCCATCGGCCTCAACAAAGGGGGTAAAAAGTGCCCCGTTATTATAGCTCAAACGCAGATAGGGGAACAGATGCACACCCTTACTCTTCTCATTAACAGCCTCCGACGCACCCGAAGCATAGTATTCGAGAGCAGCCAAAGCCGAACTATTTGCGGTGCAGTTATCCACCTGAACCGTAACACCCGCCTCAACGCGCAAAGCTCCATTATCGAAGAGGTAACGCGGTGCGATGGTCAGGATCGAATTGCGATCATCGGTCTGCTTTGCGCCGCTTGTAAAGTCGTAACCTGCAATCAGTCGGGCACCGTGGCGAGAGAAGATCTTTGCCAGCTCCACCTTGGCCGACAGATCGGTCTGACCGCCCTTGAAGTCCTCTACGGCACCCTCCTTTATCGGACTGATAAAGAGTTGGTTGATTTTCGACGAAAGGTAGCTGCCCTTAACCTCGGCACGCACATTCAGAAACGAAAGATCGGTAAAATCGCTACCCAGCCAAATACGGCCACCGACACCGAACGAATTCAACGGATTGACAGCATTAAGGCCGATTGTATTATCCATCGTGAAGCTCTGCGCCAGAAGGTCAGTCAAAGCCAAATCTCCATAATAGCGGCGCATATCGTGCGATGCGTCGATATCGGCACCAATCGCAAAACGCTCACCGATCGAGTGCGAGCCAAAGAGTTTCAGACGGCTGTCGGAGTATGCGGCATTGCGCTTAATGCCCTGCAAATCGGCAATATTGCACCACTGACCGCGATGAGCCAGATCCACACCCACATAATCGCGAGCCGACTCGCTATACACGAAGTTCAGATCACCCAACGAATTAAGCGGATAACCTGCACCCACCTTAACGTAGAGCATCGGCTGGAACGGATAGACATAAACGCTCGTGTTGGCCGCCGCAATGGGTCGCTGCTCGAAGACCGTATTCCACGCAACGGGCGAAATCGCATAGCTCAATTCGGGGCGCAGAGCCACCGTATCCTCCATTCGCGGCGCAACGGCCAACTTATCGGGCACATCGAGCTCCGGCGTATATTCTTTGGTTACAACAACCTCTTTCTCAATATCCTGCGCCACGACCGCAGTCGAGCACAAGAGCATTGCAAATATCAATAAAGACTTTCTCATAGTCGTTTTTAGTTTTCTTCGGGTTTCAGTTTTTCGATGCGCTGACGAGCCTCCGCAACGATGCCGTCATCGGCAGGCGAATAACCATCAACAACACTGCGATATGTCGCACGTGCCTGGAAATCATCGCCCTTATCTCGATAGATATCGCCCAATGTGATAAAGGCCTTCGCCACCCAATAGCTATGCGTAGTCTGCGAATCGGCCAAAGCATAGACAGCCTCCTCGGCCACATCCGTACGGCCTACCCTATACTCCATCTCGATCACACGATATGCCGCTTCGGCACCCTCGGCACTCTTGGGCTGCGTTGCCAAAACGCGATAGATCGCCATCGCCTCATTTCCTCGATCGGCACGATCGAGAGCCTTCGCTCGTGCATATCGCGCCTCGCGCAACGCCGTAGCATCGGTCGCCGCCATCGTCTCGACACGCTCGGCCATCGCCAGAATACGCTCATCATCGCCCGTCTTAACCGTTGCACGGACATATCCCGTAACGGCCGCTGTCTGCTTCTTCTGATCCTGCGTCAGCGCACTCAACGACAGATAGGCATCGGCCGCAACATCATATCGCTTTTCGGCATCGGCCAACGATGCCAGACGCTCCGTTCCGCGCAACGTATAGTCGTTAGCAGGCAGCTGAACAAGCGACAACAGCGAGGCAATCGCATCCGAACGACGATTCAGGCGAGTGTAACAATCACTACGATAGTAGAGCGCATCGGCCAGATAGGCTCCACGCGGATACTCGCGCACATAGCTGGTCATAGCCTCGGCGGCCTTCTCGACCTTACCCGAAGTGTAGAGTCGCTGCGCAGCCATATAGGTCAGTGAGTCGCGCTGCAAAACGCTCATATCGGTCTCGATACCGGCCTTCTGCGCATAGGCAAAGTAGCCTCCCACATCGTTGTTATCGACATAGATACCGCGCAGACCCACCAACGCATCGCGCGCCTGCGATGACTTGGGAGCCGTAGCAATCACCTGCTTATAGCACTCCATTGCACGATCGGCATCACCGAGGTTTTGATAGACAAGACCCAGATCCGAGAGAGCCTGCACGAAGAACTCCGAACGGGGATACTCCTTAACGAACTCGTTCAACGCATCGGCACCCTCCTTATAACGCTCCTGCGATAGGAAAGTGCGACCCAACTCATACGCCGCACGATCGGCATAGCGCCCCTCACCCGAACGGGCAATCGAGCGCAAAGCCTCGATCTTTGCAGGCACTTTGTTATTCAATCCCAACACAATAGCTCGCTGATAGAGAGCGTAATCACGCTCCGGAGAGCGAATTGCGGCCGATTGATTGTAGGCCTCGATAGCTTGGTCGAACGAACGCTGTGCATAGAGGATATCACCCTTGCGGTTCAACGCATCGGCGCGGAATTGATCCTGTGTCTTATGCAGCCACAAGAAACTGTCGAAATTGCTACGTGCCTGCGAACGGTTGCCCGACTGCAAGTTGGCATATCCGAGGTTGTAGTAGGCCATTGCATATTCAGGCTCGCTCTTGGGTGCAAGTTGCAGATAGCGGTTGAACTTCGTCGCTGCCTCCTTGTACTTGCCCTCACCGAGCAGAATCTCTCCTTGCCAGAAGCCCGCCAGAGCCGTATATTTGGCGTTATAACGATTTTCGAGCGACTCTTCGAGCAGTGCCTTTGCCGACTGGCGATCGCCCGCGGCATACTTTTCGAGGGCTCGGAAATATGAGATCTTCTGCAATGCCGATTTGATATTGTTATCGGGATCGCGCATCTGCTTGATTGCTGCATAGGCTGCATCGTAATTCTTCGAGTTGTAATAAGCCGCAACCAGACACTCACGCGCCTCGGCCACACGTGCCGACTGCGGATAGCGGTCGATATATTGCGTCAGAATATTGATCGCCTCATTAAATTGTCCGCCACCCAACTCATACTGCAACTTACCGTAGTTGAACAGTGCATCCTCCGTAATATTCTTATCGAACGACATCGACGAAGCCAACGCCATCGACTGCATTGCGCGAGTCTTATCGCCCAACTTCAAACGACAATCGCCCAGGTGATAGGCCGCATTTTGTGTCAAAGCGTCTTCCACACCGCAAACCGATTGCAGATATCCCGCCGCACGTTGATATGCCGCCGAACGATAGAGTGCATAACCCATCATATACTGCTCCTCGCGCTCCATCTGACCACCATCCTGTGCATAGCTTTCGAGGTATTTGATCGTACTGCCGAAGTCGCCCAAGCGGAACCACGACTCGGCCGCCACACGCTCAATCTCGGCACGACGTGCAGGGGTAACCTGCGGTATCAACTTATCGCAATTCTCAACCACATAGTGGTAATTCTCTTGCAGGAATTCGATCTGCAACAGATAGAATGGCACTGCCATAGCATAGTTCGGATCGTTCTCGATTGATCTGAAACCCGACTTGGCACGCTCCCACTCGCCACGAGCATAGTCGATATAGGCAAGGTAGTAGCGAGCGTGAGGGGCATATTCGCTCTTCGCCGTTACGCGGCTCAACTGCTCATAGGCCTCCTCGTGGCGACCAACCACAAATTTCGAGTGGCCCGCCTTAAAGTCATACTCATCTTGCGCCGACTTCTCCACTCGTCGCACCTGCGCGAAACGATCGACAGCCGTCTGATAATCTGCGGCGGCATAGGCCAACGTCGCTGATGCAAAGAGCATTTCGTTATCGTATGCCGACGAAGGATAGGTCGTCAGATAGCGATTGACAAGCGTAGCGGCATTATCCGAATTCTGTTTAACGGCACACAGCGCGATCTGATACTCAACACGCTGACGCTCGATCGGCGTAAGCGAGCCATCATCCTCGACACTGCGCAACACGCGCTCGGCATCGCACCACTTACCCGCAGCGAAGAGCTCCTCGCCACGACGCATATCCGCCTCACTCTGCGGCGAAGCGGCAAAGGCCACGGCCGAAAGAGTCAAGGCAAAAATTGAGGTTATAATTTTACGCATAAGCAATTATCGTTACTATTTAACTCTAACGATTTTTATCTCGATTTATTAACTTACAAAGATACAAAATTTTCGACAACAACGCACGCGCTCAGGCGCGATTATTGCTCTTTACACCAACATTAACCGTTAATTGCTCATTTTTAACACATTTTTGACTATGCAAACCGTAAAATTCGAATTGTCCTCCGAGGGTCGTTTTCGCCCCATCGGTGGTCGCAACCTATCGGATTACAACCCCAAAGAGCTGATGCTCGCCGCCATTGCCGACTGCGCAGGTCGCACCGCACTCTCGATTATGGAGAAGATGCGACTCGAACCCGTAGCCTTCGAAATCGATGTCGAAGGCACGCTCGACACCGGAGAGGTGCGTGCCGAGAGCCGCTTTACCGCCTTCGTGGTTACCTACAATGTTACTTGTCTGCGCTTTGAAGATCAGGATCGCATCTCGCACGCCCTCGAACTCACGCACGACAAACATTGCGGCGTTGTGGCAATGATGCGCCGCGTGGCTCCCGTCGATCGCCGCATTTTGATCCATTCGATCGAGGTCGAGAAGCAATAATTTCACTGTGCGTATTAAAAATTTAACAACAAATTGTGAATAAAAAAAGCCGCGCCCCGATAAAGGAGCGCGGCCTGATTTTAATTGCGAAGATCTATCGCGGAAGAACCTCAACCTGCAACTTCGCGTAAGCTCGCTCGGCCTTCGCCAAAGCCTCCTCAACGGTGTCGGCCGAGGCCAAAATAACACCCAAACGGCGATGACCCACAACTTCGGGCTTACCGAAGATACGGATCTGGACATCCTCCTCGGCCATAACCTCTTCCAGATTGCCAAATACAACCTTGTCGCTATCACCCTCAACCACAATCGCTTTCGATGCCGATGGACGATAGAAACGTACCGACGGAATGGGCAGGCCCAACACCGCACGAGCGTGCAGAGCGAACTCCGACAGATCCTGCGAAATCATCGTTACCATACCCGTATCGTGCGGACGGGGCGACACCTCGCTGAACAGTACCTCGTCGCCGCAGATAAAGAGTTCAACGCCAAAGATGCCGTAACCACCCAGCGCACCCGTAACCTTACGAGCGATCTCCTCCGCCTTGGCAATAGCCACCGCGCTCATAGGCTGCGGCTGCCACGACTCGCGATAGTCGCCATCGACCTGATGGTGGCCAATGGGTTTGAGAACGGTCGTGCCGCCTGCGTGGCGAACGGTGAGCAGAGTGATCTCGTAGTCAAACTTAACGAAGCCCTCAACGATCACGCGACCTGCACCGGCGCGGCCACCCTCCTGTGCGATCTTCCACGAGCGGTCGATCTCCTCCTCCGAGTGGCAAACGCTCTGGCCGTGGCCCGACGAACTCATAACGGGCTTAACAACGCAGGGGGTACCGATCTCCTTCACCGCTGCCTCGAACTCCTCGCGCGAAGCAGCAAAGCGATAGGGCGAAGTGGGCAGGCCCAGCTCCTCGGCTGCCAGACGACGGATACCCTCGCGGTTCATCGTGAGCCAAGCGGCTTTGGCTGTGGGAATTACATTGTAGCCTTCCTTCTCCAACTCAACCAGAGTAGGAGTTGCGATAGCCTCAATTTCGGGAATGATGTAGTCGGGCTTTTCGGCCTCGATGATCTCGCGCAGACGATCGCCATCGAGCATTGACAGCACGTACGAACGATGTGCAATCTGCATTGCAGGGGCATTAGCGTACTTATCCAATGCAACGACCTCGATACCGTAACGCTGCAATTCGATGGCAACCTCCTTGCCAAGCTCACCCGATCCACAGAGCAGTGCCTTGCGACCTACGGGCGAGAGTGTTGTTCCAATTTTTACCACGATTGAAATATTTTTTTGTGATTATTAATTCGCGACACAAAGATACAATTTTTGGGCGAGTTACACAATAGCGCACTTGTATATTTGCTAACAAAGAGTTAGATTTGCAGATACGAACAGAATGAAACTAAAATTCACAATCCTATGAATAACTTTACATTTTGCAATCCGACAAAAATCATCTTTGGTCGCGGGCAGATCGCCCGCCTGACACGCGAAATCCCCGCCGACAAGAAGATAATGATCACCTTTGGTGGTGGTTCAGTCCGCCGAAATGGTGTCTATGAGCAGGTTATAGCGGCACTCGAAGGTCGCGACTACGTCGAGTTTTGGGGTATTGAGCCCAATCCGAAGGTCGAGACTCTGCGCCGTGCCGTAGAGCAGTGTCGTGCAGAGGGCGTCGAATTTCTCTTGGCTGTTGGTGGCGGCTCGGTGCTTGATGGCACGAAGTTGATCGCATCGGCAGTCCATTACGAGGGTGATGCGTGGGAGCTGACGCTGAAAGGTCGCGCACAGGGTCGCGTACTACCCTTCGCCTCGGTTATTACCCTGCCCGCAACAGGCTCCGAGATGAATAACGGCGCAGTAATTTCGAACGCCGCGACAGCCGAGAAATATGCCTTTTACACCAACTATCCGCAGTTCTCGATCCTCGACCCCGAAACCACATTCTCACTGCCACCCTATCAGGTTGCCTGCGGTATTGCCGACTCGTTTGTACACGTCATTGAGCAATATCTGACCGAGGTCGGGGTATCGCCGCTTATGGATCGCTGGGCCGAAGGAATTATGCAGACGCTCGTCGAAGTCGCACCGCGAGTGCGTGAGAATCAGCACGATTACGACGCAATGGCAACCTTTATGCTCTCGGCAACGATGGCTCTCAATGGATTTGTTGCGATGGGTGTTAAGCAGGATTGGGCGACACATATGATCGGCCACGAACTGACAGCTCTGCACGGATTGACACACGGCCACACGCTGGTAATCATTCTCCCCGCGCTGATGTCCGTTATGCGCGAGCAGAAGGGGGCAAAGATCGCGCAGCTCGGCGAACGTGTGTTTGGCATTTGCGAGGGCGATATTGACAGCCGCATCGACCGCACAATCGAGGCTGTCGAAACCTTTTTCCGTTCGCTCGGACTCTCAACCCGTCTCTCGGAAGAGAATATTGGCGAGGAGACGATTACCGAGATCGAGCGTCGCTTTACCGAGCGCGGCGTAGGCTTTGGCGAGTGCGGCAATATCGACGGCAAGGTTGCTCGCGAGATACTTCTTCGCGCACTCTAAAACGCATCGTCTGAACATAGAACGAGCCTGCACACCTTGCGCGTGCAGGCTCGTTTTTTATTCGCTTGCGCCAACTACCAATTATTGGTGCATTTATAGACGTAGAAAACCGTTGTCGAGAGATCAAGCGGGCGGTATTCGCCCGAACGATTCATACGGCTTTGCGCCTCTCGAAATGGGCGCAGATGTTCGAGCAACTGTGGCAGAGTGCCCGTAATACGTATAGCGCGATTGTAGCTCAACAGAGCCTCCATAGAGTTCATCATAGCGTGTGATTTTGCACAAAGATAGCTCTTTTTGTTCGATTGTCCAAACCCCTCAACCAGACAACGCGAAACAACAAGCGCAGTTAAAATCGCAATTGCAATGAGATGTTAATTCGGAAACGGTCGATCGGATAGTTCTCAATCGCCGACTCGCGGTGGGTCAGTCGCCAAATTGCATCGACACGCAACACTTTGAAGATATTTTCGATACCCACGCCCATTTCGAGGTATGGCTTTCGCACCGAGCCTATACCTTCGGGAAAGAGCATCGCTGCGCGAGCGGTCGCCAACGAGCCGTTGTTTCTCTCGGAGAGTGCGCCCCAAGCCCCCTTGAATACAAATACCTCGTGCAGTTTCAGATGTTTAACAAGAGGAATATGTCCCAAAATCAGCCCTTTGAAATGGTGTTCATAGAACCACTCTGCCCACACGTCTGACACAAATTCGAGATAATTCATACACGAAAAGGCCTGTCGGTCATAGTAATACGAGCCATTACCCGCGTGAATTTTCAGCAGCGGATAGGGCACTTTGCCAAACACACGACCCGAACTCAAAATCAGTTGCGACTCGCCCGCGCGCCCCATCGGCAGTCGATAGAGCAGATTGGCCTCCACGCGACCGAAATTATACTCGCCGCCCATAAGCCCTTTAACTCCCACCGTCGCATTAAGAGCCAAAATCGGATAGCGTGAGCCGAGCGTAAAATAATCGAAGTAGCGACGAGCCTTCATCTCGCGGTGCGATAGACGCGCCGACAGACCAAACGAAGCGACATCCAACCGTTCAAACCGCTCTCCATCAGGCGCGACCATAGGCACATAGCCATTCGCATCAATCTCGCGGAAACTGAAATCAAGCCCCGTTTCGACTCCCTCGATCCATTCGTGGTTATAGCGCACCGAGAGTTCATCGGTCATTGATGCGCGCGCCTTGCCGCTACGCACAAGCGACGTGCGAGCCACCAATGGCTCGACAAAGGGATTGACTCCCGCACCAAGTTGCACCAAATCGTGGCGATAGGAGACGGTAAATTTGCGTTGCAGGCTATTATTCAATGCCACCTCAACTGCACCACCACCCTTCAATGCGGCATCTTTGACTCCGTAAGCCGCATAGCCGGTCAATCGCAGACGACGACTGAAAAGGTCTGTCGTGCGTAGTCCGTATGCAAAGCGGACATCCTCCATTCGGTTGAACGACATTATTCGATCGTATGGCCCCCAACTGATCGGACCTCGCTCGTAATAACGCGATGCAATCGCAATTGCAATCGAGTAGATATCGCGCACCAATGGCGTTCGGGTAACCGAGTCGATCATCTCGACAGTTGCCTGTTCGCGCTCATTCAAGGGATTCGATGCCCGCCATTTGGCTGCATCGCCTTCGAGCGTATAGTTGCGCACTCTCCGACGTCGCGCCAAACGCTCAATATTTGCAGGGATCTCGGCTATCACTTGCGGCTCGCCATAGGCGACTTCACAACGACCCAGAATCGTTATCGTACGCTTGCCGACAGCGAAACTAACAATCTGATATTGAGCCGATAGATTTCGCAATGCGCCCGTTGCGTCGATCTCCATTTCACCGACAAAGCCCTCACCCTCGCGCGGCACGAAGGCAATTCGCGTTGTCGCCCCCTGCCCAACAAATTCGTAACGATATTGCGCCGTATCAAGCGGGCCGATCAACTCGCGCCCCAAGACCAAGATTCGGTCCGAAAAGAGATCGACCGCCAACGGCAGCTGGTCGGCAATTTGCGAAACGGAGTAGTCCTCTTTGATACCCGCAATATGCGCCCCCGAAATCTGCTCATAGGCGAGTGCGGGAGAATGGCGAAGAAAGATCTCCGACTCGGTTTCAAGCAACAGCACGGGAATATATCGTTCAGACGTAACGACCGAAGTATCAACATTTTCAAGCACAAAGCCAAATCGACGTTGAAGATATCGGCAGGCGAACTCCCTCTGCTCACTCGGTATACCGATTTCGGTCGTTGTGCGAGCCGAGATACGCTCCGCATTTGCCCCCTCGCACTGCGCCCGTACCGTCGCAACACGCTCGGCCGGCGTCTGTGCGCACAGAGCACCCGACACCACCAGCGCGAGAGTCATAACAATATATTTCACAATGCGATATCCCATTTTCAACGATACAATTAACCACCGCAAAGGTAGCCAATCACGCGCACGTAACAAATGCTCGCGAGGAAAAATTTTTGTGATTCGCTTTTTTTTGCGTAACTTCGTAGGGTGCAAAAGAGCGAATTCGCTTATTTGGTCTTCATCAACGAGACGAACAAAGTCCAAATGGTTTGACCGAGGATGAGCAACAACCTTTCCAATTTAATTTTGCGCATTGAAACAATGAACAAAGCATATATACTTCTTGCCGAGGGTTTCGAGGTTATCGAGGCTCTGGCCACAATCGACGTAATGCAGCGCGGCGGCATCGAATGCGTACGCGTTGCGATCGGCGAAGAGCGGAATGTGCGGTCATCGCACGGGATTGTCGAGTGTCGTGCCGATCTGCTATTGAGCGATGCCGACCTCTCTGACGGCGCAGCACTGATTCTGCCCGGTGGTAACCCCGGATACATCAATTTGGGAGCGAATGAGATAGTGCGCGAATGGGTACGTCGCTACTACGCAGAGGGTCGCATAGTGGCGGCAATTTGCGGTGCGCCAACCGTCTTGGCATTGAGCAATGTAGCTCGCGGGCGAGCAATCACCTGCCACAGCTCGGTCCGCGAGCAGATGGAGGGATACGACTATCGAGGTGGCAATGTGGTCGAAGATGGGTGCTTGATCACAGGCGCAGGTGCAGGCGTCTCGGTCGAGTTTGCACTCGCCGTGGCCGCACGTCTGACCGATCCCGAAACACTCGCCCGCATAAAGCGCGGAATGGAGTTTCGATAGTGGTAAGCAGGGCTGCGAAAAGGGCTGCAAGCAAAATATTTTCGCCAGATTTTCGTTCGCACACTTGCGAATCCGCTCTGTGCTTGCTATCTTTGTATGTTCAAACATTTTGTAAAATCAAACAACCCAAGATAATAACAAATTATGACTGCCGAATCACGTTATAGCCGTCGTGGCGTTTCGTTCTCGAAAGAGGATGTCCACGCCGCAATCAAAAAGATTGACAAAGGTCTCTATCCCAAAGCCTTCTGTAAGATTATTCCCGACACATTGAGCGGCTCGCCCGACCATTGTATCATTATGCACGCCGACGGTGCGGGCACCAAATCGTCGCTCGCCTACCTCTATTGGAAGGAGACGGGCGATATGTCGGTTTGGCGTGGCATTGCGCAGGATGCAATCGTTATGAACACCGACGATTTGATGTGCGTCGGTGCAGTCGATAATATCCTGCTCTCATCGACCATCGGCCGCAACAAGCGACTGATCCCCGGCGAGGTAATCTCGGCGGTGATTAACGGAACGGAGGAGTTCTTGCAGTCGATGCGCGATATGGGTGTCGAGATTATTTCGACGGGTGGCGAGACGGCCGACGTGGGTGATTTGGTGCGCACGATCATTGTCGATAGCACCGTTACGGCACGTATGGAGCGCAAGAACGTTATCTCGAACGACGCTATCCGCGACGGAGCTATCATCGTGGGTTTCAGCTCGTTCGGACAGGCTAAATATGAGAAGGAGTACAACGGCGGTATGGGTAGCAACGGCCTTACTTCGGCTCGCCACGATGTGTTTGCGCACTATCTGGCAGAGCAGTTCCCCGAAAGCTACGACAACGCCCTGCCGCAAGATCTGGTCTATACGGGCGGCTATCGCCTGACCGATAAGGTCGAGGGCTGCGATCTGACGATGGGTAAGCTGGTGCTGTCGCCGACACGTACCTATCTGCCCGTTGTTCGCGAGGCGTTGAAGGAGTATCGCGGCAATATCGAGGGTATGATCCATTGCAGCGGTGGCGCGCAGACCAAAGTTCTGCACTTTGTTGATAATCTGCACGTAATCAAAGACAACCTCTTCCCCACCCCCATTCTGTTCCGCGCAATTCAGGAGCAGAGCCAGACCCCGTGGAGCGAGATGTTCTGCGTATTCAATATGGGCCATCGCTTGGAGATGTACGTCGATAGCGAGGAGGCTGCACGTGGTTTGATCGACATCGCTCGTTCGTACGGCATCGAGGCACAGGTGATCGGTCGCGTCGAAGCCGCCGAGAAGGCTTCGGTAACCATTCGCCACGAGGGTAACGAATACAACTACAATAAGTAGAAATCGCTTGTAACACAAATAGAAACGCCCGATCTCACAACGAGGTCGGGCGTTCTGTTTCATTAAATGCTGACAACTACTTGCTGGGCGGCAGCTCGGCACCTACGGCCTGGAACACGGCTCGCAGCTCGCCATCGCTGATAAGCATCAACATCGGGCCATCCATCTTGAAGTCGGTAGTCGAACCAAGGATATCAACAAAGCGACGCTCCTGGTCGTCATTGGGGCAGAGCATACGGGTCATACCGATATCCGAAATCATCATATCGCCATCAACATCAGCCGTATAGCGCGCTGTCAGACGGTTGCAATCAGCAATGCCGCTCAACGTATTATCGTTAGCAAAGATAATCGTATAGTTATCTGCCGGAGTTACATCGCGGCCCTCGATCTGTGCCAACTGCCACTGCGTACCAACCAGCGGCTTGCCATAACGCTTCTGAAACAGATCGCACTTGCAGCAAGCGGTTGCCATCACGGCAAGAGTTGCGATGATCAATGTTTTTGCAATTTTCATTCTCTTGATATTTTTGTTATTTGTTATTTTTTCGGTTTTACGGTGCAAATTTACGCAAATTAAGCTATATTTGCAATAAAGTTAAACTAAACTCATAAACTATGAAACGAATCATCGCATCTCCTTTCGCTCCGAAGGCGGTAGGCCCCTATTCGCAGGCTGTCGAGGCTAATGGCACGCTCTATATTTCGGGTCAGCTCCCGATTGACCCCGCAACAGGCAAGATGCCCGAAGGTATTGAGGCACAGACCGCACGCTCGCTTGACAACATCCGCGCAATCCTCGAAGAGGCAGGCTACACGCTCGACGACGTTGTTAAATCGACCGTTCTGCTGGCCGACATCGCAGATTTCGGTGCAATGAATGGCGTTTATGCCAAATACTATACAAAAGATATGCCCGCCCGCGTTTGCTACGAGGTTGCAAACCTGCCGATGGGTGCATTGGTCGAGATCGAGACTATCGCTGTTAAGTAGTCGCACGACTGACTTTCGTGCAAAAAGCCGTAACCCCCAAAAGGTTACGGCTTTTCTTGTTGCATCGAAGCGCGAACTTACCTACATTACAGCGTGAATTTCGCGCCCACGAAGAACATTCGCGGAGCACCCGGACCATAGATGTAGCCCGAATCCTTCAAAGCACCGAAATCGACATCATTCTGGAAAGCGTCGAAGGCGTTCTTCACACCGCAATTAACCTGCAACGTAATGCTGCGCGTTAGGCGAATATCGTACGAGAGTTTGACCGCCATATCGAAGAACGACTGGGTACGCTTCAACACGTCGTCAGCCGAGTCGGGCATATAGTGAGGCACGAGCATCGGGCCCGTGTAGGTACCATAGACCGAGATATCGAAGTTGCGCACGGGGCGAGCATTCAGACCCACGTAGCCGTAGTGGTCGGGCGAGCGCAACATACTCTTCTCGGCAGGAATTGCCTCGTTCTCGCTCCACGCAATGGGCTCGCGGTAGGTGCTTCGCTGATAGGTGTAACCCACCGACAATGAGTTATTTGCATCGAGTGCTGCCTTGGCCTCGATATTCACGCCGCGCACCTCGGCACGGTCGGCATTGGTACGCATCAGCACCTGATTGCCAGCCGCGTCGGCGTGCTGCTCAACCAACGTAAATACATCATTGAGCGAGGTGTAGAAGCCCTCGACCAGCACGTTGAACTGCACCTTGCCCGCCGTCGCATACATATCGGCCGACGCCGTAACGCTGTGCGAGTATTCGGGGCGCAGTTCGGGATCGAGCACAATGAGCGACGCCTCGCCACCCACCGCCATCACGTGCAGGTCCTCATCGTAGGCCTGCGGAGCACGATAGCCGCTGGTGTAACCCGCACGCAGAATCAGGTTCTTGATCGGGGTGTAGCGCACATTTGCACGGGGGCTAACAATCACGTGATCAATCAGATTGTTCTTATCCAGACGCGCACCGATCACAAGATTCAGCGCATCGCTCTGCCACTCGTTCTGCACGTAACCACCAATGGTCTGCGAGAGCTGCTTGATATGGCGGTCGTAACCCGTCATATGGTCAATGAGGTTGGTGTTGTTAAACTCGACACCAACAGTCAGCTGCGAGGGCAGGAACAGCAACTTGCGGAACGAATAGGCATACTGCGCACCCGCAACAAAAGTGTTGTCAATCGTGCGACCGTAAGCGTTGGGATCCTTACCCGCACCATAGTAACTGCTACGACGGATACCCTGGAACGACGAATAGATATTCAACTTGTGGCGATAATCCTTCGAGAAGAGGTCGAAACGCAGTCCTCCGCCATTGATTCCGTGGCGGGTCTTCTCGGCAATCTCGGCCTCGTGGGGAGGCACATCGAGGTTGTCGCCACCACGACGGAACTCGCGAATGTGGTGATATTCGGCGGTCAGTTTCGAGTATGCCGACGTCTTGTAATAGGTACGGAAACCGATCGTCTCCGAATTGATTGTGGGGATCTCCGAGAATCCGTCATCGTTGCGGTCGTAGGCATCGCGGTCGCGGATCATACCGAAGACGTATGCTCCCGCGCGGTAGTCGTCAGACACGAAAGCCGCATTGAGCGAGGTCGAGATATCGGTCAAACCGCCCTCCATTATGCCCGTTGTATTCGACAACGAGAGCAGATTGCGCTGCGGCTCTTTGGTGATGATATTCACAACGCCCGCAATGGCATTCGAGCCAAAGAGAGCCGAGCCGCCACCACGTACAACCTCTACGCGCTCGATCATACTTGCAGGCAACTGCTCCAAGCCATAGACGCCAGCCAGCGACGAGAAAATGGGGCGGCTATCCAGCAGTATCTGGGTATATTGACCCTCCAAACCATTGATTCTCAACTGCGGAAAACCGCAATTCGAGCAACTATACTCGACACGCACACCGGGCTGATAGTTCAGAGCCTCGGCGATATTTGCCGACGAGGTGCGGTCGAACAGCTCCGAAGCAACGATATTGACGATCGTGGGGGCCTCCTTACGATTCGACTCCTGGCGGTTGGCCGAAACCACCACCTGCTCAACCTCGACCGACGACTCGCTCAGCTCGAAATTCAATTCGAGGGTCTTGCCCGCTTTGAGCGTAACCACCTTCTCAACAGGATCATAGCCCACCGACGAGGCTACAATAGTCAGCTCGGTATCGGCCGGCACATCGACCAGCATATAGTGGCCGCCCGCATCGGTTGCCATACCGAGCGTAGTGCCTCGCACAGCAATAGTTGCATAGGCGATATGCTCGTGCGTGCGGGCATCAATTACGTGGCCGACCAGATTTGTGTCGTGCGACTTTTCGCGACGCTGCGCAACAGCGTCAGTTGTTGCAATGGCACACATCAGTACCATCACAATAAGAAATGCTAATTTCTTCATTATGAATTAAATACGTTTTTGATTATTTGTCATTTGATAGTATCGACACACCCCTTCGATCATCACGATCCAAAGGTGCGCGAAAAGGGGGAATAAGGTGGTTGGGTGTTTAGGCTGCGAAGAACGCAACGGGAGGAGCTCGCAGAGAACGCGAATGACCCTCATAATACTCAAAATAAGCCACATATGGGCTCACAACCACACGCAGCAAATGCTCAATAGCAGCTGCGACAACGACCGTCGCCGCCACCACGACCACGACATCGGTCAGCGCAGCGATCAATCTTGCCTCGGCAGAGCTATGTGTATGCGATGCCGCATCGCCACCAAACAGAGGGTGCGAATGGACAATCTGCTCGCCGTCGATCAAATGCGAATGGATAAAGAGCGTAGCACTTGCCGAGTAGCAAGCGAAGAGCAGCAGGAGTGCCACCGATAATATTCTACGCATCGAGTTTTTCATTTGATCTTTTCTGTTTTGCGCTGCAAAGGTATGCTATTTTTATATGATATGAAATACCTATTAATGGGTAAAATACAACAAAATCGCCCTGTGGGGGCGATTCTGCTGCAATATTTTCACTTTTAGAAAAGCGTCTCTTGTGCCGATGGAGGCAGTTCGCCCAAGTGGCGATAGGCCTGTTCGGTGGCCTCACGACCACGCGGGGTGCGCTTCAAGAAGCCCTCCTTAATCAGGAACGGCTCATAGACCTCCTCGATCGTACCCGCCTCCTCGCCAACAGCCGTAGCGATGGTGTTCAGACCCACAGGGCCGCCACTGAACTTTTGGATTATTGTTGCCAGAATCTTGTTGTCCATATGATCCAATCCGCGAGCGTCGATATTCAGAGCCGACAGAGCGACGCGCGTAATTTCAAGATTGATACGACCGCCACCCTTGACCATCGCGAAGTCCCTCACGCGACGCAATAACGCATTGGCAATTCGCGGCGTACCACGACTACGCATAGCGATCTCGATCGAGGCATCGTCGTCAATGGGCACATCGAGAATCCTTGCCGAGCGGCGCACGATACCCGCCAACACACGCGTATCGTAGTACTCCAAATGGCAGTTGATACCAAAACGGGCACGCAGGGGCGAGGTGAGCAGACCGCTACGAGTTGTAGCTCCGATCAGCGTAAAGGGTGCCAACTCGATCTGAATCGAACGTGCCGAAGGGCCTTTGTCCAGCACGATGTCGATTTTGAAATCCTCCATCGCTGAGTAAAGATACTCCTCGACAATGGGGCTTAAACGATGAATCTCGTCGATAAACAACACATCGCCCTCGTTCAGGTTAGTCAGCAGACCCGCCAGATCGCCCGGTTTATCGAGCACGGGACCCGATGTCATTTTGAGCTGCGAGCCCATCTCATTGGCGATGATACCCGCCAGCGTGGTCTTACCCAGACCCGGAGGGCCGTGCAGCAGCACGTGGTCGAGCGACTCACCGCGCATCAACGCCGCACGAATGAAGATGTGGAGATTCTCGACGATCTTCTCCTGACCCGCGAAATTGGCCAACTCCTGCGGACGGATACGATTCTCAAACTCCAAATCGCTCTCGATATTTCTCATATTGCGATCTACGCCCATACTTTTTCTCGTTTGTGTGTTACAAATATAGCGATTTTCATTGAAAACCTCCGCCCCGCACACAAAAAAACGGAGAGCCTTCGTGAAAAAGCTCTCCATCGTTATCAAAATTAACCCTTTTTACTTACGACCAAAAATCTCGCTCAAAATGGCGTCGATATATAACAGTTCGTGATCGCCACATATCACCTCATCGAGCAGCAGACTCTCATCGTCAAATTGTTGTTTGTTTAATTTGTCAATCTCTTCCATAGGCACACGTCATAATCAAATTCATTAGGCTTAAAGTACCTATTTAACGTATGTGCACGACAGTTTAGTATGCCAAATTAACTTAAAATAAGATTTTTTTCTTTCATCATCTTGCGCAGGTTGATCAACGCATAGCGCATACGACCCAGCGCGGTGTTGATACCGACACCCGTCATCTCGGCTATCTCCTTGAAACTCAACCCCGCATAGTAACGCATCTTGACAACTTCGCGCTGTTCGTCGGGCAACGACTCGACCATTGCGCGGATCTGCTCTTCGATCTGATTTTCGACAATATCGTCTTCTACGGTGCGCTCCGAGAAACGCAACGTATTGAGAATATCGAAGCCTGCATCGGCCTCATTGACCTTATTCGACTGTTTTTTCTGGCGGAAATGGTCGATCACCTGATTGTGGGCAATACGCAGCACCCACGAGAGAAACTTTCCGTTATCGACATAACGGCCACTGTCGATGGTGCGAATTACTTTAATAAAGGTATCTTGGAAGATATCATCTGCCACATCACGATCCTTCACCATCATACGGATATACTCCGTAACACGGCGACGATACTTTTCGATGAGTTGCGAGATTGCACTCTGATCACCCGAAAGATAACTATTAAGTAATTGCTGATCACTTAATAACTGAACATTCATACCCTTCCTATTTTAATGGTTTAGAGTAGAATTTTTCGATAGGCAAATCAGATTTAGAGTTAATATTAGTTTTATTTTCGAGTGCAAGATAGTAATCTTAATCGAGTTTTGCAAATTGATCGTCGATTTTTAGCCAATTATCACCACTCGTTACGACTTTTCGTACAAAATATATGCCAAACTTTGACGTTTGGCACACATTTTTCATTTTTGTCAGTCGAGACGGTCCAGGCATCCGCGAATTATCGTGCAGCACTCCTCGATTTCCGCCTCCGAGATGGTCAGCGGCGGCGAAATACGGAAGGCCGTATCGCAATACAAGAACCAATCGCTCATCACGCCCGCCTCCTTGAACAGCTCCATAAGCGTATATAGCTTCTCCGACGCGCCCAACTCAACCGCCAACAGCAGACCTCCGCGACGAATTTCACACACCTGCGGATGGTCGGCAAGCAGTCGCTCGAACATCGCTCCTCGCTCTTCGGCCTTATGGTGCAGGTCGTTCTCTTCGATATAGTTCAGAGCAGCCAAACCTGCCGCACAGCATACGGGATGGCCGCCAAAGGTTGTGATATGTCCCAATACGGGTGAATGGCTCAACGAAGACATAATCTCCTGACTCGAAACAAATGCGCCGAGAGGCATACCGCCACCCAGAGCCTTTGCCAGACAGATAACATCGGGCGTAACGCCATATTTCACACAGGCAAATATCTCGCCCGTACGGCCGAAACCGGTCTGTATCTCATCGAAAATCAGCAGCGCACCCACCTCATTGCAACGCTCGCGCAGAGCTTCGAGGAATCCTTGTGCAGGCTGGCGCACACCCGCCTCGCCCTGCACAGGCTCGACCAGAACGGCCGCCGTACGCGTTGTGATGCGCTCCAACTGCGCGAAATCGTTGAACTCCAACGACTGCACATCGGGCAGCAGCGGTCGATATGCCGCCTTCCACTCCTCGCCTTCGGGCGTACCCATCATACTCATCGCGCCGTGGGTCGAGCCGTGGTATGCGCGTCGGAACGAGATCAACTCCGTGCGGCCCGTATATCGTTTAGCCAATTTCAACGCCCCCTCGACCGCCTCGGTTCCCGAATTGAGGAAATAGACGCTCTCCAACGGCGCGGGCAGTAGCTCGGCTATACGACGAGCATACTCCACCTGCGGAGCTTCGACCAATTCGCCATAGACCATCACGTGCATATAACGTGCCGCCTGCTGCTGCACAGCCTCAACAACCACGGGGTTGCAATGGCCCACATTGCTGACCGACACACCCGCCACAAGGTCGAAATAGCGTTTGCCCTCCGGTGTATAGAAACACGAACCCTCGGCACGCTCCACCTCAACCAACATTGGCGAGGGCGAGGTCTGGGCCACGTGTTGCAGAAATTGTTTGCGTAGTATCATATCTATTCTCTTCTATTTAGCTGGTTGTGGCACCTTGAAGATCGGTGTATCAGGGAACTGACGGTTCAACACCCCGAACGGATCACGCACCGACGACATCAACCATCGGAACAACAGCTCCGTTCTCTCGTGCTCCGTAAGTTGCCAACCCTCGACCGACGTGCGCATACGTTGCGACAATATATATATAAGTATCGCCGCCGAGGCTGAAACATTGAGACTCTCAACCATTCCGCACATCGGAATACGCACAAATTCATCAGCTGCCGCGATCACCTCATCGCTAATACCTGCATCCTCCGTACCGAAAACCAGCGCAAATTTGCCCTTCGCTACATCGAATGTTTCGGGCGACGAATCGCCACGATGGGGTGTCGTAGCCACAATGCGATAGCCATCGGCACGCAGAGCCTCGATAGCCTCCGAGGTAGAATGGTGGCGATGCAGATCAATCCACTTATCCGTACCGCGCACGATATTCAGGTTGGGGTTGAACTTGCAACGATCCTCGATCGTATGGATATCCTGCACACCGAACGCCTCGCAATGGCGCACCAACGCGCTGGCATTCTGGGCGTGGTAGGTGTTCTCCATACAGATTGTCATATAGCGGGTGCGACTGTCGAGTGTGCGGGCAAGCACCTCATCGCGCTCCTCGGTGATGAAACCGCGCAGGTAGGCGATACGCTCGGCATACCACTCGTCCGTACGGCCCTCGGTGTCAAGCAACCACTTACTTTCGATATTTTTCATCTTCGTCTAAAATTTTCAGATAACTCTCGTAGCGTTCAATCGCTATGCGCCCCTCTTTAACCGCCTCAACCACAGCACAACGCGGCTCGTGGGTGTGGGTGCAGTTATAGAATTGGCACCCCTCGGCCTCGCGCATCATTTCGGGGAAATAGTGCCACAGTTCCTCGTCGTCAATGTCGATCAAGCCGAAGCCTTTGATTCCGGGGGTGTCGATCACCGCACCGCCCATCGGCAGGGGATACATCTGCGAGAAGGTGGTCGTATGCTTACCCTTTTGGTGCGCCTCCGAGATCTCGCCCGTGCGAATATCAATCGACGGCTCAACGGCACCAACTAACGTCGATTTACCTACGCCCGAATTGCCCGAAACGAGCGTCGTGCGCCCTGCAAGCAGTTCGCGCACCTCTTCGACACCCTCGCCCGAAGTTGCCGAGCACTCAATTATGCGGTAGCCCGCAAGCGAGTAGATATGTTTGAACGCCGCGAGCATTTCAGGCTCGGTGCGTGCTAAATCAATCTTATTCAGCACAATAGTTACAGGCACACGATAGGCCTCACACGTAACCAGAAAGCGGTCGATAAACTCCACGTTGGTCGTGGGCGAGAACAGCGTCGCCACCAACATCGCCTGATCAATATTTGCCGCGATGATATGCGACTCCTTCGACAGATTCGACGCACGGCGGATGATATAATTGCGACGCGGCGCGACCTCCTCAATCAGCCAACCGCCCGTCTGGTCGCATTCGCACTCCACACGGTCGCCCACCACAACGGGCGAGGTCGAGCGCACACCTTTCAGTCGCATACGACCGCGAACGCGACAGCGCAACTGCTCACCCGCATCGCTCAACACATCATACCAACTGCCCGTGGCTCGCACCACAACACCTTCAACGCGACCCATATCTTTCCGTCTTATATATTTTCTATTTTTTCGATAATTGCCTCCTTGACTTTCTCGCCTATCTGTTTCTCGACCTGCGACTTAATGCTCTGCTCTTCATCGCCTTGCGATAACTGTTCGGGAGCATTGTCCGCACTATTTTCGACCGTAGTCTGCTCTCTCTCCGCAGGCTCCTCTGCCGTTGCTTCCGCACGCTGCTCGGCCTCATCAAGAGCCTCATCGGCCGACTTACTGAGTCCTACAACCTGCTCCTTAACACGCTCAAAGAGGGGAAATATCTTTGTCGAGAAGTTGCGCAGAGGCAGATACGCCTTCGAGTTCTCGATCTTCTCACGACCGATCAGCGAATAATTGACATTCAACGTATCAATAGCCGCGATGACAAGGCTCGCAATAACAGCCATCTTCAACACCGACAAAGCCGCACCAAAAAGCGAATCAAAGATACCGAGCCCCGTCCAGCGGAACACGCCGCGCAACAATCTGCTGCCCAGCGTAATAACTATAATTGCGACAATCAACACAGCGATAAATCCGGCCACCGAGGCCTCCGCACCGTGCATTCCGAACCAGATACCGACTCTCTCGGCATAACGGAATGCCAACCACGCTCCTACAACCAAGCCAACCACACCGCCGATCTGGACCAGCAAGCCATCACGCACACCATCATAAATCGCCCAAAGAGCCACCACCAGCAGGATAATATCAATGATATTCATACGCCTTATTCTTCAATTTTTAAGTATAGGTTAATAAATGTTTTATCGGTTTTGCGCACGAATTTAGCAATTTTTTCCGTTTATTCGTATCTTTGTGAAACAAAAAGTATTCCTATGAAACGTTATTTACTTGTTATACTGACACTTATATTATCTTTTGAAATTTCTGCCCGCGAGGTTTATCGCCTTAATACGGGTTGGAGATTCTTCTATGGCGATGCCGTAAGCAGCGATTTTGCACGACAAGTTACGCTCCCCCACGTCTGGAATCCCAACGGAGAACAGACTCACACGATGGGTAACTATATGCGTACGCTCGATATCCCTTCGGAGTGGCAGGGCAAGCGAATATTTTTACGTTTTCACGGAGCTGCATCGGTGGCCGATCTCTCGGTGAATAGCCAATATGTCGGCACTCATCGCGGCGCAGGAACATCATTCACATTCGAGATTACCCACAAAGTTCGATACGGTGCAAGCAACTCGATCCGCGTGCGTGTCGATAACGCACAGCGCAACGACCTGTTGCCATTGGCTCTCGACGAAAATCGCTATGGCGGTCTATACCGCGATGTGGAGATGATTGTTACCGACAAGGTGGCCATTTCGCCCCTCTACTACTCTACCGACGGAGTATTCATCACCCCGAAGAAGGTTACCGCCGATATTGTCGAGGGCGAGGTTAAGCTCCACATTATCAACGATCGGCGCGACCGAACAGCAAACGTTCAGATGGTCGTTCTCTCGCCCGAACGCGACACGGTCTTCATCGACAATCTGCGCACAAAGATTGACGGCAAGAGCGATCAGGCGACACTCAACATTCCGTTCTCGGTCAATTCGCCCCGTTTGTGGTGCGAGGCGGCGGGCGAGCAACCCATCTATACCGTCGTTACAAAGATTTCGGCCGGCACAATGACCGATTCGGTCGCAGTCAAGACGGGTTTCCGTTCGATCTCGATCGGCAATGATCACCTGCTGCGTATTAACGGCCATGCAAGCCGCATCCGTGGCGTGGCTATGTATAACGATCGCGCGGGTGTCGGCTCGGCTCTGCAACCTCAACACATCGCCGAGGATATGGCTCTGATTGATGAGATCGGTGCAAATATGATCCGTATGGTAACCTACCCCGCCGCAACAGCCTACCTTGACGAGTGCGACCGCCGCGGTATCGGTGTTTGGTGCGACATTCCGCTGGTCAATTCTGCATTCTTGGCCGATGTACCCTACACCAGCTCGCCCTCGCTGGCAGAGAATGGGCGCGAGCAATTGCGCGAGATTATTGCGCAGAATTACAACCACCCGTCGGTTGTGATGTGGGGTATCTTCTCGAAATTGGTAGTTCCGGGCGACGATCCGCGTGGCTATATCCGCGAGCTTAACACGCTGGCACACAACATCGACCCGTCGCGCCTGACCGTTGGCGTAAGCAACCAGAACGGCGATATTAACTTTATCACCGACCTAATCGTATGGCATCAGAATTTGGGTTGGCAGACGGGTGATGTGCAGGATCTGAACATCTGGAAAGAGCAACTGCGCGAAGGTTGGAGCAATCTGCGTTCGGGACTTACCTACTCGGCCGGTGGCAACACGGCACATCAGGATTCACTCACCGTTCGTCCGCGCCTTGATCGCAATTGGCACCCCGAACGATGGCAGACGATCTTCCACGAGAGCTATATGCGCACGGCCAACAGCGAGCCGATTTTCTGGGGTATAATCGCAGGCAATATGTTCGATTTCGGTTCTGTGCGTCAGGCACATATTGACGGCAGCACGATCAACGACCACGGCTTGGTAAGTTACGATAGAAGCACCAAAAAGGATGCATTCTACATCTATAAGGCGGCGTGGAATCACGACGAGCCCTTTGTTCATATTGCCGAGAAACGTCTGCGCGAACGCGCAAATCAGGAGCAGACCATTCGCGTATATTCAAATCAGCAGCAGCTCGAATTGATCGTAAATGGCACCTCGCGCGGCGTGATGGAGGCAACCGACGGTATTTTCATCTGGGATAAGGTGCAACTCACCACAGGCGAGAACCAACTCGAAGCAGTAGTTCCCGACACTCCATATTGCGATCGCGCAACGATTATCGTAAGCAAGACCTTAAAATAGCACCGGCCGAAGGGCCTTCGCAGAAAAGCAGGTCGATGATCGAGAGGTTAGGAGCAAAGGGCTGTCGATCGGCAAAGACCTGGCAATACTCCTGCGGCGAGAAACGCTCGTCGGGCATTGCCAATCGCGGCTTGGGCGAGAAGGCTCCGCGCAGATCGTAGTCGAACTCCGCCGCACGCTCGTCATTGATCCAGCGATCGCTGATATTCAACTCCTTACCGACACCTATTGCACGCATTGCAGTACGGCACAGATCGGCGTTCCAATCTATCAGAAACTCATATCGACGCTCAAAAAATGGCGCGAACTCCTCGCCGAAGAAGTCGAAATAGGGCGACGATTTATAGGCCGAGAGAATCGACACCCAATGTTGGTGCTGCCAACGCTTCGAGTAGTCGATTTTCACGTCGCGCATCTTCATTCGCGGGCGGTTGGCATTTGCCACCTGAACCGTAAGGGGCATCAGTCCGTTGGCCGCAGCAATCACTGCACGGTTGCGATAGCTCTGTTTGAGGTAGTATTCATCAACATCGATCGTACAATCATCAACCAATAGGTGGGCAAACCACTGAACATTACCCAAATAGGTCAGCGGCAGGATTGTACGCACGGCACTCTTCTCGTTATTCATATCTCTATTCGTTTTGCGACGGCTCGACCCAACGGCCATCGGCCTTAATCAGTGCTATAAGGCGGTCAATAGCCTCCGCCTGCGGGATATTGCGCTCGACAATCTCGCGGCCGCGATAGAGTGTAATACGTTCGGGCGCAGCACCCACATATCCATAGTCGGCATCGGCCATCTCCCCCGGACCATTCACAATGCAGCCCATAACGCCGATCTTCAAATCCTTCAAATGAGAGGTCGCCGCCTTGATCTTTTCGAGGGTCGATTGCAAATCGTAGAGCGTACGACCACACGACGGGCAAGCGATATATTCGGTGCGCGAGAAACGAACTCGCGCCGCCTGCATAATCATCAGTTCCAGCTCCTTAACTCTCTTCGCCGAGAATTGCGGAGCGTCGATCCAGATACCGTCAGCCAGACCGTCTAACAACATCACACCCATATCGGCAGCCGCTTTAATGGCCAATTGCTCGAAATCTTCATCCTCATAACGGCGACGAATCACCACGGGTGTATCGTCATCAACGGCCAAAATCGCCGAACGCCACTCGGCAACGGGATTGCCCGAAACGGCATCTGCAATCAAAACCGACCTCTCTGCCTCACCCAGCTCCGAGTGGGTTACGGGCACCTGATCGCCTCCGACACATCCCACGCGACGTGTTGCACGACGACGATACTCATACGGCGAGAAACGCTCCTCGGCAACCTCAAATTCGCCCTCTCGGCTCACGAAATAGTCAGCCAGCATACGCGCCACGGGGATCTCGTTTTCGGGGTCCTCGGTCAGCGAAACGCGAATCGTATCGCCAATACCATCGGCCAACAACGCTCCGATACCTACGGCACTCTTCACACGACCCTCAATGCCATTACCCGCCTCGGTAACGCCCAAATGGATCGGGTACTCCATACCCTCCTCACGCATTGCAGCCACCAACAGTCGGTAGGCATAAACCATCACACGCGTATTGCTCGACTTCATCGAAACGACAACCTGATCGAAACCCTCTGCGCGACAAACACGCAAAAACTCCATAGCCGAAACGACCATACCTTCGGGCGTATCGCCCCACTCGTCAAAGACACGCTTGGCCAACGAGCCGTGATTCACACCGATACGCAGAGCGACACCGCGTGTGCGACATTTCTCGATCAGTCGTTCCAAACGGCGATCCGAAGTGCGATAGTTACCGGGGTTAATACGCACCTTATCGACCGACTCGGCAGCGATCTCGGCCACCTCCGGAACAAAGTGAATATCGGCCACGATAGCTGTCGAAAAGCCATCGGCACGCAGTTGAGCCACAATATTTCGCAGATTCTCGCCCTCGCGCGGACCCTGCGCCGTGAGGCGGACAATCGGACCACCTGCGCGATCAATACGTTCGATCTGCGCCACACTTGCGGCGGTATCGTTGGTGTCGGTGTTGGTCATCGACTGAACGGCTACGGGTGCTCCGCCGCCGATCTCGACGTTGCCGATACGCACGCGACAGCTTGCGCGACGAGCATATCGACCAAGTGAATTGCAATACTTTTTCATCAATTTGGCGTAAAACAGTTTACCGAAGGACAAAGATACGAAAAAAAGATGGTCAAAATTCAAAATCTTTTAGTTACTTTTGCACTATGGGCAAGGTATTCGACAACGATATTAAATTTGTCAGCGGTGTAGGCGAGCAACGAGCCAAGATGCTCGCCTCGGAATTGGCCATTCGCACCATTGGCGATATGCTCTACTACTTCCCGTTCCGATACATCGACCGCACACGTTACTACCGCATCGGTGAGATCACCGAGGCCGAGAGCTCTACGCTCGTGCAGTTCCGCGCCCGCATAACGGGATTCGCTCCGAGTGGCGAAGGGCGCAACCGTCGATTCAAGGCCTTCGTATCGGACCCAACAGGCTCGGCCGAGCTGACGTGGTTTAAGAATGTCAAGTGGATCGAAAAGCGGTTGGAGCAGGGTGTCGAATATATCATCTTTGGTCGTCCGACATTCTATCGCGGGCAGTTGCAGATGGTGCATCCCGAAGTGGAGATGGTGATGAGTGCCCGCAAGCGACCCGAAGGATTGCAGGGTGTATATAGCACCACCGAGCGACTGACCAACATTCAGTTGGGCAGCAAGGGTATCTACAACATTATGTGCAACCTCTGGCCGTTGGTCGAGAGCCGCATCGAAGATCCACTATCGGAGGGGATGCGCAAAGCGTATGGGCTGATACCCCTGCGCGAAGCGTTGCACAATATCCATTTCCCGCAGTCGCAGGAGATGTTACGCCGCGCCGAGTATCGACTTAAATTCGATGAACTACTTGGTATCCAACTCAATATCCAATCACGTCGCACAGTGCGCAAGAACCGCTTCGATGGTTTTATCTTTCCGCACGTAGGCGACTTTTTCAACCGTTTTTACAACGAAAAACTACCTTTCGAGCTTACGGGTGCGCAGAAACGTGTAATCCGCGAGATACGACAAGATACCGTAACGGGCTGTCAGATGAATCGTCTGTTGCAAGGCGACGTGGGCAGTGGCAAGACGATGGTTGCGCTGGCCTCGATGCTCCTTGCGGCGGACAATGGATTTCAGTCGTGTATGATGGCACCGACCGAGATCCTTGCACGACAGCACTTTGCCTCAATCAGCCGTATGGTCGAAGGGCTTGGTATCGAAGTACATATATTGACGGGAGCATCGAAAGCCGCCGAACGTCGCGCATCGCTCGAAGCGGCGGCATCGGGTCGTGCCCATATTCTGATCGGCACACATTCGCTTATCGAGGATACGGTACAATTCGATAATTTGGGCTTGTGTGTGATCGACGAACAGCACCGTTTCGGTGTTGAGCAGCGAGCCAAGATGTGGACAAAAAATGCCCGTCCGCCACACATTCTGGTTATGACCGCAACGCCCATTCCGCGCACGTTGGCAATGACGCTCTATGGCGATTTGGATGTGTCGGTGATTGATGAGTTACCCCCCGGTCGCCGTCCGATTTTGACCTATCACTACTTCGACTCGGCACGCGAAAAACTCTTCGGATTTATGCGACGACAGATCGCCCTCGGCCGACAGATCTATGTGGTCTATCCGTTGATTGCCGAATCCGAGAAGATGGATTACAAGGACCTGACGGATGGCTATATGTCTATTTCACAAGCCTTTCCGTTACCCGAATATATTACGACAATCGTTCACGGCAAGATGCGCCCGGAGGATAAACGCGAGAGTATGCGTCAATTTCTTGCAGGCGAGGCACACATAATGGTCGCCACGTCGGTTATCGAGGTGGGTGTCGATGTGCCCAACGCAACGGTGATGGTCATCGAGAGTGCCGAACGTTTCGGTCTGTCGCAATTGCACCAGTTGCGCGGTCGCGTAGGTCGAGGTGGCGAGCAGTCCTATTGTATTTTGATGAGTGGCGAAAAGCTCTCAAAGGAGGCACAAGCGCGTCTGAATGCGATGTGCGAGACCACCGACGGCTTCCGCCTTGCCGAATTGGATCTGAAATTGCGCGGTGCAGGCGATATTGGCGGTACGCAACAGAGCGGTTTGGCCTTTGATTTGAAGATAGCCAATCCGACGCGCGATGTGCAGATTGTCGAACTGACCAAGCAGGTTGCAACCGACCTGTTGGCATCAGATCCCAACCTGATGCGCGCCGAGAATCAACCTCTGCGCGAGTTGAAGGCGCGTTACGCCTCACGCGAGGAGCGAGATTTCAGTATGATCTCATAATAAAATGCTCACAAGGAGCGTTGTAAAGGTAGAGTTATGAAAAATCTTATCACATATTTACTTATTCTGCTATCGGTTACAGGTTTCGTTTCGGCGCAACATTGCGATGCACAACCGAGCGGTGTGCAACCCGCCTTTCATGCGGGCGAGCGACTGACGCTCAAAGTGAGCTATCGAGCCAAACTGATCCCCAATACCGAGGTGGCAACGGTTGTGATGAGTGTGGCCGATACAACGATCGACGGTCGCCCCTACTATTGTATCTATGCCAATGCCCGCACGATGCCTTCGTGGCGATGGTTCTACAACCTCGACGACACCTACCGCAGCTATGTCGATACGACGACATTCCGCCCCGTGCTCGCCACCTCGCGAATCCGCGAGAATGGCTATCGGGCGTGGTCGCGTTTCGAGTATGATTGGGAGAAGGGCAACTGCGTCAGCCTCAAACAACGCCGACAAGATCCTGTTATCGAGCGACATATCCCCATTGCGGGCGAGAGCTACGACGGTGTTTCGCTCTTCTACGACCTGCGTACGATCGACCCTGCCGAGCTCACCGAAAACGAGGATCGCACCATCGCCCTGCTATTGAGCGACACGGTGCGCTATATCAACTATCGCTATTTGGGACGTGAGCGAAAGAAGGTGCGCGGTGTGGGTACGTTCCGCACGCTCAAATTCTCGTGTCAGCTGGCAACCTCGACGGGCGAGAGTTTCGAGGACGGCTCGGAGTTCTTCATCTGGATCTCCGACGACCGCAATAAGATACCTATCTTCTTCGAGTCGCCTATTCGTGTGGGCAGCGTTCGCGCCTATATCAACCGCTTCGACGGATTGCGATTCCCGCTCGAAAGCCTCGAAGAGTGATGAAATTCACACGCAAATAGGAGGAGAACTATAAAAATTGCTATCTTTGCACCAGAAATAATAAAACAACAAACCAAAACTATGGAAGAAAACAATCGCAATTACGAATACGACGACGAGCAGCAGCCCGCAGCTGTTGATAAGTCGATCAAGGGCTATCGAATGGTAATCTGCATTTTGGCAGTGATTTTGGTGGCTATTTCGGGTTTGTATTTCAAGATTCATCAGGATCAGAAGCGCGACTACCAATTCCTCGAAATCGAGCGCGACTCGATTCAGAGCAATCTGGGTGTGCTGATGGAGGATTTCGACAATCTGCAAATCACCAACGACACCATCTCGCAGAATTTGGCTACCGAGCGTCTGCGTGCCGACTCGCTGATGCAGCAGTTGCAGAAGGAGCGTAACCTCTCGTTGCGTAAGATCAAGCAGTACGAGAAGCAGGTTACGATGTTGCGTGGCATTATGGAGGGCTATTTGAAGCAGATCGACTCGCTCAATACGCTCAACAAGAAGCTTATCAACGAGAATGTCGATTACCGCAAGCAGGTTGCGAGCCAAACGTTGCGCGCCGATATGGCCGAGGAGAAGGCAGCCGAGTTGGATACCAAGGTGCGTCAGGGTGCGGTTATTCGTGCTCGCGACATCGTGCTCACCACGCTCAACGAGAATGGCAAGCCCGTTACACGTGCAGCGCGCGCAGCGCGTTTGAAGGTCGATTTCGTACTGTCGGCCAACGAGTTGGCTAACCCCGGTGAGCGCACGGTATATGTTCGTATCACCTCACCCGATGGCTATCTGCTGACCACCGACGCTGCAACGTTCGACCACGAAGGCTCGCAGTTGATCTACACCGCTGCCCGCGAGGTTGATTACCAGAACGACGATCTCGACGTGGGTCTGTTCTACAATGGCGACGGTATCACAGCGGGTAAATACTCGATCGAGGTCTATATGGATGGTATCCAGATCGGCTCGACCGCAACGATCCTCCGTTAAAAAACGAACTCACACACCACAAAAAAGGGAGCTATCCGCGCGATAGTTCCCCTTTTTATTGTATATTTGTAGAGTGGAAATTTTAGTTTTCTCGATCATAAACTAACAAAACATATCACAATGAAAAGAATCCTTATGCTTATGTGCGCCGTTGCAATGGCCGTAGTGCCCGCATCGGCTCAACGTCTTGAAATTGGTCGTGGCGAGCGCGCCACAACCCAAACCGCACGCCACTCGATTACGGGTGTGGCCGATCCCGACGCTACACTGACGGTCAATGGCAAGCAGTTTCCCGTCTATGCAACGGGTGGCTGGGCTGCCGAGGTGATGCTCGAAGAGGGCAAAAACAGCGTATCGGTAGTTGCCGTATCGAAGGCAGGCCGCGTAGAGAAGAACTTCGATATCGAGCTCACGAAGCGTCCCGAAAAGGAGCCGCTGACTGGTGCAAAACTGATCGAATGGGGCACCGTGCCCGCTGACATCAAGGCCGTTACCGCTGGTGAGCGCATTGCTCTGCGTGTGGTAGGCACGCCTGGCTGCAAGGTGTCGATCGTAGGTGGTTGCGAACTGACCGAGGTCGAGGCGGGTGTTTATCAGGGTCTGATCACCGCAAAGAAGGATTGCAAAGTGCTGGCCGAGCCGTTGCAGTTCCGTATCGAGGCCGAAGGTGGCTCGGCAACCTACCCGATGAAGGAGGCGATCAAGGTTATCGATCCCAATCAGCCCGTAATGTTGCGTACCGTTGGCGATCTGCCCTACCTGAACTATGGTCTGGGTACGGATCGTCTGGGTGGCTCGAAGATCGGCCACATTACCGAGGGCATTCTGCTCGAAGCTGTTGGCGAGGTAGGCAACCAATACAAAGTTCGCCTATCGAAGAATCGCACCGCATACGTTCCCAAATCGTGCGTCGAGGTGCAGCCCGCAGGTACGCTGCCCGCACAGTCGCTGGTTGGCTCGTGGAGCGTTCGCGGCGGTGAAGATGCCGATGTAGTTCGCGTTTCGCTCTCGGAGCGTCTGCCTTTTGCAACGTTCCATCAGATGGATCCTGCACGTGTTGTAGTTGATATTTTCGGTGCTGTTGCCAACACTTCGTGGCTGACTCAATATCCCGAAACCAAGAATGCAATCAAGAATGTCGATTACGAGCAGGTCGAGGAGGATATCTTCCGTGTAATCATCACACTCGATCACAATGCACATTGGGGCCATTCGGTACGCTACGAGGGTAACTCGCTCATTATCCGCGTTAAGGCTGCTCCGAAAGCATCGTTGCGCGGTCTGCACGTAGCTATCGACGCCGGCCACGGTGGTCCGTACAAGGGTGCAGTTGGCGTTGCAGGTGTCGAGGAGAAGGACGTAAATCTCGATCTGGCACATATGCTGCGCGAGGCACTCGAAAAGCGCGGCGCGAAGGTTACGATGACCCGCACCGAAGACGTGAATGTCGATATGAGCGACCGCGTGCTGATGTTGCGCAAGGCCGATCCCAATATGATGATCTCGATCCACTGCAACGCCGGTGGCTCGCCGTTGAAGCCCCTCGGCACAAGTACCTACTACCGCCACCCCGGCTTCCAACCCCTCTCGACCGCTGTTTTGAAGCGCGTTTTGGAACTGGATATGAATAACTTCGGTAACATCGGCAGCTTCAACTTCATCCTCAACTCGCCCTACGAGTACCCCAATATGTTGCTCGAAACGTTGTTTATCTCGGCTCCCGCCGAGGAGGCTCGCTTGGTTGATCCGAAGTTCCGCCGCGATCTGATCGACCGCGTAGTGAAGGGTATGGAGGACTACCTGAAAGAGTACGCTAAATAGTTGATCGACAATGAAACACACAATATTGCTGACCGCCGCGCTGCTGACATCGCTTGCAGCGTCGGCACAGCACTACTACCAAGATGCGAAGAATCCCGACATCACGCGCCACACGCTCCGCAACTCGTCGCAGCGTGTCGAGTTCGTGTTGCCCGAAGTGAATGGTTACAACATCTACAAGGCCGATCTGCACACCCACTCGATCTACTCGGATGGCGACTGCACACCCGAATTTCGTGTGCGCGAGGCGTGGTATGACGGTCTGGATGTATTGGCTATCACCGAGCACGTCGAGTATCGCCGCCACGAGGGCAATATGATCCGCGCGTTGGGCGGAATCCTGCCCGAAGGCACAAAGGCACAGAATCACAACGTCATCGGCAAGGCGGCTGACGAGCGCGGTATCGTCTCGGATCTGAATCTGCCCGTCGAGTTGGCGCGTAAGACCGCAAAGGGCTATGGTATGACCATCATTTCGGGTGTTGAGATCACTCGCACACCCGAAACCATCGGCCACTACAACGCCCTCTTTACCACCGACAACAACGCAATCTATGACGCCGATCCTGCCGAGTCGATGCGTAAGGCTCGTGCGCAGGGTGCTCTCATTATGCACAACCACCCCGGCTGGCGTCGCACCTCGCTCGAACAGACCGAAGCCGAGCAGTCGTTCTATGCCGCAGGGCTGATCGACGGCGTGGAGGTGATGAATGGCTCGTCGTTCTACCCGCTGGCGATTGATTGGGCACACGAGGGTAAATTGTTCGTATCATCAAACACCGATATTCACGACGCTACGGCCGAGACCTATCGCATCAATGGCGCACGTCGTAATATGACGCTGATCTTTGCAAAGGATAAATCGGTAGAGTCGCTACGCGAGGCTATCGCAGCGCGTCGCACCCTCGCCTATTCGTGCGGAACGCTTGCAGGCGATGAACAATTACTGCGTGATCTGGTGCTTGCATCGGTGAAGATGAGCATCGTGGCCGAGGCCTCAAATGGCGTTAAGACCATACAGCTGACCAATATGAGTTCGGTGGATTACATTCTCCGTTTCGGCAATGGCAACCCCGTTGTTCTCTCGCCCTTCTCATCGCGCACCGCCAAGACCAACAAGGAGGGAGTGCTGCGTTTCGAGGTCGAAAATTGCTGGCACGCCAGCGACAAACAGCTCAAAATTGAGGTGCGACCGTAGAAGAGTGATTCACAATTAATCCTGCTACGCAGGCTTTTCCACCTTCGCACCTCAGCCGAGTTCGAGCTACCGCCCAACTCCGCATTCGGCTTGGCGTTGGTTCACAATTCTCATAATCAAAAAAAAGCCGACCGCCCTTTCGGGTGGTCGGCTTGCTTTCGGAGTGGGGCGGTCGTTTCTGAAAAACCCCTACGGGTTCTACCTGCAAAACAACTCTCGGTCGGCACGCTCACGTTTCACAACGCGCGGCCCCTCATTGGCCTCCTCCATCACATTCTGCACGATCTGCCGCACTCTGTTGTCGGCGGCAGCGTCTCTACCTCAATCGCTACTCGTCTTTACCGTCGCGGAAGTAGAGCTTGCCTGCGAGGAACTCCTCGGTAGCAATGATCGACGGCTTCGGCAGACGCTCGTAGTAGCGCGAGATCTCAATCTGCTCACGGTTCTCAAAGGTCTCCTCCAAAGAATCGGTCGTAGTCGAGAAGTCGGCCAGCTTACGGTTCAGCTCCTGCTTCATCTCCGCTGCAATCTGATTTGCGCGACGCGAAATTACATTCAGCGACTTGTAGATGTTACCCGTCGGCTGATCCAGATCAACCAGCTTACGAGTCTTCGTGTTGTTGGGAATGTTTGTTAATTTCAGATCCATCTTTAATGATTTTCTGAGTGAATATGTTATCTGTATGTGTTCTTTTTCAAATAGTTATCGCCCGGCACCCTACTTCTGCTCCTGCTCTTCGGTCTGCACCTCGGCCTTCTGCTCATCGCTACCAAACTTGGCGATAAATCGCTTTGCATCCTCCTGCATACGGGTCAGCTCCTTGACGTGCTTGCTTTCTGGGAACTCGGCCACAAACGAGTAGTACGAGTCGAGCATATTCATATAGCGGTCGCGCTGCAACGACTCGATCGAGTTCTTCGCCAGCTCGTGCGACGACTTGACGATCAAATACATCAACTCCTCGCGGTGGGGCGAATCGGGGTACTTCTTCAACGCATTCTTCAACGCAGGTACCGCCGACTTATAGCGGCCGATGGTGTAGTAAGTCTTTGCGTTAATGAACACCTTGTCGTACTGCTTCTGGGTCAGTTCACGGGCCATCTGCTCGAATGCCGCGCGACGGGTCGAGTTGGGATAACGACCGATGAACTCCTGAATTGCCGTCAGAGCCTGCTCGGTTGTGGTCTGGTCGCGCGTAGGTTCGGGCGAGAGGTAGTAGAAGCTGAGCGCATACATACCCTCAACATCTTCGAGGAAGGGGCTGCGGGTAAATTTACGACGGAATTCATCGAGAAGCTCCGAGCTGGTCGAGAAAGCGTCATTCTTGAAGTGCGCATAAGCGGTATAGTATGCCAACGAATCCTCGCGCATCGTGCCGACGAAATAGGGCTGCACCTTCTCGAAGCAGGTAATGGCACGAGAGAATTTACCGAGGTCGAGCATTTGCAGACCCTCGGCATAGATTTTATCGTTGTCGCCGCTTTTCAGCAGTTTATTGAACGGACCGCAAGCAGTATTTGCAACAGCGATTGCAAGAACTGCGAGCAAGATAAAGGCATTTTTTCTCATTGTCAACAAAAATTACAGCGCGTTATAACGCTACAACCGCGCAAAGTTATACATTTTTAACGAGTCAAACAAAAATATATTACACCCATTCAAAGAATAAATTTGAGTTTGTATGTTTTTTCGATTCAAAAGCGCGGTTCACACGGCAATCGGAATGGGTATAAATACCTATTTACACCCAAATTTCGACAAAATATGTTCCGAATCGAGCAGATTTGTTGTAAATTTGTGTTTTTGAAGGAGGGCAGTAAATACCCTGACAACATTTTTTTGAAGAAATCGTTTAACATTAAAATTTATAGAAGACAATGACTGATATTTTTGAACGTCTTAAAAAGAGTGCCGGCGGTCCGATCGGTATGTATCAGAAGTATTCGCACGGCTATTTCTCGTTCCCGAAACTCGAAGGTCCTATCGGTCCTCATATGAAGTTCCGCGGCAAGGAGGTGCTCAATTGGAGCTTGAACAACTACCTCGGTTTGGCTAACCACCCCGAAGTACGCGAGGCTGATGCCAAGGGTGCTATCGACTTCGGTATGGCAGCTCCGATGGGTGCTCGTATGATGAGTGGTCAGACCGTTTATCACGAGCAGTTGGAGCGCGAGTTGGCCGCTTTCGTTGGTAAGGAGGATGCCTTCCTGCTCAACTTCGGTTATCAGGGTATGATCTCGATTATCGACTGCCTGCTGACCCCCCGCGATGTTGTGGTTTATGATGCAGAGGCTCACGCTTGTATCATCGACGGTCTGCGCCTGCACAAGGGTAAGCGTTTCGTATTTGGTCATAACGATATGGATAGCCTGCGCTTGCAGTTGCGCCACGCTACCGAGTTGGCCGAGACCCAGAATGGTGGTGTGTTGGTAATCACCGAGGGTGTATTCGGTATGAAGGGTGATCTTGGTAAGCTCGATGAGATCGTAGCTTTGAAGAGCGAGTTCTCGTTCCGCCTGTTGGTTGATGACGCTCACGGCTTCGGTACGATGGGTGAGGGTGGTCGCGGTACCGCTTCGCACTTCGGCGCAACCGACGGCGTTGATGTTCTGTTCAACACCTTCGCAAAGTCGATGGCAGGTATCGGTGCATTCGTAGCATCGCACAAGTGGTTGATCGACCTTCTGCGCTACAATATGCGTTCGCAGCTCTACGCAAAGAGCCTTCCGATGCCGATGGTAATGGGTGCTTTGAAGCGTCTGGATCTGATCCGCAAGCATCCCGAATTCCAGCAGAAGCTGTGGGAGATCACCAACGCATTGCAGAATGGTCTGCGCGAGCGTGGTTTCGACATCGGTGGCACGCTGTCGCCCGTAACCCCGATCTATATGAAGGGCTCGGTAGCAGAGGCTTGCAACCTTGTTGTCGATCTGCGCGAGAACCACGCTCTGTTCTGCTCGATCGTAGTTTATCCCGTAATTCCGAAGGGCGAGATGATTCTGCGTATTATTCCCACAGCGGCTCATACGTTGGAGGATGTTCAGTACACTCTGGACTGCTTCTCGTCGATCCGTGCGAAGTTGGAGAATGGCGAGTACGACAAGCCGATGCCCAATATGGCCGACTAAGTCAGACTCACCTCGATAAACGAAGGGCTGCGTTTCGACGCGGCCCTTTTTTGTATCCAAGATTCAAAACAAAGAGCCTGCCTAACCGAGTTAGACAGGCTCTAATCTTAAAGCAATAAGCCTAAAAATTAAAAAGCGGACACAGCACGCACATATAAGTCGCTGTCCTTAGTGAGGCTGCCGGTGTAGCCATTGAACATATAGACACTCCACGCGCAGATCTCCTCTTCTTTGCTTTCAGTCGATGACCAATAATATTCGGGTCTGAGATTTAGAATATTATATATTGCTTTTAGTTCATCTATAGCAGGAAGATACCATCCTTCGCCCAAATCGGCGCACCAAGCAAATGCGGGATACTTCTCGCGCCAATTGGGGATACGTTGAACTACCGCCATATTCACAGCGCCATTCGTTTCGCTACTTGCGCCTATTTTCTCTCTCCTACTATCATTAGAAGCCCACTTCAATTCTTTATCAGATTCAACAAGACTAACAATCTTACCGTGCTTGCCATCAGCAGAGACCTCAAATACTACACCTCGTTTGCCATTTTCATCGTAGAGATCTCCAACCTTATAGGTTTTGGCAGGAGGAACGGGTTTAGGGGCAGGGCGCGGGGCAGACGTAACGGGCTTAATATCCATATCAAGCAGTTTAGCGACATTCTCGGTAACACTGCCAAAAACGGCCTGCGGATCGGGAAAGGCATCAATCCAATTCAGATTTTTCAGATAGTATTTCTTCGCGCCCTTAAATGCGTCATCCGTAATTCGGAAAGTCAAAATCGGTTTCTTCTCTTCACTCGCCAACTCAATCTCTCGATCAACCTGATCGGAGTTATTGAAATGGTCCGAAAAGACAACAACCATCATACGCGATTCGTCAAGTGCATCGACAATCGCCTTTGCCCAAACTACTCCGCGCGGAATATCGCGATAGGCAACAAAACAGCGAATCTTGTGAGATTCAAGATAAGCACAAAGACCCTCGACCACCTTTTGATCGAGCGAAGAGTAACTTATAAAAACATCGTATTTCATAATCAAAAGATAAGATTACGCAAATTTAGCAATCTTTTGGGACTTTTTGGCATAGATTCTATCTTTTTTCACAGTTAGGCTGTTTAGTAGCCTCCAACAACTCCACCCGCCAATAAAGAACCTCGATAACTGCAACATAATATTTTTGAATATTCAGTCTTGGATTTTGAATAATTTTTGTTAGCTTTGCGGAAATAGAACAAACTAAAAACTTTGATAGATTATGAGAACAAGGACTTTGATTCTTTCTATAATGTTGTTGCTCGCTACGGGTATTGCCGAGGCGAAGAAGGTGCGCGTGGTGGCTCATCGCGGCTATTGGAACACCGAGGGCTCGGCTCGCAACTCGATCAGCGCATTGAACAACGCAATGGCGATCGGTGCATACGGCTCGGAGTTTGACGTAAATATCACCGCCGACGGTATTCTCATCGTTCATCACGACGCAAAGACCGCCAACGGCCTTTTGATCGAGGAGCACACCTTTGCCGAGCTGCGCGAAAAGGCTCCCAAGCTGAAAAACAACGAGTTGATCCCCACCCTCGACGACTATCTGACCGCGTGGAATCACAACAAAAAGACCAAACTCGTATTCGAGATCAAGCCCCAATCGTCGCCCGAACTCGAAACACGTATGGTCGAGGCTTGCCTCGAAACTCTGCGCAAGAACAACGTAACCGACAAAGAGGTTGAGTTTATCTCGTTCAGCTACCACGTTTGCAAGGAGTTGAAGCGTCTGCGCCCGACGGCTGTGGTTATGCCTCTTTCGACCGCTGTGGCCGAGCCTGAACAGATGTTCAAAGATGGTATGGACGGTTTCGACCTGCACTACAACGTACTGCGCGAGCATCCCGAATGGGTTGAGCTGGCAAAGTCGCAGAAGAAGATTGTCAATGTCTGGACTGTAAATCAGGAGGATGTGATGCGCGAGATGATCGCTCTGGGTGTTGATTACATCACCACCGACGAGCCCGTGCTGTTGCAGAAGGTGATCAAGAACAAGAAAAAGTAACGCGATACAGCCCGCGAGAAAGGGCCTCAACAATTGCCCTACAATGCACAAACGCCTGCTCCGATTGTCGGAGTGGGCGTTTTTTCGTGGATCGGCGGTCGAATTTGGCGACCAAATATGTAAATTTGCAGTGGCTAAACTCGAAACAGAAAATGCAAAAAATCAAAGGAACAATCTGGGCACTCGTCTCGTCCTCGACCTTCGGACTGATACCCCTCTTCTCGCTGCCCGTGCTGACGAGTGGCGTGGGGTTAGACTCACTATGCTTCTATCGCTTTGCCTTCGCGGCATTGGCTATGGGGGCCTATATGCTCATTAGCGGCCGCTCGCTCCGCATCTCGTTGAAGGAGTTGGCAACGGTGGCTCTGCTATCGGTCTTCTACGGCTCGACCTCGATGTTTCTCACCTCGTCGTACGAATATATCCCAAGCGGTATTGCCACAACGATTCACTTTCTCTATCCCGTATTGGTTACAACGATTATGATCGTCGGCTTCGGCGAGCGAGCTTCGTGGTGCGTCTTTGTCGCAGCGGCATTGGCTCTATGCGGCGTCTATCTGCTTGGCGGGGCGAGTGAAGGGACAACGATACAATGGCGCGGATTGGTTGCAGTGCTTATTACGGTGGTTACCTATGCGACCTACATTGTCGGAGTCAATCGCTCGGCCGTGAAAGATATGGAGGGGCGTAAGATGACCTTCTACGTATTGTTCTGCACAGCTATACTATTCTATATCAACCTTCTGGTGCGCAACAACGGCGCGATCGACCCGATACCCGATGCGGGCGCGTGGGTACGATTGCTGCTGTTGGCTCTGGTGCCTACCCTACTCTCGGATCTGGCTCTGATCTACGCCATTCAGCTGGTCGGCTCGACCACCACAGCTATTCTCGGCTGTATGGAGCCACTGACGGCCGTTGTGATCGGCATCGTCTGCTTTGGCGAGCGTTTCGAGGCGATGCAGGCGGCAGGTGTGGTGGTCGTGTTGGCCGCTGTGGTACTGGTGATTATGGCCGAGCGATGGGGTCGAAAGCCATTGAGCCAACTGATCGGTCTTACGCGAGGTGAAAAATAGCGTCGGCACGCTTGTAAATCGAAAAGAAATTATTAAATTTGTCAAAATTAAACTCATCCGAAATAATATTAAAAACAGAATAACCTATGAAACTTCGTCAATTCATCCTTACCGCGATCGCATTTGCCTTCGCAATCACATCGCTCGTGCCCGCCGAGGCTTGTACTTCGGCCGTAATTTCGGGTCGTGCCACCAAATCGGGTCGCCCTCTGCTGTGGAAACACCGCGACACGGGTACCGAATGGAACCACATCGAATACTTCAAAGGCGAGAAATATGCCTTCCAGGCTCTGGTAAATTCAAAAGATGAGAGCCGCAAAGAGGCGTGGGCAGGTGCCAACGAGAAGGGCTTTGCCATTATGAACACCGCCTCGTACAATATGAAACCCGACTCGCTCAAATATCTGCCCGAAAATGAGGGTATCACAATGAAGGCAGCTCTGGGCGTCTGCGCTACAGTCGATGAATTTGAGGAATTTATCAAAAATATGCCCCTGCCCCGCGCATTGGAGACCAACTTTGGCGTGATCGACGCCGAGGGTGGTGCAGCCTATTTCGAGGTTTGGGACTATGGCTACACCAAGTTCGATGTGAATGACGTGGCTCTCGCGCCGAACGGATATATCATTCGCTCGAACTACTCGTTCTCCGGTATTCAGGACGACGGTATGGGCTACATTCGTTACCAAAATGCCGAGTATCTGATTCATCGCGGTTATGCTGCGGGCGAGTTGTCGGCCGAGTGGATCTTCGCCAATCCGTCGCGTTCGTTCTTCAACGCAATTCTCGATAGCGATCTGATGACCGAGGGCGGTCGCCCCGAAAGCGGTTGGGCAATCGACCAGGACTACATTCCTCGCAAGTCGTCGAGCGCATCGGTGGTAGTCGAGGGCGTTGTTGCCGGCTCAAATCCCGACGCAACGACCATTTGGTCGGTTTTGGGTTATCCCCCGTGCAGCTATGCGGTTGCATCGTGGGTTAAGGCGGGCGACAAGATCGCTGCTCCGATCGCAGTTGATGACAAGGGCATCGCTCCCGTCAATCGTTTGGCCGTAGCATTGAAGCGCAAGGTCTTCCCCGTAACTCGCGGCAACGGCAGTAAGTATATGCGTACCGATGTGATTGCCAAGGCAGTAGATGCATTGCGCCCCTACGAGCAGCAGTCGATTGCAAAGGCTTCGGAGGTGCGCGACGCGATTGCAAAGGAGGGTTTCTCGATGAAGAAAGTCGAGGCTTACAACAACGCTGTAAAGGCGATGATGCCCACCGAAGGATATATTTTGTTGCAGGTAAAATAGCAATTAAAGTGGCCTCAGCGACGGTTTGAGGCCACTTTATCGAAAAAAAATTCATAAAATTTTGGTGGAACGAAAAATAGTTCTTACCTTTGCACACCGTTCGAGAGAACCTCGGACTTAAATGGTGGATGTAGCTCAGTCGGTTAGAGCACTGGATTGTGGTTCCAGGTGTCGTGGGTTCGAGTCCCATCTTCCACCCCAATGATTGCAAAGCGTGTTCCATACATCGGACACGCTTTTTTTGTTTTACAACATTAAGCTGACCCAATAACCTAAACTATGAAATACTACAATCGAGAAAAATTGCCCAACATCGAACAAATGCCAATGGAAGATCGTTGGTACTACACAATCACCAGAGACAAATTTGATTTCGTGTGCTCGATGTTCATTCACGACTTATTGATGCACCCCATCTATAACACTTTTTTGGTGTTATTCCTCATTTTCGGCTGTTGGCACGCAATCGAAATAGGCGATATGGGCAGACTTATAAGCTACATCGGAGTCGTATTGTTTGTAAAGATTCGAAGTATCGTCTTGATAGCCAAACTCTATAACGCTTATCAGAAAGGCATATGCCACTCGTTTGATGTTGATGGTGTAAATGTCGTAGTCGATGTAGGCAACGAAGGAACAGATTATAAACATTTCACATCTCTACTTTGGGAGCAGATTCGACGCATCGTGGTTTATAGCGACTTTATGGTTATAGATGTCGATCGTCAGTATCGAGATAAGGTTCAGTTTGAGATGGCTATTATCTTTACCAAGGATATCGAGAGAGTGAGCAATCAGGCTCTCTATCTCTGGAAGAGAGCCCTCGACACCAAGCCCGAAGAGAGAAAGTACATCTATGCAGGCAATGAGATTGATGAGGTCATATATTACATCGAAAACCGATTTGGCGAGATCGAGAGCATACTTCCCTTCGAGAAACCGAATCTTCGTATAGGCATTGCGAAGATTCCACCCACCGATGACCGCGACTACTACACATTATGTACAATCGGCGCAGGAGCTTTCCGTATGCAAGTCGATAGTGATCTCCACGTCAAGGAGGGAGTCGAAAAGCACGCCGAATATATGCTTATATTACCCAAAGATTGGAAGTTAGACGAGGAGTCGCTTAACGACGATCGCTACTTATGGCCCTACCATTTGCTTTTGACTGCTGCCCAATTTCCTCTCGACAGCAACGATTTTCTTATGCCGGGTAGAACGATTAAACCCAAGGACAACCAACCTATCAACCCCGCAGTGCCCTACACAACAGCACTATTTAGCAATCCTATCGCAGGCGACACCGACCAACCCGATAGCGTAGCTCTCTCGTCGGGTATGAATGTCAGTGTATATCAGGCAGTTCCGATTACCCAAGAGGAGTGGAGCACAAGATTTGATATGGAAGCTCGCGACTTCTATATAAAGATCTTCGGATCCGAGGAGTATGACGAATCTGTTGCACATCTGCTCCAAAGATTGCAACCGTATAAATAGGCTGAACATCGGACACGCAGTCCGATTCGTATAATACACGGAGCGTGATTCGACCGAGGATCACGCTCTTTTTATTTCGATCGGCTATGGCAGAATAGTTGTATAAATTTTGCTTATGCAACGATCAAAAAATATAATCGCAGATTTATACACAAAGTGGTATCAATTCCGAATTTTATGCTTATCTTTGCAGTACAGAAAACAAACAAGAAGTTAAACAATTAAAAAGTATAAAGCTATGTTAAGTCAGAAATTACAGGACGCTATCAATGCGCAAATCAATGCCGAGTTGTGGTCGGCTTATCTCTACTTGTCGATGTCGATGGACGCTGCCGACAAGGGTCTGAAAGGTGTTGCTAACTGGTTCTACGTTCAGTGGAAGGAGGAGCAGGATCACGCACAGATCTTCATCAACTACCTCCAATCGCGTGATGCACGTGTAGTGCTCGCCCCCATCGCCGAGGTACAGACCGAGTGGGATTCGGTGCTGGCAATGTACGAGGATACCCTCAAACACGAGAAGGTTGTTACCTCGCTGATCAACAACCTCGCTAACCTCGCAGCCGAGGAGCGCGACCACGCAACCGCAAATATGCTCGTGTGGTTCGTCGATGAGCAGATTGAGGAGGAGGAGAGCGCACGCGACATCATCGATCAGCTGAACCTGATCGAGGGCAACAAGCTCGGCCTCTATATGCTCGACAAGGAGTTCCAGACTCGCGTTTATACCCAGGCATCGCCTTTGACAACCGCGGCTGAGTAATTCTCGGTGTGATTGCGGGTCAGACCGCTCACACGCCACAAACAAACCCGCCTATCTCGCTGAGATAGGCGGGTTTAATTTTCAATACTGAGGTTAATTAACGCACCGAAAATGCGAACGATATAGTGCGGTCGTAACGCTCACCGCGACGAAGTACCGACGTGGGGAACGACGGGTGGTTGGGAGCGTCGGGAAAGTTCTGGCACTCGATCGCCACACCCGCATAGTCGTGATACTTATACGCGCCTTTACCCATCGGGCTATCATCGAGCCAATTACCCGTATATACCTGAACAGCAGGCTGATCGGTCGCAACCGTCATCACACGTCCCGACTTGGGGTCGTACAACTCGGCAGCGCAACGCATCACATTCTCTGCGCCATCAATCACCCAGCAGTTGTCGTAGCCCTTGCCATAGCGCAGCGCATCGAAATCCGCCTCGATACGGCTGCCAATGACCTGTGGCATAGTGAAATCCATCGGAGTTCCTGCCACCGCTTGGAGCTCGCCCGTAGGTACCAGCGACGGATCGGTCGGCAACCAGCGCGACGCCCACAAACGCAAATGATGGTCGAGTGCCGAGCCCGTGTCGTGTCCCGACAGGTTCCAATATGCGTGGTTGGTCAGATTGAGGACTGTCGCGCCATCGGTCGTTGCCGAGACATTGAGCATCAGGCAGTTATCATCGTTCCACATATATTTTGCCACCACGTCCAATGCCGACGGAAAACCTGCGTGTCTATCGGCGCTATGCAGACTAAACACCACACTCTCGCCCTCGATCGAGGCTGTCCAAAGCTGATTTGCAAAGCCATCGGGACCACCGTGCAGATGATTCGGGCCGCAATTAACGGGCACCTCATACGCTACGCCATCGAGCGTAAATCGACCTGCCGCGATACGATTGGCGTATCGACCGGGAATCTTGCCCATACAGGGACCATCGCCCACATAGTCGCGCGGATCGTCGTACCCGAGCAACACATCGGCCATTGCCCCCTCGCGATCGGGCACTACTACCGAGGTGATACCCGCACCCACGTTACACAATTCAACATAAGCCCCCTCGGCGTTGGTCATTCGGAAACGACGCAGCGTACCCTCCGCACACTCAATCGCCGACAACTCTTCGATTCTTGTCATAACAAATTCGTTCTCAATCAATTACTTATTTTTCGCAAGCATACTCCGCAGGCGCGAACGACAGCTCAAAGAGCGGCTCACCCGACGGGTTTGTATAGAGATATACAAACGTTACGCCCATAACATTCAGCTCGGCAGTCCCCTGCTCCGCGCGAATACGCTCCGGAATCGCCTTGCGCATATAGGTAATCATATCCTCGCGCTCGGCCGCAGAGAGCGAATCGAGCGACAGCGTATAGTGATAGCGAAGTTGTGCCGGCTCGCCATACGATGCCGAATCGAGGCGCGTGATCTCATCCACCTCGATCGGAGTCAATCCATTGACCTGCTCGATGGTGAGTTGCAGCACCTCCTCCACCGACGGTTGCAGACGATTGCAACTCGTAACGGCAGAGCCGAACATTGCAACCACAACCGCCAGCACAACGCGGCGAAATATCTTCAACGGAGTCATTGGCTCGATCTTTTAGAAGGGCAGATCGTCAAACTGCTCTGCACCGCCCGCCATTGCAGGCTCCGAAGTTGCCAAAGGAGGCAGGTCGGGAATGGGTGCCGCAGCGGGAGCCGGCTGTTCAGGTTGTACCTTCTGGATGCGCCAAGCACGAACATCGGTGTACCAGCGACCATTATACTCGCGCGACTCGATATTGACCGACACATTGACCTTCTCGCCAACCTGTAACGACGCAGCATCAGCGACGCGATCGCCAAAGAATGTTACGCACACCTTGCGCGAAAACTCATCGGGCAGTTCGAAAACAACCTCCTGCTTCTGCCACTGACCGCGAGCACTTGTACCCGACTGAACGGGCAGAACTCTATAAACTACACCTACAAAATCCATAATATATTACTCCTCAACAATTTGAATACTCAAAATCAGATCGCCCTGACGCAGATCGTCAATCACATCCAGACCCTCAACCACGCGACCGAAGGCGGTATGAACGCCGTCAAGGTGCTGGGTATTTTGGCGATTGTGGCAGATAAAGAACTGCGAGCCGCCCGTATTGCGGCCACGATGGGCCATCGACAGCACACCGCGATCGTGATACTGACGCGCAGCCGACGTTTCGCACGGAATGGTATAACCCGGACCGCCCGTACCATCGCCAAAGGGACATCCGCCCTGCACCACGAAATCGGGAATCACGCGGTGGAATGTCAAACCATCATAAAAACGTTTCTCGGCCAGCGAGCAGAAGTTCTCGACCGTAATCGGCGTCTCCTTCTCGTACAACTCGACCTTCATATCACCCTTCTCGGTGCTGATCAGTGCATATTTCATTATCGTAATGTTATTTTATTGTGAATCATACAAAGATATGAAAAAAAGGAGACAACTCAAACAAGCTGCCCCCTTTTTTCATCGAAGTCGATAGATTTAGTTCAGACGTTCGCTGCTCTCGCCACGCTCGATCGAACGGTTGCGGAACTTTACGCCGCTCTTGAAGTTATAGCGCAACGAAAGACTGAATCGCGGTGTGTGGTTCTGGTCGTTCATCAGCGTGCGACGGCGGAACTCGGTCTGCTTGGCTAAAATCACGTTCTCCTGCTGGAAGAGGTTATCGACCGTGGCGCTGACCGTAAAGCGATCCTTTGCGAAGCTCTTCTTGACCGACACGCCGAAATCGGTAATCCAATTCTCGACGTAGAGGTTGCCCTGCATAATGGGCGACATACACGAGAACGAGCTCTCGATGAAGAAACCCTTGGGCAGTGTTGCGGCGAGGGCAGCGCGACCTTGACCGATCCACTTGCGCTCGACTGCCGAGCCTGCTGTAATGCGCTGGTTGATACTCATACCTCCGAGCGAGGTGTTGAGCGACAACCACTTAGTGATTTGGAACGGCAGATTGACATTGAGCCAGAAGTTCCAATTCGAGTTCATATTGTCGTGGCGGTAGAACATCATATTGGGATCCGTCGGGTCGATATAGGCGATCTGTGCGATGTAGTTCTCCTGCATCAGGGCGGTGAACGAGACGGAGTATTTGTAGCCGAAGATGGCCGTCATCGTGAAGTTGTTGTTATAGACGGGTTTAAGGTATGGGTTACCCGTAACGTATGAGTACTGAGTCAGTTGCGCGCGGTAGGGCGACAAGTGCCAGAACGACGGGCGGCCAATGGTGCGGGCGTAGGTGGCAACGAGCGAGGTCGATTGCTTCTCATTGAGCGGAACGCTGATGTTGGCGTGCGGAAAGAGGCTCACATACTCGCGCTTGGCGTAGGTCGATTTGTCGCCCTCGCCCTTGGTGCGGGGTGCCGAGTGAGTATATTCGAGGCGCAGACCCGCATTAACTCCCACCTTGCCAAACTTGGTGTTGATGATGGCGTAGGCTGCGGCGATGTTCTCTGTGAAGTTGATGTCGATCGTCTGACCGTCGTGGACGTTCCACGCACCACCCGACAAGTATTCGTACAGCAGATCGTTGTTCATCTCGTTACGTGTATATTTTGCGCCTACGCGAAGCGATGTCTTTGCGTTGAAATTCTTCTCCAAAGCGGCTGAAAGTGAGTAGATTCGGTAGTCGGTGCCAACTATGCTGCGGTAGGTCGAATCGGTCGCAACGCCAGCCGACAAAGCGCGGTTCGAGTAGTCGTCGTTGTCGCTATTGATCTGCGAATAGAAGTCGCCAATCAACTTGAAGGTCGAGCCGAGAGTGTCGAGCTTGGCAATGTAGTTGGCCGAGGCCGACCAGACGTTGCGCTTTTCGTAGCCTGAGTACTGACTGCTGTTTTCGACCGACGAGCCGTTGGTGAAGGTCGAGGTCGAGTTGGTGCGATTGCGGGTTGTCGATATTTGATAGTAGCCCTCGGCACCAATGCTGTGGCGATCGTTCACCTCATAGACCGCACCGAGCGAGGCGTAACCTCGGTGGTTGCGCAGGCTATCCATCGAATATCCCGTGAGCGTGTTCGACGAGGTGAGGAACTCGGTGCTTTCGATCACCTCGCCCAGATAGTTGTCGTAGGTGTAATTAGCAGAGGCATTGACCGTTACACGGCCACGGTGATAGCTGACACGAGCCGACGGAACAACGTATATGGGGTTGTATTTGCTGGTCATCACGCGAGTTTGCACCGAACCCGTTACGCCGTCGCGGCGCGGTTTGCGCATCGTGATTTTAATGATACCGCCCGACGAATTGGCGTCGTAGTCGGCACCCGAAACGGGGATCACTTCGATCTTCTGCACATCCTCGGCATTGAGCGAGCGGAGGTAGGCCGCCAGATCGTCGCCCGTGAGGTTCAACATTCGATCATTGACCATAATGCGTGTGCCCGACGCGCCATTGATCGAGATCTTGTCGCCCTGAATCCACACACCGGGAGCAGTGCGGAGAATCTCCATACCGTCCTTGCCGATCGCCACGGCGGGGTTGTTGGCCACATCGACCACAAAGCGGTCGGCCTCGCGGGTGATCAATCGAGCCGTTACGACCACCTCGCCAACCGAGTTCGCTGCGGGAGCGATTGCGATGTCGCCCAAATCGGTCGATGAGGTGAGGTCGATGGGCTGATAGTAGGGCTGGTAGCCTACGTACTGCACCGTCAGGATCGCTTCTCCCTCGACGGTCGAGAGCTCGAAGCGACCCTTCGAGTCGGTTGCGATACCCGTGCGCTGGGTCGAGTCGGGGGCGAGAACCACGACCGTTGCAAATTCGACGGGCTCGCCCGTTTCGTTCACCACGCGACCGCGCAGCGAGTAGGAGTTTTGGCGTGCAGCCGTTGCCGACGAGACGGCAAGTGTCAAGATGACCAGAAGAAGTGTAAAAAATCGTTTCATAATTGCAGTTTTTGTTGTTTTATTTTTCGATATTCTTGTTATTGCCATTAATTTCACATCACAAAGATATACAAATACATTTATACTTTGCAATACATAGAACATAAAAACTGCAAATATTTCGCAAAAATTTTTAGCACCTATATTTATAATAGGGGTCGAAACACCGAAATTAAACGCAAAAAGCCTCGACTCTGCTGTGAGTCGAGGCTTTTTTAGGCTAAAATGCTCGCAATTACTTTGCGCGTGTGCGATAGTGAGCGCGGTACTTGCCCTTGCCGAAACCGAGCAACTTGCTACGCAACAGATTGCGACGCAGAGGCGACAGACGGTCGGTAAAAACCTTACCCTCCAAGTGGTCGTACTCGTGCTGGATCACGCGGGCAGCGTAGCCGTCAAACGCCTCATCGTGCTCAACGAAATTCTCGTCGAAGTAACGGATACGGATCGCCACGGGGCGCGAAACGTCTTCGTGCAGTCCGGGCAGGCTCAAACAGCCCTCATTGAAGAACTCCTCCTCCTCCGAACGCTCATAGATTTCGGGGTTGATAAACGCCTTGCGGAAGCCCTCCAAACGCGGATCGTCCTCGGCCCACGGCGAGCAATCGAGCACAAAGAGTTTCAATGCCTTGCCGATCTGCGGTGCTGCCAAGCCAACACCCTCGGCCTCGTACATCGTCGAGAACATATCCTCGACAAGCTTTTTCAGATCGGGATAGTCCGCAGGCACCTCCTTGCACTGCTCTCGCAACACCTGTGCGCCATATATTACGATAGGATAGATCATAGTTTTATACTCCTTTAACCTCTTAATTTACATTCCTCTCAACTCCAAACTCTGCATATAGTCCTGCAAAATGATCGTGGCCGAGATGCGATCGACCAACGCCTTATCGCGGCGAGCCATACGTCCAATGCCGCTTTCGAGCATCGTGCGATGAGCCAGAACCGAGGTAAATCGCTCGTCGTAGAGCACCACCTCCGTCTGCGGAAACTCCTTTCGCAATCGCCCAACGAAGGGTTCGATCGCGCGCCACGATTCGCTCATCTCACCATTCGACTGCTTGGGCTGACCGACCACAATGGTTGAAACGTCGTTCTTTGCCAGATATTGTTTCAGGTACTCCATCAATGTGTGGGTCGCAACCGTGTCCAACGCCCCCGCAATGATTCGCAGCGGGTCGCTCACGGCCAATCCCGTGCGCTTCAATCCGTAGTCTATCGCAAGTATGCGCCCCATCGCTTGCCCTCGTTGATCGGAATCAGTCTATTATGCCTCCTGCAACTTCTTGAAGAGCTTGCGGAACGAGCACTCCTCATCGACCATTGCGTGCAGCTTGTCGATTGCAACGCGCTCCTGGGTCATCGTGTCGCGGTGGCGAACGGTAACGGTGCCGTCCTCCAAAGTCTGACCATCGACCGTAACGCAGAAGGGAGTACCGATAGCATCCTGACGGCGATAACGCTTGCCGACCGAATCCTTCTCGTCATAAACGACGTTGAAGTCATACTTCAACTCATCGACGATCTTCTGTGCGATTTCGGGCATACCGTCTTTCTTAACCAGCGGCAACACAGCCACCTTCACGGGAGCCAACGCAGCGGGGAAACGCAACACAACGCGCGAATCGCCACCTTCGAGTTTCTCCTCGGTGTAAGCTGCCGACAGCACCTGCAAGATCATACGATCGACACCGATCGAGGTCTCAACAACGTAGGGAACATAGCTCTCGCCCGTTTCGGGGTCGAAGTACTGAATCTTGCGACCAGAGAACTTCTGGTGGTTGCCCAGATCAAAGTCGGTACGCGAGTGAATACCCTCAACCTCCTTGAAACCGAACGGGAAGTTATACTCAACGTCGGTTGCAGCGTTAGCATAGTGAGCCAACTTATCGTGATCGTGGAAGCGGTAGTTCTCATCGCCGAAGCCCAGCGCACGGTGCCAAGCCATACGGGTATTCTTCCACTTGTTCCACCACATCATCTCCTCGCCGGGACGAACGAAGAACTGCATCTCCATCTGCTCGAACTCGCGCATACGGAAGATGAACTGACGTGCAACGATCTCGTTACGGAACGCCTTACCGATCTGTGCGATACCGAAGGGGAGCTTCATACGACCCGTCTTCTGCACATTGAGGAAGTTCACGAAGATACCCTGTGCCGTTTCGGGACGCAGGTAGATAGTGTTGGCACCCTCGGCAACCGAGCCGATCTGAGTCGAGAACATCAGGTTGAACTGACGCACCTCGGTCCAGTTGCGAGTACCCGAAATGGGGCAGACGATCTCGCAGTCGAGGATAATCTGACGCAACTCTTCGAGGTTGGTGTCGTTCAGAGCATCTGCAAAACGCTTATGTACCTCATCGCGGCGTGCAGCGATATCCAACACGCGGGGCGAAGTTGCACGATACTGCTCCTCATCGAACTTCTCACCGAAACGCTTGCGAGCCTTATCGACCTCCTTCTGAATCTTCTCATCCTGCTTTGCCAACCAATCCTCGATCAGCACATCGGCACGATAACGCTTCTTCGAATCGCGGTTGTCGATCAGCGGGTCGTTGAATGCGCCCACGTGGCCCGAAGCCTCCCAAGTGCGGGGGTGCATAAAGATTGCAGCGTCGATACCGACAATATTGTCGTGGAGTTTAACCATCGAATCCCACCAATAACGCTTGATGTTGTTCTTCAACTCAACGCCGTTCTGGCCGTAGTCATATACGGCACTCAAACCGTCATAAATCTCACTCGACTGGAATACAAAACCGTACTCTTTGCAGTGAGCGACCAACTTTTTGAAAAGTTCTTCCTGTGTCATAATGCTATATAGTTTTTTGTATTATTCTTTGTTACAACCTGCAAATTTAGCGATAATTAGCGAGATACGAAACCCCGCAGCCCGAAAATCGAATCCAAAATGCAAATTTCGGCTCGATTGGCCGTAAAAAAGAGTTGCCCCATAGTGGAACAACTCTCATTTTTCGGATATCGGGTTGCGCTCTCTACGCCTCGAAAATCGTGCGAACAATCAACTCGGTCGCCCCTTTGTTGGCGGCGATGTAGTCGGCAGCGATGCGGGCTGTGCGGGCACGCAACTGCTCGTCGGCTTTGAGCGGTGCAAACCACTCCTCCAACTCCTCGGTGGTCGTAACCGACGCGCAAGCACCCAACGCAATCATATCGCAGGCCTCCTTAAATTTGTGATATTTAGGACCAAAGGCAATCGGCACACCATAGGTTGCAGGCTCCTGCGTGTTGTGGATGCAGACACCGAAACCGCCACCGATATAGACCCAATCGGCATATTGGTAAAGCTGGTTGAGAATACCGATCACGTCGATAATCAGCACTCGCGCCCCCTCGACATCTCGCTCCGTGCGACACTCGCTATAACGCACTACCCCACCCGCGCACTCGTTGATCAGTCGCTCGATACGCGGCTGCTCCATCTCGTGCGGCGCGATGACAAACTTCACGTCGGGGTGCGCATTGACAAAGGGCACCAGCAGATCCTCGTCGGGTCGCCAACTGCTACCGACAATAAACAGACGATTCTCGCCCTTGAAATGCTCGATGAGCGGGTAACGCGATGCCTGCGCAGGCAGTGCCGCAGCGCGATCGAAACGGGTATCGCCCGCCACAATCACATTATCGAAACCGATCTCCGCGAGTAGGCGTTTCGACTCCTCGTTTTGCACAAAGATCAACTCAAATGTCCCCAATGCGCGGCGGAACATCCAGCCCCACGGCTTGAAGAAGATCGAGTTGCGGCGGAACAACGACGAGAAGATGTAGGTCTGTATCTTGCGTTTTTTCAGCTCTTTAAGATAGTTGAGCCAATAATCATACTTGACAAAAACGGCAAATTCGGGCTTTACGATATCCAGAAAGCGGCGCACATTACGCGGTGTATCGGCCGGCAGATAGAAGACCCAATCGGCCGCTGCGAAATCCTTGCGGATCTCATAACCCGACGGAGAAAAGAATGTGAGCAGAATTCGGTATTCGGGATAGCGTTCGTGAATCATCTCGATAACGGGACGGCCCTGCTCGAACTCACCGAGCGACGAGGCGTGAATCCACACAACGGGTCTATCGGACTTGCCGACCGTAGCCTGCAAACGCTCGAAAATTCCGCGGCGACCCTCGACCCACTTACGCGCTTTGGGCTTCCACGGTGCGACAGCCTTAATTGCAGCGGTATAGGCCGCGATACCTAAACTATATAGACACATTCTTTACGTTTTATTCCCTGATAATCTGTTGCTTACCCTCAACTCTTCACTACCAGCGGCTCTATATCACATCCTCCTCATAGCGCACCTCGAAGTGGCCATCAGGATAGTGTTCAACCGCCATAAGGTCAAATTGCGGCTCCAAAGATACGCGATAAATTGCTAAATACAATGAGACGGCTCGCTTTAATGATTGTTGCTTACGGCGATCCATTGCATCTTCGGGCGTAGTGAGACCACCCGCCTTGCGCGTTTTCACCTCGATAAAGTGGATCACACCATACTTGGTCGCCACGATATCCAACTCATAGCGGCCTTGTCGCCAATTGCGATGCAGCAACGAGAAACCATTGGCCGCAAGCCATTCGGCCGCAACCTCCTCGCCGGCCATACCTATTTTGTGCTTATCAATCATCGCCATCCCTCCTCCGTTCTCCTCCGAACGAGCTGAAAGAGCCTACATCAAGAACGAGAGATCGTCGCCAGCATTCAGCTCAATGATAGGCTGATTGCGTTTGAAAACACGCATTGGACGCTTGCCGATCAACTCCATCTTATCGCCCTCGACGCGGAGCATACAACCCTCACGCAGACCAACTACATAGCGGCGGGGGTTTGCCTCGATATACTCCAAAATGCGCTGCTCGCGGGTCTCGCCTGCGTGGCCCTCCGGGTTAGCATCGAGATAGTGAGGATTGATCTGGAAACGAACGGCATTGATCGCCTTGAACGATTCGGGCTCAACGATAGGCATATCGTTCGTTGTGCAGATGGTCGGGCAAGCGACGTTGCTACCTGCACTCCAACCAACATAGGGAGTCCCCTTTTCGATCTTCGACTTAATGGCCGACATCAACTTCTGACGCTGCATCATACGTGCCAAAGCGAAGGTGTTGCCACCACCGACACAGATAGCCTCCGCTTCGCGGATCATCTTGGCAGGATTCTTCGAGCGATGTACCGAACGGACACGGATACCAAGCTCGTCAAAACGCGCCTGAACCTTCGCCTCGTACTCTGCATACGAGAATGTTACGGCTGCATAGGGAACGAAAACAATCTCTTTGATACCCTTCAAGAAATCGCCAATCTGGGGCATAGGATACTGCAAATAGGGCTCGCCTGCATTGGTCGAGTTGCTGATTAAAAGAAGTCGCATAGTTATTGTTGTTTATGGTTATTATTACTTTTTATCGCTTTTATAATTTGGGACACACTTTATTATATTATATGACATCGACTCGAAATAGATGCCAAGCTATATCTCCGTCGCCATAGTCGCACACTTACACTAATACGATACGAAATTACGAAATATTCACCGAATAAACACCATTTATAAGTGATTAATTATCCGAAATACACTTTTTTATTCACCTTCGGACAGAGATTCCGAGTCGGTCGAAGAGGCCTCATCGGAGGCTATAAGCCGTTCGATCTGTTCTGGGTAGTGGCGATATTCCAGCGCGTGAATTCGCTCTTCAAGCGTCTGTGGCGTATCTTCGGGCAACACCTCACACTCGAATTGCGCCACTATCGAGCCGCTGTCGTACTCCTCGGTAACCAGATGGATTGTGATACCGCTACGTTTGCGCCCTGCGGCAATCACAGCCTCGTGTACGTGGTGGCCAAACATACCCTTGCCACCAAATTCGGGCAACAGCGATGGGTGCACATTGACAATCCGCCCTCGATAGGCAGCGATGATTTCGGGAGGCAGAAGCAACAGCCAGCCTGCCAGAACCAGCCATTTTATATCGCGTTTTCGGAGCTCGTCGAGTAACACATTCGGATCGGAAAGTTGGTCGCGAGTAACCACGATCGACTCGATTCCGCACGCCTTCGAGTGTTCTAAAACTCCGGCCGTTTTTCGCGAAGCAACCACCAAACGCACTCTGGCGAGGGTCGAATGTTCTAAATGTCGGGTAATTTGGAACATATTGGAACCCCGACCCGATGCGAATATTGCTATATTGTTCATAATCAAATGGTTATGAGAAAAAGATCGGGCAAAGTGTCAATTTTTTGCTCCGATTTGTCAAAAGTAATAAAAAAAGTGTTACTTTTGCGCAAAATTCATCAATTCAATTGAAGAAATTTTACAGCTAAATATTGTTTAACTAAAAATTGAAAGTTATGTCAGAAGTAGCAAACAAAGTTGTCGAGATTATCGTTGATAAGCTTGGCGTTAAGGCAGAGGAAGTTGTACCCGAAGCAAGCTTTACTAACCACCTCGGTGCAGATTCGCTCGACACCGTTGAGTTGATTATGGAGTTTGAGAAGGCATTCGACATCCAGATTCCCGACGAGGACGCTGAGAAGATCACTACTGTTGGCGACGCTATCGCTTACATTGAGGAGAAGAAGAACTAATTCTCAACCGACAGCAATAGACTGTTATAAGACAGGGAATCTCGCATCAGCAGACTTCGCTGCGTGAGATAATTTTAACCTTAAACCTAAAATTATGGAAAGAAGAAGAGTAGTTGTTACAGGTATTGGCACTATTAACCCATTAGGAAATAATATTGAAGAATATTTTACAAATCTTGAAAACGGAGTTAGTGGCGCGGCACCAATTACTCGATTCGACGCGGAGAAGTTCAAAACGAGGTTTGCATGCGAAGTTAAAGACTACGACTATACCAAATATTTCGATCGCAAAGAGGTTCGTCTCTACGATCTTTATACCCAATTCGCACTGATCGCAGTCGAGCAGGCTGTGGCAGATTCGGGTCTCGATCTCGATAAGGTCGAGAAGGAGAACGCAGGTGTTATTTGGGGCTCTGGTATTGGCGGTCTTGAAACTTTCTTCCAAGAAGTAAAGGGCTTTGTCGAGGGCGGTTACACCCCTCGATACAGCCCTTTCTTTATTCCTAAAATGATTGCCGATATCGCTGCCGGCCATATCGCAATGAAATATGGGTTTATGGGCCCGAACTACTGCACCGTTTCGGCGTGTGCTTCGTCGAATCACGCAATGATCAACGCACTCGATGCAATCCGTCTGGGCAAGGCCGACATCGTTATTACGGGCGGCTCGGAGGCTCCTGTTAATGAGCCGAGCGTGGGCGGTTTCAGCGCAATGAAGGCAATCTCGACCCGCAACGACGACCCCAAGACCGCTTCGCGTCCCTTCGATGTGAATCGCGATGGTTTCGTTATCGGCGAGGGTAGCGCAGCTCTGATCTTCGAGGAGTATGAGCACGCAAAGGCTCGTGGTGCAAAGATCTATGCCGAGGTGATGGGCGGCGGTGTAAGTGCCGATGCTTACCACTATACGGCTCCACACCCCGAAGGCAAGGGCGCAATTCTTTCGATGCGCAACTGCTTGAAGGATGCTGGCGTAAGTGCCGATGAGGTTGATTACGTGAATGTTCACGGCACCTCGACCCCTGTTGGCGACCCCGCAGAGTTGAAGGGTATCGCAGAGGTCTTCGGCGAGAATGCCTACAAGATGAATATCTCATCTACCAAATCGATGACCGGCCACTTGCTGGGTGCAACGGCAGCTGTTGAGGCTCTGGCCTGCTTGTTGGCTATCGATCGTGGAATTATTCCTCCCACAATCAACTGCGAGGAGCTGGATCCGCAGATCGATCCCAAATTCAACCTTACGTTGGGCACTGCACAGCATCGCGAGGTGCGCTACGCAATGAGCAACACCTTCGGATTTGGCGGTCATAACTCGACTATTCTGTTCGGTAAATTTACCGAGTAATTCAAAGTAATATACCTTTATAAATGTCGTAGCCGTGTTCGATTTTATTCGTCGTCCGTTCCTGAGGCGTTATGGCCGCGACAGCGTGTATTACAGAATGATAGACGATGTGTTCGGGATATGTCCCGATAACATCGAGCTTTATAAGCTGGCTTTGGTTCACAAGTCAGCTTCTTTGTTTTTAGACGATGGCCGCCAGATCAACAACGAAAGACTTGAATTTTTGGGAGATGCCGTCATCGAAACCGTAGTCTCGGACTACATTTTCATCGAATATCCGGAGGCCGACGAGGGCTTTCTGACCAAACTTCGCTCGAAGATTGTCAGTCGCCAATCACTGAACCGATTAGCCGTAAAGATCGGGTTGGATAAACACGTGATTGCCCAATCGTCAGGCACGTTGGCTCAAAAACATATCTTCGGCGACGCCTTCGAGGCAATGATCGGAGCAATCTATTTAGACAAGGGCTACAACTTTGTCAATCGACTGCTTATCAACGATTTGATCGGCAAAAATATCGATATCGACGAGTTGATGATCGAAGAGACCGACTTCAAGAGTCGCCTGATCGAATGGTGTCAAAAGAGCCGCCAATCAATCTCGTTCCGCACGGTCCACGATGAGAGCTACTCGGAGAGCCATCCGATCTTCCTCTCGACCGTTGTGATCGACGGCGTCGATGTCGGACACGGCACGGGCGAGTCGAAGAAGCAGGCCGAACAGCGCGCTTCGGGCTCGGTATGGCAGGTGATCTCGGATAACGATCTGGGAGATCAGTTGCTCGAAGAGTTCGACCGTTTCGCGGCAGGACAATAATCTAACAATCAGATAACTATGCAGATGGGCGATGGTTTGACACTTCGCGAAAGAATCACAGCTCGCGGCATTGAGTCGTTGAGCGATGCCGATTTGTTGGCTGTGGTGATGGGCGAAGAGAGCGCATCGGTAGTCTCTTCGACGGCTGCCGAGCAACTTTTGGAGGCTTTTGGAGGATCGCTCACCGCAATCAGCAACGAGGATATTGCCCGCCTGCGTATGAGTGCCGGTTTGGGATTGCGTCGCGCCGAGCGAATCGCTGCCGCCGCCGAGTTGGGTCGTCGCGTAAATGCCCAACAGAGCGAGCAGGTGCAGACAATCGAGTCGAGTGATGATATTCGCCGAATGTTTGCACCGCGTATGGAGGGCTTACAGCACGAGGAGTGTTGGGCTATCTTTTTGACCGCCTCGAATCGCATCATCGACAGCCGAAGAATCAGTCAAGGCGGTGTTTCGGGCACGGTTGTAGATCATCGCTTGGTTGTTAAGCGTGCATTGGAACTGCTTGCGCCACAGATCATTGTTGTTCATAATCACCCTTCGGGCTCGGCTCAACCGAGTGGCAACGACGATATGGTTACGGAGCGTCTGCGCGAGGCTGCTGCTCTCTTCGACATACGCCTGCTCGACCACATCATCATCGCTCGCGGATCGCATTTCAGCTATGCCGCAGTTGGCCGTCTGTAACTTCGACCAGCCACACTCACTACTACTATTTTCAGTTTTATAAGAAGCGTAAAGCTCTCTCCCACCCCACTATTTTCAGTAAAAAAACGAAATTTGCACGAAAAATGATTTCGTTCGATTCGTTATTTCACTATCTTTGTTATCATATAATAGCCTAAAATAGGAGTCATAAGGTATGAAAAAGATCACCGTAGCCGTTGATTCGTTCAAAGGATCGCTCTCGTCGAGAGAGGTTGCCGAGGCATTTGAGGTGGGATTCAAGAGTCAATTCCCTGATTGCGAGGTTGTCAAGGTCAGCATAGCCGATGGTGGCGAGGGCACTGTCGATGCTCTGGTCGAAACGCTTGACGGTCAATTTATTGAAGCGCAGGTGGCCGATCCCCTCGGTCGCAAAATCTCGGCTCGATACGGAGTGATCGACGGCGGACATACGGCCGTTATGGAGATGTCGGCCGCGAGTGGTCTGCCACTGATTGCACCCGAAGAGCGCAACCCGCTGCTCACCTCAACTTATGGCACAGGCGAGATGATTGCCGATGCTATCGAGCGCGGGTGTCGCAAATTTCTGGTCGGCATTGGCGGCAGCGCGACAAACGACGGCGGAACGGGAATGTTACGCGCGCTGGGATTTCGTTTCTTCGATACAAAGGGGAATGAACTGATCGGCGGTGGCGAAATTTTGGAGCGCATCGACAAGATTGACGCTTCGACCGCACGTGCCGAACTCGCTGAATGTGAATTCATTGTAGCTTGCGATGTAACCAATCCGCTCTATGGACCCGAAGGTGCGGCCTACGTCTTTGCTCCGCAGAAGGGAGCCAACGCCGCTATGGTCGAGAGGTTGGATCGCGGTCTGCGAAATTATGCCCGTGCAATTGAGCAGTTCAACGGTGTCGAGGTTGCATCGATGGCCGGTGCAGGCGCAGCAGGAGGACTCGGCGGAGGTTTCAAGGCTCTGCTCGGAGCACGATTGGAGCGCGGTATAGATATGGTTTTAAGCGCGATGCAGTTCTCTAAAATAATCGCAGGCAGCGATCTTGTCATTACGGGAGAAGGTCGCATCGATCGCCAAACGACAATGGGCAAGGCTCCGAGTGGCGTTCTGCGCGAGGCTACGGCACAAGGTATTCCGACGATTGCCATTGGTGGCGCGGTGCAACCCTGCGCGGAGCTGAACGAGAGTGGTTTTGCCGCTGTGTTGCCCGTTGTAGCAGGTCCCGTAGCCCTTGAAGTGGCAATGCAACGCGATACGGCTATCGAAAACGTACGCCGTACAGCCACACAAATTGCGAAAATACTAACTCTCAAAATCTAATATGAATTATGAATAGTGCAATTGGAGCAATTATCGGATTGGTATTGGCTATTGTGCTGATTATCCGTAAGTTCTCTCCCGTTTATAGCCTTCTGTTAGGCGCATTGGTCGGAGGTCTTGTCGGCGGTATGGGGCTCGACGGAACGGTTACGAATATGATTACGGGCGTGAAGGATATCACCCCCGCTATCGTGCGAATCATCGCCGCAGGCGTATTGTCGGGCGTACTGATCAAGACGGGTGCGGCGGCATCGATTTCGCACACAATCGTCGATCGACTCGGCTCGCGACACGTCTTTTTGGCGTTGGCTCTCTCGACAATGTTACTGACAGCCGTTGGCGTATTTATCGACGTGGCGGTTATCACCGTAGCCCCCATTGCAATCATCATTGCCGAGCGTATGGGCGTGGCTAAATTCCCGATGTTGCTGGCTATGGTCGGTGGCGGCAAGTGCGGAAATATCATCTCGCCAAACCCCAACACGATCATCGCAGCCGAGAATTTCGACGCTCCCCTATCGTCTGTTATGGCGGCAAATATCGTTCCCGCGATTATCGGTCTGCTTGTAACGGTCTATCTGATTATCCCGCTGATGCCCAAGGAGCGTACCGCAATGGCAGAAGGCGCAGAGCATATCGCCCACGCCAAAGATGAGTCGCTGCCCTCGTTCTGGGCTTCCATTGCAGGTCCGCTGGTTGTTATTGCACTGTTGGCTATGCGCCCGTTGGCAGGTATCGCAATCGATCCTCTGATTGCGCTGCCCGTTGGCGGCATCGTGGGTATCTGCGCCACTCGCCAATGGCGACGCACAGCCGAGAGTGTAAGCTACGGCTTGGAGAAGATGTCGGTAGTAGCTGTATTGCTTGTAAGTACAGGTGCCATTGCGGGCATAATTAAGGCCTCGTCGCTCACCGACCTGCTCATTTCGGCTCTCGGTCAGGGCGAGTCGGCAAAGTTGTTACTCGCACCCGTTTCGGGCGCAATAATGTCGGCCGCAACCGCCTCAACCACCGCAGGTGCAACCATCGCCTCGGCTTCATTCGCCCCCTCGATTCTCGCATCGGGCATCTCGGCCGTATGGGGAGCCGCGCTGGTAAATGTCGGCGCAACGGTTCTCGACCACCTGCCTCACGGATCATTCTTCCACGCTACGGGCGGAGCTGTCGAGATGAACATCAAACAGCGTCTGCGCCTGATCCCTTACGAGTCGGCTGTCGGTCTTGTTTTGACACTCTGCTCAATCGCAACCTATCTTGTGATCGGGTAAATCGCGGCGACTACCCTATTCGTATATATTCTATACATATCAGGCAGCGGTGCGTTTGACTTGGGATAATGAGAGTAAGAATTGGTTGCTAACAGCCTTTGAAAAGAAAAACAGTGCCTTCGACAATACGACGGACACTGGCGAAACCTTAAAAGAAGGCAAGCAGAATGACACAGCTACTCTGCAAAACACTGTTTCCGAGAGCAAAGATACAACAACCGAGCCGAAAAAGCAAGAGGTTGCGCAAGAAAATTTGCAACCCACTCCCCAAAGCACAGCAGAGGAGCAGATGGAAGTGTCGCCGGTAGAGAATAAAGATGCCGACGAACAAATAAATAATTACGGCCGGCTCTTTCGAGTCGGCCGTAATCGTATTGCGGAAGTTGAGAATTACTTCAAGTTGGGATTGATCTCGCCCCACTTTGCAATTTCGGGAACGATGTTCAAAGTTACCAACTCATCGCGCATCTTGCACAGGTGAGCGTAGCTTGCGTCGAGCTTTGCAATCTCCTCTTCGGTACCAACGGGCATCTGATAGTGGCAACCCTCTGCATCGAGAGTGGTATCCATAGCCATCATAATGTGGTTGTACTTCTCGTTGCATACATAGGTACCAACAGGGAAGCGGAACTTCTCACCACCCATTACCGAGCGGATCATCTCAACCGACAGATACGAGGGGCTCTGGAACGACGAACGACCACGCAACTTGATGATAGCTGCACCACCCTGCGTTACGTCCTTCTTCATCTGCTCCCACTCCTCCTCAGGGAACTCCTCGGTGCCGATGATATCGTTCAGTGCGCGGCCAGCAACCTTAACTGCGCTGCCGAATACTGCCATCTGCTCGCCGTGGCCACCATAGGTAGCGCAACCGGTGATCTCGCTCTGCATTACGCCGAACTTCTTTGCCAATGCGCTCTGCAAACGAGTGGTATCCAGACCTGCCAGAGTAGTAACCTGACCGGGTTTCAGACCCGAATAGAGCAGAGTTACCAGACCGGTCAAATCGGCGGGGTTGAAGATAATAACAACGTGCTTCACGTCGGGGCAGTAAGCCTTGATGTTCTTACCCAGATCCTCGGCGATCTTGCAGTTACCTGCCAACAGATCCTCACGAGTCATACCCTCCTTACGGGGAGCACCACCCGACGAGATAATATACTTTGCGTTGGTAAATGCCTCCTTAACGTCGGTAGTAGCGGTGATGTTTACATTGTCAAAACCGCTCTGGCGCATCTCCTCTGCCACGCCTTCGGGCGAGAATACGTCATACAGACAGATGTTCGAGGTAAGGTTCATCATCAGTGCGCTCTGGACCATATTCGAGCCGATCATACCAGCTGCACCAACAATCACGAGTTTTTCGTCAGTTAAAAAAGCCATAGTTGTAAATTGTTTTATGTTTGTTAGTCAATTGTTTCAATACTGTTTGCAGCGCAAATTTACAAAACTTTGTTCGGAATACCTATACTCGCAACAAAGTTTTTCAGCGATTTTGTAACAAAATTACACCATTTTGCTTAAAATCGCAACACTCTGCAACCCTTTTACCTCCTCGCTTATCGAATTTCGCGCAACAGATCGAGCAGCAGTCGCCAGAACTTATCGACGGTCGCGATCTCCAAACGCTCGTCGGGCGAGTGAACGCCGCGCAGTGTCGGGCCAAACGAAACCATCTCCAAAGCGGGATATTTTTCGAGGAACAGACCGCACTCCAAACCTGCGTGGATAGCGCGAACCTTCGGCTCGGTGCCGAACAGCTTCTCGTAGCTCTGGCGGCAAACGTCCAACAGCATCGACTGCGGATTGGGAGCCCAACCGGGATAGCCGTCGCTATGTTCCACCTCGGCACCTGCCAGCGTGAAGACCGAATCGACCGTAGCCATTGCGTAGAGCTTGCCGCTTTCGAGCGACGAACGCTGCGACGAGGTAACAACGATGCGGTTATCATCGGCAAACTTAACCGATGCAAGGTTGGTCGAAGTTTCAACCAGACCCTTCATTGCGTAGCTCATTGCCAGCACGCCATTGGGCACACCAACAAGCGAGTAGATCAGCGCGTGCTGCGTCTGCTCGTCGATCACCATATCGGCAGCCGAACGGCTCAACGAAATCGAGAGGTTAGGCTCGGTGAATTGATACTCGGCGCGAATATCCTTTGCAAACTGCTCGAATTCAGCCTCGAACATCTTCGCATCAGCTTCGGGCATACCGAAGATTGCGTATGCCTCGCGCGGGATTGCGTTGCGCAGGTTACCGCCACAGAAGTAGCTCAAACGCACATCGAAACGCTGCTCGGCAATCCACAACATACGTGCAACGATCTTGTTCGAGTTGGCCAAACCATCGTTAATATTGTCGCCCGAATGGCCTCCTTTAAGGTCAGATACATCAAGACGATAGTAAATAAAATCCTTCGGGGCAGCCTTCGGGGTGTAGCGGAACGTAGCGATAGTGTCGATACCGCCCGCACAGCCGATAAAGATCTCACCCTCGTCTTCCGAGTCGAGATTGACCAGATACTGTGCCGTCAGCATACCCTCGCCCAACTCAAAAGCTCCCGTCAGACCGGTCTCCTCATCGACCGTAAAGAGAGCCTCAACGGGACCGTGCTCAATCTCGGTGTCGATCATCACGGCCAACGCAGCCGCCATACCAATACCGCAGTCGGCACCCAGCGTCGTACCGCGAGCGCGCACCCAACCCTCGTCATCGACGTATGCCTGAATGGGATCGTTCTCGAAGTCGAACTCCACGTCGGAATTCTTTTCGCAGACCATATCCATATGTGCCTGCAAAGCCACCGTCGGGCGGTTCTCGTAGCCTGCCGTTGCGGGCTTGCGCATCACCACGTTACCGATTGCATCGCGCTTATACTCAATGTTATGCTTCTCGGCAAAGGCGATGAGCCACTCTATGATTTTCGCCTCCTTCTTCGAGGGGCGGGGGACCTTCGTAATTGCATCAAACTGCTCCCAAACAATTGCGGGAGAGAGTTCAGAAATTTTTGACATAGCTATAATAAATGTTTAGTGATTTTGGACAAAGTTATGCTTTTTTTCGATACCGAGCCACGCAAGCCGCGAAAAAAGTTTATCTTTGTAGCACGCAAATCAAATTTTACGCACAAACGATGATGAAAAATATACGTATCGGCCACGGCTACGATGTCCATCAACTTGCCGAAGGACTGACCCTTACGCTCGGTGGCGTGGCTATCCCCCACTCGAAAGGCTGCGTTGCACATTCAGACGGCGACGCGGTGATCCACGCGCTGTGCGATGCACTGCTCGGAGCCGCCGCAATGGGCGACATCGGGCTCCATTTTCCCGATACGTCGGGCGAGTTTAAGGGTATCGACTCGCGTATTCTGTTGCGTCGCACCGTCGCTCTGCTGCGCGAGGCGGGCTGGGAGGTCGGCAATGTTGATTGCACCATAATCCTGCAACGACCCAAAGTGCGCCCATTCATCGACCAGATGCGCGCGGAAATGGCTGCGGCAATGGAGGTTGCGCTGGATCAGGTTTCAGTCAAAGCAACCACAACCGAACGTCTCGGATTCGCAGGTCGTGAAGAGGGCGTGGCAGCCGAAACTGTGGCGTTGATCTACCGCCCTTAACACACGTTTGAGCGTCGAGATTTAGCGCGCCACCACGCGATCCATCACCACATCGTGCGGCTCGGTTGGAAGTTCATCAACCAACTGACAAGCAAAACACGTACCTATCTTATATATCCGTGTGGCGTTTGCCGCACCCAAATAGTGATCGTAGTAACCGCGGCCGCGACCCATTCGTGCGCCCTCCGCTGTGAAGGCAACACCGGGCACAATCATCACCTCAATCTGTTCGGGCGGACACTCGGCCGTCATCTGCGGCTCGTCGATGCCCGCGAGCCATATCCGAAGAGTCGAAATCGAAGAATCGCATATCATCTCCCTCAACACGCGGCACGACAATACGCTTCTCGGTCGCCCAACGCCCGACTGCCTCCCGAATGGGCGGTTCGTCGCCGAGTGGCATAAAAACTGCTACCGTTTTGGCAGTAATAAAATGAGGATCACACTCCACTTCTTGCGCAATCATTTCGGCCGCCAAAGTGCGCTCCGAGGGCGAAAGCAGACGAGTCTGCGCTCGAACCATAGCTCTTAATTCCGATTTTGTGAGAAAAGTCCTCTCCATAACGTAAAATTAAATCAAAAAAAGGTTGTTATTCGGCAAACAATTGTTATATTTGTACTTTGAAAATATAACTGTATGCACGAGGTATGCCCTCGGCTAACCGAGAGTCAAACCACAGAATCGAATAAATCGAACCAAAAATTAATTCACAAATATAAAAGTTTTTTTAATCTATGAGTAATTTTCTCTGCAATTCGTCAATCGGCAAGAAGCTTGTGATGAGTATTTCGGGTTGTTTCCTCGTACTCTTCCTGCTCTTCCACATGTCAATGAACATCGCGGCACTCTTCTCGGCCGAGGCTTACAACGCAATCTGCGCATTCCTCGGTGCTAACTGGTATGCCGTAGCAGGCACAGCGGTATTGGCAGCTGGAGTATTCGTACACTTCGGCTACGCTCTGATGCTGACTATCCAGAACCGTAAGGCTCGCGGCCAGCAGCGTTACGCTGTAACCGTAACCGAAAAGGGTGTTTCGTGGGCTTCGAAGAATATGCTCGTTCTGGGCGTAATCGTAATCGGCGGTCTGTTGGTACATATGTGCCATTTCTGGTCGAAGATGATGCTCGTTGAGTTGATGGGTGAGCACTCGGTATTGGTTGATGGTGTTCCCGTTGAGCCTACCAATGGTGCTTATCTGATCGCATTCACCTTCTCGAAGTGGTACAACGTACTGATCTACATCGTATGGTTGGCTGCTTTGTGGTTCCACCTCTCGCACGGCGTATGGTCGATGATCCAGACCGTAGGTTGGGCTAACGACAAGTGGTACCCCCGCTTGAAGTGCCTCTCGACCCTCGCTGCAACTCTGATTTGTGGCGGTTTCGCATTGGTTGTAGTTGTGTTCTTCGTTAAGAGCCTCGGCTGCTGCTAATCCTCAAATCACAAAGTAGAACAATAAAAAAAGAAAAACAGATATGGCTTTCAAATTAGATTCGAAGATTCCCGCTGGCCCGTTGGCCGAAAAGTGGAGCAATCATAAGGCTGCTATCAAAGTGGTAAGCCCCGCAAACAAACGTAAGCTCGACATTATCGTAATCGGTACCGGTCTGGGTGGCGCATCTGCTGCTGCTTCGCTCGGTGAGATGGGTTACAACGTGAAAGTATTCTGCATCCAGGATTCGCCCCGCCGCGCTCACTCGATCGCTGCACAGGGTGGTATCAACGCTGCAAAGAACTACCAGAACGATAACGACTCGGTTTATCGTCTGTTCTACGACACCATCAAGGGTGGCGACTACCGCGCACGTGAGGCTAACGTTTATCGTCTGGCCGAGGTGTCGAACGCAATTATCGACCAGTGCGTAGCACAGGGCGTTCCCTTCGCTCGTGAGTACGGCGGTCTGTTGGCTAACCGTTCGTTCGGTGGCGCACAGGTATCGCGTACCTTCTATGCTCGCGGTCAGACCGGTCAGCAGCTGTTGCTCGGTGCTTACGCTGCGCTGAACAAGGAGATCGCTAACGGCTCGGTTAAGTGCTACACCCGCCACGAGATGCTCGACGTAGTTGTTGAGAATGGCGAGGCTTGCGGTATCATCGCTCGTAACCTGGTAACCGGTAAGTTGGAGCGTTTTGGTGCTCACGCAGTTGTAATCGCAAGTGGTGGTTACGGTAACGTATTCTTCCTCTCGACCAACGCTATGGCATCGAACGGTTCGGCTGCATTCCAGTGCTATCGCAAGGGTGCAGGTTTTGCTAACCCCTGCTTCACACAGATTCACCCCACCTGTATTCCTATCCACGGTACCCAGCAGTCGAAGCTGACGCTGATGTCGGAGTCGTTGCGTAACGACGGTCGTATCTGGGTTCCCAAGAAGATGGAGGACGTTGAGAAGTTGCGCAAGGGTACTATCCAGCCTTCGGATATCGCCGAGGAGGATCGCGACTACTACTTGGAGCGTCGCTACCCCGCATTCGGTAACCTCGTACCGCGCGACGTTGCATCGCGTGCTGCAAAGGAGCGTTGCGATGCAGGCTACGGTGTAAATGAGACCGGTTTGGCTGTATTCCTCGATTTCAAGACCGCTATCGAGCGTCTGGGTAAGGATGTTATCAAGGCTCGCTATGGTAACTTGTTCGATATGTATAAGGAGATCACCGACGTAAGTCCTTACGAGCAGCCGATGCAGATCTTCCCCGCTGTTCACTACACGATGGGTGGTATCTGGGTTGACTACAACCTGATGACTACTATCCCCGGTCTGTACGCAATTGGCGAGGCTAACTTCTCGGATCACGGTGCTAACCGTCTGGGTGCTTCGGCTCTGATGCAGGGTCTGGCTGACGGTTACTTCGTACTGCCCTACACCATTGGCGACTACCTGTCGGCAAAGATTCAGGCTCCGAAGGTAGATACCACTACCAAGGCGTTCGACGAGGCAGAGAAGGCTATTCAGGAGAAGATCGAGAAGCTGTTCGCTATCAAGGGTAATCAGTCGGTTGACGATATCCACAAGCGTCTGGGTCTGATTATGTGGGATAACGTAGGTATGGCACGTACCAAGGAGTCGTTGGAGAAGGCAATCGTTGAGATTCAGGCACTTCGCAAGGAGTTCTGGTCGGATCTGAAACTTGTCGGCACTGCTGATTCGTTCAACGTTGAGTTGGAGAAGGCACTGCGTTTGGCTGACTTCTTGGAGCTCGGCGAACTGATGGCACGCGACGCATTGCAGCGTGAGGAGTCGTGCGGTGGCCACTTCCGTTCGGAGCACCAGACCGAGGAGGGCGAGGCACTGCGCCACGACGATCAGTTTGCATACGCAGCAGTTTGGGAGTACAAGGGTATGGACGAGGCTCCCGAAATGACCAAGGAGGCACTGGATTACGAGTTCACTCACCGTGCACAGCGTAACTATAAGAACTAATTCTCACTGACGTACAATACTTTAATACAAGCAAGACTATGAATTTCAAGTTAAAGATATGGCGTCAGAAAGACGCTAAAAGCAAGGGCGAATTCAAGACTTACGAAGTTACGAATATCGCATCGGATACCTCGTTCCTCGAAATGATGGATATCCTCAACAACGACCTGGTACACAAAGGCGAGGAGCCCGTGGCATTTGACCACGACTGCCGCGAGGGTATCTGCGGTATGTGCTCGATGCACATCAATGGCCACGCTCACGGCCCCGAAACCGCAGTAACCACCTGCCAGCTCTATATGCGTAAGTTCAAGGATGGCGAGACCATCACTATTGAGCCGTGGCGTTCGGCAGCATTCCCCGTAATCAAGGACCTCGTTGTTGATCGTAGCGCATACGACAAGATTTTGCAGGCCGGCGGTTTCATCTCGGTTCGCACGGGTAGCGTAGTTGATGCTAACTGTATTCCTATCTCGAACGCTGACGCAGAGGAGTCGATGGACGCAGCAGCTTGCGTAGGTTGCGGTGCTTGTGCAGCAACTTGTAAGAACGGTTCGGCTATGCTGTTCGTTGCAGCACGCGTATCGTCGTTGGCAAAGCTGCCCCAGGGTCGCGTAGAGGGCGCACGTCGCGCAAAGGCTATGGTTGCAAAGATGGACGAGCTGGGCTTCGGTAACTGTACCAACACTGGTGCTTGCCAGGCAGAGTGCCCCAAGTCGATCTCAATCACCCATATCGCTCGCCTGAACCGCGAGTTCCTCGCAGCAAAGTTGCAGGACTAATTAGCGATAAGACTCGAAAATCGAGCGCAAATGACAAACTCCCGATCACCCGCAGGTGGTCGGGAGTTGTTATTTTGAGGTGCGAGATGGAGGTACGGAGGGCCGAATTTGGCGGCAAAAACTAAAAAAAATGCATAAAAACACAAAAAGTGTCTAAAAAATTTGGCAGATACAAAAATTGGCCGTACATTTGCACCACAAAAATAGAGCTGGTGGATTCATCTAAGGGCTAGGATACGTGCCTCTCACGCACGACATAGGGGTTCGAATCCCCTATCCACTACAAAAGGCGCTGATTATCAGCGCCTTTATTATTTTGTAGCCATTTTCACAGCCTTTTTCGGGCATTTCAACCGCCACTCACGCGACAAATTCCGCATAAATTACGGGGGAAATCCGCACTCACACAACCTCCCGTGCACCGTCCACGAACCCAAACCCCACAAGCGAGATTATCGCCTGCGGCATCTTGTTTGAAGACAGTTCAAAATCCTGCTCCGGAGGGTGTTTTATTCACACTTTTAGGGGTGGAACGTATTGATTATCACGGAGGGATTTGCTATCTTTGCATAGGAATTGTTGAACGATTTATAAAACTATAAAAACATATATTTTATGGATATCAAATTCAGAATAGATTACCTTGCTCCGCTGGGAGAGGAACTGTTCCTGATCGTCGAAAACGCCCCCAAAGCAAAAGCCGTTGCGATGAAGAACATCAATGGCGCGTGGGAGTGTACAATCAAATGCGATTCAAAGTGTATCGAATACCGTTTCGAGGTGCGCCGCGAAGGTCAAACCGTGCGCCACGAATGGGGCCCCGCCCACTCGCTCGAACTCAATGAGAAATGTTCGAATATGGTCGTTCTCGACCGTTGGCACGATATGCCGTCGGACCGCTCGTTCCGTTCGTCGATGTTCACCGAGGGCGTCTTCGGCCGTAAGCGCGCAAAGCGTGCAGCAGCTCCCTCGACGGGCGACGTTGAGATTCGTGCCGAGATTCCCGTTGTACGCTCGACGCAGAAAGTCGTGCTGGTGGGTGCCGGCAAGGCTCTGGGCGATTGGGACGTTGCTAAGGGTGTCGTGATGAGCGATGCTGAGGCTCCCACGTGGAGTGCGCGCGTGAAGCTCTCGAAGATTGACCAGCTAATCGAGTTCAAGTTTGTCATCATTGACGCGACGTCGGGCGCAGTTGTCGCTTGGGAGCGAGGCGAGAACAACCGTATCAAGATCGAAAAGGTGGCGAAGGGTTGCGTTGTTGTCGGCTCGTTGCGTCCGCAGTTCGACCAGCCGCAGTGGCGCGGTGCGGGTGTTGCGATTCCCGTCTTCTCGTTGCGCTCGGAGCAGAGCTTCGGCGTGGGCGAGTTCAACGACCTGAAATTGATGGTCGATTGGGCAGCAGCAACGGGTCAGTCGATCATTCAGATTCTGCCCGTTCACGATACAACGATGACGGGCACGTGGCAGGATTCGTACCCTTACAATGCCAACTCGACCTTTGCTCTGCACCCGCAGTTCCTGCATCTGCCCGATGTAGGCAAGTTGCGTTCGAAGAAGGAGATGGCTCGCTATGAGGCTCTGGGCAAGGAACTGAACGCACTCGAACAGATTGATTATGAGCGTGTAAATAACGCCAAGAACGAATATCTGCACGCAATCTACAAGCAGGACGGCGCGAAGACCTTCGCTTCGGAGGAGTTCAAGGCCTTTATGGCGTCGAACGAGGTTTGGTTGCGTCCGTACGCGGTTTTCTGCGCACTGCGCGACGAGCACTCGACTCCCGACTTCAACCGTTGGGGCAAGATGGCGAAGTACACCGCAGCCAAAGCAGCCAAGTACGAGGCCGAGCACGCCGAGGAGGTTGGTTACAACTACTTCGTGCAGTATCACCTCTCGCGTCAGTTGCGTGGGGTGCGCGACTATGCTCACTCGCGCGGTATCGTCTTGAAGGGCGATATTCCGATCGGCATCAGCCGCACGAGCGTCGATGCGTGGGTCTATCCCTCGCTCTTCAATATGGATTCGTCGGCGGGTGCTCCGCCCGATGATTTCTCGGTGCTGGGTCAGAATTGGGGCTTCCCGACCTACAACTGGACGAAGATGGCCGAAGATGGTTTTGCGTGGTGGAAGGCTCGTTTCGTGAAGATGGCCGAGTACTTCGACGCATATCGTATCGACCACATTCTGGGTTTCTTCCGCATTTGGGAAATTCCGCTCGATGCGGTGAATGCTCTGTTGGGCCACTTCAACCCCGCACGACCCTTCTCGCAGGAGGAGATCGCTGCGTATGGGTTCCACTTCAACCGTGAGGCCCACACCGCACCCGTTGTTGTTACCGACAACGTGCTCTTCATCGAGGACAAACTGAAAGCAAACCACTTCCACCCGCGCATTTCGGCACAGCACACCGAGCTCTATGCCGCACTCTCGTGGGATCAGAAGCAGGCTTACGACCGATTGTACAACGATTTCTTCTATCGTCGCCATAACGATTTCTGGCAGCGTGAGGCTCTGCAAAAGTTGCCGCCGCTGATCGAATCGACCGGAATGCTGGTTTGTGGCGAGGACTTGGGTATGATTCCCGACTGCGTGGCTGCCGTAATGGCGGGCGAGCAGATTCTCTCGCTCGAAATCCAGCGTATGCCCAAGGATCCGAGCGTCGAGTTCGCAACTCCGGCCCACTACCCCTATCTGTCGGTTTGCACCACCTCGACCCACGATATGAACCCCATACGTGCTTGGTGGGAGGAGGATCGCCCGACAACGCAACGATTCTACAACCAGATGCTCGGCGCGTGGGGCGAGGCACCGTTCTATTGCGAGCCGTGGATCTGCAAGCAGATTGTCGAGCAGCACCTCACTTCGCCCGCAATGCTGACCATCTTGCCGTTGCAGGATTGGCTGGCGATGGACGGAGAGCTGCGCCGCGATAATCCCAACGACGAGCGAATCAACGTACCCGCAAACTCGCGCCACTATTGGCGTTATCGTATGCACCTCTCGCTCGAAAAGTTGCTCAGCGAGCAGTCGTTCAACGAACTCGTCCGTTCGATGATAGTTCGCAGCGGACGATAGACCGACGGTCGCAACACGACAAGCAAAACCCCACCTCCGAAAACGGAGGTGGGGTTTTTGCTTGGGTCGGGCGTTTTGACCTTTTTATACACCCTTTCTTATTCGCAAGTTCTACTGCACCGTACGCTCGAACTCAACCACTATTGCCTCGCGCGGTCCTACGACCGTCTGCTCCGAGAGCTCGATCGGCTCTCCCGTCAATACGTTACGACCCTGACCGAGAGTCGATGTAATCTCGGCATAGTGCGACCACGGAATCTGCTTGCGGCCGCGTGAATTATTGATATAGACAAATACCGCATCGGTATCGTCATAACGGAAATAGGCATAGGTATTGTCGCGGCTACCGAAGTGCAACGTGCGACCCGTATGGATTACCTGCTTGCCCTTGCGCCACTGGAACAGACGCTGAGTCCAGTCGAACAGTTCGGCAGCGTCGCCCGTATGCTGAGCCTTATCGAACAGATTCACCTCGTCCGTAGGCCAACCACCGGGGAAATCGACACGCAGACCACCGTGGCCCTGCGACAGATCCTTCGAGCGGAACATCAACTCATCACCGGCAAAAACCTGCGGAATACCGCGCATCGTAGCCAACAGCGTCATAGCGATCTTGGCACGACCGACGTTACCGCGCACGATGTCAGCCGTACGGTCCGTATCGTGGTTGCCCGTGAAGATCATCATCTTCGACAGATCGTGATAGAGAAAGTCGTTCGACACAGCGTCATAGACACGGATCATACCCTCGCCCCAACGCAACGAATCGGTGGGCAGTGCAGCACAGATCGCATCGCGCAGCGGGAAATCCATAATCGAGGGCAGGTGCGAATCGAAGCCGTCGCGGTTGGCGTTGCCACCCTGCCAATATGCCAGCTGGGGCACGTTACCCGTCCAGCACTCGCCAACAATATTGAGGTTGGGATACTCAGCAACGATCGCCTCGCACCACTCGCTCATCGGCTGCTTCTCGTTGTAGGGATAGGTATCGACGCGCAGACCGTCCAGATCGGCCCACTCGATCCACCACACCGTCCACTGCTTGAAGTATTGCAGCAGGTAGGGGTTGTTCAGATTCATATCGGGCATCGAGCGATCGAACCAACCACTCTCCTGCACCTTCAAATCGTACTGCGAGGCGTTGGGATCCATATTTGTCGAGAACATATTGTTCGTCTGCACATACTCATCGTTATCGAAACGGTGGATCCAATCCTCGAAAGGCAGATCCTCGACCCACCAATGCGCTATGCCACAGTGGTTTGTAACGATATCCATAATGATCTTGATATCTCGCTTGTGAGCCTCGGCAACATACTCACGATAGAGTTCGTTCGAGCCCATACGCGGATCGATATGGTAGTAATCGGCACAAGCGTAGCCGTGATACGACGCAAAAGGCTCGTTGTCGAGCAGCAGCGGAGTTGACCAGATTGCCGTCATACCCAGATCGGCAATGTAATCCAAGTGGTCGATCATACCCTGCAAGTCGCCACCGTGGCGACCGTAGAACTCCTCGCGGGCGCACTTATCGGCCGTATCGTCGGTCGAGTCGTTCGTCGTATCGCCATTTGCAAAGCGGTCTGGCATAAGCAGATAGATCGCGTCGGCAGTCGTAAAGCCCTGACGATCGCGCGAGCCCTCACGACGCTCGGCAATCTCATAAGGCACCTTGAAGCTCTCGCCCTCGCGCTCGAAAACGATATAGCGCACACCTGCCTCAGCCTGCGGATCGACCTTCACATCGGCAAACAGATAGTTCGGGCTGTCGGCCTTGTGCAGTGCGGTGATCTCGACACCCTCGCCCTCGATACGGACATCGCACGCAGCGATATTCTCGCCGTGCAACATCAGCTGCAACGGGGTCTGCATACCCGTCCACCACGACAGCGGCTCGACGCGATCGACCTGTGCGGTCGTAGCGTCGGCAACCGTCTGCGGATCGAATTGCGGAGCACTGCCACAAGCCACCGTAACAAATGCCATAGCTGTAATGATCAAATGTTTAGCGTTCATCTTCGTGTGCGCTCGCTTATTTGGTCAAAATCATATAACCCCACGCCGCCAAGTCGATCTGCTCGTCGGCCACGAGTGTAACCTTCTCACCGGAGATTGCGTTGGTATATTCGCCGGCGATAGCTGCCGTTACAACAACCGACGCAGCCTCCTCCGAGAAATTGAACAGGCTGACAACCTTGTTCTGCTCCACCTCGCGCGAGAATGCCAATACCGATTCGGGCGCACCCTCGACATATACCAGCTCGCCACCGCGCTCGCCCGAAGCCAAAGCTACGTTCGAGTGGCGCATAGCGTTGAGTTTCTTATAGAAGTCAGTCCAACGGTTAGGCTCCCAACCGGGGATCGGATCCTTCTCGAAGAATGCAAAGCGGTGGTCGTAGCCAACCTCCTGACCGGTGTAGATCAGCGGCTGAGCCTGCGGCAACACGTAGGTCATCGCTGCAAATGCCTCAGCACCCTCGCCATAGCGCTCGAACTCGGTTCCCGACCACGAATTTTCGTCGTGATTCGAGGTGAAGAGCAGACGGAATGCCTCACGGGGATACTCGTTCGTGAACTCGGCGATCCACGCTTTCAGGTCGGCGGTGGTCTTGTCGCCCTTAGCGATGTCGTTCATAATGTGGAGCAACTTCCAGCCATAGGTAGCGTCGAAGCCATCGGTGTGGAAATTGACGCCCTCACCCTCTGCCAACAGGTAGATGTCGGGGTTCAACTTCTTCAACTCGGCCCACGCCTTGGTCCAATAAGCGTCGGGCACCTCGCCTGCAACGTCGCAACGGAAGCCATCGACACCCTTCTCGATCCAGAACTTCAACACGTCGTACATAGCCGCGTGAACCTCCTCGCACTCGTAGTTGAGCTTCGAGATATCGGTCCAATCGTACTGCACGATGGGCTTGCCCGTCGAATCGCGCACGTACCACTCAGCCGGTTTCTCGGTTACCCACGCAGCATCGGGCGAGGTGTGGTTAGCCACATAGTCCAAAATCACTCGCATATCCAACTCGTGAGCCTTCGCCAGAAAACTCTCGAAATCCTCCATCGTACCAAATTCGGGATTCACCTCGTAGTAGTTGCGGATAGCATAGTACGAACCGAGCGTACCCTTACGACCCAGCTCACCAATGGGGTGGATCGGCATCAGCCAAACGATATCGACACCCAGCTCCTTCAAGAAGGGCAGGCGCGCCTCAGCCGCTGCAAAAGAGCCCTCGACACTCTGCTGGCGAACATTCATCTCATATACAACCGCATCGTAAGCCCACTCGGCGTGAGCCGACGTCGATGCAGGCTGCTCGTTAGCACTCGTGCAGCTTGCCATAAGCATAGCCACGAGCGAACAAAACAGCGAAATAATTACAATTACACGTTTCATATTCATCTATTTTTAGTCAATTTTGGTTATTACTTCAAACTCGTAAGGTGCAACCTTAACCGTCAGACGCTCACCCGAATGGGTCAGCTCGCCACCAAAGCGGGCCTCCGATTTCTGCTTGCGGTCGGCAGCCTTGGGCAAGGTCAGCTCAACGGTGCGCTCATCGCCACCCGTATTGAGCACGACAACAACCCACTCACCCATATAGATACGTGCATAGGCCCAAACCTTCTCGTCGAGAGCCAACGTAATCTGGTCGCCATAGATCAACGGCATCGAGCTGCGACGAATCTTCACCAGCTCGCGCGTCAGTTCGTACTGCGCCTGCTCCATCTCGTTGTAACCATCGAAACGCATCATACGACGGTTGTCGGGGTCGTTACCGCCCGGCTCGCCATACTCGTCGCCCTGATAGATACACGGCACACCCGCAATGGTCATATTGAGTGCATTGATCAGCGCAAGTTTCTTATATCCAATCGGATCGCCAACGCCAATCTCGCGCAGCCAACCCGCAGCCTTATGATCCTCATCGGGCGAGAGCGTACCACCCGCCAACGAGATCAGACGCGCCTTATCGTGGTTGCCTGTGATGTTACCCATCGTGTGGTGAGCACCATAAGCACCCATCGACTCCTCGACAACCGACGCCAAGCGGGTAACCGAGTGGTCGCGCGTCAGCACATCGAGAGCCGTATGATAGACATTGAAATCGAACTGAGCGTCGATCATACCGCTACGAACATACGAGCCAATCAGTTCGGGCGAGCCATACGTTTCGCCAATCTGCCACAGCTGACGGTCGGGCAGTTGCGTGCGCATCTTCTTGGTCAGCGTACGCCAATAGTTCAACGGAATATGCTTGCAAGCGTCGTGGCGGAAGCCGTCCAATTCGTAATTGAGTACCCAGAACATTGCCGAGTCGGTCATCGGCTCAACCACATCGGGGCGCTCCAAGTCGAGCGAGGGAATATGCTCGTCGAACCACGTCGTCAGACGGTGCTCGTCCCACAGACCCAAGTTCTTGCGACCGTCGGGCAACATCAGCGAAGTAACCCAATCGGGGTGCTCCTGCATTACGGGCGAGTTGATATGCAGGTGGTTAGCAACGTAATCGAGGATCACGTTCATATTGTTTTCGTGCGCCACGTCCAGCAATCGCTTCAACTCGTCCGACGTTCCGAAACGGTCATCGACAACGGTCGTATAGATAGGCCAATAGCCGTGATAACCAGAGAAACGGGTGTGAGGATTGACATTCAGACCCCAAGCGTCGCGCGGATTCTGCGTGATGGGCGAGATCCAGATGGTCGTAATGCCCAGATCCGAGAAGAAACCGCTCTCGATCTTCTCGCGCACACCAGCCAAGTCGCCACCCTGATAATCTGCCTCAAAAAGCACATCGGGCTGGTTGAGCGGCTGGTTGTTGGTCGAATCGGCGTCGTAGAAGCGGTCGATCATCAACGAATACAACACCTGCGCCTCACGGTGATGACGCGTCAGCTGCTCCGCCTCACGAACGACCTTACCATCAACGAGCGGAATCATCAGATCGTTGAAACGAGCCTCACCATTTGCAGCATAGACGCGCAAGAACGACTGCTCCTGCTCGGTTGCATCTTTGGGGATAATCACCTCGAAGCCCTTATCGTTGCGGATAATGCAAGCTTCAGGCAGGCGGCAGTTCTGCCACATTGCCACGATCTGATCGACCTCCTCGGTTGTCTCGACCGCCACCACGTGCATCATCTGGCTCACCGAGAAGATACGGTTCACATCGTTGCTTGCGCCCATCAGTGCCACAACCGAGAGCGAACGGCCCTCGTTCCAAACCTCGAAGGTGGCTACGCCTGTGCCCTCAGGAGCCATAACACGAAACTCCGACCAATCTTCGACAATCGGAGCCACCGTGAGTTCGTTCGACGTGATTGAGTCGATCTTCTCCCACTCTGGCAGGTAGTCGGTGATGTAGAGCGTATTATCGCCTGCCACCAATCGTGCAGGGACAATCGGACGATTGTTACCCGTTTCGGGCAAGTTATTGAAAATCTTGGTCTGGCACGCAGCGAGCGTCGCCACAACGACCAAAAGCGACAAAAATCTTTTCATACTATAATTAAGGTTCTTCGTTGCGTAATTTTAAGTTTACAACTCGATGATAATCGACGAATAGGGAGGCATCGTGAGCTGGTGCTCGTTGGTGCCGATGGTATTGACCGTAACGCCATTCATATCGGCAATCGGAGCCTTGATCGTGTGCTTAACTACGTGGGTGCTCGCCTTGTCCGACACGTTGTGAACAACCAGCAGACGCTCCGAACCCGCTTCGCGATAGAACACCATCACCTGCTTGTTGGTATTGTCCGAATCGTTGAAATCCGACGGCAACTCCATCGTACCATACGCCAGCGCAGGATAGGTGTTGCGCAGACGAGCGAACTTGCGATAGACGTTGTAGATCGACTTGGGATCCTTGGCCTGCGTCTCGACGTTGCCCACGTTGAGCTCGAAGTTGTACTGCGACTTGTGCCACGTCGGGCGCATCTTATCGCTCTCCTTCGGAGCCCACATCATCGGCTCACGAACGTAGATATCGTCCTTCGACTTGTCGCCCAGCATACCGATCTCCTCACCATAATAGATATATGGCGAGCCGACCGACGTAAGCAGGATCGCTGCGGCCATTTTTGCACGCTCAATCGAGCCGCCGAGGGTCGTGCGGGCACGATTCTCGTCGTGATTCGAGAGTTTGGTTGCGTGAATGAAGTCCGAACGATACTTTGCGTACTCCTTCTCCTGCTCAATCATATCCTTCGGGAACCACTTGGCGTGCGAGTTCTGAATGGCATACGACATACGCGCCTCCCAGCCCGTAAAGTCGAACAATGCGGGCAGACCCTTATAGAACTTGGCCATCTCGGTATAATACAACCAGCACTCGCCCACCATATAGATATCGTTGAAGCCGAGCTTCGATTTGCCTCGGAAATAGTCGTTCAACTCGTTGTAGAATGCACTGAGGAAGGCCGAGTTCTCGGTTGCACTCTCATTGTCGTAGATGTGCTTCACAGCGTCCAGACGGAAACCATCGACACCCTTATCAACCCAGAACTTCGCTGCGTCGGTCATCGCCTTGAACGCACCACTCGACGCGCAGCTCGACGAAGGACCATAGTTCAGGTCGGGCATCGAGCCGTTGTAGGGATCGAAGTTGCTCAGGTAGTAATAGTTGGTCGTACCCGTAGGCACAGGCTTCCAGCAGCCATTGTCGGCCGTAGTCGAGAAGTGATAGAAGCTGCGATAGTCGTTATCCTCGCTCGAACAAGCCGTCGTAAACCACGGATTGAGGTTCGAGGTGTGGTTGGGGACAAAATCCAGAATCACACGAATCTTGCGCTTGTGTGCCTCGGCAATCAGCTTCTCCATATCGGCCATCGTGCCGTAGTCGGGGTTGATCACCTCGTAGTCGATCACATCGTAGCCGTGGTACGAGTTGCACTCAAAGACGGGCATCAGCCAAATGCCTGCAATACCCATATCGTCCAGATAGTCCAACTTGGCCGTTACGCCATTCAAGTCGCCCTTGCCGTCGCCGTCCGAATCGGCAAACGAACGCACAAAGATCTCGTAAAACAGATCGGCACGCTTCTGCCCGTCGAACTTACGCGCTGTGTACTGCGACACCTGATCGACCACATCGCCCTCCTGCTCATCGGGCGTGGGCTCGGTACCCGTGTTGTCGCCACCCATTTTGTCGTCGCAGGCTACCATCAGCAGCGACATCACCAGAGCAATGTACAACAATAAATTCTTGAATTTCATTTTCTTTCCTCGTTTTTATTTGTTTCTTTCTCTCTTCTTAGGGGTTGGTGGGCCGATCAAAGCCCACCAACCAAAATCAACGCTACGTGTGCGACTACTTCGCAGTCAGCTTAACGGTAGCGGGGCTCACGCCCATATTTACCTCAACCAGATAGTTGCCCTCGGCAGCCACCTTGAAGTTAGCCTCATCGACACCACACTCAACAGCAGCACCCAGCTCAACGGTTACGACGCTCTCGCCCTTACCGCTCAGGTTGTACTTCCAATCGGTGTCGCCAGCAGTCCAACCCACCTCGTGGCAACGGATCTTGAACTCACCAGAGATCTTCATCTCAGCCGAGTAGATACCATTACCCTTAGCCTCCAACGGGAAGTCCTGCGACCACTGAGTATCGTTCACTGCACCAATGACATTCACCGAGCCGATGGGTACCACCGTAGCCACACCAACCTGATCGGTTGCATTGAGCGCAACGTCCCAATAGTAAAGACCATAAGGCTGCTTGATGTTGTCGCCGAACGAAGTTGCGATATCATAAACGTAGGTAGTGCCCTCGCGCAGTACGCCACCCAACCAAGCCGACCAATTCGGATAGGTTACCTTGAACTCAGCGTCGGTACCCGTAGCACCTTCGGGAGCATACATATCAACGAAACCTACGAAACGCGACTTATCAACATCGCCACGGTTCTCGTGAGCGTAGCGCAACTGAGGCGACGCAGCACCCAAATTCCAGTTGTAAGCACCGAATGCACCTGTGATCTCCAAGAAATCGGGCGACAACGACAGATCCTTCACCGCGCCGTCGATAGCCAACGTCATCGTGGTCAGATCGAGCTCCAACTTGTGCATACCCTTGGTCATCACCAGATTCGAGCCATTGATCTGCAAGTTAGTGCAGCTACCGCCCAACTTGGTCTGGAACTCAACGCCATCAACCACCTTGTTCCACTGGTTGTCGAAGATGATCAGCATCGAGCCGTCCTTCGAGAAGTCGTGCTCCAAAACCCACTTGTCGGTCTTACCCTCCTCAACGGGCGAGAACTGAACCGAGTTGCCGGCGTCCCAACCGTTGAAGTCGCCCACAGCACCAACCTTGCTAACAGCCAGCTGAGTGAGCTTCATTGCATTCAGATCGGCGTGCAGCAGCGTCATACCTGCGTTGGTAGCCATCGGAGTTGCCTCTTCACCTGCTGCATACTTGGTCATAGCCGCAGCGTCGCCACCGAAGCGAGTAGCCAAGTCGGTCTGCAAACGCGACAGAACGATCTGTGCGTCCGAAGCTGCCGTAGGCAGAGCGTTCAAACCCCAGAAGCTGCCCGTCAAGCCATTCTCGTTGGTGATTGCCTGCATAGCAACACCCTTCGAGTAGTTCCACTCGTCGGTCGAATTAACCACGTAGAGCTTCGACTCGTCCTCGGCAACTGCACCCGTCTTGATGGTATAGGGATAGTCGTAGAGCGACAGCGTGAAACCGGTCAAACCGCTCACCTCGCCCGTACGCAGGTTGTTGTTTGAAGCGATAACCAGCTCCTCGGCACTCTCACCCAGCGAGCAGTTATAACCCTCAACGTCCCAAGCGTTGTTGAAACGCACCTTGTACTCCTTGTCGGGAGTTACGTTAGCGATACCGGTCCAGGTCTTGTCGGTTGCGTTGTAGTAGAGAGGTACATCGTGGCCCCACGCGGGCTCGCCAAACGCATCACCAATCAGCGATACCGATGTCAAAGGCAACATCACGTAGCTCAACTCATCGACATTAACCTCGATGTAGTACAGACCAGCCTCCTTCTTGAAGTTTGCGGGAGCACCCTCAGCACCCTCAACGAAGAGCTTGCCCTCCTCCTCAGCGGGACCATACTCCGTACCGTCCCAATAGGGCTGCGAAACGATCTTAAACTCGCTCTGGTCAGCGTTCTCCAAGTGCAAGAAACCACGGAATACACCGTCCGAGCCCTGCAACAGACGCGAGCACTCGCTATTCTCGGTCCAACCCTGATAAGCACCCAAGATGTAGAGATAGGTGATCTTCGAGTAGTTGAACTTGACAACCTGCTCCTTCGAAGTGAGCTTACCCTCAGCCGAGCAAGCCTCAACGTAGAAGGTCAGAGCATACTCGCCCGTGAGTTTGATATCCATCAACGAGAGCAATTCGGCATTCGAGATCGAATAGCTGCACTCGGTGGTGCTACCCAAGTTGATGTATGCGCCATCGCGCTTGACGTAAACCATATACTCGGCATCGTCCATACGAGCCGACGACCAAACCAGCGTAAAGGTCTCATTGACGGTCAGGTCGTTCACCACCACCTCGTTGTGGGGTGCGATCGCGGGAGTGGTCGGATTGATGACCATCTCGTCGGGATCGTGGTTACAAGCCACGGCCAGAGCCAACACCGCAAAGGCCGACAGCAAATATTTCATAATTTTCATAGTGTTCTATTGCTTTTTCAGGTTAAAAAAGGTCGGGCGAGCGAGCGGGCCACGCCGCCCACACGCCTAACCAATTCGCACTCTTTATTCGGCCTGCTCGACCTTACCCGATACGGGCGAGGGGTTCGTATCGTCCTGCAACAGCGACTCTACATCGCCCTTGAAGTTGATCGAGAAACGAACCTTACCGCTCAGATCGGTTACCAGATTGGTGGGATCATTCAGCACCAGGTGCTCCAAATCCTTACCCCAGCTCATTGCCCAATCGTGGTTCAGGCGGAACTTATACTCGCCAGCGGCGGTATTCTCATATACGCCCGTCCAAGTCTGTGCAATTACCGACTGGTAGAACTTCGAGTTGTAATCGGCATCGGTACCCTGAGTCGAGGGATCGGGAAGACCTGCGGGGGTCAGATCCAGATCAACGCCCCAGCTCGAATCGAATACACCACCGATAACGCTGATTGCGCTTGCGGGGCTCAACTTAGCCGACAACGAACCAAGATCAACCGTGATCCAATACATACCCGATGTAGTGGCGAGGTTTGCGGGGTTACCCTCGGTCGACAGAGCGTCGAGCGAGCCACCGTAGTTTCCTGTCCAACCCGGATTCTCGGGGCAGAACTTGAACTCGCAAGTGCCCGTAGGATCATCGGGATTAACCAGATAAACCAGACCCTCATATACATTGGTATTCTCACCATTCTCCCACAGTACGGGAGCGTCCTGATCGTTCCAGCCCTGGTGCATACCGCGTACCCAGAGGCAGCGACGGATCCAAGGAGCCGAAGTCGATTTAACGGTGGTGATATCAACCTGAATAGCGTTCGAACGCTTTGCATAGGCCTCATTGCCGGCCGAGATGTTAGCCACAACGTAGAAGAATACGGTAGCGTTTGCACCCTCTGGCACAGCCAGGCCCTTCTTATCAACCAGCGAGTTGTTCAGCAACTCCTTGGTCATCGTGTAAGAGGTGGTATAAGACTCGCCGATCTGCACATCAACGTCCTGATACGAAGCAAAAACGGCGTAAGTTACAGCAGCTGAGTAGCCATAGTCGACCGAGCTCCACGACAGAGTAACCTCATTTTGAAGTGTTGCATCATCGACCACGATGTTCGACAGGGTGTTCATCACCGGTGCCGAAACTTCGTCTGCCGGCAGAGCCATCACCTTCTCGTCCTCGTGGCACGAGGTCATAAGAAGTGCAGCCGCAGCAAACATCGAAATATATTTCAAAACTTTCATCGTTGTTTGTGTTTAGTGGGTTGTTTACTCGATGTAACCTTCATTCTGCGAGAGGTTCTCGTTAGCCAACAGGTCGTCCGAAGGAAGCGGGAAGAGCTCCAAGTACTTAGCAAAGCCCTGACCATTCTTCACACCACCCTTGAAGGGCCACAGATACGATGCCGACGAGTAACGATCGTAGCGAATCAGAGTCGTACGACGCTGACCCTCCCAGAACAGCTCACGCGAAATCTCGTCGAAGATCTGATCCAGATTTACGGTCGTCGAAACGGTGGGGTTCTGCATACCTGCGCGTGTCTGCAAAGCCTTAATGCAATCAACAGCCTTAACGTCCGAAGTCTGACCGCCGTCGATACGAGCCTGTGCCTCGGCATATACCAAGTACATCTCGGCTGCGCGGATCATCGGGAAGTCAACCGACGAGAATTTCTCGGTCTTCGAGTAGTCGGTTGCGGGGTCGAGGAAGCGGTTGTTATCGAACTTAACCACGTGCCAGCCGTTAGCGAAGTTCTTGGTATCCATCTCCTTATCGTCGCAGTCCGACAACGAAACCAATGCACGAGCGTCGATAGCCGTGAATACGTTCTCGTCGTCGCCGGCAGCGTCGCCCGATCGGGTCTTGGCAGCATCGACAGCCGCCTTGCCGATCATACGCTCAACAGCCTCCGAGTTGGTAACCAGACCGTTCCAGTTGCCATCGATACCCAAAGCGTACTGCTGACCCTTACCAGCCAACATCAAGAAGCTCGTACCGCCATACGACTGAGTCTTATTAGCGTCGTAGCACGAAGCATAGACGATCTCCTTCAATGCGTCGGGGTTCTCGCCGTTGTCGCCCATAAACAGAGCCTTGTAGTTGTCAGCCAGCTGATAAGCTGCGATAACCTTCTCGGCAGCATCACGAGCCGTAGCGTAGTGAACCTTATCCTCAACACCCAGATAGATCTTGTGGTTCAGACACAGACGAGCCAACAGACCGTAAGCAGCACCCTTATCCACGCGAGGATAAACCTGAGTGTGGGGAGCTTTCAGTGCCGAAGCGTCCGAAGTCAGCTCGGTCAGCTCGGCCTTCAACCAATTGTACAGGTCGGCCTGATTGGTCTGAATGGGTTTGTAGGTACCGAAGGGGTCGGTATCAACCACGAAGGGAGGATTACCGAAGCAATCGAGCAGTACCCAATAAGCATATGCACGCAAGAAGCGAACCTCAGCGCGCTCGATAGCTACCTCAACGTCGCTATCGTCGGTGTTGCGCAGGAAGTCGTTGGCGAAAGCCACCATCATCATACCGCGCGTATAAGTTGCATAGATAGCGTCGTTCTTCACGGCACTCCAAGCGTTGCCGCCGATCTCGGCTACCCACGAGTCGCCCCAAACGCACTTGCACTCATCGGTCGAAACCGTCTGGATCGACCACCAAGCACGCAGGAACTCCGATGCACCGGCATCGCTAACGTCGATATCCGACGAGCCGGCGCCGCCCTGACCTACGAGCGTAAAACCGCCATAAATCTTTGCCAGCGCGCTCTTGCGATACGTAGGATTCTCGTACACGTTATCAACTACGTTATCAGCCTCAGGCGTCTGGTTCAGATCGCCGACACAGGCCGTAAGCGAGAGGGCTGCAATGGCTGCTAAAAATATATTCTTTTTCATTCTTTTGTCCTCCTCTGATTAAAAGTTGATACCCAGACGCACGCTGTAAATTCGCGGACGAGGATAGATATTCGAGTCGATACCGCCCGTAACCGAGCACTCAGGATCCAAACCGCTATAATTGGTGATTACGAATACGTTCTGTACGCCTGCTGCTACGCGGATCGACATATCGCTCTTAGCTACATTGCGGAAGGTGTAACCCAACGAAACGTCGTCCAGACGGAAGTACGATGCGTCCTCCAAGAACAGATCCGAGCAACGCTGCGATACCGAGTTTGCACCAACGTTGAAACCATACTTGGTTACGGCACGCTGAGCGTTGATCAGGTAACCCTTATTCACCAGGTCGGGATAGTTGGTGGTTACACCGCCGCACAATACGTCGTTGAACATATAGTTACCAACCGTACCGTGGCCGTTGAAGCCCAGATCCCAATTCTTGTACGAAAGCTTCATATTCACACCGTAGTAGAAGTCGGGGTTGGGGCTCTTGTTGGTCATATAACGGTCAGCATTGGTGATCTGACCATCGCCATCGCGATCAACCACTGCGTCCTGAATGGGGTTGCCATCGGGATCATAAACCTGCTGCCAGAGGTAGAAGGTATAGGGTGCGTAGCCCACAACGTGGCGCTGCAAGTGGTTACCCGTACCGCCACCGCCGCTACCAACTTCGATAGCCTCGCTGGGCAGGGTCTTGATCTCGGTGCTCTGGAACGTGCCGCTGAAACCGATCGACCAATGCCAATTCTCGGTCTGAACGGGGATCAGGTTCAACGAAACCTCGACACCCTTGTTCTCCATCGAGCCGATGTTCTGATATACGTAGTTCGAGAAGTTGCCACCCAGAGGCACAGCAACGCGCGAAATCAGGTCGTCGGTCTGACGCAGGTAAGCATCAACAGTACCGTTGATACGGCCATTGATGAAACCGAAGTCCAAGCCGACGTTATAGGTAGTGGTCTCCTCCCACTTCAACGACTCGTTGAATGCGTGAGGCTTCACGGGGAAGTAGAAACCATCGCCCAGAGGATACTGGTTGGTAGGCTCCTGCGAGATCTCCGAGTACTGCTGAGCAGCGTAGTTTTCGCCGAACTCCTGCTGACCGGTTACACCCCAGCCCAAACGCAGTTTCAGAGCCGACAATGCGCGCGAGTCCTTCAAGAACTTCTCCTCGCCGATGTTCCAAGCGAAGGCTGCCGAGGGGAAGTAACCCCAACGGTTCTTGCCAACGAAGCGCGACGAACCGTCGGCACGCATCGTAACGGTGAACAGATAGCGCGAAGCGATCGAGTAATTAACACGACCATAGAACGAAACCAACGCATTGCGATACGAAGGTGCGGTGTTCGAGATCAGCGTCGAGTTGCCATCGAGGTCGGTACGACCGTAGTTCCACGACTTGGTCTTCGAGTAGTTCATCGACCACGAGTAACCTGCCATCACGTTGATATTGTGGATACCCACCTCCTTAGCGTAGTTGGCGTAGAACTCCAACAGCTGGTTGCGGTGCAGGTTCTCATACTTATCGAAACGACCGAAGGTCTTGTATGCACCGTCCGAGTCGCGGTTAGCAAAGATCGAACCCGGCAGGTTGCCCTTGTCGCCCTTGGTCTTGGTGATATCCAGACCCAGGTTCAGATTGAGGCTCAGATCCTCGAAACCGTGGATCTTATAGTCGAGCTGCAAGTTACCCAATGCGCGGTACGAGTTGTTGCGATCGTACTTGTCGTAGAGGGTCGAGAAGGGGTTGATCGGAGCAAGGTCGGTCGACCAATTCCAGAAACCGTTGTTCGTAGCGTAGTCGATTGCACCGTCAGCGTTGTAGATGTAGGGGCTCTGAGTAGGATCGAACGATACGGCCGCACCTACGGCACCTGCATCGGCGTAGTTACTCTTGTTGTAGATACCCTTAGCGTTCAGGTTTACCGACAGATGATCGGTGAAGAACTTGGGCGAGAGATTGATGTCCAACGTAACACGCTGGTTGTCCGAGCCCTTCAACGTACCCTGATCGTAGGTATAACCTGCCGAGAAACGGTAAGGAAGCTCGTCGCCATAACCGAATGCACCGGTTACCGATACGTTGTGGTCGGTAGCCATAGCCAGACGGAAGATCTTCTTCTGCCAATCGGTGTTAGCCGTGCCAAACAGATCGGCAGCCTTCTGACCACCTACCTGAACAGCATACTCTCTGAACTCGTCAGCCGACATCATATCGAGAGTCTTGTGGTTGTGCTTAACGCTTGCGCTACCGTTGTACGATACGCGGGGGCAACCATCTTGACCCTTCTTGGTGGTGATCAGAATGACACCATTCGATGCGCGCGAACCGTAGATTGCAGTAGCCGAAGCGTCCTTCAATACGGTGAACGAAGCGATGTCGTTGGGATTGACCATCGACAGGCCGTTAGCCATACCCGGACCAGCCTCGTTTGCAACGGGCACACCATCGATAACGATCAACGGGTTGTTGTTAGCCGACAGCGAAGCGCCACCACGGATACGGATCTCAGCACCCTCACCCGGCGCACCGCTACCCGACGTGATATTCACGCCCGGCACCTTACCACGCAACATCTCCTGCGGCGAGGTCAGCGCACCACGGTTGATCTCCTCGGCCTTCACAGCCACAACCGAACCGGTCATATCGTTCTTTTTAACAGCACCGTAACCGATCACGACGATCTCTTCGAGCGACATCAAGTCCTCTTCGAGAACCACGCGCGACAGCACGGTCGAGGTTGCAACCAACTCAACGGTCTTATAGCCGATATAGCTGACGCTGATGATCGACTTCGGATCGCTAACATTGAGCACATACTGACCATTGAGGTCGGTCGTAACTCCGTTGGTTGTACCCACTTCGGCAACGGCAGCACCCAGCACGGGATCACCGGCTGCGTCGACTACCACGCCCTTAATCTGCAATTTACCGCTCTGGGCAACTGCAAGAGTGGGGGTTGTGATGCTAAACAACATCAAACCCAAGCACATAGCGAGAATTTTTCTCATAAGAGCTTTTAGTTATTAGTTAATATTATAGGTAATTTATCTTTACTCCTTATATATAATATAACGCACCTTCTTATGCAGATTAGGCCTCAACCTCCTCGCGCTTCTCGCGGACGAAGGCTACCGACACGGCTGCCAGCAACATAAATACGCCCGCCAAAGCCAACATACTCATCGGCGACGAACCGAACAGATGCTCGACGATCATACCGCCCGTCAAACCGATAACGATCTGCGGAATGGTGATCGTGAAGTTGAAGATACCCATATATACACCCATACGACGTGCATCAACCGCGCGCGAAAGGATTGCATAAGGCATTGCCAGAATACCAGCCCAAGCCACGCCGATACCCACCATCGGGATCATCTGCGCATATTGGTCGGTAGTAACACACAGACCCAAGAAACCGAGCGCACCGCACAGCAGGCACAGAGCATAGACCAGCTTATTGCCCCAACGAGCAGCGATCTTGTCGATGAACAGCGCAGCGATACAAGCCGGAATGGGATAGATACCGTTGAGCACGCCTACCCACGTCTGGGTCTGACCTGCCGAAAGCAGTTCACCCGTCTCGTGGCTCACAACCACACCCGTAATTGCGGGTTTCAGGTAGGTCCACATCAGGAACAGAGCTGCCCACGAGAAGAACTGCACCACGCCCAACTGCAACATCACCTTAGGCACGTTGCGCAGCAACTCCACGAACGACGGCTTATGCTCGTCTTCGGCCTCAACGGGCTGGTTGTTGTAGCGAGCAAACTCCTCAGGAGGATACTCCTTGGTGCGGAATACGGTTACCAGAACGGTTGCCAACAAGATTGCACCACCGATGTAGTACGACCAAGCGATGTGCTGGGGTACTTGACCGGGGATCACCTCGTCCGACACACCGCAGTGGGTCAGAATCAGCGGCAGCACAGCACCGACAACGGCACCCAAGTTGATCAGGAAGGTCTGCACGACATAGCCCTTGGTCTTCTGCGAGTCATCGAGCATATCGGCCACCAGCGCGCGGAAGGGCTGCATCGTTACGTTGAACGAGAGATCCATAAAGAGCAGGATCAATGCACCCATCAGCAGCGGAGCGAATGCCAACAGAATCGGAGCGTTGGGCATCAGCGCCAAAGCCACTGCCGAGATGATCGCGCCACCCAGAATGAAGGGGATACGGCGACCCAGGCGAGTCCAAGTACCGTCCGAGAACAGACCCACGATCGGCTGAATTACCAGACCTGCAACGGGGGCTGCCAACCAGAAGTAGCTCAGGTGCGAAAGGTCAGCACCGAGCGACTCAAAGATTGATGAAGTGTTCGAGTTTTGGAGTGAATAGCCAATCTGAACTCCGAGGAATCCGAAGCTAAGGTTCCAAATCTGCCAGAACGAAAGTTTAGGTTTTTTCTGCATAATAGTGTAAAAATTTAGCTATACAAATTTATAATAGCATTTGCAAACCTCCAATCTCAGTCCGACGAACGGCCAAACCAAACCGACGAACGGTCGATTTGGACGGACGAGTGTTGTGATCTAAAAAATTAAAGCGCCGTTTTCGCAACAAGATTTGGAGATTCAACAAAAAAGCCCTACCTTTATTGTCAAGATTGGACTCGACCACGAGCATCGAAACCACCAGCGATTGATCGAACCGACCGACAAGAGAGCCGTTAATGCACAACCGAGTATGAAGAGAATTTCGTTTTCGACACCCGCAACAATCCATCTTTTCGCCATAGCGCACGCCGCCATCGCCGTAATCAGCCGCTTGATCGACTATATGGACGACGTGCCACTGACCGTGCTGACGATTCTGATGATCGTGATCATCGCAATCCGCCAACGAATGCAGACCGAGATTACAGCAATGCTGACACTCGTCGGTACGTTCTCGGGCTACCTGCTTGGCACCTACGGAGCTACGATTGTATCCAGCGTGGTCTCGGACCCCACCACCTCGTCGGCTATCACCACCGCTATCGTTACCGAACTGCTCGGTTGGTCGGTCTATGGCATCTCCTCACTCAAAAGCCTCCGCTCGATGCACGCCAATACGTGGAGCCCTTCGATTCCGCAGCTGGCTCTGGTCGCCGCCGCAATCCTTCTGCTGCGTGTTTCGTATTCGCTCATCTTCAACTCATCGTACTTCTCGCAATCGAGTATCTATCCCGAATTTAACCGTATGGTTAGCAATACGTTCGCTATGGTGGTACTCGTCTGTGGCAATGTGATTCTGGTCGGGTTCGGCCGCCTGCCTAAACGGTTGCAGGAGTTGCAAAATGTGCTGAACGTAATCTTGGTTGCGCTCTTCTCGGTCGCCATCACCTTTATCGTCTATTACGACCTGCCCAACGGTGGCCAATACATCTTCGCAGGTCTGCCATTCCTGCGTCAATATGCCGTTGTGTTGCTGGCCGATATGGTTGTCTATGCAGGATTTACGCTGATTGGCCACCTCTACACCTCGCAAGACGAACTGCGTACCGAACGAGGCAAAAAGCACCTCGCGCAGTTCCAATACAACAAGCTCAAAATGCAGATCAACCCCCATTTTCTGTTCAATTCGCTCAATATTCTCGACTATCTGGTGCAGGAGGGGCAGACCGAGCGTGCGAGCGCATTCATTCGTAAGCTGGCCGATTCGTATCGCTATATGCTCAAAACCGAGGACGAACCTCTCGTTACGTTGCAAGAGGAGATCGATTTCGCCCACAAATACTCCGAGCTACTGCAAGAGCGATTTGCGAGTGGCTTCACGGTCCATTACCAGATTGACGACCAACTGCTCAACCGCAGCATTATCCCTTGTTGTCTGCAACTTCTCATCGAGAACGCCACCAAGCACAACATCGTCAGCCTTGAGCGCCCGCTGACCATCTTCGTCTGTGCCGAGGGCGACACGCTGACCGTGCGCAACAATATCCAACCGCGAATTACCGCCCAAGCCTCAACTGGCACGGGACTGAAAAACATACGACAACAATATCTCGATATTTGCAATCGTCCGATCTCGGTCGAAAAGACGCAAAGCGAATTTATCGTAAATATACCACTACTATGAGAACCTATAACGTACTAATCATCGAGGACGAGATTCCGGCACAAGCCAACCTGCGTCGCGCCATCGAACGACAGTTCGACGATCTGCGTGTGGTCGGTATCGAGAGTTCGGTTTCGGGAGCTGTGGCGTGGCTCGACGCAGAGCAAAATGTAGCCGATATAATCTTTATGGACGTCGAGCTCTCCGACGGCTCGTGCTTCGATATCTTCAAGCAGTGCCAGGTCAAAGGCAAGGTGATCATCACCACCGCCTTCGACAACTATGCCGTTCAGGCGTTCCGAGTGAATAGCATCGACTACCTGCTCAAACCGATTGACCCTGAGCTGCTTCGTGCAGCTGTCGATCGTTGTCGCACCGCCTTGGAGGCTGCGGCGGGGAGCAGTGCACCGTTCGATTTCGAGGCGCTGCGCAATGCGCTCAACCCAGAGGCAAACTCGTACAAAAAGCGTTTTGTGGTCAAGTTTGGCGACCGATTGTCGGTCATCGACACCTCGCAGATTGCCTACTTCTACGCCGAAGATAAGAGCAACTATCTGGTTACGAACGAGAATCGTTGCTACATTCTCGATTCGTCGCTCGACACGGTGTCGGAGCAGGTTTCGCCCAACGATTTCTTCCGCATTTCGCGCAACTGCACGGTGGCAATTCGCTCGATTGCGGGCATCTCGAAGCACCCCTCAGGTCGCTTGAAGGTTCAACTCGAACCCCGCCCGACGTTTGAGGTCTTTGTGAGTCGCTCACGCACGGCCGACTTCCTGCAATGGCTCGAAGGCAAATAGTCCGACAACGAAAGCTCCCCGCACAAACATTATAAACCACTATCCCACACGAAGATATATCGATCGTTAATTATATTCTGCTGACCTTGTTTTCTGCCTTACGCCTGCGCTGGTGATTTGGCTCTGTCGTCGCATTCCGTTGCTCGGCAAGATTGGTCCGATTATGGTGCTCTACGCTATCGGTATGATCATCGGCAACCTCCCATTCATTCCCGCCGAGATCAAACCGCTGCAAGATATGATTCCCAACGTGATGGTGCCGCTGGTCGGAGTTAAAAGATGAGCAGACGAAGTCTTATGACTGTAAAGTTGTAGATACCACCATTAAATTGGCATACAAAGAGGCGACAAAAGATTAGCAAAAATAACCACCTCGGCTTAAAAAGTTATTCACCCTCGGCGGATTATGTTCGGCGAGGGTGATTTTGCATAGAATCGTATGGGTATATATACTTATATTTAGGCACGGAGCTTGGCTTTTGCGTGGTTTTTAGGGTTTTATTGTTATATTTGTAAAATATTTTTGACTAAAAGTTGAAAATATGGGCTGTTAGAGTGGTCAAAAAGGGCACAAACAGCCAAACAAAACACTTAAACCCATTAAACCCTTGCGGCTGCGGTCGCGTCCTATTTATTATGAAAGAACAATTAGAGGCATTGAACACCGTCATCCTGAACTTCGGTGAAGGAGGTATGATGATCGTAAATATCATACTCGCATTTGTAATGTTCGGTGTGGCTCTCGGCATCAAAACCGAAACATTCAAAAAGGTATTTACCAGCCCCAAATCGGTAATCGTAGGTGTATTGTTACAGTGGGTGGCACTGCCCGCCGTTACATTCGCCATCGCTCTGGCTTTGAGTCCGCTGATTACGCCGATGGTGGCATTGGGTATGATTCTGGTGGCATCGTGCCCCGGTGGCAATATCTCGAACTTCATCTCGTCGCTCTCGAAGGGTAATATCGAGTTGTCGGTGTCGATGACCGCCATTACAACTGCGGCTGCTCCCGTTGTAACCCCGATCAACTTCTACGTTTGGGGTACGCTTTATAGCAACATTATCGCCGTACATAGCGATATTCCGCGTCTGGTAATCCCATTTATGCCTATGTTGGAGCAGATCCTGCTGTTGCTCGGTGTGCCTATCGTGCTGGGTATAATCTTTGCGCACTACTTCCCAAATGCCACAAAGAAGATCACAAAGCCCGCGCAGGTGATTTCGATCCTGCTCTTCCTCGGTATGGTGATCGTATCGTTCTCGCAGAATTTCCAGATTTTCCTCGATAATATCTTCTATGTCTTCTTTATCGTGCTGTTGCACAATGCTGCGGCATTGGGTACGGGCTATTTCGGCGGTAAGTTGGCAAAGGTTCCGCAGGCAGATCGTCGTTCGTTGACTGTCGAGGTCGGTATTCAGAATTCAGGTCTTGGTTTGATATTGCTCTTCAACACGGCAATCTTCCCGCCCGAAATCTGGCACGGCCACTACGGAGGTATGCTGTTCATTACGGCTTGGTGGGGCATCTGGCACATCATATCGGGATTGACGGTGGCATATATGTTCCGCCGCACACCTATTGAGGAGTAAAACAAGAGAGAAAGTGAGAAAAATGAAGAAGGAGAAGAAGATTCAAGACTACGATTGGCTGTATAACCTATTGCGCTATTATGTCGATTTCGTACTGAAATTATCATATCGCAATGTACGATATAACGGTTTGGAGCGTCTGCCGCAGAATAGCGCGGTGATCTATGCCCCGAACCACACCAACGCACTGATGGATGCGTTGGTAATCTTGGCAATGGACCGCAAACCGAAGGTCTTTGTGGCGCGTGCTGACATCTTCAAGAACAAGACGGCAGCCAAGTTGTTCCGTTTCTTGAAGATTATGCCCATTATGCGTATGCGCGACGGCATCGACGAGGTGCGCAAGAATGATGAGACAATCGCAAAGGCGGTCGATGTATTGCGCGATCACATTCCCTTCTGCATCTTCCCCGAAGGCACTCATCAGGCGAAATATTCATCGTTGCCCCTCTCGAAAGGTATCTTCCGTATCGCCTTCCAGGCGCAGGAGATGATGCCCGATATGCCGCTGTATATTGTTCCTGTCGGTATTCGTTACGGTAGTTTCTTCCGTTTCCGTTCGACGGTGCGTGTGCAGATTGGCGAGCCGATCAATATTGGCGAATTTGTCGAGGAGCACTCGTTCTATGAGCAGCAGATCCAGATCAATCTGCTACGCGATATGCTGACCGAGCGAATGAAGTCGTCGATCTTCTATATTCCCGACGATGAGGATTACGCAGCTACATACGAGGTTTGCGCTGCGGTTGTGAAGAGACAGGCTCAATTGGTTAAGGGTCCTTCGGAGAATGCACACCTCCACCCGCTCGATGTCCATTTCAAGGCCAACAATCGCACCGTATGGCAGATTACACATATGAAGGAAGATGAGCCGGAGCGCGCAGCACAGCTGCTCAAACTTGGCCGTGAGGCGGCAGAGATTCGTCGCTCGAAGCACATCAGCCTCGGCTCGGTTTCGATCAAATATCCCTTCTGGTCGCGCCTGTTGAAGCTGATTTTCTTCCTTGCCTTCTTACCGTACTGCCTTGCAGTATCGTTCTTCACGCTGCCGATTAAGATCGTGCTGGCTCTGATTTTCAAGAAGATGAAGGATCACGTCTTCCGCAACTCGGTGCGCTATCTGGTCAATCTGCTGATGTGGCCCGTACTGATGTTGATCTATGGCATCGTGGCATTTGTAATACTGCCCTGGCAGTGGGCATTGCCCTTCACAGTGCTGTTGTTGCCTGCGCCGATTGTGGCACACGAGACGTGGCGTTTGGCCCGACTGCTTATCTCCGATATCCGTTTCTTGATGAATGGAGAGCTGCGTGGCAAATACAAGAAGATTCGAGAAATTATATTTAACAAAAAATAAAGACCTGCATACTATGAAAAAGCTTGCGATCCTACTCGTTGCAGCCATTTTTGCAACAACCATTCAGGCACAGAGCGTCGAAAATGGCGACAGCCCTGCACCCGCAAAGAAAGAGATTATCAAAACGGGATATAACTTTGGCCCGCTGCCTGCCGTAGCGTTCGATGCCGATAAGGGCTTCCAGCTGGGTGCCCTGCTCAATATCTACGACTTTGGCGACGGCTCGACCTACCCCAATACGCGCCAGCAGTGGTATTTCGAGGCCTCGTTCTTTACCAAAGGCTCGCAGTTGTATGTCGTATCGTATGACAACCGTTTCTGGATTCCCGGCGTACGTTTCTCGACCGCACTGACCATCACCAACGACAAGGCGATGGACTTCTACGGCTTCAACGGTTACCAATCGTACTACGATTACCAAAAGGTGCTCGATGGTAAGAAGAATGACGATATGTATATCTACACCCCGAAGTACCGCACCAACCGTTTGGCAGCTCTGTTCAAGGCCGATTTCGTGGGTAAGATCGGCAAGACTCCGCTGTCGTGGGAGGCCGGTTACCATTTGAGCTACTTCAAGCAGGGCGCTATCAACCGCGATAAGATCAACAAGAACAAAGACGAGAATAAGATGTTCCCCGACTCGGAGCCGACGCTCTTTGAGCAGTATCGTGAGTGGGGTATTATCAAAGACTCGGAGGCTGACGGCGGTCTGAATAGCACCGTGCGCGTGGGTCTGTTGTTCGATACCCGCGACAAGGAGGGTGCGCCCTCGCGCGGTGTGTGGGCCGAAGCTCACGTGATGTTGGCCCCCAAGTGGTTAGGCACGTCGAACCCCTACTACAAGTACTCGGCTACGTTCCGCCACTATGTGCCCATCGTGTCGAATGACCGACTGACCTTCGCCTACCGATTGAACTATGAGGGTACCTTCGGCCGTAAGGCTCCCTACTACATTCTGCCCTATCTGACCACCGTGGGCCCGACCTACGACCGCGATGGTATGGGTGGCTTCCGCACCGTGCGCGGTATTATGCGTAACCGTGTGCAGGGTCTTGATATGGCGTCGTACAATGCCGAACTGCGTTGGCGCTTCGTGCAGTTCACCCTCTGGAAGCAGAATATCGCTTTCGGCTTGAACGTATTTAGCGATGGTACGATGGTAACCAAGGGTTACGATATGACGTTCGGTCGCACGTTGGAGGAGTTCGCAACCCAGAACGAGTACGAGAAGGCCCGCGAGGAGTATAACGCCTATATGGCAAAGGGCACCGAGCGCGATCGCCCGCATATCACCGTGGGTGGCGGTTTCCGATTCATTATGAATCAGAACTTTATCGTCTGCTTGGAGTACGGTAAGCCTATCGGCAAGCTCGCAAAGCAGGACGGAAAGGGCGCGTTCTATATCAATACGGGCTATCTGTTCTAATTCACAACTCGTCATTAAAGGTTAATAGCCGCGCCCCATTGGAGCGCGGCTATTTTGTATCTATTTGAGAGTCCTACAACAGTTCCAACAGTTTGGCAATAAGGACTCCGAAATGGTTACCGAGTGCATAGCCGACAATACCCGCTGCAAGGCCCGTAACCAGCGCATTTTTGTTGCGCATAGCCGCCGAGGTCATCGGCACAAACGGGGGCGAGTTGATGAACGACACCGACGACACCATCATCGAGTCGGCGTCGATGCGCAGCAAGCGGCACAAAAGGGCGTGGATTGCCAGCGACCCGAAAATGGCTACCGTGAGGAATATCAGCAAATTAACACCTCCCTCAACTTGCAGGTTCGAGAAGTCGGCCATCGAAGCGATTGCGATACTGAAAATATAGATTAGGTACATTCCTGCATCGTAGCTCGTATCCCACTCGCGAACCTTCGGAAAGAACGATGCCACAACGCCCAAAGTCGTAAGCAACAGAATAAAGACAACCATAAACCACCCATCAGGCATCAGCAGAGCCACAACGGCCGACACAGCGACAATCGCAAGCGTCAGCAACAGCACCTTACCGAGCTGTCGTATACCCTCACGCGAGAGCAGTTTGCGATAGGGATTCTCCTGCGTCTTTGCAATTTGGCGGTCAATCTCCTCCTGATCTCGCTGCGAAATCTCCTTCCTGCCCTCTCCGTACAAGCGGCGGAACATCGGAATACCCACACTGAGCAGGAACACCAAATAGAGGAACGAGAGAACAATATCGTAGGAGCTCATCAGAACATAGTTCTCACTATCAACACGGAAGATCGCCTGCAACGCCGCTGCATTGACCATACCGCCGGTGTACATACCCGACATAATGCCACCAATCTGCGCTCCCTGCTCGACATAGCGACCAAAGAACAGATAGCCGATTACAATCGCAATACCGGCCGAAAGAAAGCCACTTGCGCAGAGCTTGACTTGCAGACGGAGCTCCTTGCGCGAGAAGGTACAACCAAACAGCATCATCGGAATCGCCAACGGAACGGCGATATTGGGCAGCAGATCCTGCAACACAGCCATTTCTGGCGGGTTATATGGCAAGTTTCCAATCGTCATACCGATAGCATAAAGGACCATAATCGGACCGAGTTTGCCGAGCCAACTATACTTTCGGCAGAGCCAGATAACCACCGCCGGAGTCAGACAGTAGATAGCAAGTAGGAGAATGTAATTTACAATTGACATACTATGTATTTGATTATTCGGGCATAAAGATACAAATATAATGGTAAAAATAGTCATCTTGCCCCAAAATAATCGACCCTACCCTGCTATCAAGTTGTCGCTTCGTACGATCTCATCACGCGTCGCCAACGCAGATAGCCCGCAACGGCCATCACCGAATAGAGCGCATAAAGCCCGGCCGTAATGGGAATACCCTTATAGATATATAGCCCCACCGTTATCACATCGACCGCCAGCCAGACCAGCCACTGCTCGACATATTTGCGCGAGAGAAGCCAATATGCCACAATGCACAACGCCGTGGTCAGCGAATCCAAGAACGGAACTGTGCTATCGGTACATTTGCTCAAAAAGAGGAAGATCGCCCCGTGCAAAAGCAGATACACACCGACAACTGCCACCCATACGGCAGAGGGTGTGGAGGCGATCCGCAACTCGCTCTTGCGATCGTGTCGTTTCACTCCGCGACTCCATACTATCAAGCCGTAAATGCCTGCTGCTATGTAATATAGCTGCATTGCAAAGTCGGCATAGAGACCCGAACGAAAATAGAGCGTGCCGTGAACTATGGGCATCACCAGCCCCACGACCCAGAGCCAGATATTGGCCTTATATTCCAACCAGAGGTAGAGCAGTCCAAGCACTACACCCACAATTTGAAGAGCGAGTCTCCAATCCATCGTGCGTTAAAATTTAATGGTTACATTTGCCAACAGATGCAGCGGAGCCTGCGGGAAGTAGTATGCCTCATCGTATCGCTCGCCATCCCACATATAGGAGTAGCCGTAGCCATTGCTGCAATATTTGGCATTGAAGAGGTTGTAGATCGTTACGCCAAATCGCACACTCTTCGCCGTGCGCGTACGGAGCGTATATGCCAGGTCGAGGTTCGCAACGCAGTAGCTATCGAGCGAGAGAGCCTCGATTTCGTTGTTGGTAAAATATTGCTTACCAACATATTGCGCACGAAGAACAGCCTCAAAACCCTTTACGTGCAGATCGGCATAGAGCGAACCCATAACGTCGGGCGAATAGGCGATGGTCATCGTTCCGAGATTCTGATTGTAGGTCGGGCTGTCGGCCAGCAGATCGACATAATTGAGTATCTTATTACGGCTCAATGTCGCATTGCCGCCCAATGTCAGCCAACGGGCCACACTCCACGCCGCCGAGAGTTCAACGCCACAACGATAGCTGTCGGGCACATTAACATTCAGCGCATCGGAACTGTCATTGACCAATCCGGTCGGAATAAGTTGGTCCTTATAGCGCATATAGTAGAGATTCACACCCAACTGCAAACGCGGTGCAGAGTACTGATAACCAAGTTCATAATCATACAGTCGCTCCGATGTAGGCTGCGTCTGATCGGCCGCAAAACGGTAGCGGTCGGTGAAATCCGAACGGGTAGGCTCGTTATGCGCAATGGCCGCCGAAGCGTAGAGTTTATGGCGAAGTGCAAAGGCATAGCTCAAACCAATACGCGGATTGAGGAAGTGATATCTCTCATCCACATTGATCGGCTGCATCTGCATTGTGTTCCAATCGAAATTGTCATTCACACCCCACGCCTTATAGCTCACAAAGCGATATTGCAGATCGGCATAGATATCCAACCCCTTGGCTGCGCGCCACAGACCTTTGACAAAGATATTTGCATCCTGCTTATCGACATCATTGTCGTACCATCGACCGCCAATCGCGCTACTCTCAAATCCATCGACCCACATCAACTCGCCCCAATGCGGACAAGTGTAGTAGCTCCACGCACCACCCATCAGCAGTTGCAGACGCTCGGTGTTGTAGGCCGCCGTCAGATTTACGCCCGTAGTGTGGTTACGCATAAGCTTTACACGCACCATATCGGCCTCAACGTCTGAATCCTTGATGCCGAGGTTGCCATATTCGAGCAGCGTACGCTCGGCCTTATATTGGTTATAGTAGCCGTAGCCATAGGTGTAAAAGCCCATTGCCGAGAGCGACCAGCGATCCGTAAAACGGTGGTTAAGGATCAGCTGATTATTGATTTGCAGATAGTTATCCGTATGATCGTCATAATAATCGACGTGCGTACCATCGGCCAGAATATACGGACCACTCGACGTCTCGTACTGTCCCTCGGTATGGTAGCGGCGACCATAAAGCTCCATCTCCTCCTTCGTCGCACCCGTATAGGTCAGGTAGGTCTTCGCTTTGCCACCAAACGAGAGCAACTTCACACTCGTACGCGACCCATACTTCGCCGCCTGAAACATATAGGATTTAAGATCGGTCATACCGCGATCGACGTAACCGTCAGAGCCGATATGCGTCGCGCGAGCATCAATGGTCCAGCCTCCACGCATCAACCCCGAACTAATAGCAATCGCCTGTTTATTAGTATTATACGAACCATACGAAAACGACACTTCACCCCCAAACGCGGCCATCGCAGGGGCCGTTGTCATACTCACTGCGCCGCCAAAAGCACCCGTTCCGTTTGTCGAGGTACCTGCACCGCGCTGCACCTGCACATCACCAACGGCCGAGATCAGGTCGGGCGTATCGTACCAATAGGTCGAATGTGAGTCGGGATTGTTGAGCATCATTCCGTTCACGGTAACATTGATACGCTTTGCATCCGTACCTCGCAGACGTATCGAGGTCGCACCGATACCAATGCCCGTCTCGTTGGTCGCAATCATCGAGGGCGTGAGAGCAAGCAGCGAGGGTATATCCAAGCCGTAGTTGTTTCGCTCGATCTGTTCGTGTGAGATGTTGGTGTAAGCTACGGGGGTTGTCTCAACCGCCCTTGTTGCAACGACATTGATCTGTTGCAAATCGGCCTGAAAGGCAATCGTGTCTTGCGGAGAATCAACCGCAGAGGTGAACTGTTTTTGCGTGTGGCTCTGCGCCACAGCTACGCCCAGCGATAATATCGCCACAGCAAAAGTCAAAAAATTCCTTTTCATCGCTTTTAAGTTAAAAAGTTAAAAACACAGAAAAGGGGTATGTTTGTCGATTACGCTACTCCCGGTCTCGGCATTACCCGTATCCGGTACAATGGGTATAATCTCAGCCTGATAGTAAGGCACCCCTTATGAATGTCGGGGCAAAGTTACAAATTTTTTCGCAATCTCCACCACGCCCCGCACAAAATCCTGCACCGCGAACTATGATTGGCCGTTATCTTTGCTGTTGCAATTACTAACTTTAATGGTATAAAGACGACGGCAAAAGCCGTAGAAACGGGGCGTAAAAAAGGGCGTAAATTTATCTTCTGAAACAAAAAAGTGCGCTACAATCACTTGTAACGCACTTTTTTTGAGGTCTGAAGCGGATTCGAACCGCTGTAGCAGCTTTTGCAGAGCTGTGCCTAGCCGCTCGGCCATCAGACCACATTTGCTCCATTTCGGGACTGCAAATATACGGCTTATTTCTCAATTTCCAAACTTTCGAGCAAATCTTTCGTGTTTTTTACAAATTTTCGAGTTTATTTTTATAAATTTGTAATTATTCAAAACCTCCTTGTAATGAAGAAAATTGTCCTCTGCATACTTGTTTCTATTCTCGGATTTATATCCTGCTCAACTCCAAACGTCGATAATTCGCCCGAACAAGTAGTCATCGTAGTTGATGGAACACTACATTCGACATTCTACTACACCTCGGAGAAACGCTATGGAGGTCCAATGTTTCGTGTTGATGGCAAACCCATTCTTAACTTTCGTGCGTCGGATAGCAAGGAGAAGATTGGTAGGATTGACATCACACGCGACACTATGATAATTCCACTGCATAGCGATCATTTATACGTGAGATATCGATTCAATGCAGTGAGTAACAGCGATTTCGTTGCGCAGCGAGGGGATACGGTTGTCATCACGCGCGATACTACCGAACAATACGAGTTGGCAGCTCCGACTATTCGTATAATCAACCGCACGACAGCTCCCCTCGATACTGATTATCGAGGGTGGTCGCTCGACCGCTTTGGATCGTACAATGGAGCAACCATTGTCGAGGCGACAGCTACGTTGTTTTCAGCTCGTGCTATTTTGCGGGATCGATTTTCTCGGCATCCTGACCGCCGTGCATTTATTGCTATCTACGACTCTCTACGCGCTGAGCGAAAAATGATGTTAGACGATGAAAAGCAGATACTTGATTCGCTCTTAAAGGCTAAACAACTATCTCGTGCAGCACACGAATTTTATAGCGAACGTAATCATTGGGCGCTTAAAACCGACGAGATTTTCGGACAGCGAGTTTCGATTTCAGCGGCAAAGGCAGCAGAGATTCTCGACACGGAGTACTTGCCCGAACGTTATGGTGCCGATGCTTGCGGGTTCTACCGCGACTACATTATACGTTTGGCTCGTTCGGTGTATTTCTCGCGTTTCGTTGAGGTTTCGCAAGGTTCGCAGGTCGATTGGGAATACACGTTTGAGGCTTTGGAGCAGGATACGCTGCTCGGAGAAGGCGAATTGCGACGCGCTTTGATTACGGAGTGTTTGGACGGTATGGTACGCGAATGGCCTGCAAAGAGGAGTAAGCCTTACGTTGATCGCGTTATAGCAGATGACTCATTATTGCACGATCGCTATGCCGAACAACTTAGCGCTGAACAGTTTGTTGAGGAGGAGATGTTGCTCGTCGGAGCAGATGGAAAGCAAACTACGTTTTCGGCGCTGATGAAAGAATTGCGAGGTCGCGTCATCTATGTCGATTTTTGGGCGTCGTGGTGTGCTCCGTGCTGTGCTGAGATGAACGATGCTGCTGTATTGCGGGAGCGTTTCGAGGGTCGCGATGTGGAGTTCGTATATTTATCTAAGGACGAAACAACCGAGGCGATGATTAAATCGCTCGAAAAGCTGAATCTAAAAGGCTGTCAGGTTTATCGCATTATAAACAGCAAAAGCGCCCGTCTGCTGACTGAACAGAGAGTTACTCTGATCCCCCGCTATATGATTTTTGGGCGCGAAGGAGAGTTGCGAGTTTCCGATGCACCACGTCCCTCTTCAAAAGAGATTGTTGCGTTGCTCGGAAAGCACCTTGACGAATAGCTGTTATGTCTATGCGTAACAAAAATTAATCGAACCCAACTATCGTATTTTCGCAAAAATTTCGTACCTTTACAATCGTAAATCGGGCGCGGGGTGATCCGCAGGCCCAACCTAAATATTTACGATTATGGCAACTATCGACGATATTGCATTAAGTATGCAGGCGCACCTCGGAGCAAGAGGTATTGTACATCTGTTGCGCTGCTTTGGGTCGGCCGAGGCGATATATGCGGCCTCGGTGGATGAATTGGTCGGACGTGCCGAATTGCAAGAGAGTCTTGCCCGCGAGATCGTCGCACGAAAATATCATCGTGCCGCAGATCGAGAGCTATCGTACTGCGCTCGACACGGCATTGAGCCAATAGCCTCAACCGAGAAGGCTTTTCCGGCACTGATGCTCGAAACAGACGACTATCCACACGTATTATATATAAAAGGTAACTGCGAGGCTCTCGGCAGTCTGACCCTCTCGATGGTCGGCACGCGCCATATCTCGCAATATGGCGTAACGATGTGCGAACGTCTAATCGAAGGACTTTCGCACCGTGTGCCCTCGCTTACGATTGTCAGCGGACTGGCCTTTGGTGTCGATGTCAATTGTCATCGCGCCGCTGTGCGACATCATCTGCCGACGGTTGCCTTTGTTGCCAATGCGCTGCCCGCCGTTACACCTGCGCAGCATACCGCTTTTGCACGCGAGATCGTCGATGAGGGCGGCGCAATTGTTACCGAGCTCCATTCGCAAACCAAACAAAATGGGCGTTACTACATTCCTCGCAACCGTTTGATCGCCTCGATCAGTGGCGGTACGGTTGTGGTCGAGTCGGGCGCATCGGGCGGATCGCTCCACACCGCGGCAATGGCCGACAGCTATAATCGCGTGGTGATGGCCGTGCCGGGGCGTATTACCGATATGTCGTCGGAGGGTTGCAACGCGCTGATCCGCAATCGAAAAGCGGCACTCATCACCTCGGCTGACGATATCGTTTCAGAGATGGGCTGGGATCTGCACGAACCCGATTGTCTGCCCTCGGCAAGCGAGCCTGAGATTGAGCTTTCGCGCGATGAGGCGGGGTTGCTCTCGCTTATCGGGGCTTCGGATCCCATTTCGACAGCGCGACTGCAAGAATTGACCGCACTCGATACGGGCGCGTTAGCTGCTCTGCTGCTCAATCTCGAATTGGCAGGCGCAATCCGACAAGTGCCCGGACAGATGTATATAAGAAACTGATAACCAGACAATATGTTACAATACATAGATACCCATTCACACATCTACGAACCTGAATTTGACGACGATCGCGCGGAGGTTGTCAATCGCGCCATTGCGGCGGGCGTCGATCGGATACTCCTGCCCGCAATCGACACGCACAGCCACGCCCGTATGCTCGATTTGGCACGCGCCTACCCCTCGAATTGCTTTGCAATGATGGGACTCCACCCAACATCGGTAAATGAAAATCCATCGTGGCGCGAGGAGCTGGCCGAGGTCGAGGAGTATCTCCGTCAGCCACCCGAAAGGGTACGTTTCTATGCTGTCGGCGAGATCGGATTGGACTACTATTGGAGCCAGGAATACATTAAAGATCAACGCGAAGCATTTGTGGTGCAGTTGCGTCTGGCTGCCGAATTGGGATTACCCGTTGCCATTCACACTCGCGCGGCGTGGGAGGATATGTGCGAGATCGTCGAACGCGAAGCTGCGGCGGCACGTGAGCGCGGAGAGCAGTTGCGTGGCGTTTTTCACGCCTTCTCGGAGGATGTGGCGACATACAAACGGCTGAAAGCGTGTGGCGATTTCCTATTCGGTATCGGTGGCGTTGTTACATTCAAAAAGAGTGCGTTGGCCGACACCGTGCGCGAAATGTCGCCCGAAGATCTGCTGCTCGAAACCGACTGCCCATACCTCACCCCCGTTCCGTATCGCGGCAAACGCAACGAAAGTAGCTACATACCCTACATCTGCACGCGCGTAGCTGAACTGACCAACTGCACGACGGAGCATATCGCCGAACAAACAACTCGCAACGCAGAAAGAATTTTCGGGCTTCGATAGTTGCTATTTAGAAAATTATTCCTAACTTTGTTAGAAGATTGGTGCGGAAGCAGCCGTGAGGAGCATCACAAAGGCAATCTGCGCCACAACCACAAGGAGCTATGAAACCTTCAATTTTGATTATCTATACTGGCGGTACGATCGGTATGCGCACCGATGCCTCGACGGGAGCACTCGTGCCCTTCGATTTCAGCGGTATCTATGACGAATTCCCTGCTCTGCGCCGCCTGAATGTCGAAATTGAGGTGATAACGATGAATCCGATCATCGACTCATCGAATGTAACCCCCGAAAATTGGTGTCGTCTGGCCGAACTGATCCGCGAGAACTACAATAAATATGATGGTTTCGTGGTGTTGCACGGCACCGATACAATGTCTTACACCGCCTCGGCAATGAGCTTTATGCTCGAAAATCTCGCCAAGCCCGTAATCTTTACAGGAAGCCAGATCCCGATCGACGTGTTGCGCACCGATGGTCGCGAAAATCTGATCACCGCCATCGAGATTGCAGCCGAAAAGCGCAACGGACACGCCGTTGTGCCGGAGGTGGCCCTCTATTTCCAGAATTGTCTGTTCCGCGCCAACCGAACAACCAAGTTCAGTGCCGAGCAGTTGAACGCATTCAGTTCGTTCAACTATCCGCCGCTGGCCGAGGTGGGCGTGAATATCCAATATAACTACCCCTACATCGCCCCTGCCGCAGGCGATCCCGACGAGCCTTTGCGCGTAGCAACGCGACTCGAAACGGGCGTCTCGGTCGTGAAGATCTTCCCCGGAATCAGTCCGCAGATCTTTCACGCGATGTTGAGCATCTACGGCCTGCAAGCCGTCGTGCTCGAAACCTATGGAGCCGGTAACGCCCCGACCGCCGATTGGTTCTGCGATGTGTTGCGTGAAGTTATCGCACGTGGCGTGATTGTAGTCAATGTAACACAGTGCTCCGACGGCATCGTGGCGATGGATCTTTACGAGACGGGACAACGCCTCAAAGAGATCGGTGTGATCTGCGGATTTGACTCGACAACCGAGGCCGCAGTAACAAAATTGATGTATATTCTCGGTCAAAGACTGCCGCACGACAAGACAGTCGAAATGCTGCGAAAAGCAATAAAAGGTGAAATTACGACCCAAATCGTTGCACAGAATTAAAATTATTGCTATATTTCGCAAGTCTTTTATGCGTTTTTTCGGGAACGAGAGAGGTATAAAAGGCGAATTTTAGGGTTCATTGCTTTGATAGTCAGCGCGATAGGCGCAGGCTACTTGGCGCAATTTGGAGAAATGACCGAGTGGCTTAAGGTGCACGCCTGGAAAGTGTGTATGCCTCAAAAGGGCATCGTGGGTTCGAATCCCGCTTTCTCCGCGAAACTTTTTTATGAGGCCAACTGATTTTAGATAACGAAACAACTAATTGCAGATAAACGGGCGACCAACTTCTGACAGGGAGCAAGGTCAAACGGCAAAACAGACGCCGTCAAACGGCAAAAAACGGACAACGAAACTTAAAACAAATAAACAAACAACAAAACACAAACAACAAACAACAAACTAATTAATTTAATTTATCTACTATGAAAAAACTTTTTTTGACTTTGTCAGTAGCAGGTATGCTTTGCCTTGGTACTGCTAACGTGTTTGCTCAGGAGGCCGCTGAGGCCGCTAACGCTGAGGCTCCTGCAACTGAGCAGGTAGCTGAGGAGGCTCCCGTAGCTGAGGAGGCTGCTCCCGTTGTTGACGCTGAGACTGAGATCGAGGGTGAGACTATGCACCAGGTTTTGAAGCAGAAGTTCATCGAGGGTTCGTGGATGTGGATGTTGCTGCCCTTGCTCTGCTTGATCCTTGGTTTGGCAGTAGTTGTTGAGCGTATCCTTTTCTTGTCGTTCTCGTCGATCAACACCAAGAAGTTCGAGGCTAAGGTTGAGGAGGCTCTGAACAACGGCGGTATCGAGGCTGCTAAGGACATCTGCCGCAACACTCGCGGACCCGTTGCATCGATCTACTATCAGGGTCTGGATCGTTACGATCAGGGTCTTGACGCAGTTGAGAAGGCAGTTGTATCGTACGGTTCGGTTCAGAACGGCCAGATGGAGGCTAACCTGACTTGGGTAGGTCTGTTCATCGCTGCAGCTCCTATGTTCGGTTTCATGGGTACCATCGTTGGTATGATCGACGCATTCGACTCGATCCAGGCAGCTGGTGATATCTCGCCCGTAATGGTTGCAGGTGGTATTAAGGTGGCTCTGTTGACTACCCTGCTCGGTCTGATCTCGGCTTGTATTCTGCAGTTCTTCTACAACTACCTGATCTCGAAGATCGACTCGTTGGTAGTTGCTATGGAGGATAGCTCGATCAACCTGTTGGATATGTTGACCGCTTACAGCAAGAAATAATCATTAATCACGACCTATATTAAAAACTAAACAATGAAAAAAGTATTAAACATACTGTTGGGCGTTATGATGGCCATCACCGTTGTGTTGGTTATTATGATGGTCGCAGGCGGTCGTGACGCTGCCGGCAACCCCGATGTAAACGGCATCATCATCTGGACGTATGTACTGTTTGCACTTGGTCTGGTTGCTGCATTGGGTAGCGCAGTTTACAACACCTTCACCAATCCTTCGGGCTTGAAGGGTTCGTTGGTGTCGATTATCGCGATCGCTGTTGTGCTCGGTATTGCATACGCTCTGACCGACGCAAGCACCCCGATGAATATGGCCGATGGTACCGTAATGGACGACAAGCTCGTTCTTGGTGTATCGGATTTCAGCATCTATGTAACCTATTTCGCAATGGCTGCTGCTCTGCTGGCTGCTCTGTTTGCTGAGGTTAAATCTGCTATTAAATAACATTTGACTAAAAGCAATTATGGCAGCTAATAAAAGAAAAATACAGGAAATCAATGCCGGCTCAATGGCTGACATCTCTTTCTTGCTGTTGATCTTCTTCCTGGTTGCTACCACGATGAATACCGACTCTGGTCTGGCTCGTATGTTGCCGCCTATGCCCGATGAAAACACCGAGCAGAAGCCTTCGGACATTAAGGAGCGTAACCTTATGAAGGTATTTATCTCGCAGAACAATAACATTATGGTTAGCACTCAGGAGGCTGAGAATCAGGTGATTGATATTCGCCAGCTGAAAGAGAAGGCCAAGGAGTTCGTTCTTAACCCCTTCGATTTGGAGACTCTTCCTGAGAAGAAGGTAAAGGAGATCGAACTTGAAGACGGCTCGAAATGGTCGTACCCGGTATCTGAGGGCGTTATCTCGCTCCAGAACGACCGTGGTACAAGCTATGAGGCTTACATTATGGTACAGAATGAGCTTACCCGCGCATTCAACGAAGTTCGTAACGAGCTTGCAAAGAGCAAGTACGGTATGGAGTTCACAGATCTGGGCGAGGCTGCTCGTAAGTCGATCACCGACGCTGTACCTTTGAAGATCTCAGAGGCTGAACCGCGTAACGTAGGAGGTAAATAAACTATGGCAGTAATTAAGAAAAAGGGCTCGAAAGAGACTCCCGCAATCTCGACATCGTCGCTGCCCGACGTAATCTTTATGCTTATCTTCTTCTTTATGGTAAGTACACAGATGCGTGAGCAGGAACTGCTGGTTCGCTACCGCCTGCCGGCTGCAACCGAAATCCAGAAATTGGAGAAGAAGTCGCTCGTTAGCTTTATCCACATCGGTCCTCCGAGCATTGCTATGCAGGCAAAGTTCGGTAACGCACCGAAGGTACAGCTCAACGATAGCTACCGTACTACCAAGGACATTCTCGACTTCATCGCTTCGGAGCGCGACAAGCTCAACGAGGCTGATCGTAACGCGATGACTGTCTGCATTAAGGCCGATGACCAGACCCGTATGGGTATCATCACCGACGTTAAGCAGGAGCTTCGCCGCGCGAATGCACTGAAAATTAGCTACGCTGCGTCGAAGACGACCGGCTACTAATCGAGTGTAGTACTTATACTATTCAAAAAGAGTCCGCAACCCACAAGGTTGCGGGCTTTTTTTTATTGTGGGTGGGGCAAGGGGAGGGGCGGAGAGAAAGGTGAGGTGAGAGAGAGGTGAGAGGTAAGAGGAGAGAGGAGGAGAAAACGGGAAAGAGATTTCGGGCAGAAAAAAGCGAGGGAGAAACCTCACGGCTCTCCCCCTAATACCCTGCAAAAAGTGGCGTATGTTGTAGCAGGATATATACGTTTATGATACTAAATCAGTGATTTACAACTCCTATCGAAAGACGAAATTATAAATAAAAACCGAACAAAACAAACAATTTATTTTTATTTATCGAAAATTACCCCCCCCCTCAAAATCGCAAACGCCTGATTTACTGCACGTTATGTATGTAATTTTTTTCAATATTTTTTCGCCATATCCTCACCGCATAAATCTCTCACTCTCAACAACAAAACTACACATCCGAGCGTTATAAAGCAAAGCACCACCCGACACCCATCTCCGCAAAGAAGGTCGCAGAGTAAGGCGAGGAGCGGAAGCAACGGAAGGGCAACTGAAACGGGAGAACAACAGAACCGAAAGGAGCAGCAGAAGCACAAAATGCAGCATCGACGGCACTGATAATAGATGCAAAGATTCACAATTAGAAAAAAAGCGACACACGGTGTAACTTTTGAGGAGTTCAAGCGTCTAATAAGTAAATCGCAATCAGAAAAGATAGACAATAGGTCGAAAAAAGTTGCTAAATATCGTTTTTCGGTAGTTTTTTTTTGTTTTTCGATATATTTTTATTGGAAATTATTTTGAAAGTAGAAAATAATAGATACCTTTGCGAAAAGTAACCGACCGAATGTGAAGGCACATTCTAAAAATTTGCAAACAGAAAACCTCAAATAAGATGAAAACTCTTTTCAGCTCACTCCTACTGATGCTCACCGTGCTGTGTTCATCAGCCATTGCTCAAAACGCAACCAGTTACACACTCGAAGGTCGCATCGTGGAGGCCACAACCGACAAAGCCATCGGCTACGCTACCGTGGCTCTTATGCAGACCGACTCGACCGTCGTGGCAGCCGTAGCCGCTGATGCCACGGGAGCGTTCAAGATCGGTGCAAAGGCCGAAGGCACATACCTGCTCCAAATCTCATCGGTCGGTTACACGACTCTCAACCGTGCGGTAGAGATAGTCGAGGAGCGCACCAAGTTGGGTAAAATTGCGCTGGAACAGGGAGTCGATATCGAGGAGGTCGTCGTAGCCGTACAGAAGCCGTTGATTGTAGCTGATGATGAGAAGATCGCTTATAGCGTTGAGAATGACCCCGATACACCGACAAGCCAGCTGGTCGATATTATGCGTAAGGTTCCGCAGTTGAGCGTCGATGCCGAGGGTAACGTACTACTGAATGGTCAGAGCGATTACAAGGTGTTGGTCAATGGTCGTTCGTCGTCGATGATGTCTAAGAACTTCAAGAGCGTTATCGAAAGTATGCCCGCCGGCTCGGTAAAGAGCATTGAGGTTATAACCAACCCCTCGACAAAATATGAGGCCGAGGGTGTCGGCGGCATTATCAATATCATTACAGATCGCAAAGTGGCAGGTGGTTATAATGGTACGATCAACCTCTCGGCATCAACTCAACGTTCGCTCTACGGCAATGCCTACATCGCGGCACAGATGGGCAAATTCTCGCTCTCGGCTTCGGTATATTCGTCAATAAACAAGGCTCGTAAATGGCATTTGAGCGATGGGTTCCGCGAAAATTTCGACGATCCGACAATGCACCTTATGACCTCATCGTCGCAATACAAGTACAAGGGATCATACACAGGCGTAAACTTAAATGCCAGCTACGAAATTGATACCCTCAACCTGCTCACTTTGGAGGGTGGTTACTATATGGGCAAATCGAAAAGCTATGCATACTCGACGACAGAGATCCATTCAAAAGATGGTCAGCGCGTTATGGGCTACGACAACTATATGGATAGCCGCTACGACTACGACAGCTATTGGGCCGCAGCGAACTATCAGCGTACGTTCAATCGCAAGGATCACACACTGACCATTTCCTACGAGATGGATCTTACGCCTGATAAGGAAGAGCAACTCTACGACGTTTATAACACGTTCAACTACCCCACCTCGGCACGCCGCCATTTGGGCGATAACGGCAGTTTCGACAACACCGTACAGATCGACTATTTCAACCCGATCAACAAGATGCACAACATCGAGGCGGGTACCAAGTATATCTATCGCCGCTACACAAACGACTCGCAGACCTCGCTGCGCAACGAGACGACCGACGAATTTGAGATTGCACCCGACTACCCGCGTAGCGATATGAACTATACGCAGAACATCTTGGCTCTCTATGCCGGTTATCACGTTAAAGGCAAGAAATTGACGGGTCGCGTCGGTGCTCGTATGGAGCAAGCGTGGAGCGACGTGGCAGTTATCACCGAAAATGATAAAATCACATATTCGCCCTCGTTATTCAACATAATTCCCTACGTGAGTGGCAATTACCGTCCCAACGACGCAAATACACTTTCGCTCTCATACACCCAGCGACTCTCACGCCCAAGCCTTTGGCAGATGAATCCCTACCGCAACGAGTCGCCAATGAATGTCAATTACGGCAACCCCGACCTCGACGCAACCGTTTCGCACTCGGTATCGCTCTCGTGGCGACGTTTCTCGTCGGCGTGGAATATCTCACTCGGCACAAGTGGCACATTCTCGAACAATGCCGTCAATCAATATTCGTTCGTCGAAGATGGCGTACGACATATAACATACGACAACATAGCTCAACGCCAATCGTACGGACTTAATGCCACGATCGGTTATCGCAAAGATGTGAAATTCAGCATACAAATCAGTGGTCGAGGTGGTTACGACATAATCAAAGCCCCGACACTCAACCTCTCAAATAAAGGTTTCACCTACAACGCTTCGCTCTATACTTCGGCTGCTCTGTGGAAAGACGCAACAATCTTTGCCAGCGGTTACGCCTATCGTTTCGGATTGAGCCTCGAAAGCAATATGAAACAGACCTACTTCGCATATAGCTTTGGACTGCGCCAGCAACTCTTCAAAAAGAAGATGACCATAAGTTTCTCGGCTCACAACCCCTTTAATGCCGACTCGAAATTGACCCAGGTGATGCAGACCAACTCGTATCGCAGCGAGAATAGCTCGTGGCAACAGATGCGAATGTTCAACCTCTCGATCGGCTACCGTTTCGGCAAGACGCAGGTCAATGTCAAATCGACCAACCGTTCGATCCAAAACGACGATATGGACTCCTCGCGCGGTGGCAATAACGGCGCAGGCGGCGGACAAGGGATGTAACTAATCGGCCTCTTCGGCAAGCATCATACATTAATTAGGTTTAAGCGAGGATGCCCTGCCCGATAGTATAAATCGGGCAGGGCATCTCTCTTTTGGCAGGCGACAACTAATCATCGACCTTTACCATCTGCCCCGAAGCGTTGAAGTGCAACTCTCGGTCGTCAGAAAGGTCGATCTCATAGCCGCGAGCATCCCTCTCGACCTGCACCATTATCGCATTGGGGTAGTTCGCTTTGGTCTGATTCACAATGGTATCGGGGACCAAACCCGCAGGCACGGCACCCTGCGACGAACGCACTTTGGTCCATTCGCCATTGCCGTCGAAATCAATCTTCGCACCGTCAGAAAAACGCACCTCATACTCCTTGCGCCAATCATTATCCTCCTCGATCGAAATCACTTTATCGCGCGCGAAGTACTTTTCGATAAAATTGCGCGCTTTTTGCGGTAGCTCCGCATAGGGGATCTCCTTCTCGTGCGCCATTGCCACCAATGTCAAAAGTGCGACAGCGACTGTCATAACAATTTTTCTCATCTCGATTCAATTTTTTTGGTTCGATACGTTCGGTCGCAAATAGCGTGCAAAAAGTCTTAAACGTCGTTCGGACTGTAATTTTTGGCCTGACAACGAAATTGTGGCACAAATCTTGCCCCAACATATAGCGTTGCGGTACCAGCCGTGCCGCAACAAAAGGTTTCTTCATTTATTTAAGTTTGGGTTAGTAGTTTTAAGGGTGAAAATCCCTTGAAGACGGGAGGCTGTCGCGAGATACCCTCCCGCCTTTTTTGTTTTTCAGGTGGAAATTTGTAACTTTGTCTGTACGCAAACTGCCCGCGCAATGATCAACCGTTTTATCGAATATATTACCGTCGAACGACGACTTTCGCCCCTCACCGTGCGCAACTATCGCCGCGATGTGGAGCAGTTTGTGGCATTCGTAACGGGCGACGGCAAGCGCGAGTTCGTACCCAATGATATCTCACGCGACGATGTGGTCGAGTGGATCGAATCGCTCTCGCGCAAGCCCAAAGATGACGAGAGCACGCTCCACCGTTCAAAGCGCGGCGAGGCCCTCTCTGCCGCCTCGATCAATCGCACGTTAGCCTCGGTACGCGCATTCTACCGCTGGATGCGCAACAACAACCTCGCGCAGGTCGATCCCTTTGCATCGATTCCGCGAAATAGCACCCCCAAACGCCTTCCGACATACATCGCGGCGAAACGTATGACGGAGATTGCCGTAGATAGCGAGGTGCGTTGCGGCAGCGAGGATCTCGACACAAAACGTAATGCGCTTATTATTTTGATGTTCCTAACGACGGGATTGCGTCTTTCGGAGCTGATTGCCATCGATCGCGACCACTTCTCGGCCAACTACACCTCGCTCCGCGTTCGAGGAAAGGGCGACAAAGATCGAGTTGTCCCGATAATCGAGATTGTACGCGAAAAAATTTTGGACTACCTCGACACAATTTCAAGGCAAAATATTTGCATTTTTGACAAAAAAGCACTATTTTTAACACAGAAAGGTAAGCGAATTTCGCGCACGACGCTTTATCGCGTCATACATAGCGAGTTAGCGGCATACAAAGTGAAGGGGCGCAAGAGTCCGCACGTGCTGCGCCACACATTCGCCACGCATCTGCTTGAAGGAGGTGCCGACATACGCGAAATTCAGATGCTTTTGGGCCACTCGTCGCTCGCCGCAACGCAGCGATATACCCACACAAGTATCTCCTCGCTCCGCCGTGCATACAACGTCGCCCACCCCCACCAACGGGGTCGAAAGGGGTCGAAGGAGGAGGATAGCAAGTAGCGTGGGATTAGATGCGGGGCAAAAGCATTGAGCAAGCAACTTTGCGTGTAGGACTTCGTGATGAAGACCGAATCGCTTTAATATAAACGTAATTAGGAGGATTAATTATGAACGTACAGATTCAATCCGTGAAATTCGATGCCGACAAGAAGTTGGTCGAATTCGTAGAGAAAAAGATGTCGAAACTCGATCGTTTTGCAGAGCGTGCCACCTCGGCCGACGTGATCCTGAAACTCGACAAGGACAATGATCGCGGAAACAAAGTCGCAGTAATTACAGTGAATATGCCTGGCGACGAGTTAGTGGCAGAGAGCCAGTGCAAGACGTTCGAAGAAGCTGTCGATCAGTCGATTGACGCAATCAAGAAGCAGCTCGAAAAGCATAAGGAGAAGTGGGCCAAGTAGGCCGCGTGTGCTCCGAATAAGTGATAAACAACTATCAGCCTGATCCCATTGCGGGGTCAGGTTTTTTGTTGAAATATGGTTTAGGATCAGATCAATAGCGAGAAACCGAACACGACACACGCCGCAATCGTAAGCATCGATAACTGCGGCAAACGGCAATCAAGTTCGCGACCCGTAGCACGCCACACACCGCGCAGATGTCCGATAAACAGCGGCAAAAAGAGCCAGAAAACATAACCCGCCCACGCTACTCCACGCAACAAACAGAAAATCGTCAGCAGTGCAAATGGCAGCAGTTCCAGCAGGCATTGATAGATTTTTGCTCGTCGCTCACCGAGTAGAAGCGGTACGGTTATTCGATTCTTGCGATCGCTCTCCATATCGCGTATATTATTGATATTCAGCACGCCAACCGACCACAAGCCACAAGCCGACGCAGGCAGTGCAACGGCCCAATCAACCTCGGAGGTCATCAAAAAGTATCCGCCAATGGTCGAGAGCAATCCAAAAAAGAGGAATACAAACAGATCGCCCAGCCCCATATAACCGTAAGGTTTGCGACCGAGCGTATAGCCAAGAGCCGCCACAATTGCCACACCGCCAAGCGCAAGCATCACCACTCCATCGCTCGAAAAAAGCGACTGAAACGAACTCGCTACCAACGCGACGCCACTTATAGCTGCGAGTGCTATCAGCCAGACAATCAGTTGTTTCATCTCCGAGATCGATATCTCGCCGCTCTGCAATGAGTAGATCATTCCCTGACGCTCGTCAGAATCGGTGCCACGCAGCGTATCGCCCAATTCGTTGGCCACATTCGAGAGGATTTGCAATAGTAACACCGTCAAAATCGCCAACGCAAAACGCAACAAATGGAACTCCCCTGCTCTGGCAGCCAACAGTGTTCCAAGAACGATGCCTGCCACCGAGAGAGGTAAGGTGCGCAAGCGAAATGAACGAAGATATGATTTTATTTTACTCATTTACAACGTTTTGCAATTTATCAGTTTCACTTATTCGCTGGCTATTCTCACGAGCTAACTCCTCGACATAGCCGCCCAAAATACCATCAATCAGATCATTCGACGAGGGCCACTGGACATTCTCATTGATGATCTTGCCGCCACTCAAAACGAAGAATCGCGGGAAACTGCGGATACGGATATAGCGATCCAAGACCACCTGCGCCTCATCGTCGAGCCAATAGTTTGCCGAACGATTTTCGGGCTGATCGACCGTCAGCATCCACTGAATGTAAGGTGAAGATACACAGAGCGATACAAATTTCACACCACGCCCTTCGAGGCGGCGCTCCATACGACGCAGATGTTTCATCTCACGAAGACAGGGCGGACACCACGTAGCCCACACATCGACATAGATCACCTCGCGGTGCGACTCGGCCAGCAGTCGCTCGAAGGAGTGTTCGGTAAAACGGCGCATATCGGCTCGCTCGCCACGCGCAACACGCAGATCATCAAGCCACAAAATCATCCTATCGCTCACATATTGGCAGTCGTGGGTCTGTTCAAGTAGGCTGACAAAAGTTTGATAATTAGCATTATACGCCACACCATAGATCGCGCCACCCACAATTTCGCGCGTTGTTACACTCGCATCTACCTTTGCCAATTGAGCCAACGCAGCCGCATAGGCACCCGCACGATCGTGGCGCAGAAGGTAGTTGGCCGCAACGGGATTCGCCTCGATATATTGATCACGCACAACTGCCGAGAGATAACGGCAATAGTCCATCGCAATTCGTCCCACAGAGTCGATCGGAAAAAGCCTCGTATCGTAAAGTTGCGCAAGCGAAAAGCTGTCTTTCAGATTGTTACGACGAGCATACTCGACCGCATACAGACCATTTCGATAGATAATCTCGGACTCCGCCCAACGGCGCAACGACTCCGAAGACTCACTCAATGCACTCTCCATCTTCGATCGTTCGATCTCGATATTGCGCTTCAAAACATCCACAAATTTATCGGCAGAGGTGGTCGTATAGGAGGGAGTAAAACTATCGAAACGCATATCATTCAGATAGTTACGCAGCTCCTCATTACGTCGGGCTGCCGATCCCGAAAATCGGGGCGTTGAGTCGATATGCTCGATCTCGACCGATTCATCAGGGGCAATCAGCACCTGCGCCAAAAGTTTGTTTCCGCGAAATATCTCCACCTCCGTCAAAGCTTCAAGTGGCAGTTCGGCCTCGAAACGACCTTCATCGACCTGCGCAACATATTGTTGCTCACCGAGATAGACATCCCCATAACTAAATACCACACGCCCGCCATCGGACTCTGCAAGCGAACCGGCGATCTTCGCTATCGAGTTGGTGGCACCCTTCGCCTGCGGTGTCGCGATCAGAGACTCCGAACTCGGCATCGCAAAAACAGAAACGACCGATACCGCGATGGTAGCAACCATCGACAGCATCAGTCGTAAAGTCCTGCGCATCAGCAACATCTGCGCCTATTTTTTCTCTCCGAAATAGAGGTCAAGCAACTCCTTTGCGGCAACGAATGAACTGATCTGATCGCCTAATACGCGCTTCTCGTACTCCGGAATAAGCCCCTCGATCTTATCGTTCAGATAGAACGAGCTACGCAGCGCATCGTTGATCGTTTCGTACATCCAATACTTATTCTGGCGATTGCGGTTGTGGCGGAAATAGCCATTGGCCTGAATAAAATCGAGGTACTCCTCAACTCCCTTCCAGACCTCCTCCAAGCCCACTCTATCGAGCGACGAGCAGGTGAACACCTGCGGACGCCACTCCGATTCGGGCATCGGGAACAACATCAGCGCATTCTGGAACTGACGACGTGCCAACTTCGCACGCAGCACATTCTCGCCATCGGCCTTTGTAATCACCATTATATCAGCCATCTCCATAATACCGCGCTTGATACCCTGCAACTCATCGCCCGCACCGGCAATCTGCAACAACATAAACATATCGACCATCGAATGTACAGCCGTTTCGGACTGGCCCACACCCACAGTCTCGATAAAGATTACATCGAAGCCCGCAGCCTCGCACAGCACCACCGTCTCGCGGGTCTTGCGAGCCACACCGCCCAACGAGCCCGCCGAGGGCGAAGGGCGAATAAAGATATCGGGATTCGACGAGATGCTCTCCATACGGGTCTTATCGCCGAGGATTGAGCCACCGCTACGCTCCGAGCTGGGGTCGATAGCCAACACCGCCAACTTATGGCGCAACGATGTTACCATATTGCCCACCGCCTCGATAAAGGTCGATTTACCCGCACCCGGAACGCCCGTAATACCGATACGTACCGACTTGCCGCTATACGGCAGACAGCGTTCGATGATCTGCTGCGCCATTGCATAGTGGTCGGGGTTATTGTTCTCGATGAGCGTAATTGCCTGCGAAAGGATGGTAATATCTGCTGCCAAAATACCGCGCACATAGTCATCAACCGTCAGACGCGGCTTGCGCTTGCGCACAAAATAGGGATTGACAATGGGCTGATCATTAACACCTTCGGCAACGCTCAACGCGCTATCGTGATGTGCATCGCAATGCTCCTTCTCGTAATGTTCAATCTTGGTAAAGGCCATTATTTGGGTTTGATTTTTGGGGTTTCTCTATTTTAAGTTATCTCTAATTATCTTTTCGGTAGCCAACATCGGGTTGCCGATCCAGCAGGCACGACCCTTGCGATCGATCAACACCCCGAATGGGACATATCTGATTCCGTAGGCCGAAAAGATACGGCCCGAAGGGTCGATAGCCACATAAAACTTCTGGCTCATATAGCGCGCCAACGTGGGGGCGATACGCTCCTTCGGCTCCATTGCGACAACGACAATTCGCTCGTTCTGCATCGTGCGGGCCAGCGAGTCGATATGTGGCAACGCATCGACACAGGGCCGACTCTCGGTGTGATAGAAGATGACCAACGTGGCTCGACGATCATCCTCGGTAGGTTGCGCACCCAGCCACTCCGTCGGGCGCAATTCGGGCACACGCTCGCCAATGACGATCTCCTGCGCACGCAGGGCGACAGTGGTCAGCAACCAGATCAGCGTAAGGAGTATAGTTCGTTTCATAGGTGCCAAATTTTGATTCTTACAAACGATACACACGTGCGCGAGCACTCGCACGCGCGCAATTCTTACTGCGAAGATAACGAATAATTATCGAACAACCTACCCCGCGAGCGATTATTTTTCATTTTGGGGCGTGTTCGACCACTTTTTCAGCCTTCGCCCATAGCGTTTTAGGTGCAAAAAAAGAGCCACCCGACAAACGACCAAAAGCAGGCAGACAAAAAAGAGCCACCCACGCACAAAAAAAAGAGCCACCCTGTTGTGGGGCAGCTCTCGATTTTGCGTTGCGTTCAGTTCGCCTCGGCTTACTTGATACGCTCGTAGTACTCGCGGGTGCGGGTATCAACGCGGATCTTGTCGCCGGTGTTGATGAACAGAGGTACGCGAACCGTTGCGCCGGTATTAACCGTTGCGGGCTTCAACGAGTTGGTCGAAGCGGTATCGCCCTTGATACCCGGCTCGGTGTAGGTAACCTCCATATCAACGATCGGGGGAAGCTCGGCCGAAAGAACCATCTCCTTATCGGTGTGGAACATAACCTCAACGATCTGACCATCAGCCATCAGGTCGTAGTTGTTGATCAGGTTCTTGTCGATGTTGATCTCCTCGAAGGTCTCGGTGTGCATAAAGTGTGCGCCCAGATCATCCTCATAGGTGAACTGATAGGGGCGACGCTCAACGCGTACTTGCTCGATCTTCTGGCCTACCGACGAGAAGGTGTTCTCCAATACGCGGCCATTTTCGAGGTTTTTGAGCTTCGAACGTACGAATGCGGGGCCTTTGCCCGGCTTGCAGTGCTGGAAATCTACAACGATAAAAGTCTTACCGTCCATTTCGATGCACATACCGATTTTGATGTCTGCTGCTGTAATCTGCATAGAAATATAATTTTAATTAGTTATTGTCGATTTTGTTTCGATTCAATCTCAATTTCGGCCACAAAAATAACACTTTTCCCGAAAGTATCAAAAAATAGTGCTCACTTTCTCATTATCAGCCTTTGGCGATCATCGGCACGCTACTCGATGCGGGCACATTTCAGACCTCTGCGACGGATCTCTTCGAGTGTACGCGGTAGGGCGTAACGCATATTTCGGAAGGCCTTGACCGAGTCGTGGAAGACCACGATCGAGCCACCTTCGAGATACGGAAGAACATTTCGCAGGCAGGTCGCAGGCGAAATCTTGCGGTTGTAGTCGCGCGAAATGATATCCCACATAATCAGGCGGTAACGCGGTGCGAGGGCACGCGTTTGCGCAGGCGTAATGCGTGCATAAGGGGGACGAAACAGATCGCTCTGGATGAAATCGGCGGCAAAATCGACATCCTCGACATAGCGATCGGTCGGCATACCCCACCCCTTCTGATGCGAATAGGTATGGTTTCCGACGCGGTGGCCTGCATCTATAATACGTTGATAGAGATCGGGATAGGCCTCGACATTCTTACCCAGACAGAAGAACGTAGCCTTGGCATCGTACTTGTCGAGCGTTGCAAGGATCCACTCCGTTATGCCGGGCGTGGGTCCGTCGTCGAAAGTTAGAAATACGTTGCGCTCATCCTCGATATCCCAGATAAGATCGGGCATCAGTCGGCGCAGAAATTTAGGGGGTTTCAGACGCATCTATTTTGCTAATAAGTTGATTATCGAAATGATTATCGCCACAAAAGTAGCAATGATTGTGTCAAAATCTATTTTTTCGAGGTGAAAATTTGCATAACTAATCAATTAGTTATATATTTGTCTGACAAAATTCGAAATAAACACAAAAACGATAAACCGATGAAAACTATTTTCAAGACCTTTGCGGCAGTCGTAGCGGCAGTAACCATCTGTTCTTGCGACGCTTTCAAGACCGCCGACAACTTCGACCGCCCCATTTCGCAGGGCTCGCCCTACGAACTTATCGTAGTAGCCGAAAACAACGAGTGGCAAGGTGAATTGGGCGACACGCTGCGTGCCGTTTTGCAGGCTCCCGTGCCTGTTCTGAACCAGACAGAGCCCCATTTCGACCTGTTGCGCACGCTCCCCTCCGGATTCAAGAATCTCGTGCAGCGACACCGCAACATCCTCGATATCGACATCAACCCCGCGCACGAGGAGGCCGGTCTGAATGTGCAGTATGACCGTTTCTCGGCTCCGCAGGTGATTCTGCAACTCACTGCGCCCAATATCAAAGCGGCAACCGCCTTTGTCGATGCCAACCGCGAGATGTTGATGCAGGTGCTCGAATCGACCGAGCGCGACCGTTCGATCGCTTACGGCAAGCGTTACTACGAAAAGGGTCTGTTGCAATTGCTCAATGACAAATTCGGTATCACGATGAACGTTCCGAAGGGATATGTTCTTCGCAATCAGAAAGATAACTTCGCGTGGATCTCGTTCGAGATGCCGCAGTCGAGTATGGGTTTCTTTATCTATTCGTACCCCTACACCGGCCCGAACGATCTGACACAGCCCAAGTTGCTCGCAGCGCGTAACAAGTATGCGGCACTGATCCCCGGCCCGTCGGATGGCTCATATATGACCACCGCCGAGATCTACGATCCCGATTATAAGGCGTTCCGCGTCGAGGGTCGTCTGTGGTTGGAGATGCGCGGCTTCTGGGATGTGGCAAACGACTTTATGGGTGGCCCGTTCGTAAGCTATACGACTGTCAATACCGCTACCAATGAGGTCATTACGCTCGACTGTTACGTCTATTCGCCCAAGTTGCCCAAGCGTAACTATATGCGCGAGTTGGAGCACCTGCGCTATCTGATCTCGTTCCCCGAAGAGGTTGCCAAGAGTGCAACCGAAGCAGCTCCCGCACCGCAGGCTGAATAACGAGTTTGTGTTTGTTGTAAATAGAAAGCCGCACCCTTTCGTGGTGCGGTTTTTTATTTGATAAAGGTGATTTGTTGCGTAAAGAGGGTGCAACTCAAAAGAGCCGCACCCTCGCCAAAACAACAATTAAAATTAATCTAACTAATTTTCAAAAGTCAGACCCTCCTCTGCTGCATCGATACGAATCGGGCGGTCGCGCTCGACCTCGCCTGCGAGAATTCTCTTCGAGAGATCATTGACGATATATCGCTGAATAGTGCGCTTAACAGGGCGTGCACCAAACATCGGATCGTAACCCGCATCGGCAATCCAAGCGCGAGCTGCCGTCGTAACCTCCAAACGTATGCCATTGGCCGATAGCATCTTCTCAACCGAGTGCAGTTGCAGATCGACAATCTGCTGGACCTCACCACGCGAGAGCGGTGTGAACATCACAATCTCGTCGATACGGTTCAAAAATTCGGGTTTGAGAGTCTGTTTCAGCAACTCGACAACCTCATCGCGGGTCTGCTCGATGGTCTGCATCGGCACCTCGCCACCCTCCTCAATCGCCTTTGCAAAGCGATCCTGAATCAGATGCGAGCCCATATTCGAGGTCATAATGATAATCGTATTGCGAAAATCGACCGTACGACCCTTATTATCGGTCAAGCGACCATCGTCAAGTACCTGTAACAGAATATTGAACACGTCGGGATGTGCCTTCTCAATCTCGTCTAAAAGCACCACCGAATAGGGCTTGCGGCGCACGGCCTCGGTGAGCTGACCGCCCTCCTCATAGCCCACGTAGCCGGGAGGCGCGCCGATGAGCCGAGAGACGGCGAATTTCTCCATATACTCGGACATATCGA
>CALBQR010000063.1 GCA_937899895.1 uncultured Alistipes sp.
CGAGATGATCTTCATAATATCGTCGCTGAAACCCATATCGAGCATACGATCTGCCTCGTCAAGGATCAGACACTCGACGTGCGACAGATCTACGCCGCTATTTGTCAGGTGAGCGATCAATCGACCGGGGGTTGCAATTACCACGTCGGCACCCATCAGCATACCGCGTTTCTGCACCTCCCAGCCCTTGCCGTCGCCACCGCCATAGACTACGGTCGTCGATACGGGCAGAAAGTATGAGAACCCCTGAAACTGCATATCGATCTGCTGCGCCAACTCGCGCGTGGGAACGATGATGAGCGATTTGACCACATTGTCGGGGTTGCCCTCGATTGTAAGGCGATTGAGCAGGGGGAGGGTATAGGCGGCAGTTTTGCCCGTACCCGTCTGCGCACAACCAATAATATCGCGACCCGAAAGGATGACGGGGATGGTATGCTCTTGAACAGGTGTCATTTCGACGAAGTTCATCGCATCAAGACCATCAAATACTTCGGGTTCAAGCTCTAATTCCGAGAATTTCATTGATTTTTTGGGTTTGTTCTTAATCCTTTTTTACTCCTCGATTGCCTCGCCGAGCAGAGTTGCTGACGAGCAGCTGGTTACGCGCACACGCACATAGTCGCCCTTGCCGTAACCGCGACGATCGAATACAACAACCTTGTTCTGCGATGTGCGACCGAACAACTGCTCCTCGCTACGTTTCGAGGTGCCCTCGACCAGCACGGTGAACTCCTTGCCTACATCGCGGCGATTGCTTTCGAGCGAGAGCTCGTTTTGCAGGGCGATTACCTCGTTCAAGCGGCGAATCTTCTCCTGCTCCGAAACGTCGTCTTTCATCGTCTTTTGCGAACGTGTGCCGGGGCGTTCCGAATATTTGAACATAAATGCCGATGAGTAGCCAACCTCACGCATCAACGACAGTGTCAGCTGATGATCCTCCTCGGTCTCGGTGCAGAAGCCCGATATCAAATCGGTCGTGATCGAGCAATCGGGCATATAACGACGAATCGCTGCGATGCGATCCAAATACCATTCGCGCGTATATTTGCGGTTCATCAGCTCCAACATACGCGAGCTGCCCGATTGAGCAGGCAGGTGAATATGGCGGCAGATGTTGGGCATCGAGGCCATCGTTTCGAGCAGTCGGTCGCTGATATCTTTGGGGTGCGACGTAGCGAAACGAACACGCAACAGAGGCGAAATCTCGGCAACCATACGAATCAAATCGGGGAATCCAATCTGCTCCTCGCCCTGCTCCCAGCGATACGAATTGACATTCTGACCGAGCAGTGTTACCTCGCGGTAGCCTGCCTCAAACAGCGCGCGAGCCTCGGCCACGATGGTGTGCGGATCGCGGCTACGCTCGATACCTCGCGTGTAGGGCACAACGCAATATGAGCAGTAGTTGTTGCAACCGCGCATAATCGAAACGAAGGCTGTAACGCCATTCTTATCCAGACGAACGGGCGCGATCTCGGCATAGGTCTCCTCGCGCGAAAGTTCGACATTGACGCCGTGTCCGCCCGCCTCGGCTACTGCCAGCAGGCGTGGCAGGTCGCGGTAAGCGTCGGGACCTGCAACTACATCAACAGCATACTCGCCCTTGGTGAGCCTCTCTTTCAATCGCTCGGCCATACAGCCAATAACGCCAACCACCAACGAGGGCTTTGCCTTACGATAGCGATCAATTTCGCGCAAACGACCCCAAATGCGCTGCTCGGCATTGTCGCGAATCGAGCAGGTATTTATTAATATTGCATCAGCATCGGTGATCTGCTCGGTGTAACGCCAACCCTCGTCTTGGAGGATTGAGGTTACAATTTCGCTATCGCCAAAGTTCATCTGACAGCCGTATGTTTCGATATAGAGTTTCTTTCCGTCGCCCGTCAGTGGGCGCAGTGATTTGATATCCATTTTGTTGAGTTAAAAATTAATTTGTTGTGGAATCCTCTTCGGGGAAAGGTTTGAAGCCTTCGCCGTAGGTGTCGTAAGCATCGACAACAACCAGGAATGCACGCGGATCAATCTGCTTGATGCGATTCTGCACATTCACAACCTGCGTGCGGCTAACTACCAAGAAGATCATCTCCTTCTCGGCACCGGTGTACATACCGCTTGCCTTGATGTAGGTGCCGCCACGCTGAATGTCGTTGAGAATCAGGTTGCGCAGCTCGTCTTTATGCTTGCCGTCGGTGTTGATAAATAACAACTTATCGTAGCTTGCACCATCGATCATATAGTCAATGGCACGAGTCGAAATGTAGATCGTAATGAGCGAATAGAGGGGTAACTTCCAATCCTGCAATACAATGATACCGAACAGAACCACCATCGAATCGACCAGCAGAATACCGTTCGAGAATTTGATTTTGAAATACTTTTGCAGCATCATTGCCACGATATCCGAACCACCCGTAGTTGCTTGGTTACGCACGACAAGACCCACACCTACGCCGATCAGCACTGCGCCGCAAATCGAAGCCAGCATAATGTCGTTCGAGAGGTCGATGCGACCATCAAGCAGCGTTGCAGGCGTTTGGTTGGTGATATCGTCGTAGCTCAAATAGGTCATAATGTTCATAATACCGGGGGTGGTCAGAGCCGCTACAACGGTTCGCGCACCGAAGCCACCACCGAAGATGATGATCGAGAGTATCATCAACGGAATATCGAGCATATAACCGAACGTACCCACCTGAATTGAGGGGAAGAGGTGGTGCAGTACGATCGAGGTGCCATATACACCACCGGGTACGATATTGTAGGGATTGATAAAATAGACAAAGCCTGCGGCCAGAATGGTACAGCCGATGAAGATCATAACCCACGATTTCCACCAACTGAAAGTGCGGATTGATTGTGCAAGAGTGAGGTTGTTTGACATAACTTATAGATTATGAGATGTTATTCGGTTAAAATATATTGCCTAATCGGTTAAATTGTTGTCTAAAATCGCGTCGCTAAAAAAGCAGAAGCTATTGATTTTTGGGACAAATCGGATGTTGCAAGCCATTCGCAGCGTAGTTATTCTGTGAATTTCTATCTTGCAAAATGTCAATTTTCATCTTGCAAAAATAGTGTCGAACATCTGCTCAAAATCCAAATACAAAGATAAACTTTTCTGCTAAAAGTCGGAAGCGGTCAAACCATTTTCTTTGAAAAAATTATGAATTTATACAATTTATTCGTAACTTTGCCTAAAATACTCGGAGTGTGTTTCGAGTAAAACATTGTAAATATGGTCGTTTTAAGTGTGATTTTTCTGCTGATCGTGGCCTATTTGCTGGGCTCAATTCCCAGCGCGGTGTGGATCGGCAAGCGATATTATGGAATTGACGTGCGCGAACACGTCACCAAAAATGCCGGCGCAACAAATACCCTGCGAGTGCTTGGCCGTCAGGCTGCTATGCCTGTCTTCGCGCTCGATGTTTTGAAGGGCTTTGCCGCAGTTACGCTGATGGGCCTGATGAAGTATAGCCCTGCTGTGGGCGATAATCTTTTGACCATCTTCAAGCTGCTTGCCGTAGTTGCGGCGGTGTTGGGTCATAACTTTCCGATCTTTGCCGATTTCCGTGGTGGCAAGGGTGTGGCAACACTTGTCGGCTCGGTTGTGGCTATTGCACCTTCGGTCATTCTGCTCTGTTTCGGAGTGTGGCTGGTAATCTTCATTCTGTTCAATTATGTTTCGTTGGCGTCGATGTGCGCAGGTGTTTCGTTCCCGATCTTCATCTTAGCATCGCCCCGAACAAACGATAATATAGCACTGATAATCTTCTCGTTCCTTGTGGCAATATTGCTCATTTGGACTCATCGCAAGAACATCTCGCGTCTGCGTGCCGGCACCGAGTCGAAGATCTCGATCTTCCCGACCGATGGTCATAAACCCGATGTCGATATCACGGGCAGCAATCTGCGTGGTGAGTGCGAGAAAGATTATGACGATCAACCGATCCAAGATAAAAAATAAGATAAAACTACGATCTGGCGGTTGAATCAAACGGTATAGCGGTCAGGTCGTGAGTAAAAGGAGAAAATAAACAAAGTATTAATCCCCTTAAACCAAACTACAACAAATTATGTTGCAAGAAAACCTGATTAAAATGTACGAGAAAAGTTTTCGTGAGAACCGCGAGATGCCGGCTCTGACCGATTACTTCAAAAAAGAGACTTTCTCGTATTACGAAATGGCCAAGGAGATTGCCAAACTGCACCTCCTGTTCAAAAAGGCCGACATCAAGCAAGGCGATAAGATTGCGTTGATTGGCCGAAACACCACCCGCTGGTGTATTTCGTATATGGCGACCATTACCTATGGCGCAACAATCGTCCCCATTTTGCAGGACTTCAATCCCAATGACATTATTCACATCATCAACCACTCGGAGAGTAAGTTGCTCTTCTTGGGCGATACCTATTGGGATAATATCGAGCCCGATCAGATTCCTAATATCAAGGCTGTATTCTCGCTGACCGACTACCACGCGATGGTCATTCGCTGACCCGCTACCAGTCGGACATCATCAAGCACTACCGCACGGCTTACCCGCGTGGTTTCCGCACCGAGGATATCAAGTATCCCGATGTTCCGAACGAACAGCTGATGTTGCTCAACTATACTTCGGGTACGACAGGTTACTCGAAGGGTGTAATGCTTACGTGCAACAACCTGACGGGTAACGTGCTTTTCGGTGTTACCGAGATCAACCCCGACACCAACAACACCTTCCTCTATCGAGGTTCGCGTTCGTTGTCGTTCCTGCCGTTGGCTCACGCCTTTGGTTGTGCATTCGACCTGCTGGCTCCGTTGGCTACGGGTGGCCACGTAACGCTGCTCGGTCGTATTCCCGCAGCTAAGATCCTGATGCAGGCTATGGCTGAGGTGAAACCGACGATTGTCTGCTGCGTGCCGATGATCCTCGAAAAGATCTATCGCAAGCAGGTGGTACCGATGTTGGAGAAGAAGCCGATGAGTATCGCAATGCGTATTCCGTTGCTCAATACGGCACTCTATTCGGTGATTCGCAAGAAGTTGCTCGACGCATTTGGTGGCAATGTCGATATTTTCATCGTCGGTGGCGCTCCGATCAACGAGGAGACCGAAGCCTTCTTGTTGAAGATCAACTTCCCGCTTACGATTGGTTATGGTATGACCGAGTGCGGTCCGTTGGTCAGCTTCGCTGCTCACACCAACTTCAAACCCGGTTCGTGCGGTCGCTATCTGAAACAGCACCTCGAATGTAAGATCGACTCGCCCGATCCCGAGAAGATCGCAGGTGAGATTATGCTGCGTGGTGAGCACGTTATGATGGGTTACTATAAGAACGAACAGGCAACCAACGATGTGCTCGAACCCGATGGTTGGATGCATACGGGCGATATGGGTACGTTGGATCCCGACG
>CALBQR010000064.1 GCA_937899895.1 uncultured Alistipes sp.
CTGATTGTAGCCGAGAAGTCGATCTCGGTGAGCAATATTGTCAATGGCTCGACTCGTCTGCAACCAGTTGTGTTACAGATCGGTGAGGCTGCGGGTATCGTGGCGGCATTGGCTGTTAAGCAGGGCATTGAGCCGCGTGAGGTGTCGGTGCGTGAGGTGCAGCGCGAGGTGCTGGCCGGTGGCGGTTATCTGTTGCCGTTCCTCGATCTGCCTGCGACCGATCCACACTTTGGAGCGTTGCAACGTGTTGGCGTTACGGGTATTATCGAGGGCGTAGGTATGACCGTCGGTTGGGAGAATCAGAGTTGGTTCCGTGCCAATGATACGATCTCGATGAACGAACTTTCGCGCGGTCTGCACTCGTTTGATGCCGCGATCCCGCACATCGCCGAGGAGCGAAATGTAACGGTGCAGGATATCATCGACCACGGCTCGGTAACGGCCGAACAGTGGGCTGAATGGGGCTTGGAGAACTTCGATCCGACGCGTGATGCGACCCGTTTGGAGTGTGCCGTAGTGATTGATAAGGTATTGAATCCCTTCGCAAAGGGTGTAACTATTAATGGAGATTTTATATAATGAAACGACTCTTTATTCTGGCTTTGATGTGTTCGCTGTTTTGCAGTTGCGGTGGGCAGAAGACTACCTCTGTGGTCGATTCGCCCGCGCGTGTAGTGGGCCGTACCTTGATACACGATGACGGCTCGGTGTCGTTTGATTGGAGCGGTGTCTATGTCGATATCCGTTTCCGCGGCTCGTATTTGGCAATCGAGTTGAGCGACACGAAACGTAACTACCTCAATTTCTGGGTTGATGGCGAGGAGCAGCCCAAACTGACCTCCGAGGGTGAGCATACGGTGCTTGTGCTGTTTGATAATCCTGAGGCCGACGGCGAGCACGTGATTCGTATTCAGAAGGCGACCGAGGCCGAGCAGGGACGCATTACGTTGCACACGATTACGACCGATGGGCGTCTGCTCTCGACTGATGAGTTGAAACGTGCACGCCATATCGAATTCTATGGCGACTCGCTCACTTGCGGTTACGGCACCGAGAGCAATTCGGGCACTGATCCATTCCTGCCCGAAACCGAGAATTGTCGCTATACCTATGCGGCATTGATGGCCGAGCGTTTCGATGCTGATTATACGCTGATCTCACATTCAGGTCGTGGTTTGGTGCGTAATTATGGCGACTCGTTGCAGGTGTCGGACCACGTATTGACGATGAGTGCGCGTGCGTTCCGCCTTTACGATGAGGACTTTACATATGATTGGGATTTCGAGAAGAGCCCCTATCGCCCCGACGCAATAGTTATCACGCTGGGTACAAACGATTTCAGCACGCAGCCCCGACCCACCGAGGAGCAGTACGTTGCAGGCTACCGAGCGTTGATCGAGCGATTGCGTGAGGCTTGGGGTGCGGAGCTGCCCGTGTTGTGCGTGGTCCATTCGCCATACGCGGTGGAGTGCGTGAAGGAGATGGTTACGACGATCTCCAATGTGGCAATGGCCGATATTTCGTGTGATGTCTATAATGACACAACCGATCTTGGCGCGTCGGGACACCCCAATCGCTACGGTCAGGAGAAGATGGCAAAGATAATTATTGAGCAGTTTGCCGCGCTGACAGGTTGGGAATAGCCTATTTGCAGGGCAGATATTCTGCCGTGGGGCACAATTGAGCTAATACTGCGAGATTGAAGATATAAAAGTAAAAAGTGGAGCAGGAGGTTTTATCGGATCTCTTGCTCCACTTTTTTGTTTATTGCAGTATGGTTACAGCTGAATCAGAAAGCGTTTGCCGCGCAGGCGTTTGCCTTTTGGCAGTTCGATGCGTAATATCTGCTCGACTTCGACTGCACGGCCCTCACGCTCGGCAGGTGCCCACGACGGAGCGCGCTTGACCGCCCGCACAACACGTTGGCGCAGTCGGTTGTCGGTCGATTCGATCAGCTCGGTCAGCCGCGCACGGCCGTCAGTACCAACAACATAGCGATAGACAACTCGTGCCGCAGGCTCATCGTCGCCCCACGCCACCTCGCGCTCGACCCACTCGCGGAACGAGAGCGAATCGGCAGAAAACTGCGGTTCGGTATCGTGTTTGAGCGTTACGACGATCACGCCGTCCGCCGCCCGTTCGCCATAGCGCGCCATAATGCTGTCGCTGACGGCTACCTGCTCCGAGTGCTCGACACGTTCGGGGTCAATGCGACGCATCTGCTCGGCGGTATATTCCTCGCCATTGACGATATAGAGCTGTGCCGAGGCGGTAACTGACACGAATGTCAAAAGTATTAAAATAAGCAGTCGTTTCACTCTTACTTGCGTATGAGGTTTTAGTTGTAAGTAATTGGTGGATAGCACATAATGTGGAACATCGCGGCCATCTGTGCCTTACCATCAACGATTGTGCATTTGTCGATGACGTAGGTCGTGCCTTTATAGTTTTTGCCAAAGATCAATGAAAAAATCGTATCAACATCGTCCCACGATTGCCCATCTTCGAGCAGAAGATCGTAGTCGATAACTTTCGAGTGGTTTGCCTCCAAATCGGCAATAGTTACCTCCACAGGTTCGATCGCAGGATTAACCTGCTTACCATCTTTTACGTAACGACCAAACCCAACAACATCTTCACCTTGACTATTTTTGATTAAGAATTTGTGCGTAGTAAAGGGGTAGGTTACCGTTAGACTATCAATACGCGGATGATCCGACGAAAGCAGAATCACAACGCTGGTAAGCTCTTTGGGGGTCTTGTCCTTTTTGGGTTTCTTGGCCGATGCCACTGCGCCAAATGCAATGAGCGCAATAAGGAGTAACAAAAGTCGCTTCATAGCCTTGTCTATTTCAGTGTTGAGTGTTTCAAATATTCAACTAATTTCGCAACGGCACGTGCGCGGTGCGAAATTGCATTTTTCTCGTCGGCCGACATCTCGGCAAAAGTCTGCTCGTAGCCTTCGGGACGGAAAACGGGATCGTAACCAAAACCGCCACAACCTGCTGGCTCACAGGTAATCTCACCCTCGACACGACCCTCAAAGAGGTGCTCCTCGCCCCCCTCAATCAGAATTATAGCCGTGCGGAAACGTGCGCGACGATCTTCCTTACCATCCATATTGCGGAGCAGTAGGCGAGTGTTGGCCTCGAAGTCGTGTCCGTCAGTGGCGTAACGTGCCGAATGAACGCCGGGTGCTCCGTCGAGCGCATCGACCTCCAACCCCGTATCGTCGGCAAAACAATCCAACCCCGTACGCTCGTACAGATAGCGAGCCTTTTGGCGGGCATTGCCTTCGAGTGTCGAGGCCGTTTCGGGGATATCCTCCGTGATGCCCATCTGGCGCGGAGTAACGAGTTCGTAGCCTTCGCCCAAAACGGCCTGTACCTCGGCGAGTTTGTGGGCATTATTTGTTGCAAAGATCAGTATCATACGGTTTTGTGTAGAGTGTGTGGTTACTATTTTACAACCTCCATCTGTTGCAGGCGATAATCGACCGCTATTTTGTCGATTATGCTCTTAACAACGGTGTCGATATCCGAGCCGGCCGAGTAGTTGGCGGGGCAGACGTGATTGACTCGATTGTCGTGAATGAGCGACGAGAGCCCCTTCTGCGCACCCTGCTTATTGGGGTTATAGACCGCAATCGAGTGGCCGCCAAAGTTTTTCACCAGACGCATACAGGGAATATCGGTCGTTCCGTCGCCCACGTAGATCATTCGCTGGAAGGGTACGGGGCGTTTGTTCTCCTCGATATATTGATTGACCAGCGTCGCATCGAAAACCGACTCCACGCCCTTATTGATTTTGAAGATAAACTGCGTCTTGTTGGTGTAATTGACCGCCACACCGGGCCAATAGGCTATGCCATCGACATCGTAGAGGAACGAGCAGGCGTAGATCTTGCGGAACTCGCCTGCGATTGACGTGCCCTCGATAATCTCTTTGATACCCGACGAGTTGATGTAGTGCAACATACGCACACCGCGCTCGGCAGCATAGGCGTTGATGCGGGCAAACCACTGCTCGACACCTTCGTAGAGCGTAATGCGGCGACCCGACTCTTGGAAGGCTTCACGTTTGAGCGAAAGCCCCTTGCTGCGGGCATATTGGATCATTCGAGCCATATAGGTAAGGGTCATATCGGCATCCTGCACGCGAGCCAGCTCGTTGCAATCGTGCCAAAACTCCTTGTTGCTCTTGCCGATAGCGGGGATGAAATCGTACTCCTGCATATTGCCCGGCGAGAGTGTTCCGTCGAAATCGTAAATCAAAGCAGCGGTTACCTGTTGTTCCATATAGTGTATATGTTGAGATTCAAAGTGTAAAGGTAAGGTTTTTGACGGAAATTTCATTACATTTGCACAAAAGTAAACTGCAAAAAGAGATAAAACTATGGAATTAAAGGAGATATTGCACGTGCGCCGCAGCGTTCGTAAATTTGAGGATCGCCCCGTAGAGCGCGAGGTGGTTGAGGCTTTGTTGAATGAGGCCTTCACAGCACCCTCGTCGCGCAACACCCGCTCGACGCGCTATATGGTTGTCGAGGGCCGTGAGCTGATGGAACGTATCGCCGAGATGCGCGACTATGGCTCGGCATTTATGAAGGATTGCCCGATGGCGATTATGGTCGCAGGCGACGAGTCGAAGACCGATCTGTGGGTCGATAACTGCTCGATCTCGGCTACAATTCTGCAACTCGCTGTAACTGACGCCGGTTTGGGCTCGTGCTGGGTACACGTCAATGGTCGCCCGAAGCTCAAAGCCGAGCCCGAAGGTAAGTCGGCCGAGGAGTATCTGCGCGAGTTCCTGCCGATTCCTGCCGAGTGGCGTCCGTTGTGCTTCATCGCGTTGGGCTATCCCGCGCAGGAGGTTAAACCGCACTCTGAAAAGGACGACTCGGATAAGGTGATTTGGGTTAAATAGCGATGGAGGTAAGACTCGATAAATGGCTTTGGGCGGTGCGTGTTTTCAAGACACGTAGCGACGCTGCCGACGCTTGCCGCACCAATCGCGTGCTGGTCAATGACGCCTACGCCAAGCCCTCGCGCGAGGTGAAGGTGGGCGATGTCATTTCGGTCAAGAAGATGCCCGTGGTCTACGAGTATCGCGTTGTGGAGCTGGTGTCGAGCCGTCAGCCCGCCAAGAATGTGCCGCTGTATGCTGCCGACATCACGCCCCAATCGGAATTGGATAAGCTCAATGTGCCGCGCGAAACGATCTTCATCGTGCGCGATCGCGGCACGGGACGTCCCACGAAAAAGGAGCGTCGCGAGTTGGATTCATTGATGGATAATCTCTACTACGACGAGGATTAGCGATGGCACGTTTTGCGTTGGTTACGGGTGGATCGTCGGGCATTGGTGAGCAATATGTGCGCCAATTGGCTGTTGAGGGTCGCAATGTGGTTGTGGTGAGTAACCGCGACGCGGAGAACCAACGTGTGGCTGCGAGCGTTCGGGCCGAGTTCGGCGTTGAGGTCGAGCCGCTGTGTGTGGATCTGACCGAGCCGACAGCAGCCGAGCAGATCTTTGAGTTTTGTGTAGCTCGCTCGATTGAGGTAGATGTTCTTATTAATAATGCAGGAATGTTGATCTTCAATCAGTTAGAACATACCGAGCCCTCGCGCCTTGACTCCATTATCGCCCTGCATTGTACCGCGCCTACCAAACTCTGCCGATTGTTTGCTCCCGTAATGCGTGAGCGTGGTGGCGGACATATCGTGCTGATGTCGTCAGTTACGGCTTGGACCCCCTTCCCGACCATTTCGCACTATGCCGCAACGAAGGCCTATCTGCGTAGTTTCGGGCAGTCGCTTTGGTACGAATTGCGCGGTACGGGTCTGACGGTTACGACCATCTTCCCGTCGGCTGTCGATACGCCGTTCTACTCATTGAGCGAGTCGTCGCGCCGATGGTTGCGTCGTTTGGGCATAATGCTCTCGGCCGAGGAGGTTGCTCGCAAGGCTCTGCGAGCTATGCACCGCGGTCGAAGAAGGTGTCTGCCAGGCGTAGCGACCAAAATCGAGGCGGCTATTTGTGCCGTTCTGCCTGCGTGGGCTCTCTTGCCCATTCTGCGTATTCCCGCCGTCAAAAGGATTCTTGAACGCATCTAAACGATTGCCGCATAGCGCGCGAGAGTTAATAGCGTGCATAAACAAAAAAGGCTGACTCCTCTTTCGGGGGCAGCCTCTCTGTTTATAACGTGCCAATCGACTATTTATACTCGAACGGCAATGCAGTTTTGAGGTCCTTGGTTACAGCCGAGTTCACAACGGTCCAAACGGTACCGTTATTTGCTGTAACGAAGATCAACAAGTAGCAGTTGTTCAGCACGATAGACTGATTCTTGATCTTGATGTTGAATACACGATCAACAACCTCACCGGCCTTTACCATACCCAGATCGTAGCCTGTGAAGCTCGAATTGTTTTTGCTATCGGCATAACGTACTGCGTGGTCGTGCGAGGTGATGGTCGAGCTACCAGCCTGACCGCCTTTGATATTGTTCTCCAATACCCAGATGCCGATACGATACTCTTTGGAATCCTTTGCCTTAACGCTTGCACGTACGGTTACGTTGCGATTGTTGGCGTCGAGGGTCATCGTTGCCGAGATACCAACCGGAGCGTCAGCAGCCTGTGCATTGTTGATGTAGTTCTTCATATTTACAACATCAGCTGCAGTACCTACGCTATTGAATCGCTGCGACATATCGAACATACCCATAGGGTAGCCGCTGATGCCGAATGAGGTACCCAGACCCTTCGTAACGTCATCGCTCGGAGCAGCGGGGTCGGTGCTGGGGTTGTAGGTGTGGATTGCAGCCCACGTGAACAAATCCTTATACGTAGCATCAGCCTCCAACTGCTCTAACGCCGCGATAAAGCGGGGACAGTTGGGACACTCGGTGCCGGTGAACTGCATAATCATAGTGCGACGCTTGAACGAGGTGCTCGACGGATTGGGATCCTCTGCACGGTCGGGAATAGCCTCATTCACTACGGTAACCTTTGCCACCATATTCTTGGTGTTCTCGGTCTTGTAGCTTGCCCAGAACGAATACTCGCCTGTGGTTGCGCTCTCGAAGTAGGGCTGCTTGTAGCTCTTGCCGTTGATCGTTACCGAGGTGGTAGGCAACGAGAGCTTGTTGTTGTTGCCATCGTAGATTGTGTAGTCCTTCTCGACAACCGCGCCATTGTACATAATTGTAAATGTAGCGCGACCCTCGCCTGCCTTAATGATCGCTTTATCAACGGTCATAGTCAGACCCGATGTGTCGCCCGACTGCTCAACGGCCTTTGCGGTTACGGTAACCTCGTTCGACTTAACGATCTTGCCCGTTGTCCACTCGTAAGAGAAGTAGAACTTATACGAGCCTGCGGTAGTGGTCGTGAAGGTCAGACCGTTCAACGTGGTCTCTGCGCCATTGACGTAAGCCTTTACGTTCGATACGGCCTTATCGCCATACTTCACGGTAAAGACAGCCTTTGCCTGACCATCGGCAGTGATCTCCGAGGGAGATACGCTTGCGGTCAACTTTTCGGGCGTAGGTTCGGGCGTAGGCTCAGGAGGATTACACGAGAAACCCATTACAGCCACCGCTGCGATCGTTGCTATTACACTAAAAAACTTTTTCATAGTTCCTAATCTTGTTATCTATTAAACTGTTAGAATGACGTCGTAAGCATCAGATTGACACCAGTATAGGCGGGCTGATAGCGACATACACCGCCCGAACATACGAAGCCTGCGCGATTGCGACCATAGCTGACCTGAACGCGGGTGCGCGAATGGGTGAAACTCAAACCACCGTTGTAGTAGTTCTTTTTCGTGTAGCCATTTGCGGGCATCTGGTCGAGATTGAACATATCGCTGAAAAAGACGCTCCAATGAGGTGCAAAGTTGAACTCGACAAGACCTGCAACCCAATCACCCTCGTAGTCGTTCGAGAGCAGATATTGAGCCTCCATACGCAGCGAGAACTTCTTATTGATCTTGTACATCACATCGCCCACAAAGATATTTGAAGCGTAGGTCGTCGAGGGGATATTTGCACCCTGACCGTGCGAGGTGTTCCACTCCTGACGCGAGAACATTACGGTCGATTTCCACTGCTTGTTCCACTGACGCTCCACATCGACATCTACCTCGCGCCACAGCAGCTCTCGCTTGCCGCTTGCGGTTTGGTAGGGTTTCAATGTGTATGCGGTCGAGAAGTTGGCGTGGAAATTCCAGTAACGCTGACGGCTCTGCTTGCTACGCAGGGTGTAATAGAGGTCAGCCTGAACGGCCAACTCACCCTCGGCATTCATCTGGTAGGGGTTGAGCGCAGCCAACATATAGGTCTGCTGGCGGGTCAGCGCAGGCAGATAGTTGAGCGTATTGCCCATAACGCCGATATTGCCATAGACCGAAAGCTGTGTGCCCATCATCTCCAAGCGACGCAACTGCGCCGAGATGCTGAAATTGCCGACATTGTAGCCCAACTCAACCAGAGCTGCCGAACCCTCTTTCGTAAGGTCCGAAAGGCCTAAATGCGAGTCTGTATAGACCGAGCCGACAATCACATCCTTGCCCTTACCTGCATACTCGCCACGCAATGTGAAACCTTTATAGTCGAGGTTCAGGCGTGCCGAATACATATTCAGGTTGGGGTTTTTCAGACCATATATATCTTCAAGGATATACATCGTCGATGCTACCTCACCATCGGGACCGGTCAGGTCGATATAGAGTCCCTCTACTTTGCGATCGGTACGTTCGCGGCGATTCAGATAGCTACCCTCGATAGAGAGCATAAGCTCCTCACTGCCAAAAATATCCGACAGCGACAAACTCAAATCAGCGCCACCGACCGTCGAGCGGGCATACTGCGAGCCGATCCAGCCTGCCGAGTAGCCATTTGCGCTACTATACAGACGCGGACGGCCGAACAGAGCCTTCACGGTAACGTAGTTGCCGAAATTTGCCGTTACACGACCGCCCTCAATCGAGTTGTTGATACCCAGCTGACGATCCTCAAAACTGCGGAAAATCAGACCGTTACCAAACTGATCATAGACGTCGCCGACCAACACCGAATAGTTCGTGTCCTGCCACTGGATATACTTCGAGGCAAGCATCACCTTCGGAGTGTTGTAGCCGTTGTTGCGCAGGTCGTCATAACCCTGCAACGCAGGCAGATAGGCCTCGCCCTGCACGCCGACCGAGAAGCGACCATTCACATAGTCGAGCTTCAAGTAGTCGTTCGAGCCGAACTTGCTTGGGTAGGTCGTACCGAGCTTCGCGTCATCAACGTAGAGAATATTGTTCGATTCCAGGCCGATGGTCATATAGCCACCCTTCTCGCCAAACTGAATTTGAGCCGAGGCGGTCAGCGTTGCAACCAATGCCGTCAGAACCAGCAAAATACGTTTCATAGTCGTCTATTTTTTGATAGTTTCGAGCAACTTCTCAAACAACAACTGCTCACTACCGGGCGTATAACCCGAATGTGAGAAGACGATGTTGCCCTCGGCATCAACCACAAAACTCTGCGGAGTGAGCGATACGTTCATAGCTCGTTTCATCGCTTGGTTAGCGTCAAACAGGCAGACGAAGTCCCATCCCATCGACGTAGCCTTTGCCTTTGCGCGAGCCTTCAAGCGTACGTCATCGACCGAAATGGCAACAACCTCGAAATCGGCCTCTTCGCGCCACTCTTCCAGAGCATCGTTCATTGCGTTCAACTCCTGAATACAGGGTTTGCACGCCAGCGACCAATACGAGATAATCATAGGTTTGCCCACGAGCGAGCGAGTCGAGATCACCTTACCGGCCTCGTTCTCGATCTTCACATCGGGCAGTTGCTGTGCCGACACGGTGAGCGATGCCACCAATGCTACGGCCAAACATAACAGCTTGTTCATAGATTTTTTGTTTTAATTTAGGTGTTCGCTATATAAGCCAAACAGTAGCTCCCCTTGCGGAGAGTTACTGTTTGGTTTAAGGGTTTTGCGCGTAAATTATTTACGTGCAGCGTTTTTCATTGCGTTGCGCAGCTTCTCAACGTTAGCTTTGAACTCATCTACGCGTACAACCTTCATCTCAACCTGCTCGAAAGTAGGCAGAGCCTTAATAACGGTACGAGGCATAGGCTTCTGTGCCGGCTTCACGTTGTAAAGGCTGGTGTAGTTGGTGGGAACATACTTCACTCTGTTATCAACAGCCTCGGTTTGCTCACCCTCACCCTCTGCGGGCTCCTCGGTCCAACCACGGGTCAGAACGATATCGGTAACGATCTGGCCGTAAGTACCGGTCGAGAACGAACCCCAGCTGATGTAACCCATATTGGGATAGAAGGTATCGTCGTCAGCTACGTAAGGCTTAACGGTGATGGTGTTACCATCCTCCGAAATCTCAACGGGGAACTGACCGTTCTCGTTGGGATACTCGGTCGAGCCGTCAACCTTGTAAGGAGCGTAAGCCTTGTCGCTTGCACCTGCGAAGTAGTACGGGTTGTAGTACTTCCAGTTCGACATAGGAGCGAAGTAGTTTACGTTGAAGGGAGCGGTTACGCTACCGTCAGCAGCAACCTCCAAATACCACTTCGGACCGAAGTCCCAAACGGGCGATGCGTTGTCGTAGCCATTGTAGCTATCCGACGACCACAACTCGAAGGGCGATGCGTACTGCGAGTAGGTCGAGTACTCGCTTACCTGGAAGTCGAAACCGTTCATCAGGATACGGTTCTGTGCTGCGGTCTTCTTGTTGAAGATGTCAACAGCCTCCTTGAACAGAGCGTACTGCTCATCAACAGCCTCCTTAGTTTCGTAAGGAGTATTCTCGAACCAAGTGTTATATACGTCCTCGCCAAGCTCTGCGGGATAGTCAACGTCGCCGATGATTACCTTCGACTTCTTCACGGTGTAAGTAGTGTCGTACTGGTAGCGACCCTCGCCCCAGATGTAAGTCTGTTTAACAACGCGGTTGGTTGCGGTTGCAGTCCACTCGCCATCGAGCGAAGTGAAGTACTCCGAATCAACAGCCTCCTTAGCGGGCTCTGCCATCGACTTGTTCGATGCTACAACAGCCTCGCAGTTCAGACCCTCGATGCTTTCGAGCATAACGCCCAACTTGGTGGTCATATCCTCGTACGAATCGAACTTGAACTCCATACCCTCTGCCGAGTTGATCATTGCGATATCATCCTCCGACAACTCGTTGCCGTAGTATTCCAGAGCCATAGAGGGATCCTCATCGAAGCCCTCGCTAGCCCACTCACGAGCGTAGTTAGCTGCGTAAACACCAGCTGCTGCATCTTGCGAAGTACATTTTACGTTGAATGCAACCTCGAAGGGCGAAGTCGACTCGATCGGAGTGATCTCAACAACGGGAGCAGGCATAGTGTAGTCGGGCAGAGTAACCTCTACCTTCTTGTACTGCTGGTACTTCGCGTCGAGCGAACCCTCAACAGCGTCCTTGGTAGCAACTACCAGCAGGTAGTACTTCGAGTCCTTATCAACCTCCCACAAGAAGTCGGTCATCTCGAATTGGATGTTAGCGCCAGGGAAGGTCTGTGCGCCTACCATCATAAAGCCTACGTACGAAGTGGTGAACCACTGCAAGTAATCCTCGTTGTTATCCAATAAAGGCATAACCTGCTCGTAGGTCATCGGGTCGAGCAACATTACGGTTACGCGGTCAGCAGCACCGTTGGTGTTGATACGGATCGGGCCGCCGTTAGCGCGCAGACCGCTCATATCGATCTCCAAAGCAGCGTCGAGCAGCTCGGGAGCCTTGGTCTGGAACTTGATCTGCTTGTGGTAGCCGGTCCAGTAGTCGTTCTCGTTGGGCATTACGTCGGTCTCGCCATACCAGTAAGGATACAAAGCCTCGTAGTAAGCTTCCTGGTTGAACATAGCCAGATAGTAACCTGCGCCCCAGCCCCAACGGCCGTGCTCCTCCTCGTCATCCGAATACTTGAACTCGCCGAGTGCCAAGTACTGGGGCTGACCGGGAACGATTGCCTCATAGTAGGTAATGTAGTCGCCTATCTCGTCGCTCCATACCATACCGTGCTCCTCGTCGAATACCAAAGTGGTATCACCCTGGAAGTAGTTACCATAGTACTGGTCGTGCAGGTTCAGCATCTCGAAGTCGGGAGTCTGGTTCATATTGTACATAAAGATATCGCAAGTACCCCACTTGATAACGTTAGCGGGATCGCTCAGCGTCGGCTTCACGTGCAACTTGAACGAGCGGCCGGTGTTGTCGAAGATGGTCAGCTCCTCGGTGAAATCGCCGGTGGTAGCCTTAACCTCCAAAACCTTTGCGAACAACTCGTCGGTAGTAGCCTCCTGACCAGCAATGTAAATTACATAGTCGGTGTTGGGCGACAACTCCTCAAGTTTGATAGTGTACTTACCGGTCGAGCAATCAACTGCGGTGCCGTCTGCGAATACAACAGCTGCATCGGGAGTTGCGCTGGGGGCCTCTGCTGCCTTAACAGCAACGTAAGCGTACTTCTTAATCTTTACTACATCCAGCTCGATAGTCAGCGACTGTGCGGTGGTAGCGGTCTCTACCAGAGTAGCGTTCATCGATACGGGGATGTCGTTGGTTGCGAACGCGAGCTCGAATACGGTAGGGTAGTAGTTGCTACCAACGCGGCCAGCAACGTAAGCTACGTACTCGGTCTCAGGTGTGAGGTTGGCCAACTCGATAACAGCCTCACCATCAACCATCTCCTCTACGGTGCCGTTTGCGAAAACTGCATCAGCAGTCGGCTTGGTAGCCGAAGCCTTGGGGCTAACGGTGTAAGCGTACTCGGTAACATCGTACGACATCACCTTGATAGCTGCACTCGTCAGAGTGGTCGAAGTAACCTCTGCGCCCATAGCGGCATCCTTGATCGGATCGTCTTTCTCACAACCCGTCAGTACCAATCCAGCGAACATTGCGCTGAACAGAGCAACTTTAAGTAAAAAGTTCTTCATTGTTAAATGATTTTAATTAATAAATTAATTGATTTTGTTAAATTTTCGTTTAGCTAATCAGGTTTCTAATATATAAATGTCTATTAGAGGGCGCAATATACGCATAATTTTTCAATAAAAAAAATTAGAACCTTACATTCGCAGGCTCTTTGGTTGAATTTTAGAGGCGAATGTGGCGTTTTTAATCTCTTAACACGTTGATTTATAGGACTGTGGTGATTTGGCTCTATGCCCAATTTTTCTTAATCTAAAAAATCAGCTCCGCGCGCGGATTTATGCTCAAAAGTGATAAAACGAACGTTATTTTAATCGTTGCCGTTTGCGAGATTTTGCCTAACATCTGGCTGTTAGCGATTTAACACAACGATATTTGATTAAAAATAAATATTTCAATCGCTTTTTCTAACCTTTTGGCCGCTATTTGTCGCGCTTTATCGGAATACCTGTGCGCGATTTTCTCGAAAAACGAATGGAAAAAGGCCCCTGAAAATGGGGTCTCTTTCGGTTTGTCGCTATTTGCTCTTTTGGGTGGGCTGCCTTTTGTCGGATTCAGTGAAATTTTATGGCCGTTTCGTGGTCGTTCTGCTGTCGGAGAACGTATCCAAATGCGCCTCTATTTGCGACATAAAATCTCGACAATGCGTTCCAGCCACTCCCGATCAATCGCATCAAAAGTGGCCAAATAGCAACTATCAATATCCAAAACGGCAACAATTTTCCCGTCGCGCCATACGGGTACCACAATCTCGCTCCGCGATGCGGAACTACACGCTATATGTCCCTCGAACTGCTCCACATCGGGCACCACGAGGGTCTGCTTCTCGCGCCACGCCGTGCCGCAAACACCTCGCCCGAAGGCTATGCGGGTACAGGCCAGCGGACCTTGAAAAGGTCCGAGTATCAGTTCGTTCCCCTCCACACGATAGAATCCGGTCCACCAAAATCCGAATGTGTGGTGGATCATCGACGCCACGTTTGCCATACGTGCGATCATATCTTGCTCGCCCGCCACCACGGCTTCGATCTGTTGAGTGAGGAGCGCGTAACGCTCCGCTTTTGTGCCATTGGCTATTTCGAGGTGCTCTGCCATATTTGCTTATATATATTAAGGTATAAAAAGGGCCACGCCTTGGCGTAGCCCTCTCTATTGCGTGTGTTGTGGGATTACATCTTATACTCCTGCCAGCTCTTGATCTGGATATTGCCCTCCTTCAACTCGCAGCAAGCCTCGATGAAAGCACTTGCCAAACGAGCGTTGGTGATCAGCGGAATATTGTGGTCAATCGCAGCGCGGCGGATCTTGTAACCGTTGGTCAGCTCACGGTGGGTGTGGTTCTTCGGGATATTCACGATCAGGTCGAAACCGTGGTTCGAGATCATATCCATCACATTCAGACCGTTCTCACCCTCATCGGGCCAATCGACTACGGTAGCCTCAATGCCGTGCTCTTCGAGGAAACGCTGCGTACCCTTCGTGGCGAAGATGTTGTAGCCGTGCTTCTGCAATACCTTGCAGGGGTCGAGCAGATCGACCTTCGATTTTGCGTCGCCCGACGAAACCATAATATTCTTTTCGGGAATTGCGTAACCTACCGAGATCATTGCGGTAAGCAGAGCCTCGTTGAAGTCGTCGCCCAAGCAACCAACCTCACCGGTCGATGACATATCGACGCTCAATACGGGGTCGGCATTGTGCAGACGAGCGAACGAGAACTGCGACGACTTAACGCCTATCCAATCAATGTCGAATACGTTGGTATCGGGCTTGCTATACGGAGCGTCGAGCATAATGCGGGTTGCAGTCTCGATGAAGTTGCGCTTCAAAACCTTCGACACGAAGGGGAACGAACGCGATGCACGCAGGTTACACTCGATTACCTTCACGTCGTTGTTCTTGGCCAGATACTGAATATTGAACGGACCGCTGATATTCAGCTCCTTGGCAATCTTGCGGCTGATCTTCTTAATGCGGCGAGCGGTCTCGAAGTAGATCTTCTGGGGCGGGAATACGAGTGTTGCGTCGCCAGAGTGAACGCCTGCAAACTCGATATGCTCCGAAATAGCGTACTCGACAACCTCACCATCCTTTGCTACTGCATCGAACTCGATCTCCTTGGCGTTCTGCAAGAATTGCGAAACTACAACGGGGTACTCCTTCGATACCTCGGCAGCGGCTGCAAGGAATCGTTCAAGCTGCTCCTGATTGTAGCACACGTTCATTGCTGCACCCGAAAGCACATACGAAGGACGCACCAGAACGGGGTAGCCAACCTTATCAACGAACTCGTAGATATCCTTCATATCCGACAGCTCCTTCCACGCGGGCTGGTCGATACCGAGCTGATCGAGCATACTCGAAAACTTGTGGCGGTTCTCGGCACGGTCGATCGACAGGGGCGAAGTACCCAGCACGGGGATATCCTGGTGGTAGAGCTTCATTGCCAAGTTGTTGGGGATCTGACCACCCACCGACACGATCACGCCGCGCGGGGTTTCGAGATCCATCACGTCCATCACGCGCTCGAACGACAGCTCGTCGAAATACAGACGGTCGCACATATCGTAGTCGGTCGAAACGGTTTCGGGGTTGTAATTGACCATAATCGACTTGTAGCCCAACTTGCGAGCCGTCTGGATTGCATTGACCGAGCACCAGTCGAACTCAACCGACGAACCGATGCGGTATGCACCTGAACCAAGTACCACAACCGACTTCTCGTTCTTGAAGAACGGAATGTCGTGATCCTTACCGTCGTAGGTCATATAGAGGTAGTTGGTCAGTTCGGGGTGCTCCGAAGCAACTGTATTGATGCGCTTAACGGTCGGCAGCACGTTGTTCTTCTTACGCAGTGCGCGAACTGCCAAAGCCTGCTTGTGCATATTCTCGCGGCACTTGCCAACGAAACGTGCAATCTGAAAGTCCGAGAAGCCCAATCGTTTAGACTCCCAAAGAACCTCTGCGGGCAGCTCCTCGATCGAGTTGTAGCCACTCAATACAACCGAGTAGTCGTAGATATTCTTCAACTTTTCGAGGAACCAGGGTGAGATCTTCGTCAGCTCGAACAGACGTTCGATCGTGTAACCCTGCTTCAAAGCCTCGGCAATGGCAAACACACGCAGGTCAGTCGGATTCGACAACTCCTTGTCCAGATCGTCGAAGTGCTGATTTTCGTTACCAACGAAACCGTGCATACCCTGACCGATCATACGCAGACCCTTCTGAATGATCTCCTCGAACGACTTGCCGATCGACATAATCTCACCAACCGACTTCATCGACGAGCCGATCTGGCGCGATACACCGGCAAATTTGGTGAGGTCCCAACGCGGAATTTTGCAAATCAGGTAATCCAATTCGGGAGCCTTATATGCCGAGTTGGTTGTACCCATCTCGCCAATCTGGTCGAGAGTGTAGCCCAGAGCCAACTTTGCAGCAACGAATGCCAGAGGATAACCCGTAGCCTTCGATGCCAACGCCGACGAACGGCTCAAACGAGCATTAACCTCGATGACGCGGTAGTCGTCGGTGTCCGAGTTGAATGCATACTGAACATTACACTCGCCAACGATACCGATATGGCGGATAATCTTCACCGACAACTCCTGCAACATCTTCAACTCACCCTCGTCGAGCGAGCAGGTGGGAGCCACCACGATCGACTCGCCGGTGTGGATACCCAGCGGGTCGAAGTTTTCCATACTTGCAACGGTGAAGCAGTGGTCGTTGCGGTCGCGGATAACCTCAAACTCGATCTCCTTCCAGCCTTTGAGCGACTCCTCGACCAGAATCTGCTTCGAGTAGGCGAACGAACTCTCGCACAGAGTTACGAACTCCTCCTCGTTGCGGCAGATACCGCTACCCAGACCACCAAGTGCGTATGCCGAGCGAACCATAATCGGGAAACCGATCTTACGTGCGGCAGCGATTGCATCCTCCATCGACTCAACGGCCTGCGAAATAGGGGTCTTGACGTCGATCTCGTCGAGCTTCTTAACGAACAGGTCGCGGTCCTCGGTGGCCATAATAGCCTCGACCGAAGTGCCAAGTACATCTACGCCGTACTTTTGCAGAATACCTTTCTGGTGCAACTCCGTACCGCAGTTCAGAGCAGTCTGACCGCCGAATGCGAGCAGGATGCCGTCGGGCTGCTCTTTTTTGATGATCTCCTCAACGAAGTGGGGAGTTACGGGCAGGAAATAGACGCTGTCGGCGATGCCTTCCGAGGTCTGGATAGTTGCGATGTTGGGATTAATCAGCACGGTCTGGATACCCTCTTCGCGCAGGGCCTTCAATGCTTGTGAGCCTGAATAGTCGAACTCGCCGGCCTGACCGATTTTGAGTGCGCCTGATCCCAGCACTACAACCTTCTTCTTGGAATTCGTTTGATTTGCCATTTGTGTATATTTATTTTGTAATTATTATATCACCATAAATCCCACCGTAAAGCAGTGGTCTTTACGGTGTTAGCGATTGCCGAACGGTGTCGGCATACTATCATTCGTACAAAGATACAATTTTTTCTTTCTTTTTATCAGTTTCAACTCGCCTTTTTTCGCAAAAAAATAGCCGCTACTCATTATGAGTAAAGCGGCTGATCATTCATATTGACTTTCTCGAAGCGATAACCCAATCGTCGCAGCTCCAACGCTGCCCCGATTCGGAATAACACCTTGGCCGTTCGAGCGAAAATGTAAAAGGCTTTGGTACTTTGCCCCTCGACCTGTTCGCGGCGAATGAGCGTCATCGCCATATGGGCGCAACTTCGCATCATATCTTCGATTTTGACGGCCTCCTCCGAGTCGAGCTGTAAGCCCAAGATGTTCTGCACGATGTGCTCGTCCATATCGTCAAAGCCACGCTCGCCGTGCAGAGCCTCGTAATCCTCGGTCGCGTACTGCTCCCAATCCTCGTCCCAACGGTGCGCAACGGCCATACCCACGTAGCCTGCCCACGCAATTGCGGCAGCGGGGAAGGTGTTGATCTGGCTCACCGAGTCGGCCATATAGTGCGAGGCGTAGTCGCTCCAACGCTCGTCGATGTCGTCAGAGGCGAGCAACGTGCCCTCCAACATACCGTGCGAAGTGCAGAGTTTGAGCAGTTCGACCTGCAAATGCTCCTCGTATTCGTTATAGTATTGTGATTGTTCCATTGCTCTTTGTTTTCGGGGTGCAAAGGTAACGAAAAGGAGAGCAAATTATTCTTTTTTGTTCAATTTTTTTAATTATTGGCTAATCTTTTTGCTTCTGCGATGTCAATTCGTGCACGTTTGCCGTGTTTCTCTAACAAGTATAGCAAATGCCCACCATTAAGTAGGGTTATAGGTTTGCCCTTGGCAAAATTATAAGAGTCTGAACCATAGTCAGAAGTAGTGATAAGGATTCCCTTATTCGCACCTTCGTTAATGATTGTGCCATATAAATCTCGAACAGCTGATACTCCGACGGTATTTGTGTATCTTTTTGCTTGGATTATGATTTTGCCTCCTCGAATTGGATCTGGATCAAATGCAATAGCATCTACTCCTCCGTCGCGACTTGATTGCGTAACTTTAACTTCACCACCATTTTGCGCAAATTCTTGTTCAAATAATTCTCGTACTAATTGTTCAAAATCATTCCAATCAAGCGATGCGAGATTTGTTCCTTCGTTAATGTTACTTTGTTTACTTTCTATAAAACGTTTATCGTTTTTATCAAAAGTAATGATTGGAGTAATAGGTGAAATGTCAATTAGCTTTGCAGCAGAAACACCTTTGAGAGATTTGAAGCATTGTTTTGGATCTATATTTTTAATATCAATTATCTCGAACTTGGTGCGATCAACTGAAATTGAAAGGACACAAGTTCGTTCAGTTTGCCCTGTTGCGCTATTGATAGCTGTAACAAAGCCATTGAAAACTATGTTGTTTATTTGTTTAAGTTCTGCTACTTGATATATTTCGTGGATTGAACGTAAACAAATTGAATACAACGCTTTTTCGTATGTTTTGGCAATGAAACTTTCGGTGTAATATTTTGCAGTTATTTCATTTGTGGTTGCCACGTACTTATACTCTTTTACTGATAAAAAGTTATCTTTACTTGGCAATTCGTAGTCAATAAATAGGGTGTTGTTTTCGCTTGCAACTTCCACTTGTTTGCTGAAAAGATTTCCGTAGTCTGATTGTAATAAAATATCTTTAGCGTAATCCGTAATGTCAATAGAACCCGTTGCAGACAGGCTACTGCGAATTTCACGAGGTTCAATGATAGAATTCCACTTATTCTCTGTTTCGCGTAATTTGATATTGTTTAGGTAACAATATAGAATATTTTTTACCTTATCGTGGCACACCTCAGTTGATGTGCCTTTTATATTTTTGTCTGTACCTTCTTGTGGAAAGATTATTTTGCAAGTAGAATAGTATTCGGACGAGTGATTAGCGAAATATAAATAAACGAGTTCATTTTTTGTTTCACTAATAATGGTAAGTCGTGTATTATTAGGTAATTCTAATGATAGTTGGAATAACTTACTCAATGCAGAATCACAAGGGATAAATACTTCAAAATGATAGTTTGTGTATTCTACTTTATATGAGGGTGCGTGTATAAAAAACTCATTAGCAGTATATGGTTCAGCAATTAATTTTACACCAAATTTATCGCATATGGCGGTGATATCATTCTTGTGATTTGTGGCAGTTTGATTTAATTCTTCGATTTTCTCTTCTACGGGGCTTTTTTGAGGTGTATATGGCATATCATCAACGCTACTATAAGATGATTTTTTAGCGATATCCTCATTGTGCCTATCGTGGACACTTTTTACCCAATCAGGCTTATTCTCGTTGTCGATTTGTTTATCTGTTTCTGAATTTGATAAAAGCCAAGAGTACAATACACTTATTATAATCCCTACTATAAGTATTGTTGTTCCTAAGTCCATATTTGAAAATAATTTGATGTTAGTTTGAGTAATATACAAAGGTAACGAAAAGTGCGCGAATTTCGACACTCGCGCACCTCGTTTTATCGAAAATTTGAGAATTTTTAGTCGAACATCACTCCGTCGCCGTCAGCATCGAGCGTCTGTGCCAGCTTGTCGATATTCAGACTGCGTGCCGACGCATCGACAATATCCTTATAGACACCTCCCTCGCGGTACAATGCATCGGGATTGCCCGACTGCTCGACACGTCCCTCCTTCATTGCGTAAATCACATCACTATCAATGATTTGCGAGATGCTGTGCGAGATGATGATCACCGTGCGGTCGCGCTTGATGGCGTCGATACTTGCCTTGATCTGCTCGGTAGCGATGGCGTCGAGCGAGGCGGTCGGCTCGTCGAGGAAGATGATCGGCGGATTCTTCAAGAACATACGCGCGATGGCGATACGTTGTTGCTGACCGCCTGAAAGCAGCTGTGCCTTTGAGTCGAAACCGTTGGGTAGCTTCATTATCTGGTCGTAGATGTAGGCCTTACGAGCCGCATCCTCGACCTGCTCTCGTGTAGCGTTGGGGCGACCGTAGCGGATATTCTCCTCGATCGAGCCGTCGAAGATGTGGTTCTTTTGTAGCACCATACCGATATTATCGCGCAGGAAATTGGTGTCATACTCGCGCAGATCGACTCCGTCTAATTTGATCGAGCCGCAGTCGGGCGAGTAGAACTTCACCAGCAGATTGAGCACGGTCGATTTGCCTGCACCCGACAGACCTACCAACGCAGTGATCTTGCCACTCTCAATGCGCATATCGATATCGTGCAACGCCTTTGTGCCATTGGGGTAGGTAAAATCGACTCCCGACAGCTCGAAATTACCCTCGACACGTTCGGGCCGGTATGTTCCCGTCGGCTCGCGCTCCTCGTCAGCCTCCAAGATATCGAAGAAGCCCTCGGCGTAGATCAGGGCATCGGTCATCTGGTCGAAGATACGTTGCAGTTGGGTGATGGGGGCGGTTACATTCGAGAACAACATAACGTGATACATAATCTTACCGATGGTCATTCCGGGGTAGTCGATCATCACCAAGTAGGCTGTAAGGATGATGATGAGTACCGTACCCACCTGACGCACAAAGCTTTTCATTCCGTCGAAGTAGAACGAAGTCTTGCGAACGAGCATCTGGTTGTCGGTAAATTCGGTTTGCAGTTGCCACTGCTTGTCGCTCTCGATCTGCTCGCGGTTGAACGATTTGATGACGTTGATACTCTCGATGATGTTCATCACGCCGTGGCTCTTTTGTTCGCGATAGGTGCGCATATTTCGTCGCCAGCCTTTCAGTCGGCGAGCCTGACGAATGGTGATAAGGATGTAGATCGGAACGATAAATAGAGCTGTCAAACCGACATAGAGGTTGGCCGCAAACATCAGTATCAGAGCCAGCACCGCGCTCATAAAGAGCGGCAGAAGGTCGATAAAGAAGTTCTGTACGGTCGAAGATAGGCTACTAACGCCTTGATCGATACGTGTTTGGAGTTTGCCCGTCTCGTTGTTCGAGCGCGAGAAGAACGCCATACGATAGCGCAACATCTGGTCGATGACCGCCTGCGAGAGGTCTTTCGAGACGTTGATGCGCATCTTTTCGCCGAAGAAATGTTGCGCATAGGTGATCAACGCCGAGAGAATCTCCTTGCCGAGTAGCACGATAGAGATGATGGTGAGGATCCTTGCGGCGGTGCTCCAAACCATTGAGTCGGTGGTGATTAGCTCATTGATTGCATCCACCGTGCGATCCAAAACGACGGCATTGATCTGTGCGATGAACGATCCGATAAGGGTCAATATAAGTGTCAGTACGACCAGCCAGCGATAGGGACGAACGTATGGCGCAATCTTGCGAAAAAGTGTTATGAGATTCATCGAGTTTGGGTTTTGTAATTGTTTTCAGGCGGTGGCCTGCGAAGACAAAGGTAGCGAAAAAAACGATCTGTCGAGCCGTTCGCTCTATATTTTTAGAGTTGAGAGCCGCTTTTTTTATTGCGTTGTGGAGGTCGCAATTCTGATAATTTTGCTTAAATTTGCAGATAGTGCGCTCCGATTGTTATGCGCGTAAATGAAATACATAAATACGAGGATTATGAAACGAACACTTCTCACACTAATCTGTTTGGCTTTTTCGCTTGTCGGTGTAGCCTTTGATGCTGTTGCCGGCGATGTCGTTTATGGCAAAAATGCGAAACTTAAAAAGGATAGGCTTCCGGTGCCCTTCTTTGTCGATAAACCAGCTGCAACGCAGGGTGGCCGCGACTTTATGTTGAGAGCCGATACGACCACATTTTGGGACCTTGAAGATGTTATTGTTGAGGCGGTTACGGCGGGCAATGTCCCCAGCCAGCTACGCTCTTTCCGCAAGATTGTATTCACTACGCCCGTTGTCGATTCGGTCGAGATTCTGCATAAAAAACATAAGGTCGAGATGTGGGTACTGCCCGACTATGTGGCAATCGGTACGGATGACGATTTCGTACGTATGCCGATGGGCCCGCTTGCGGCGCAACGCATTGCAGATGCTCTGGACTGCACCCTGCCCACGCCGTTCTTGGTCGATCGCATCGCCGAGGTGTCGGAGGGACACGTCGATATTTTCCCCTTCCGCCCGCGTGGCAGCCGCAATTGTCAGCCGATTGTCTTTCAAGATAGCGACAATGCGATCAAAGCTCTCTTTAAGGCTCACGGCTATCACTTTGGACAGTTTATTTCGGGCTTGAAGAAGGATATCGTACTGACTTACAAGATTATGACGCTGACCGAATACGAGCGCAACGTAGCGATTTATGGCTGGCATCACCCTGACGGTCGCGCTCAACAGCCGCTATTTGTTCGCCACGGAAACTTCTATGTCGATTACAGCCACGGCGTACGCCTTATATATAATAAGGTACGGATTGACGGTGTAGAGTACAATATTCGTGAGATTTTGCAATCGCCCGAACTCTATCGACTATTGAGCGATGAGCCGATGCACCTCACCCAAGCCACCTATGCCGGCAAACCGAAGTGGGACTAACCGACTCGAATAGAGTTTGAAAAACCACAACGAAAAAGGGGGAAGATCATTTGATCTTCCCCTCTTCTTGTGACACCAACAGGACTCAAACCTGTAACCTTCTGATCCGTAGTCAGATGCTCTATTCAATTAAGCTA